>NZ_JAZKTZ010000014.1:0-94172 GCF_036625345.1 Candidatus Accumulibacter meliphilus | reverse complement strand
TGAAGCGAGATAGCCTTTGGCAGCACCGTCGATATGATGCACTTTCTGCAGACCGGCGATCACCGCCTCCATGCGCGCCGCATCGGCGTCGGCAAGCGGCTGCTTGTACCAGGCCTCGGCAGCCACCGGCAGCAAAGTGGTTTCGGCCAGCGTTTCGAAGGGCAGCGGCGCCTTGATGCGCGCCCCCGCGGCGAGGGTCACGGCGGCCAGTTCGGTGGGCTGGGCAAAAGCCAGACTGACGATGGCGGCAGCCGGTCGCGCCGGTCGCAGGCCCTGCCCGAGCAGCTTGAGGAATACCAGCCGCTGGCGCTCGGGAATCAGGTTGACGCGATAAAGCAGTGCGTCGCCGAGCCAGGCGAACAGCTCCAGCAGAGTGCGACCGGGGTCGCCCAGGCGTGGGTTGGTCCATTCCGGCGTGTGCGCCGGGACGCGGGCCAGCAGATCTTCGAGCAGATCGTCGAAGCTGCGGTCATCGAGACGGGGCGGCAGGATCGGCATCAGCCTTCCTCCAGTCGAACGGTCACGGCCAGCGCGCCGGGTGTGCCGGAGCGGGCCAAGCGATAGGCGATCTCCACCCGCAGGTCGGCGGGCTTGTCGGGGACTTCGAACACTTCTACCCGGTCGAGCAGGATGCGCCGTTCCCAGCGGCCGAGCGAATCCATCACCCAGTCACGAATCTGGCGCCGAGTAGCGAGGTTGTTGGGCGCGTGCAGCAGACGATCGAGTCCGGCGCCGAACTCGGCGCGCATCAGTTGCTCGCCAGGTCGGGTGCTGAGAATCACGCGGATGCCCTGGCGCACGCTGGCTTCGAGATCCGGCCAGTCGAGTCGGCCGTGCTCGTCCGGCAAGGCGAACAGCGGCCAGCCGATCAGGGGACGCGGCAGCTGGCTGGTGCTCATGACTCACCTCCGCTCTTCTTGGGGAAGGGGATGCAGATCTTGATGAACATCATCCAGCGGAAAAACAGATCGAACAGCGACAGGAAGATGTTCAGCACGATGAAGGCGCAGATGGTGATGATCGGAATATTGAAGCTGCAGATCCAGCCGAGCTTGAGGCCATTGTCGGCCGGCTCCTTGCCGTCCATCAGGTCGAGCGGATCGCCGCCGAGCAGGTTCTGCATCGACGCCGGAACGGTGAACGCGACGTTGGGCTTGAGCTTCTTGAGCATCTCCTTGTCGCCCGGGTCGGGCAAGGCAATCTGTAGCGGCGGCGCACCGCTGCCTTCGTACCAGGGGGCAATTACAAAAGCCGGGCTGTAGTCGCCCCACACCGTTCGGGCCGGGCAGACACCTTCGGGCTTGAGACGCACGAAGGCGCGCAGCACGTAGCGCGCACCCGGGTCGTCGAAGCGTCCGGCGACGCCGCTGACGGCCTCGAAACGCAGACGCAGGCAGGCCGACAGGGCGCGCAACAGGGCATCGCCGGTAGTGGCGTCGAGCGCCGGCCAGCCCGCTGGGATGGTTGGTGCGGGCGAGACCGATTCCTCATTGAGCAGGATGCGGCTGGCCGCGGCGAGGAAATCGCCCGCCGGGCGGCTGCCGGCGATTGGCTTGCCGACGGCGTCGGCGAGCGGCAAGGCAATGCCGTTGAGCACCTCCATCAGCGAATCGGCTTCGGCGCTGTCGCCGAAAGCGTCGAACTCGACAGCCAGTTGGCGCAGCAGGAGCAGGAGGCGCTTCATCATGCTGCGCTCAGAGTCGCCCGGATTGCCGGCGATGCTCGCCAGGTCGGGCGTCAGAGCACGGCCCGGCCGCGGGAAGCTGTCGGCGAGGCCGCGCAGCGGGCCGACCAGATGCTCCTTGAAGTCGGCCGTCGTCGGACCGAACGCAGCCTCGTCGAACTCCGGCGCGCCGCCCTCGGCCTTTTCGCTGCTGGTGGTCGGGATCAGGCCGTAGAACAGCGTCGCAGCCGCCGCCTTGCAGACGTCCGGCGGAGCGACGAACATCGGCACCACCGATTCGTTGAGCAGCGCATCTTCCTGCGCCGCCAGCAGCGTGCTCACTTCACGGTCGAGGACCGGCTGACCGGTCGTCGGCCGGCTCAGTCGGCGCAGTGCTTCGGGGTCGTGGCGATTGCCGCGCGCGGCGCCGTCGGCGGCCGCGGCGATGCTTGCCCAGCCTTTCAGGCTGTCGCCGGCGCGCATCCAGCCCTGCTTCACTTCATTCCCCTTGGCATCGCGCACCAGCCGACGGATGACCATGCCGGCTCCCTCCACCCGCTGCGGGTCGATACGTGGCTCGCCCGGTGTATCGCAACGCGCTTCCATCACCGCCAGGTTGAACTGGCGCTGAATCGGCTGGAAGAGCTTGAGCACTTGCGACCCTTCAGCGGCGCGACGAATGCCTTCGACCAGCTCCCGTTCGCTCTTCTGCCCACTTTCCTGCTCGCTGGTGACCGCCAGCGCAGCGGCCACCCGCCCGCCAGCGAGACCCAACTGGCGGCTGGCATCGCGCAGCTTGTTGAAGAGCTCGCGGCCCCTATTGCGTTTGCTGCGCGACCGGGTGTCGCTACCCGTGGCCATACGGGTCGGACGCGCCAGACTGTCGCGCAGAGAGATGCGCCCATTGGCATCGCGCAGACTGGCCAGCACGGCCTCGATGAAGTCGTCGTCGCTGCGCTGCAGGATCGCCGGCGCACCGCCAACGGCAAGGTCGCGCGGGGCCGAGAGGATCACCTCGTGATGGCTCACCATATGTTTCCCGCTCCCGGTGTGTAGCTGGTGGAGATAACGGACGTCGCCTGCAGAACCTCGCATTTGACGATGCCGGAAAACTTGGCCATGGCCGTATCGACGGTGACCATGCCGGCGCTGATCTTGACCTGCGGTGCTTCGACCTTGACCTCGGCACTGGCGGTAATGCTGATCCGTGCCGCCTCCATGACGACGCGATTGCCGTTGGCGTCCTCGACGGTGACCTTGCCCGGCCCGTCGGAGAGCGTAAGTTTCTGCCCGCCCGGTGTTTCGAGCACCAGTTGTTCCTGACCCTGTTGGTCATCGAGGGTGACGGTAACGCCGTTCTTCGAGCGAATGCGCTTGAAGCGATTGCCTTCGTCGCCGAGTTCAGCCGGTGCCGCGTTGGCACCGCTCCACAGTCCACCGACGACCAGCGGATAGCGCGGATCGCCTTGCAGAAAGACCACCAGCACCTCGTCATCGACATCGGGCATCAGGAAAGCGCCGCGATCGGCACCCGCAAA
Organism: Candidatus Accumulibacter meliphilus; assembly: GCF_036625345.1. NCBI lineage: Bacteria > Pseudomonadati > Pseudomonadota > Betaproteobacteria > Candidatus Accumulibacter > Candidatus Accumulibacter meliphilus. The sequence goes on along the minus strand of NZ_JAZKTZ010000014.1, from coordinate 90,971 downwards.
GGGACACACCACGCGCGCCCATAGCGGCGCGTCCTGAGCTTCGAAGGCATCGAAGGCGAGCAGGCGAATCTGCACCCGGTTGCGGCGCTCGGGATCGGCGATGTCCACCACGCGCGCGAGCTGGGCACCGTTGAGCCATCCAGCGGCGGGCTGGAAATGCGGCGCACGATCCATCAGGAAGCCTCCCCGAGATAGGCGCACTCGCCGACGAACTCGGTGCGATAGCCGGCGCGCACATCGTAGCGGTGGCGCGCCTCGACGACGTAGTAGCTGTTGTCCCAGCGCGCGGACAGACCGCTGACCGCCACCGTGCTGCCGACGCGAAGTTGCGCATTGCCCTCGGCAACGGCGTCGAGACGCACAAAGCGCCGCGCGCGTTGATCGAAGGCCGCCTCGGCCACCGCCCGCGCTTCGGCGTCGGTCGCCAGGGCCAGGTGACCAAGGTGTTCACTGCGCCGTTCGAACGCGCGGCCAAGCCAGTCGGGGCCACTCGTACCGCTGCCGGGCCCGCCGTGGCTGAGACTGCCGACCTCGGCGCTGACAGCGCTGCCGCCGACCGGATCCCAGCCCGCGGCAGTGATGCTCGTCACCTGTTGCGCGAGATCGGCCACCACCCTGGCGCGTGCCAGCTGGCCATGCAGCTCGAGGCTGAGTTCACCGCGCCGAACGTCGCCACGTGCCGCCACCTGCAGCTCCTCGCCGACGATCTGCAGGTCGGCGTCGAAACGCCCGAGCAGTCGCCGCAGGAAAGCGAGATCGCTCTCGTTGAGTTGCGCCCAGGTAGCGATCGGCTCGGCCAGTCCCTGCACCGAAGGTCGCAGGCCGAGCTCGTTGGCGACGGCATTGACCACGTCGGCCGGCGACATGTCGCTGTAGACCTTGCTGCGGCGCGCCATGCGCGCGCGCCCGAGCGGGTCTTCGGCAAGCACCACCAGTTCGGGCGGCGAGCCCTGCGCGAATTCGGCCTCGAAGCCGCTGACCACGCCACGGAAAAGCTCGCGGGCCTGCGTCTCGTCGCCGGCGTAGACTTCGATGGCCGTGCCAAGCGCCAGCCGAGAACCGTCTTCGAAGGCATATTCCGCACCGCCGTCGGTGGTACTCGCCCAGTTCGAGAAGCGCAGTTCGGCGGTACTCATACCCCCCTCGGATTCCTCGATGCGCATGCCGATGAGCAGCTCGGAAACGCGCAGATCCTCCTGTCCGGCGAGGCGCAGCGTCGGCCGGGCACGATAGACCGCGGATTGACTGACGGAGGTTTCGGCAGGCATGGTCGCCAACTCCTAATCCGCGTGCCAGCGCTGGCGACGCTCGTTGCGCAGCGCGAGTTCGCGCAGCGTCGCTTCGACTGCCTCAGCCTCGCGTGCCGCATCGGGCGCCGGCGCGGCGCTGGTCGACTGCGCGGCTTCCTGATCCGGCCGGACCTCGGCCTGCATCTCTTCGATCATGATCGGCATGAATCGCTCCTTTAGCGTGAGCCGATGACGAACTCGGCGTCACCGCTGACATCGGCTTTCAAACCGCTACCGCCGCCGTCGATCAGACGACCACCGACGGCCACCTTGCCGGCACTCGAAATGCTCGCCGAGCTCTGTAGCAGATTGCCCGTGGAGAGCGGCCGTGAACTCAGCTTGCTCTCTACCCGCAGCCCCGAGAAGCCGGCACTGGCCGAAGCTCCGGCACCAAGCGACAGGGACGCCGATGCGCCGCCACCAAGGCTCAAACCGGCTCCTGCACCGACTCCTCCGCCGGCGCTGACACCCAAGCCCGCGCCACCACCGACGCTCAGCCCGGCCCCACCTCCAGCGGCGAAGGCTGCCGCCGGCAGCAGGTTCGCGCTGCCCCCGACCGAGCCCGCCGCCGACGCAGACGCTGAAAAACCACCACCCGCCGACGCTCCGACGCCAGCCGAGAAGCCGGCGCCGACCGCGGCACCCGCCGAGAAACCGACACTTGCCGATGCCCCTACCGCGAGTCCGCCGCCGGCGCCAAAGCGCAGGCTGGCCGCGCCGTTGGCCGCTGCAATGCCGCGCGCGGCACGCGGGTCGCCGGCCTTGTTGGCCGCGCCCTGGGCACCACCGAGCGGTCCCTCGTCGTCAGGAACGACCACCGGTTCGGGGGCAAGCTCGGTGTCCACTTTGGCTGGCTTGTCGCCAGTGCCGCCCTCGAAAGTGACGTCCTGACTCGACAGCGTCAAATTGATCGAGGAGCGCAATGGCAAGCCGCCAGCGGCGAAGAAGTCGATCGTCTCCTTGTACTGTTCCACCATGCCGGTGAAGGCGTAGGCGCCCCAGCTGAACTTCACCACCGGTGGCACTTTCTTGCTCTGGCCTTCGGGGATGGGCTGCAGGAGCTGTGCCATCTTGTTGGTAGTGATGCGCACGTCCTCGCCGGTGTCGGTGCTGTCGAAAACCACGTCCATGGTCAGCTTGGCCGTTGTCTGGCTGACGTACTGCTTCTTCTTGGCGCCCTGGCCCTCTTCCTTGAGGGTGTTCGAGACCGTGTGCTGCAGGCTGGCGGGATTGAAATGCACCGTGATCGGCTCGCGATGCGGACCAGTCATCGCCTCGAAGCGGGCAGCTGCGTTGGTGACTTCGTTCGGGAGTTCGGACATGACCCGCCTCAACTAACGAGCACCAGGCCTTCGTGGGCCAGATGCAGTTCTTCGATGCCGATCTCGCTGCCTTTGGCATTGAGGTCGGCGGCCTTGAACTTGACCGGCAGCGCACGGCGCAGCGCCCAGCGCACCACCGGCTGATCGGCGCTGTTGCGCATCTCGATCTCGACCTGCAGGCGGTAGGCATAGGCGCCGGCGCCCACTCTGGCGAACCAGTTCCACAGGTCGCGGGTGTCGGTCATGCCGCGCTTGAGGACCACCGTGGCGAAGCTCACCGGACCGGCACGCTGCACAGCACCGTAGTTGCTGCCACCGACCTTGATCACCTTAGGTTCCATGGTCGCTTCGAGCCCGGTGCATTCGGAGAACGCGCCCCGGCAAAGGGCGACGTCGTCGCCGCTCGACTTGGCCAGCGATTGCTGGCTGAAGTTGACGTGAAAGCGAAAGACGTGCAAGGGAATGTCATTCATCAGGCCACCTCGCGCAGCGCTTCTGCAAGCGCTGGTGCGGCGCCGCCACCGGTGAGGTCGAGCACCACGCTGATGCGCTCGACCGCCGCCACCGGGAGAATGCTGACTTCGGCGCGCAGGCGACCATTGTCGAGATCGTTCTGGCTCATCGTGCTGCGATCGCAACGCACGCTGAAGGCCTCCTCCGGCGAAGCGCCACCGAGCGCGCCCTCTCGCCAGAAGGCGGTCAGCAAGTGCCCGAGTGTGCGCTCGATGCGCTGCCAGAGAGCGGCTCCGCTGGCCTCGAAAAGTGCCGTTTCGCCGGCGCGCCGGGCAGCTCGCAAGAGCGCGCCCATCAGCCGGCTGACACCACCGGCCCGCCAGGCTTCGTCGGCGCTGGCAGTAACGTCCGAGTGCAGCACCCAGCCCACGGGCGACGGCGCAATCACGCACACGCGTTGCGCGAGGCGGTCCGACGGCGTCGTGGCGATGCCGCTCCAGGCGAGGAGCGGTTCGCTGCCGGATACCGCAGCCAGCGGCGTGCCAGCGACCGAGCGAAAGGTGCCGCGCGCCAGGGCATTGATCGCCAGCAGGCCGGCGAGCAGCCCCTCGGGCGCCTCGAGCGCGCCTGGCAGGTCGGCGCTGTGGCTGGTCCTCAGCCACGGCCAGGCCAGTTGTACGAAAGCGCTGGCCACGGCACGGCCGCCGTTGCCGCTGTCGGGTTCCACGAGTACGCCGGCGTTTCCCAGGTAGGTGTGGAAATCGGCCTGCGCCCAGGTGTCGGCATGGCGGGCGTTCTGCATCGGCAGCGGCAGCGCGGCGACGAGAAGCATCTCGCGGTGCAGGCGGGCAAGGCGCTCGCGGGCCGTGCCAAGGGCATTGCGCCAGGCAATGAAACCCTCGCCATCGGCGCGCGGCGGCGCCAGATCGCGCAGACCAACATCCTGCTCGACCGCTGCCGCAGCGTTGCTCGAACACTCGACGAAGACCTCTGGCGAGCTGGGCGGCTCAACCGCCACGTCGACCATCGCCGGTTCCATGGCGCAGATATCGACCAGATCCGGCAGGCACAGCAGCGTCACCTCGGGCAGGCCGGAGAGATGACCGATGCCGATCCAGCTGGCCGGGTCCAGCGGGCTTGCCGCAACCGCCAGTAGCGGCGCAAGGCGCGTCGCGCGCTGCGCCGCGCGATTTCCGGCGGCCTCGAGGTAGGGCCAGGGATCGCCGCAGCGCACGATCAGGGCGCGTCGCCCGCCATTGGCAAAGAAGCTGCGCACCGCGGCACCGAGATAGCTGGCGCAGAGCCGCTGCTCGCTGCCGACCGGCTGCATGACAGGCCGCCTATCCCAGGCAAACAAGGCGTCGAAGGCGTTCCAGCTGTCGACCACCACCGGCAGCTGCAGCAAGGCCTCGACCTCCGCCTCCGGGCGTGCCCAAGGCCCGTCGATCCAGCGCGCCTCGACGAGTGCCGTATACACACTGGCCGGCAGGGGGGTCGCCCGTCGTCCGACGTAGCCCACGAAACAGGCCACATCGACCCGGTTCGGGTCCGGCGCGACGGCCGGCGGCGCCAGTTCGAAGGACAGACCGTTCATGCCCGCTCCCCCGCGAAAAAGCCGGGTTCATACGGTACCGCCAGGAGGCGTGTGCGCATCATCACAGCAGTTTCGCCTAGGCCTGGATCTCGAAGCCTTCGGCCGCGAGTACGATCTCTTCCATCGCCACGTCGCCACCGCCCTTGCCAGCCAGCGTCGGGCCGGTGTACTTCATCGGGATGCAGCCGCGCAGCAGCCAGGTACGCACCGGGTTGTGGGCTTCGTCGAGCAGCGTCACGGCGACCGTCCGCTGGGCCGCCGGGCCGGCGGTACGCGTTTGCTCGATCCACTCCCACAGACTGTCGAAATTGACGATGCCACGCTTGAAAGTGACGTCACTGACCTTGTGCACGCCGGCCACCTTGCGCACATGGTTTTCCTTGTCACTGCCGGCGCGGTATTCAGCGACGGTGACCTCGGTGCCAATGCCGGAAACGTCGGAAAAACCACCAAAGTCGTCGCTGCCGTCGAAATTGACGACGAAGTTGAAGGCGCCATAGGGTGTGATTCGCTCAGCCATGGTTCAGTCCCCCTCGCTCAGGCACGGGCATCGGCGGTTTTCTGGCCGATGCGGAAGATCACGAATTCGGCCGGCTTGATCACCGCCACGCCGATCAGGCAAACCAGGCGACCGTTGTCGAGGTCGTTCTGGGTCATGGTGCTGCGGTCGCAGCGCACGAAATAGGCTTCCTCGGTCTTGCTGCCGAGCAGCGCACCGTTGCGCCACTCGTTGTAGAGAAAGTCGGAAATCGTCTGTCGAATGTTGGCCCACAGCCGCTCGCCGTTGGGCTCGAATACCGCCCACTGGCTACCGCGGTCGATCGACGACTCGAGGTAGTTGAAGTAGCGCCGCACATTCACGTACTTCCACTCGGGGTCGGACGAAGCCAGGCGCGCGCCCCAGACGCGGAAGCCGCGACCCGAGAGATAGCGCAGGCAATTCACGCCGATCGGGTTGAGCATTTCCTGCTGCGCAAAGTTGATGTCCAGTTCGAAGCGCAGCGCGCCACGTACCACTTCGTTGGCAGGCGCTTTCCAGACCCCGCGCTCGACGTCGTTGCGCGCGTAGATGCCGCTGACGAAGCCGGAAGGCGGCAGCGCCAGTTCGCGCGGGATGTCCTCGCGGCCCGGCCGGGCCAGCGGATTGGGCACTACCACCCAGGGGTAATACACCGCCGCGTAGCGCGAATCGATGAGGCCACGCAGGCTACGGGCCTGGCCGGGTGTCTGGTCGCGCGGCAGGTCGAGCACTGCTATGCGGTAGGCGCGGCGCGATTCGGCGTGCGAGATCAACAGGTTATTGATCGCCTGTGCCTCGGCGTAGGCCGAGGAACCGGGCGCAGCGACAATCGAGATGTCCTCGAGGCCGGACAGCTCACCCAGGGCCAGTGCGTAGTTGGCAGCGACCGGGGCAGCGCCGTCGCCGCCGCCGATCAGCGCAATCACCCGCTCGAGCTCGCCGGCGGCATTGGTGACAGCGCCAGTGAACAGGGCGTTGCGCAACTCCAGCGCGCTGACGTTGGCGCCAATGGTGATCGCGAACATGTTCTGCAGATGATCGGCGCGGCGTGCCGGGGTGGCCGACATCACGTGCCCGACCCAGGTCGGATGGCTGCGATCGAAGCCAAGCCCCTCGAAGCTGAGGTCCTCGTTGTCATCGTCGATGGCCACCACCAGCAGGCTGACGAGGCGCGGCGTGTCGGCTGCCAGCGTGGCCGCCACTTCGGCGGGAGCACCGGGGTCGGTGGCCGGATGCCAGTTGTTGCCGACCTTGAGGTGGAAGGCGGTGCCAGCGCCAGCACCAGTGACCAGCAAAGTGCCGGCCGGCGCGTTGCTCATCGCCGTCGCGGCCACCGGCGCGAGTTGCTCACGCACCACCACCTGGCCGTTGCCGATACTGCCGGGGAAACGCGAAACGAAGTGCACCGCTTCGTCGGCGGTGTTGCCATCCGGCGTCACCTGACCGCTGGCGGTCGCCGCCCCGGCGCCGACGGCGCGCGAGACATAGAGTCGCGAACCGCCCTCGTTGTAGAAGGCGCGCACCGCGTGCGCGAGGTAGTTGGTGTCGGGCGAGGCGCCGGAGAGTGCCAGATCCGAAATACCGCCGTAGATGCGCTCGAAGTCGCCGAAGCTGGTCAGCAGTTCGGGTACTTCCTGGGCATCAGTGCTGGCACGGAATGGCCCTTTGCGGGTAGGCCCAGCGAACGCGGTGGTACTGGTGCCGACGCCCTCGATTGACTTGGCGCGGAAGCTGGTTTCCTCGACATAGACGCCGGGAGCTAGGTACTCGGGCATGGCAGGTCTCCTTCGATCGAGCGTGCCGGGCCATTGATGCCCGGATTTCGGACTCGCTGCTTAATGTGAAAGTCGCGCACGCGACTCACGAACCTCCCTTCTCCCTTTGCGGGGGAAGGGTCAGGGAAAGAGGGGACGGTCATGGCGCTCATGATCTGGTTTGTCTCCACTGTCATGACCGTTAGGGCAGGTCAAGGCCCAGGTTGAGATTCAGGGCGCCCCGCGCGGCGAGGCTGACGTTCTGCTGCGTCGTCGCCAGGGCTGCGCGACGGCTTTCGAGATCGGCCGGGTCCACCAGCGGCATCGCTGGCGGCAGGCGACCGGCACGGACATCGGCGATGGGCGTACGCGTGCCCAGGGCCGGGTCGAAAAAGACTTCAACCGTGGCCGCGATAGTGGTTACCACCACCTCGTCCTCGTCCTCCGACCAGGTGGTCACCGGCACGCCGACCACCGGCACCAGCGCCTCGCCACGCCAGTCGCTCATGCCGCGCGCGAGCACCGTGGCCCCGGCCAACACGCGCAGCAGCGCGCCGCCCAGGGCTGCGCCGTCGGCGTTGTCGGTGATGCTGGCGCGCACGGCCGTCCAGTTGGTGCCCAGCCCGGCCGCAGCGCTCGGGTAAAGCGGAATGTCCACGGCCACGAAGAGCGAATCGCCACCCACCGCCAGCGGGTCGCGCGGCAGCGCGATGCTGGCCAGTCGCGGCAGGTAGTGCCCACCGGGATCACGTAGCGTGATTGCCAACTCCTCGCTGCCTGGCGCAGGCAGGGCCGGTGGCTCGTCGAAGGCCGCAGCGTGTGTGGCCAGGCGCGACCATTCGTGGATCACGTAGAGACCGCTGCGATTGCGCGCAATACGCGCGCCCACAGCAGACGCTTCGAGCCGGCCGCGCAAGGCGATGCCGGTCGTTCCATCGACCGGCCGCAGCGCACCGAGCACCCGCCACTCAAGGCGTTCGAGTTCGTGGAATTGACGAACGACGCTCACGACACCTCCTCGCCGAAGGCAAAGCGCCCGCTGACCACCGGACGGAACTGCGCGTCGTCGCTGTCCGGGTCAATGCGTACCAGTCTCGCCACGTAGGACACCGACAGTCGATAGGACGGCGTGACGGCATCCCAGATGCGCATCAAGTCCTCGGTGGCCAACTCCGAGGGCACGATCTGGATCACCTCGTCGCCCGCCCACCCGGCATCGGGAGTCAGCGACGAGGCATCGAGCACCGGGAATTCATGCAGTTGCCGCAACGCCCAGGTGAGCGCCACCTGCTCATCCTGCGGCGTCATTCCCCAGCTGCTCATGAGATAGTGCAGATCCAGTCCGAGGGGTGCGAGGCGGCTGTCGGAAGCGCGCAGATGCGCGCTTTGCCGGGAGTGCTCATTCACCGAGAGGCGATAGAGAAACAGCGTGATGCGACTGCGCTCTTCGCTGTCGCTGGCCAATTGTCCGGCGCTCACCAGTTCGAAATCGCAGGCCGGCAAAGCACGACCACCGATCTCCGTCGGATAGGTGTTGCGCAGAAAGGTCGCAATCGAACTCCCCACCGAGTGCACCCCGAATACGTTTGCCATCGTCCTCCCTAGGGAAATTGCCTGCTTTGCTTGCCACGCTCTCCGCCAGATCGACAGCGAGCGGCGCTCTGCCCTGCTTTTCCAAAAACATCCTACGGATGCTCAGTTGCAAACCACGTGCCAGCTATCAAGGGCGATTTAACTACATGTATCGGCAGCTGTTTCTGAAGGGGCTTGGCAGCGAAGCGAACAAGGCGGGTCTGACGCGACCCGCTACGGCAGCCGTTTCTGGAGCACCCTGCTCGCCGCCAGGTACTCGGCTCGCCGCCCCAATGCCGTCAATACCGTTCGCCGGCGACGCAAGCGATGACTGCACAGGCAATGGGTAGGATTCGACCCGGGCGGGTCAGTTTTGCCCCACCGGCCACGAGTCACTACGCTGCCAGTGGAGGTGTGGCGCATTAAAATCAATGACTTATTTTCCATGGACGCTTGCCGACGGCTTCTTGGCGCGCAGATAGACGACATGGTGGTCGGCGTTCTCGTGACGGCGCACGAGACCTTGCGCTTGCATGCGCAGGAGAGCCGCTTCGACGCACTGAGCATCGACCCGCCAATGCCTGGGCAGCCACCATTCGCAGATGCCATCAACGGTGTCAGCCGCATCCGGATGGCTGTGCAGGTAACGCAGGATGGCGTCTACCACTTCGCTGGTACGTGGCTGCGGCCGCATGGACTCCCTTCCCTGAGACGACATTCATCTGAAAGCAATGTTCGTGCTATGGGCAAGGCGCTCGCGGCAAGCGTTGGCGCTCAGCGAAAGGGAAAGTGGAAAGGTGGCAATAAAAGCGGATCAGCGTCGCCTGCACACGTCGCGAAAACCGCCTTGGCGGCTCAGGCGCAGGAAGGCGTCTGCCGCAGCGCAGCCGACGCAAGCGTGCTGCACGTGGAAGTCAAAGACCGTTCAGGCGTGCCGAAAGTCATCGGGCGCGATGCCGTGCTTCTTGAGCAGCTTGCCGAGCGCGCGCCGCTCTTTGCCGGCCAGACGGGCGGCGCTGGAAACGTTGCCGGCGCTTTCCGACATCAGGCGCAACAGCTGGCCGCGCTCGAAAGCCTGCAGCGCCTGCTGCTTGGCAGCGTTGAAATTGAGGGTCGTCGGACTCGTCAGGCGACGATCGGCTTGCTGTCGGCGATCGTTGTCAGGCGCGGTTTCACCGATCCGGATCTCCGGCTTGTCACACAACAGAAACTCGCGCTGGATACGATTCTGCAGCTCGCGGACGTTGCCGGGCCAGGCGTAGGCAAGCAACCACTGGACGGTATCGGGGTGCAGTTCCTTGACCGCCAGGTGGTATTGACTGGCGGCTTCGGCAATGACGTAGCGCGCCAGCAGCAGGGCGTCCTGGCCGCGTGCGCGCAGCGGCGGCACATGTAGCTCCATGGCCGTGAGACGGTAGTAGAGGTCGGCACGAAATGCGCCCTGTTCGATCGCTTGCGGGAGATCGCAGTTACACGCCGCGACAACGCGCACGTCGGCGTTTTCGACCAGGCTGCCACCCAGGCGACGGTACTGACCGTCCTGCAGAAATCGCAACAGGCTGACCTGCGCCTTGGCGGTCAGTGCATCCACTTCGTCAAGGAACAGGGTGCCCCCCTGCGCCTGCGCAATCAGGCCGATCTGGCTCTCGCGCGCATCGGTGTAGGCACCTCTGGCGTGCCCGAAAAGCTCGTTTTCGACCAAGTGATCGGGCAGTGCGCCGCAATTGACCGGAATGAACGGTCGGTCCCGACGTCCGCCCTGATAGTGAATGGCACGCGCAGCCATTTCCTTGCCACTGCCGGTTTCGCCGCTGATCAGGACTGTGGTGTCGTAGCGCGCGACCCTGGCGAGAATCGCCAACATCTCGCGGAAAGCCATGGATTCGCCAATAAAACCATTGTCGTCAGGCAACTTGCTCATCGTCCGTCTCCCCATCGGGACGCCTGCGTAGGCGCCGGATCGCTCAAGATCGAGGCGTCAACCTAGCAAACGTCCTCGGCTGCAGTCCAATAGACTCTGTGAATGCTTGCCGGGAAGGGAAGCAAGCCATGGCACATCGGCCCCACGGGCAGTTAGCCGCCAACACCGCACTCTTCCGCAGCAGCGTCGTCGCCGACAAGCTGTTCGGTCTCTTCAAGCATTCAGCCCCGGGCACCGACTGGCAGCGTCACACAGTCGGCACACCCGTCGCTGGCCCTCGCCTAACCAAGTATCGCGCCGCGGACGCTCCAGCGTACGTCATCCGGACGCGGTCAACAGGCCGGCAAGAATTCCAATCGCCAGGTTACGGTTCTACAATACGCTTGCCATGTCGCACCTTGCATCCCCGACTCATCCCGCAGGCGGCCCTGACGACCGCTCAGGCCGCCTCGTCCTCGCTTGGCTTGGCTATATCGGCTTGGTCGTCTACGGCAGCTTAGTGCCAATGAATTTCCACCCGCTCCCTCTCGATCAGGCCTGGGCAGCTTTCCAGCAGCTACCGATGTTGAAAATCGGCGCGCAGGGACGGGCCGACTGGGTGTCCAACGGGGTGCTATACATACCGGTGGGTTTCTTGACCGTTGCCTTGTTTCCGCGCGGCAGAACGCGACTGGCGCAGCTGCCCTTGCTGGTCGGCGCGGCGCTTTTCTGCGCTGCACTGGCCCTGGCTGTGGAGTTTACCCAGTTGTTTTTTCCAGCACGCACGGTGTCACGCAACGACGTGATCGCGGAGTGCATCGGCAGCGCGCTGGGAATCATGGCCGCGTGCTACTGGTCCGCCGGGTTCCTCAACATGCTCAGCGCTATGGCCGGGAAGCTAGGCCAACTGAGCACCCGAGTGCTGCAGTTCTATGCCATCGGCTACTTTGCGTTCAGTCTGTTCCCCTTCGACTTTCTGCTGTCGACGACAGAACTAGCCGCAAAGATCGATTCCGGTAGCTGGGGCTGGTTTCTTTCCGAGCAAAGCATGGGCCGGGGGGCGATCATTTTCACGGCCAAGCTGCTGGCCGAAGTACTGGCGGTGATACCCCTCGGATTGATGTTGGGCAGCTTCAATGCGGCCAGGCAACAACCGGCGACCCGCCATGCGCTGCTCTACGGGACCCTCCTCGGTCTCCTAATTGAAGTCGCGCAATTCCTGATCTTCTCAGGCGTCAGCCAGGGCGCCTCGCTACTCACCCGTGCCGTCGGGGTGTATGGCGGCGCGCGCCTCTGGCGTGACCAGGCGCGTTGCCTCGAGCTGCAACGCCAAGCGGCAAAAACATGGCTGACGCTGCCACTCGCTGCACTCTATCTACTGGCTCTGGTTGCAGTAAACAGTTGGTTTGATCGTCCATGGCACGGCCTCGACCGCGCCAGCAGTGTGCTCACCGAGACGCACTGGCTGCCCTTCTACTACCACTACTACACTACCGAGCAGGCTGCCCTGCTCAGCTTGGCGTCGGTGGCGCTGATGTACGCCCCCATCGGGGTCCTCGCCTGGCTACGCCGCTGGTCGCCGGCGACCGCTCTCTGGTGCGCAGCCGTGGTGGCAAGCGGCATCGAAACAAGCAAGCTTTTTCTCACCGGCCTTCACCCTGACCCGACCAACATCCTGATCGCCGCGGTCGCCACCTGGTCGGCACGCTGGCTGCTCCGGCGCCTGCAAGCGGCTCCGACCCGGAATGCGGCCACCGACTTCCCCGGCGATGCGTGGGCCTCTGCGTCCACGGCGCAGCCCGAAGCGCCGCCGACCGCGCCTGCCACGGTGGCCAACGACGGCCGCCCGCCCGCACGCGCCTGGTTTGCCCTGACCGTTACCGTGCTGCTGGCGGCCTGGATCATCATCGACTTCCCGTACCACCCGCTGCTTCTTGCTTTGGCGCTTCTCGCCTACGCTGCAGCGCTCTGGCGCAACCCGCGCCTGCTCTGGGCCGCGGTTCCCGCGGCCATTCCGCTGCTCGATCTGGCGCCGTGGAGCGGGCGTTTCTACCTGGACGAATTCGATTTTCTGATCATCGTCAGCCTGGTCGTTGCCTATGCCCGCGTTCCGCCAGCGCCGCGAAACCAATACCGTGACGTGGTGGGGTTTGCGGTGGCGTGCCTGATCGCGGGCGTATTCGCCATCGGCACGCTGCGCGGCATGCTGCCTCTGGCGCTGCCCGATGCCAACAGTTTCAGCAACTACCACAGCCCCTACAACGCACTGCGCGTCGCCAAAGGTGCCTTCTGGGCGCTGCTGCTCTGGGCACTGATGCCGCGCTTTGCCGCCGGGGGCGTCGACATCCGCATGCCCTTTGCGCGCGGCATGGTGCTGGGCCTTGCCGGAACGGTTGCCGTGGTGATCTGGGAACGCCTGCTCTTTCCAGGGCTCTTCAACTTCACCGACCACTACCGGGTGACCGGGCCGTTCTCCCTGATGCACACCGGTGGTGCCGCCATCGAGACCTACCTGACCGCCGCGCTGCCTTTCGCCGTGTTGCTCACCGTGCAGTCGCGCGCGCTCGCCGCCCGTCTAGGCGGCGGCCTGCTGCTTCTGGCGAGCGGCTACGCGCTAGCCGTGACTTTCGCGCGCGCGGGCTATGCCGGCTTCGCGGTGGCGCTGATCATCATCTGCCTGGCTGCCTTCCTGCCACGGCGGCCAAGGACTTCCCGCACCGCGGCAAGCGATTCCTCGGCACCAGCGGCGCAACTCCAGCCCGCCAGCGACCTGCGCCTGGGCAGCCCGAGAATCTATCGCTGGGCGGCGCCGCTGCTCCTCATCGCCGTGCTCGCCGCGGTCGCCGCACCGATCTACAGCGGCTCCTACGCCAGGGAACGCCTGGCGAGCAGCGGCTCCGACCTGGCCGTTCGCCAGGCTCACTGGGCCGATGCCCTGGCCATGCGCGACCCCGGGCTCCTGAGCGCGCTATTCGGCATGGGGATCGGCCGCTACCCGGAAACCCACTACTGGCGCAGCAGCGAGGACAAGGCGACCAGCTACCGCCTGGAGAGCGAGGGCGACAACCGCTTCCTGCGCCTCGGCACGGGTCAGCCGCTGTACATGGAGCAGTTCGTCCGCAGCGAGCCCGGCCAGGAGTACCTGCTGCGCCTGGACACGCGCAGCGCGCAGGCGGGAGGTCAACTCTCGGCTTCCCTGTGCGAGAAACTGCTGCTGACCTCGAGACGCTGTGTGAGCGTCACCACCCCCGCGCAGGAAGGAAGCTGGCAGCAGCACGAACTGCGCTTGAACAGCGGCGAGGTCGGCGGCAACGCCTGGATGGCGATGTCGCCGGTGAAACTCTCGCTCCACAACGCCGCGGGGATTCGCGTCGATGTCGACAACGTTCGCCTGCTGCAGCCCGACGGGGAGTCACTGATCGCCAACGGCGACTTCGAACAGGGCCTGGATCTGTGGTTCTTCGCCGTCGACGTGCATTGGCCCTGGGATATCGCGAGCATGCCGGTGGGCATCCTGTTCGACCTGGGCTGGCTCGGCCTGCTCGCCTTCGCCGTGCTGCTAGCACTGGCGATCAAGCGGACAGGCAGCCGCGCCTGGCGGGGAGACCTGCTCGCCGCAGCCACCCTGGCGGCGCTGGCGGGAGTGCTTATCATCGGGACTCTGGGCGCCGTCATCGACACGCCACGCTTCCTGCTGCTCTTCCTGCTGCTGACCTGGCTGGGATGGGGTGGCAAGAGGTCCCAGCGCCGCAACGGCGTGCTGCTCATGCCCGTGCCCGAGTTGGAGCAGTTGGCCGGCATCGCCAAGGGCACGCACACGGCAGCTTACCGCGACCGCCGAGACAGCTACTGATGACCTGCGACGGCCATTTCGAGTGCTTGCCCGCGGTAACACTGCTCGTCAAGGCCGATCAGCCCTGACCTCACGCCGTATGAAAAAGCCCCGTTGGGCCGGCCGCCCAGGCGGTTCCCCTCACATTGCGCAAGACAAGCGATGCGCGGCGGCACTTTGATGGGCTTACCAAGACCGCCGACTCTATGAGAACATACGGCGCTCGCCGGTGGATGCGCTAACGACGAGCGCCACCCTTCTCGGCTGCGAAGCACTACCAACAAGACCGCTGGCCACGTTGGCTCCGGCCGTCGGAGATCCGGACCCGCTTCATGGCGGCAAGACCACAAACTCGGAATCAGCGATGAAAGACATACTTTCCGGCCAGATCGATCTGACCCGCTTGCTGGACCCGGCGTCCGCGGCCGATCTGATCGCCTCACTCGACCTGTGCGGCGCTCTGACTGCGCGTGATGCCACTGCCACCTGTGCGATGACCGGATCGCCGCGTTTCCTGAACGATGACGACGCCAGCGTCGCGCGCCAGGCCGGTCGGGCCGCCGGCCTGCTCAAAGCCTGGCAGGAAAGTGGCAGCGAATTGTGTGCCCGCATCGGCGGCAGCTACGCCTTTGCCATCGTCGATGCGAAACGCGAATGCGTCTTCCTGGCCGTCGACCGCTTCGCGGTCCACACGCTCTGCTATCGCGTCGATGAGCGTACGCTGGCTTTCTCCGACCGTGCCGACTGCGTCCCGGGCGGCAGCGACGAGCTCGACCCGCAGGCGATTTTCGACTACCTGTACTTCCACATGATCCCGGCACCACGGACGATCTTCAAGGGCGTACGTCGGCTGCCAGCCGCCAACGCGCTGCTCGTCGACCGCCAAGGTGTGCACGAAATTCGCCACTGGCCGCTGCGTTTCGACGAGCACCACCGGCAACCCTTCGCGGCGTCGCGCGACGCTTTCCGCAAGCTGATCCGGGAGGGCGTCAGCGACGAGATTGGCGGCGGCCACCAGCGCGTCGGCGCCTTCCTCTCGGGGGGCACCGATAGCTCGACGGTCGTCGGCATGCTCTGCGAGGTCACGGGCCAGGCGGCCCCCGCCTACTCGATCGGCTTTGCTGCCGACGGCTATGACGAAATGGAGTATGCCCGCCTGGCGGCAAAGCATTTCGGATGCCAGCACCACGAGTACTACGTGACCCCGGCCGACCTGCTGGCCAGCATCCCGGCCGTCGCCCAGCATCACGATCAACCCTTCGGCAACTCCTCGGCCCTGCCTGCCTACTACTGCACCAAAATGGCCGCCGCGGACGGCTGCAGCAAGCTCCTTGCCGGCGACGGCGGCGACGAGCTTTTCGGCGGCAATTCGCGCTACGCAGAGCAGCGCCTGTTCGAGTTTTACCAATCGGTGCCGGCAAGCCTGCGGCAACGGATCGAGCCACTGTGCTCGGACGACAGCGTGCTGCGGCGCATCCCGGGCCTCAAGCAGGCAACCGGCTATGTCCGGCATTCGCGCATACCGATGCCGGATCGGCTGCAGAGTTTCAACCTCATCATGCAGCTCGACCCGGCGAAGGTGTTGAGCGCCGATTTTCTCGCCCAGGTCGATCTCGGCGAACCGTCGAAGCACATGCAGGCAACCTGGAGCGAATGCCGGGCACCGAGTCTGATAAATCGCATGCTGGCCTACGACTGGCGCTACACGCTGGCCGACAGCGACCTTCCGAAAGTCCGCGGCGCGACCGAGATGGCCGGACTGGCCGTCGGCTACCCCTTGCTAACGGACCACCTGACCGACTTCTCGATGGCCCTGCCCACCAACTGGAAGCTACGCCGCTTCAAGCTGCGCTGGTTCTTCAAGGAGGCGCTACGCGGCTACCTGCCCGACAAGATCATTACCAAGTCGAAGAAAGGCTTCGGACTGCCCTTCGGCGTGTGGGCGACGCGCGATCCCGCCCTTCGGAAACTCGCCGAAGATTCGCTGCACAGTCTCGCAACGCGCGGCATCGTACGACCGGACTTCGTTCAGCGGCTGGTCAAAGAGCATCTTCCCGATCACCCCGGATATTACGGCGAGATGGTGTGGATCTTGATGATGCTCGAACAGTGGTTGCGTGGCCACGAAATGCGGCGAGCTGCCGGATAGCGCTGATCGCCAGTTTTCACGCCAGCGCGAACAATTTCACAGTCGCTACGGCGCTTGTCGCTAAAATCGGCATCTCCTACATGATCACCACCACCCCAAAAACATGACCCATGCCAACCTGCTTGCCGAGCTGATAGAGCACGCCGCGGCGCGCAATCCTGAAGCCATCGCACTCAGCTACGGCAAACAATCAATGCCTTACGGCGTGCTGCAGGAATCAATCGAAGGTCTTGTCGGCGGCCTCGTCGGTCTCGGACTGCAGCGCGGCGAGCGCATCGCGATCTACCTGGAAAAGCGCTTCGAGACAGTCATCGCCAGCTTCGGGGCAACGGCCGCCGGCTGCGTCTTCGTGCCGCTCAATCCGCTGCTCAAGGCCGATCAGGTCGCCTACATCATGCGCGACTGCAATGTCCGCGCCCTGCTCACCTCCAGCGAACGGCTGTCGTTGCTCGCGCCTGTCCTGCCTTCGTGCCACGATCTGCGGCACGTCATCGTCACCGGCAGCGCCCCCCTGCCAGCCACGGACAGTCCGCTGGCCTACCTGCGCTGGGACGAGCTGCTGCTCGCCGGCGGCCGCAGCGGTCACCGGGTGATCGACACCGACATGGCGGCCATCCTTTACACCTCGGGCAGCACCGGCAAGCCGAAAGGCGTCGTTCTGTCGCACCGCAACATGGTCGCCGGCGCAAAAAGCGTCGCCAGCTATCTCGACAACAAGGCCGACGATACGCTGTTGGCCGCCCTGCCGCTGTCTTTCGATGCCGGCTTCAGCCAGTTGACGACCGCCTTCCACGCTGGCGCGCGCGTCGTTTTGCTCAACTACCTTTTGCCACGCGACGTACTCAAGACGCTGGCACGCGAAAAAGTGACCGGGCTGACGGCGGTACCACCGCTCTACATCCAGCTCTCGGAACTCGACTGGCCAGCCGAGATCAGCGAACATCTGCGCTACTTCGCCAATACCGGCGGACGCATGCCGCGCGAGACGCTGGCCAAGTTGCGCGCCCACCTGCCGACGAGCAAACCCTTTCTGATGTACGGCCTGACCGAAGCCTTCCGCTCCACCTACTTGCCGCCGGAAGAAGTTGACCGACGCCCCGATTCGATCGGCAAAGCCATCCCCAACGCCGAAATTCTGGTCTTGCGCGAAGACGGCTCGGCCTGTGCAGTCCACGAACCCGGCGAACTTGTCCATCGTGGTGCACTGGTCGGCATGGGCTACTGGAACGACCACGAAAAAACGGCCGAACGCTACAAACCACTGCCCGCCAACACGCCGGGCCGTGATGCGGGTCTGGTGCTTCCCGAGATTGCGGTGTTCTCCGGCGACACGGTGCGCAGCGATGAGGAGGGCTTCCTCTACTTCATCGGTCGTCGCGACGAAATGATGAAGACATCCGGCTACCGGGTGAGTCCGACCGAGGTCGAGGAAGTCCTCTACGCGACCCGGCTGGTCGGGGAATGCGTTGCTTTCGGCGTCGACCACCCGACGCTCGGGCACGCCATTCAGGTAATTGCCACCCCTGGCACTGGCTGCACGCTGGATACCACGGCGCTGCTTACCGAATGCCGCCGCAGGATGCCCGCCTACATGGTGCCGGCCAGCGTCACGGTTCGAGTTGGGCCCCTGCCACGCAACCCGAACGGAAAAATCGACCGCAAAATGCTGGCCGGCGAGTTTCTTGCGAAGGCAGCGCCGGCAGCAGACGCCGGCAAACTCGACACCTGCATTGAAGGAAGCCGCAAGTGACTCAACTCCAGCGCCCCCCCAGCCACGCGCCGATGCGACAGTTCCCGATCAGGGACGGCGAACTCGTCGTCGGCGGAATGCCGCTGACTCGACTGGCGGCCCGCGTCGGACAGACGCCTTTCTATGCCTACGACCGCGGCTTGCTGACCCGGCGCGTCGCCGAACTGCGGGCCGTGCTCCCGCCGGCCTTGAAACTGCACTACGCGATGAAAGCCAACCCGATGCCAGCGCTGGTCTGCCACATGGCGGGACTGGTCGACGGTATCGACGTCGCGTCGGGCGGCGAACTGAAGGTCGCCCTCGACGCAGGCGCAAATCCCCGTGAAACCAGCTTCGCAGGCCCGGGCAAACAGCGCGCCGAGATGCGGCAGGCAGTCGCCGCCGGCATCCTGATCAATATCGAATCGTTTCGCGAAGTGCGCGAACTCGCCGCGATCAGTGAGCAAACAGGCCACCAAGCACGCATCGCAGTGCGCGTGAACCCTGATTTCGAGCTGAAGAGTTCGGGAATGAAAATGGGCGGCGGCGCCAAGCAATTCGGCGTCGACGCCGAGCAGGTCCCCGAGCTGCTGGCCGAAATCGGCCGTTCGGGACTGAACTTTGAAGGCTTCCACCTGTTTGCCGGATCGCAGAACCTGAAACCGGAGGCGATCGTCGAGGCGCAGGGCAAGAGTTTCGATCTTGCCTTGCGATTGGCGGCGGCAGCGCCCTCGCCGGTCCGTTTCCTTAACCTCGGCGGCGGTTTTGGCATCCCCTATTTCCCCGGCGAGCAGGCGCTGGATCTGGCACCGATCGGCGCCGCTCTGGCGACCATCGTCGATCGCGCGTCACGGGAGCTCCCGAAAGCGGAACTGGTGCTCGAACTGGGCCGCTACCTGGTCGGGGAAGCAGGCATCTACGTTACCCGCATCGTCGATCGCAAGATCTCACGCGGGCATTGCTACCTGATCGCCGACGGTGGCTTGCACCACCATCTGTCGGCATCGGGCAACTTCGGCCAGGTGATCCGCAAGAACTACCCGGTCGCCATCGGTAATCGAATGGCGTCGCGCGAGCAAGAAACGGTATCGGTCGTCGGCCCGCTGTGCACGCCGCTCGATCTGCTGGCTGACCGGATGGAACTTGCCACGGCTGAAATAGGCGATCTGGTGGTCATCTTTCAATCGGGTGCGTATGGATTTACAGCCAGCCCGCAGGCGTTTCTCGGACATCCCGCCTGCGTCGAGGTAATCGCATGAAGGAGGGCCGGGTGCATCCTTACCTGCGCGCGCCGGCAGCCACCGAACGCAATGGTTCGAGGTCGATAACCACGGCCATTTTCCGTGTCGCCCCTTTGCGCACGCCTAACGACAAGACTCTGCCTGCGTCCTAATGAAGCCGCCTGACAAACTGCATCCGCCCCTGCCTCGTACCCCGGTACTGGACTGGTCCAGCTTCTCTAATAGAGAGCGGCCTTCGCCGGTACACAGCATTGGCGACCTCTCTCACACGGTCTTTACGACGAGCGGCCGCGCTGCGATCTATCAGGCCCTCCTGCAACTTCGTCTCGAACCCGAGAGCCTGGTGCTGGCGCCAAGTTATCACTGCCCGACGATGATCGCTCCCGTAATTCTGGCCGGTCTGAAAATAGGATATTTCGGGATACGCGCTGACGGCCTGCCGAACCTGAATACCGTCGATGCGCTCACGGCCAGCAGGGCAAGAGCAATAATCGTGCCGCACTACTTCGGACTCGCACGATCACTGCTTGAAGTCCGGCAGTGGTGTGACGAGCACCGGATTGTGCTCATTGAAGACTGCGCTCACTGCTACTTCGGCAATGCCGGGGAGCGACCCGTCGGGACGTGGGGGGACTTCGCTACCGCCAGCCTGTCCAAGTTCTTCCCGGTGCCTGAAGGCGGCGTGCTGGCCTCAGCGGGGAACACAGTCAAGGCCCTCTCGCTTTCGCAGCCCAGTTTCAAGGCGCAACTCAAGGGTTATGTGGACGTACTTGAGTTGGCGACTCGGCATGGACGTTTTAGCGGCATCAACCGCGCTTTGTCGGGATTCTTTCGGCTCAAGAATTCGTTCGCTCGAGGGAGGGCAAACCACAGTGACACTAATGCGCCTGCGGTTGGCGACGACATGATGAAGAGCTGTGACATGGGGCGCATCGTGCAAGCACCGTTGTCGATAGCGCTCTCGCTGGAATCGACCTTGCCTCGTGGACGGATCATTGCCAGGCGCCGGCAAAACTTTGCGCTCTATGCCCGACACTTCGCGCCGATGCGCGAAGTGAAAGAGCTTTTTCCCTGGACAGACGAAAGTGCCGTGCCCTACGTATTTCCGTTGTGGGTCGAAGAGCCGGATCGCATCTATCAAGAGCTCCGATCGCAGGAACTGCCGGTTTTCCGCTGGGACCGAATCTGGCCCGGTACACCGCAGATGACTGACGATCTCGGCCCGTCCTGGAGTCATCATGTCTTACAGTTTCTATGCCATCAGGACTTGAGCGAGGCCGACATCACGGCTACCGCTGTTGCGACCTTGACCTTGCTTGCCAATCCACAAGTTCCGGTAGCTGCTATTGCCCAGTAGAACACCACCGAAAGACGAACCCGTAAATGTCATCTTCTCCTCACCTTACCTGGAAAAACCTGCCGGCAGCAGCGCTGCAGCAGAAGCCGGATCTCGTGCGCGAATGGGACCGGCTGAACGCCGCGCGTGGCGACCTCCCGTTTCTGAGCGCAGAGGCACTGATCACCGCACTCGATATCTTTGGCGACGGACGCGAGAGACTACTGGTAGGCCAGCAAGCTCACGTCACAGTAGCCATGTTCATTCTTGTTCCGCTCGGAAAGTTCTGCTGGGGCACATTTCAGCCATCCCAGATCCCGCTCGGCGCATGGGTGGCTGAGGCCGGGCTAGCGCCGGACGACATCGCCCGCAGCCTGAGCAGGGGACCGCTTGGCTTCTGCCTGTCACTTTCCGTCACCCAGCTTGATTCACGCTTCACGCCGCGAGGCGAAGATGCCAGCGACAGCCAAACCGCCGATTATATCGAAACCGGCTGGATTGACTTGACCGGCAACTTCGAGGAGTACTGGAGCGCCCGCGGGAAAAACCTCCGGCAGAACATGCGCAAACAAAGAAACAAACTCGCAGCGGAGGGCATCACAGGGCGAATGCGCACATTGACTCGTTGTGAAGAAATTGCGCCGGCGATCGAGCGCTATGGCGAGTTGGAGAGCTCTGGCTGGAAAGCGGCGAAGGGAACGGCGATTCATCGGGACAATGGTCAGGGACGCTTCTACGGACACCTCCTCGAAGCTGCTGCCAAGCGAGGCCAAGCTGTGGTTTATGAGTACCTGTTCGATGATCGCGTGGTCGCCTCAAACCTCTGCCTGCAAAGAAACGGCACGCTGGTGGTGTTAAAAACCACCTACGATGACTCGATCCAGTCCTACTCGCCGGCCTTCCTTCTTTGCCAGGATGAGATGGAACAGCTCTACCGGGAAAAAGTGATTGATCGCCTGGAGTACTACGGCCGCCTGATGGACTGGCATACCAAATGGACTGCAAACAAGCGCGCGATCTACCATCTGACTGTCTATCGCTGGCCGCTGTTGAAGCAGCTTGCCGAATGGCGTCGACAGCAATTCGCGCGCGCACCATAGACACTTAGCAGGATCTTTCCTGGGTCAGGTGCAAGTAGCCAACCTCGAATGTGAAGTGCAACACTGATATGCACTTATTCTTGTGTTGAAATGCTAACGAACTCAGAAGACGACGCCGTGCAAGGGGCGTTTTCTGCGAATAGAGCAGCCGCTACCGGTAACTCCACGCGATCCAAATCGGAGAAAGCATTGATTCGCATAAACGAAACGATCCGTATCGCCAATACCCGCAGTTTCGTCCTCTTCGGTGGCATCAACGTGCTTGAATCGCGCGAGCTCGCGTTGCGAACGTGCGACGAGTATGTGCGCGTCACAGAGAAGCTGGGCATTCCCTACATCTTCAAGGCCAGCTTCGACAAAGCCAACCGCTCGTCCATTCACTCCTATCGCGGGCCAGGACTGGAAGAAGGCTTGCGGATCTTCGAAGCCGTCAAGGCGAACTTTGGCGTGCCGGTGATCACCGACGTGCACGAGCCATGGCAAGCCAAGCCGGTGGCCGAGGTAGTGGACGTATTGCAGTTGCCCGCGTTCCTGGCTCGGCAAACCGACCTGGTGGTGGCGATGGCCAGGACCGGGCGAGTCATCAACATCAAGAAGCCTCAGTTTCTGAGCCCGTCACAAGTCGTCCACATTGCTGAAAAGTTCAAAGAGGCCGGTAACAACCAGCTCATCCTGTGCGACCGCGGGACCTGCTTCGGTTATGACAACCTGGTGGTCGACGTGCTGGGCTTTGCTGTGATGAAGAAGGGGTGCAATAACCTGCCCATCATCTTCGATGTAACGCACGCACTGCAGCAGCGGGAGGCGGGCGGCGCGGCGTCGGGCGGACGACGCCAGCAGGTGGCCGAGTTGGCTCGTGCTGGGTTGGCAGTAGGCCTGGCGGGTATTTTCCTGGAGGCGCACCCCGACCCTGACTCCGCCAAGTGTGACGGCCCCAGCGCCCTGCCGCTGGAGCAGTTGGAACCCTTTCTGACGCAACTGAAGGCGCTGGACGATCTTGTAAAGTCGTTCGCCCCGCTCCACATCGCTTGAAGGTACGCACACAGTGACCAACTCACCGGCGAACGACCGGGCCAGTTTGTGGTGCCGCGTTTTACTGAAAATGCTGCGGGTTCGAAGTGTTGACGCGTTGCGGATGGGAACCCCTAACGCGGGTAGCCGACGCGACGCAGGTTTCTCCCGGCCATGAACATAAAAAAATTTGAAAGGGACGACTGACTATGACCCCCCCCCGTACGGAGGC
Organism: Candidatus Accumulibacter meliphilus; assembly: GCF_036625345.1. Taxonomy (NCBI): domain Bacteria; kingdom Pseudomonadati; phylum Pseudomonadota; class Betaproteobacteria; genus Candidatus Accumulibacter; species Candidatus Accumulibacter meliphilus. The sequence continues at coordinate 67,937 of NZ_JAZKTZ010000014.1, read as the reverse complement.
TGATCTCGACGCCGATGAAACGCTTGCCGTGGCGCGCGAAGTGCTCGAAACTGAAGCGATGGCGGTGCACGCGCTTATCAGTCGGCTCGACGGCGGCTTTGTCGAGGCCGTGCGCGTGATCCTCAACGCCACAGGACGCGTGGTGGTCAGTGGCATTGGCAAGTCCGGCCATGTGGCACGCAAGATTGCTTCGACATTGGCAAGCACCGGCACGCCGGCATTCTTCGTCCACCCCGCCGAAGCAAGCCATGGTGACCTCGGCATGATTCAGCCTGATGACGTGGTGCTCGCGCTCTCCAACTCCGGCGAGAGCGACGAGTTGCTCCTGATCATGCCGTTGCTCAAACGTCACGGGGCGAAACTGATCGCAATGACCGGCAATGCCCGCTCGAGCCTCGCGCGACAGGCCAACATCCACCTCGACGCAGCTGTCGAACGTGAGGCAGGCCCCCTTGGCCTTGCACCAACTTCCAGCACGACTGCGGCACTGGCTCTGGGTGACGCACTTGCCCTCGCGCTGCTGAAAGCTCGCGGCTTCGGCGCTAACGATTTCGCCCGTTCGCACCCGGGCGGAAGCCTAGGACACAAGCTACTCGTCAGGGTCGCCGACGTAATGCACGACGGCCAGGCGTTGCCCAGGGTTACCGACGACACGCTCCTCCCCGATGCACTCACCGTCATAACGAGCGGTGGGCTTGGCGTAGCGGTCGTGATGGATTCGACAGATCAGCTGCTGGGGATCTTCACGGATGGAGACCTGCGACGCGTTATCGCGAAAGGACTCGATATCCGCAAGGTGCAGGTCGGCAAGGTAATGGTCCTTACCCCTCATACCATCGGCCCGGACCAACTCGCTGCGGAAGCGTTGAAATATATGGAGCAGTATCGAATCAATGGCCTCATCGTCGTGGACGGCGACTCCAAAGTCGTCGGCGCATTCAACATGCACGACCTGTTCCGAGCCGGTGTAGTCTAGCCAAGGCGATAGCGATGGAGAGAACGCAAGAACCAGAGGGAGCATGATATTCGCTACGTAACTCATGCCAACATGCGAACGTCACGTACATCAAGGTGTTCAACAATCGAAAGTGCAGCATTCCACTCTCGGTTGCCGATCGCTGGCTCAGTTCGTGAGGAGCTGGCTCAGCAAGCCACATCAGGAAACACAGGCAGCATAAAACCAAACCCTTGGCAGACGAACAACTGAGGGAAGCGCAGCACAGGTTTTCACCCACAATCCCGACCCATTCAGGAGGCAAACAATGTCCGACGAGCTCATGCAGAAAATCAAAAACTTCATCATGGAGGAGTTCCTCCCCGGCGAAGATCCCGATGAACTTACCGAGACGACGCCACTGATCAGCGGCGGCATCCTCGACTCGATCGCCACGCTCAAGCTGGTCATGTTTATTGAAGAGCAGTACGGCGTCAATTTCGAGCCGCACGAGGTTGACAAGGAGAATCTCGACGATCTGGTCAGCATCGTGCGCTTACTCCGCACCAAGAACCCGTCCGCAGCGTGATGAGAGCCATCACCTGCCTGCACGACGCCCTTATCACCCGCGCGCGGCAAAGTCCCCAGGCGGTGGCCGTCGTTGAGCCGGGCCAGGGCTCCATCAGCTACGGCGAACTCGACGCTCTGTCCGATCGTCTGCGCGACCGGCTAACGCAGCTCGGCGTCGGCCGCGGCGACCGGGTCGGCATCTACCTGCGCAAGTCGATCGACTCAGTAGCAACGCTCCTGGGTGCGATCAAGGCGGGTGCAGCCTACGTTCCGGTCGACCCCGGTGCGCCAGCGGCGCGCGGCGCATACATCCTGGACAACTGCGCAGTCAAAGTGGTGGTCGTCGACGCGACACTGGCCGACAAGCTCGGCGCCGCGCTGGAAGAAAGGAGCGCTGAGCCGACGGTGATTGCCGTTAATGGATCGCTGGTTGGCGGGGCCGGGTTGCGCGCCGCACTGGACGCGGCCGACGAGCGCGCAAGCGCGCCCGGCGTCAGCAGCGTGCGCAGCGATCCCGGCGACCTGGCCTACATCCTCTATACCTCGGGATCGACTGGCAAGCCGAAGGGCGTGATGCTGTCGCACGAAAATGCCGTGAGCTTCGTCGACTGGTGCTCCGAGAGTTTTTCTCCAACGGCAGCCGATCGCTTCTCATCGCATGCGCCGTTTCACTTCGACCTTTCGATCCTCGACATCCACGTATGCCTGAAGCACGGCGCGACCCTGGTGTTGATCGGCGAGGACATCGGCAAGGATGCGCCGCGCCTGGCGCAGCTGATTGCCGACGAGCGCATCTCAATCTGGTACTCCGCACCCTCTATCCTGGCTTTGCTGGCGCAGTTCGGCGGCCTCGCAAAACACGACTACTCCAGTTTGCGCCAAGTATTATTTGCCGGAGAAGTGTTTGCAGTCAAGCACTTGCGCGCGCTCTGCGAGCTCTGGCCGAGACCACGCTACTTCAATCTCTACGGTCCGACCGAGACCAATGTCTGCACCTGGCACGAAGTGCCCTTGCCGGTACCGCCCGAACGCAACACGCCCTACCCGATCGGCAAGGTCTGTTCGCATCTGCGCGCTCGTGTGCTCGACCAAGACGGTACCGTAGTGACACGCGGCAGTGAAGGAGAACTGTGCATCGCCGGGCCAGGTGTGATGCGCGGGTACTGGGCGCTGCCCGAACAGACGAGCACGGGGTTTTTCAAGGATGCCGACGGTACCGCCTGGTATCGCACCGGCGACATCGTGACCGAAGCCGAGGATGCTTGCTACACCTACCTTGGCCGGCGCGACCGCATGGTCAAGCGCCGCGGCTACCGGGTCGAACTTGGCGAAATCGAAGCGGGCCTGTACCGCCACGCCAAGGTCAAGGAAGTGGCTGTGGTTGCCTTCGCCGACGAGCTGGCCGGTTTGAGCATCACAGCATTCCTCAGCAGCCACGAGGCGAAGCGGCCTTCGCTGATCGAAATCAAGCGCTTTTGCGCCGAGAACCTGCCGCTGTACATGATCCCCGACAAGTTCACCTGGTTCGACAGCCTGCCCAAGACCTCGACCGACAAGATCAATTACCAGCGACTGAAGGAGCTAGGCTGATGGACTTCAACTTCACCAGTGAGCAGAAGTTGCTGCGCGACAGCATCATCAAGTTCGCCCGCGGCGAGCTCAACCACGAAGTGATCGAGCGTGACCGGACGCAGACCTTCCCGCGCGACCTGTGGCGACAGTGCGCCGCCGTCGGCCTGCTCGGACTGCCGGCACCGGACGAATACGGTGGCGTCGGCGCCGACCCGCTGAGCTGCGCGATCGCCCTCGAGGCCCTGGGCTACGGCTGTAGCGATGGCGGTCTGGTGTTCTCGATCTGCGCCCATGTTCTGGCCTGTGTCGTGCCCGTCTGGAAACACGGTAGCGAAGCCCAGAAGGAACGCTACCTCGGCGGTCTGTGCGACGGCACACTGGTCGGTGCGCACGCCATTACCGAACCTGATTCGGGCTCGGACACCTTCGCCATGCGGCTGCGCGCCGAACGCACTGGTAGCGGCTGGCGCCTCAACGGCAGCAAGACCTTCATCTCCAACGGACCGGTGGCCGACGTGGTCGTCGTGTTCGCAGTCACCGACCCTGAAAAAGGCTTTCACGGCGGCGTTACGGCGTTCCTGATCGAACGCGGGGTGGCGGGATTCTCGGCCGGCCAGAAGTTCGCCAAGATGGGCCTGCGCACTTCGCCGGTCGGCGAGTTGGTGTTTGAGGATGTCCTGCTTTCGGACCAAGCGGTGCTCGGCAGCGTTGGTGGCGGCGCCAGCGTATTCGGCACAGCGATGGACTGGGAACGCTCACTGCTCGTTGCGGCACACGTCGGCACCATCGAGCGCCTGCTGGAAACCTCGATCACCTACGCACGAACGCGCTCGCAGTTCGGCCAGACGATCGGCAAGTTTCAGGCGGTGGCGCACAAGATCGCCGACATGAAGGTTCAGCTGGAGGCGGCGCGGTTGCTGGTCTACCGTACCGCGTCGCGGCTCACGGTATCGCGAAGCATCTCGCTCGACGCGGCAGTCACCAAGCTGTTCGTCAGCGAAACGCTGGTCAAGACGGCGCTCGACGCGGTGCAACTGCACGGCGGCTACGGCTTCATGGAAGAGTATGACGTCGAACGTGCGCTGCGCGACGCGATCGGCTCGACGCTGTACTCCGGCACCAGTGAAATGCAGCGCAACATCATCGGACGCTGGCTCGGTTTGTAAAGGCTCGACCAATCCCTCTCACGAATTACATCTGACGGAAGTGTCATGACCACCCGAAATACATCCGCGCCCGCCGTTTCCACGGCGCCCGCTGCATTGCCCGCGACCGACGCTCGAACGCTTTCCGGCGGCAACTGGCGACTATTGCTGGTCTGTGTCGAACTGGCGCTGATGCTGCTCGTGATCTCGCGCTACCAGCTGGAAAGCCGCACTTTTTTCAATGTCATGGCGCTGGGTTGTGGTGGCTTCGTGATCCATGCCTTGCTCCCCATGCAGTATCGCCTGGGATTTTTCGTCGCTCTGTCGTTGGCGGCCATCGTGGTGGCCTTCGGACTTGCCGACGGCACCTGGCTGATCGCGCTCGGCCTGGTGTTGATCGCCATCTGTCATCTGCCCTGGCGACTGGCAGCTCGTGTTGGGTTGCTGCTGCTAACCGCGTCGCTGTTCGCGCTGTTCCGGGCCGAAATCGTGCAGGGGCCCTGGTCGGTGGCTATCTGGCCGATTCTTGGCTCGATGTTCATGTTCCGACTGGCCTTGTACCTGCACGCCCTCGAGCACGACGAGAAGCGGCCGACCGTTGCCCGCACTCTGGCCTATTTCTTCATGCTCCCCAATGTCTGCTTCCCGCTGTTTCCGGTCGTCGATTACCTGAGTTTTCGGCGCAACTACTACGATCACGATGCCGTTTCCATCTACGAAACCGGCATCAAGTGGATCGTTCGCGGCTTGATCCAGCTGATCCTGTACCGCTACGTCTATGTCTTCCTGAGCGGCGACGCCATGGAACTGCACACCTTGGGCGACCTGGTGCAGTTTCTGGTGGCGACCTTCCTTCTTTACCTTCGCGTTTCTGGCCAATTCCACCTGATCTGCGGCGTGCTCTACCTGTTCGGCTTCCGCTTGCCAGAGACCCACCATCTGTACTTTCTCGCCTCCAGCTTCACCGACTTCTGGCGCCGCATCAACATCTACTGGAAGGATTTCATGATGAAGCTGGTGTACTACCCCAGCTTCTTCCGGCTGAAGCGATTCGGCGCCAATCCGGCTCTGGTGGGAGCGACCATCGTCGTCTTTGCCGGCACCTGGTTACTGCACTCCTATCAGTGGTTTTGGCTGCGCGGCGGCTTTCCGCTCGAAGCGCAGGACGGCTTGTTCTGGGGTTTTCTCGGCACGCTGGTGGTCGTTGGCGCGTTGCGCGAAATGAAGCGCTCGCGTCCGCGCAAGCTCGGCGCTGCGCCGGCACGCTGGAGCTTCTCGCTCGCCTGGCGCACGGTCGCGACCTTCACGGCAATCTGCATCCTGTGGTCGCTTTGGAGCGCCCAGTCGCTGGTTACCTGGTTGCTGATGTGGACCGCCGCGACAAACACCTCGATCCAGCAGCTGCTTGTGCTCGCAGGCGTGCTGGCGCTCGCCCTGGCAGTCGCCGGTCGCCCATGGCAGAACCTCGATGCCGGCAGGGCTGGCGCGGCCTCACGCTTTGGCTGGATGAACCTCACCCCACTGCTAGGGCTGCTCGCTTTGCTGGGACTCAGCGCACGTGACTGGTACGCACCGGTGGCGCCGCTACTCGCGTCAACAGTGGCCTCAGTGCAGCGCTCAACGCTCAACGCCCGGGATGCTGCCCTGCAACAGAAAGGCTACTACGAGAACCTCGACAACCAGAGCCGCATGAGCGCGCAGTTATGGGGCGTCACGGCGCAAAAGCCGGCGCACTGGGTGAACCTGGGCAAAGCCGGCGCTTACCATATGCGCGACGACTTTATCCGTGGCGAACTGCTTTCAAACGTCAGCGTCATGTTCGACGACCAAGTGCTGACGACCAATGCCTGGGGAATGCGCGACCGCGAGCGTACGCTGGCCAAGCCGACCGGCGTCTACCGGATTGCTTTGCTCGGCCCGTCTTACGTGATGGGCTCGGGCGTGGCCGACGCCGACACCTTTCCGCGATTCCTGGAGCAAAAACTGAACGCATCCGATACGGTCGCGCCAGACCACACAGTTGAGGTGCTCAATTTCGGCGTCGCCGCGTACACCCTGACCCAGCAACTCGCCATGCTGGAAGAAAAGGTCCTCAAGTTCCAACCGGATGTCGTGGTATTCACCGACTCACCGCGACTCGCTGCCCCGATGATTCAGCACCTGCTGAAGACCATCGCGAATCACCAGAAGGCGCCCTTCGCTGGCCTGAATCGGGTGCTGCATGACACAGGAGCAACTGCCTTGGGCTACGACGGGGTACCGGTACCATTCGACTTCGGCCGAGCGCTGGCCGATCTAGTCGGCGTAAAGACGCGAATGCCCTGGCCCGAAGCCGAGCAACGTCTGCGCCGTTCGGCCGATCTCCTCGTCCGGGCGACGCTTGAACAGATGGCGCAGAGTGTGCGTGGCCAAGGCGCCGTACCTGTCTTCCTGGCACTCGACGTCGTCGGGCCGCCCCCCGAGTACGACGTGCCGGCGCTGCGGGACGCGGCCAAAGCGGGCATGCTGGTGTTCGACCTGCTCGAGCTTTGGCGCGGTCGCGATGTCGACTCGCTGCGCATCGCGGCCTGGGACGACCACCCCAATGCCGCGGGCAATCGTCTGATTGCGGAACAGCTGGCGGCGCTGGTGCTGCAGCATGCACAAGAGCTCGGGCTGAACAGTTCGGCCGGCGTCGCCGGCCAGCCAACGAATGAAGGCGCCTCCCGATGAGTGTTCAGGGACCCACCTCTGTGGGCGGCGACTCCAAACTCGTCGGCGCATTCAACATGCACGACCTGTACCGAGCCGGTGTAGTCTAGCCGAGGCGATAGCGATGAAAAGAAAACGGCCAAACACTCAGGGCTCGGACCGGCCCATCCCTGGCACCAAAGCCACCGGTTTCTGGCTGATGCTCAAATGGCTGCTCTTTCGCTTCCTCGAGACGGCCAGCAACACCAGGAGCCGTCTGCGAAGCGCGCCAGCAAGCGGGCGCACAAACGCTCCCCCAGCTTTTGGCCCGGGTAGGGAATCGATCTGGATTTACGTCTCGACAATCGGAGAACTGAATGCAATCGAGCCATTCCTGAGGCCGTTTATCGCGGAGATGGCACCTACTCCCGTCACACTCCTCACTGACCGGACGATCTACCGCCAAAGTTATTGTGCGAAATATCCGGATGCGCATGTCTACGAGATGGATGGTACGGTTCGTGACGTTGATCGTCTGTTTGTTGCCACCCCGCCACGGCTGCTCCTGATCGCCGAGATCCCGTGCCTGCTGTCCGATGCGCCATGCCGCTTGCCGTTTGCGGCCATCCACGCAGCGAAACGCCATGGAGCCGCAGTCGCTATTATTAACGGCTGGACGTACGGTTACGCTCCATCTTCACGCCTGGACGCCATCGAACACCGCCTCTTCAGTCGCGACTACCTGAGCCTGATGGATTTGATCACGGTGCAGAACGAAGACGTGCGTCAAAATCTGATCGCCGCAGGTGCAAATCCGGCCAGCGTGCACGTAACCGGCAATAGCAAGTTCGACGCCGTCGTACGGCAGGATTTCTCCCCGCGGGGGAAGCGCAGTGAAGCTATCCTGCGCAGCATTATCGACGGTGGACGCCCTTGCGTTGTCGCCGGCTGTGTCACCGACGACGCCGGCCAGGCCTTGGTGCTTGATGCTTTTGGCATCGTGAGCGAGAAAATTCCGAATGCGCTGCTGGTGCTCGCGCCGAGACACCCAGAAAACATGAAAATGATCGCCAAATTGGAAGCGTCGCTACGGAAGCGCGCGTTGCGCCACCTCTTCCGGAGCCGCATTGCGAACATACCACTCGCATCCGACATACAGGTGCTGATCCTCGACACCATAGGTGAACTCAGGGATTTCTACGCGACAAGCACCGTCTGCTACGTTGGCGTGAACCACAACATCCTGGAGCCGCTCGTGTTTTGCAAGCCTGTAACCGTTTCGCCCGGTTGGGAAGCGACGTTTCCGAGTTATCCGGTCTACGAACTGCTTCGTGGTACAGAGGGCGTGCACGAGTTTTCCTCGTGCGAAGCGCACGCACAAAGTTGGCTCCAAGTGCTTTCCGAGAGCGAAACGGAGGGGGCGCGCTCAACGGCGATCGAACGCGTCCTCACGCGCCTGCGCGGCGCGAGTAAAGCCAACTCACAACTCCTACGACAAATCACCCGAGGCAGAAATTGGCATTTATAACGCTCAGTCTTTTGTCGGGCAGCCAATCGATGTAGTGATACCGTCATCCAACGCGTTCGCCGCCGGGTCGAATCCGCGCCTTGGACTGTGGGCCTTCTTCCCCGACAGCAAGTTGACGCGACACCACTGAATCAAGAAGCCTGGCCAGTTCCGCTGTTCTCTCCCAACGTGAGGCTTGGCGAACAGATTCGGAACTCGGGAGAGCTATCTCGGACCTTTTCACAGCGTTGACGAATTGGAGGAGCTGGCCAGCGATTGCCGGAGCCAGATCAAGAGGCGCGATGTCCTGTACCCCAGCAGCCGCCAACGCCGCTGCGGTATCACCAGCAGGATCGGTAAGTGCGATGATCGGTCGCCGCGCCCGCAGATACTCATAGATTTTTGCGGGAATCTGCTCATTGCAGCCGGCACCTTGCATAACCAGCAAGCCATCGGCCCGCAGCATTTCACTCAGCGCTTCGCGATAGGCGACGGGTGGGCAGCATTCGATGAAATCCTCAACCCCGTGCGTCCGCGCGAGTTGAGTGAGCAACGCCTCATGGCCAGCAGCCCTGAAGCGGATCTTTAGTTCACCAACGGCAATCTCGCCGCCATCGTTCAAGAGGCGCAGCGCAACGATAAGCTGCGTTGGATCGCGCTCTGACGGATAAACAACACCACTATGCAGCAAGGTGACACAGCCGGGATTGATTGGAGCCGTCCGTTCGCCTTTCGGTGCCACGACGGAGAAACTCTCTTCGTCGTAACCGTTCTCCAGCACCACTACGCGCTCCGCAGCCTCGGGGTAGCGCTGGCGATAGACCCGTGCCGACCCCGGGGTCGTAAACAGGCTGAAATCCGCATTTCGTACCGCTTCCATCTCTATCTCTTTGAAGCTCTGCCAAGTACGCGGATCCGCCGGGTACCCCTCCTGTGCCATGGGGTCCCGGAAATCCGCCAACCATGGAACCCCGGTGCGCCGATGAAGTTCGGCTCCGATCATGTGCGCGGTAGCGATCGGATAGGTAGACCAGATGGCGTCCGGATGATAGGTCTTTATCATTCGCAGACCAACACGAACGGCGTCGAACTTCCAGCTGATCCAACGGTCTGGCCGAGCCATCGATCCGAGGTAACGACCGCGCAGGGAGAGGTGACGGGCTGCGTCTAGGGCGAAAGCGCGGTGGACGATAGCATCCGCGGGCACTTCTCCCATAAGGTCATCACTTGTACGCTCATAGGCGCGCGGATTGGCAGTAAGCACCAAGGGCTGCCAGCCGAAGCTCGGTAGATGCTGTACAAACCTCAGCGTACGCTGGATGCCGCTACTTCCCGCCAGCGGCGGAAAATGGTAAGCAATCATCAGAATGCGTTTCATACGTGCCTCTGTAGGCTTTGCAGCCAGCCCCCTGCCGGCCTCTCCGCTTCTCGGCGCGACTGCTGGCCTCGGTCACTTTTGTTCTCGGTTTCAGGCAGTTCTGCCCGCCGCAAGTGTGGCTGTATCAAGCGCCCTGACAAGGCAAGGGAGCGAACGATAAGGTTTCCTCTAGAACTCAGGCGGTCGACGATGCATCTGAAGCGAACACACCCGACGCCACAGGCGACAGTCGACTCTTGGCTTTGGAACAGTCCAGATACCCGAGTCACTGGGCAGCACTCGCAGCCGACGAGCGGTTCGCCGCACTTTCGGAAGCGGTTTCTTGTTCCTTGATCGGCGGAACCGTAGCCGCGTCGGATGCACCTTCCCGCTCTCCGGGATCTGGTGCTGCTAAAATATTGGAGGGGTTGCCACCCAGCAAGCGGTCTTGCTCACGCAACACTTTGGCGTGCGGACTGTACTTGAGACCCAAACTTACCAACTGCTTTGCATCACTCCGCTTTCCGGATCTAATCAAGTAATCGGCCCAGTGCGAATAAGCTGGCCAGTAATCAGGCTTCAATGCTCGGGCGCGAGCAAACAGTTCATTGGCTTTCGCGGCATCGGAAAGAAGCAGAGCCAAGTCACCGCTTTGAGTAAGGATTTCCGGAAGCAATATAAAGTTGTCAGGGCTGTGCTTGATAACGTAATCGTACTCGCTGATAGCGCTGTTTAGCAGATTCCGTCTCGTGTGCGATGGTGTATTGTGTCGCATGGCACGCATCCAAATGATCTGCCCATAGCAATAATGATGTATATGCCAGAGCATATTTCCCATCACTGCCAACCATGGTCTCGCAGCTGGCGATGGAGAGTTTTCTGTCCCCCTCCCATTATTAAATACAAGTCGGCAATAGGGGGGAAGCATCGCCACTTCCGCTTCCGTATGGTTTCCGACCGCGGCTACGCCTGATGTACTCACCGCCAGCAGAATCAGAATGACCGCCACGCGTGACAGGGAAATTGCGGGAGAGCATGGGCTCAGTCTCAAATATTTAAACATTTTCATGCATCCTTTGTTGCGATAGTGTATTAACCTATAGAGCAGTGCAGCCGATTGCATAAAGCGTTGAAACAAACTACCACTTGCGACCGCTGCCGCGTGCCAGCGGCCCCACAGGTAAATCAGCGCCGGAACACTCTCGAGATGGAACTCTTTCACGAGCCATGCTGGCGGGTCGGCACTCACGCGTATGAAAGCGTCTGGGTAATGGCGGCGAGCTAGACGCACGACGTTGGGCAGCATCGCACGATGCCCAAGTTGCGGCCACTGACCGTATTGAGAAGCAGCACACGCATCACGTCATCCCACCCGCACTATCACGTTCACTCTACCCGCCGTTCTCATCCTAGGTTGTCAACGTCGGGGCGCAGCTGCAGCATCAGGCCATCGGCGAAGAACTTGGTCGCCCAGTTCGGGTACCTCCACATTAAATAATCACCGTCAATTGGATGCGAGCCTTTGAGTGCGCCGGCGCGGTTTGCATCACGCTGATCGAGATCCTGTGCGCGCATGTTGAAGCGGTTGGCGGCCAGCGCGTATTGCTCGAACCGCCTCTCACCAGTGATACGTCCCAGACGAAGCCAGTTGATCGCCAACTGCGAGTTACCTGTCAGGCAGGTCCAGGTCGCGGCGGGTTGCCAGTTCGTGTCGTAGCGGCCAGGCACGGCGCCATCAGCGCGTTGCCCCAGCGCTATTGCTTCCGCCATGCGAATGGCGTGATCGAGATAGCGACTGTTGTCCGTCGCCACGCCCACCTCCATCAGCCCGCGCATCGCGTAGGCCAGGGTGTGTGTTAGAGGCGCGGGGTTGGCGGTCAGGCAGTTGTGCGGCAGGAAACCGTTGGGCAGTGCCGTCGACAACGCCCACGCAGCATTGGCATCCGCGGCCCGTAGCCAGCGTGTTTCCCCCAGGGCCTGCCAAGCTCTAACCAGACCGAACGCCGACCGCGTGTTATACGCCTTGACGTCGGAGCCCGGCGCAAACGGCGATGGGAACCGTCGCCAGGAGCCGTCAGCGTCCTGGGCATCGACCAGCCAGTCAGAGGCGAGGCGCAGCGCGGTGGCGAATCTAGGCTCACGCGTGGCGACGTAGGCCCGTGCAAAGCCAAACAAGACCTGCCCGGTGTTGAAAACGGTCGGTACCACCACCTCGGCATCCATAGTGCCCGCGCGTACGCCGCCATCGGGCAGTTGCACCGCAATCTCCCAATCGGCCATGCGAACCGCGGCTATCAGACACTCCGGTGCATCGAAAAGCTCGGCGTAGTCGATCAGCGTGGGTATGATGTAGCCGGTTGTCTCCGGGTACGAGGCATGCCACCTACGCCGCCGCAGGTCGTAGCTATGTGCCACTCCATCGTCCGGCGTCGCCTCCTGGGCGCGCAACAGCCAGTGGATGGCGGCGCGCAGGTGCTCTTCCAGCTGCCGTTCGGGTCCAAGCGACCAGCCCAAGTGGTCGCGGATCAGTTGCCAGTAGTGCTTCATGCGTAGGTCCTGCCAATCTAGATTGAGGAGGCACAGTGGATCGGCGCCAGCGTGGCGACAATGCACTGAACGTCGTTTTCGGTCAAGCGCGTGCTCAGGGGCAACTCCAGCAACTCGGCAGCGGCGCGGCCGGCTTCCGGGTAGCTGTCCGCGGCGGCGCCTTCCGGCAATGCATAGGGCAATCGGGTAGCGAAGCCGGCCGCATGCAGCGCGCGGCGGCACGCCGCGCGCTGGTCGCCAGGGACGCGCACCAGGAGCCGGGCCAGATACCCGGCAACACGTCCGCTTGGTAGTTGCGGGGCCTGGATGCCAGCCGCACACAGTGCCCGGCTGTACCATTGAAGCTGAGTAAGCCGTCGGCCGCGACGGGTTTCCAGCGTAGCGAGTTGTTGCAGAGCAATGGACGCATCCAGCGCGCCAATACGCGTTGGGACGAGCGTTGCACCGCCACCAAGCATCCAGTCCAAGCGCGCAAGGTAGTACGCCAGGCCGTGCGCATGTGGCGACACGAGGAATTCGAGCCAAGCCAGCCTTCGACCTGATGCCGTCGGAAGCAGTCGGTAGCGAGCGGTAATTGCCGACAGGTAGCGCTCGTCGTTTACCAACAGCACGCCACCGCTACCGCGAATACCACTAACCACGCTCTTCGACTGCGCGAAGCTGAATACGCCGAAGTCGCCGCCGGCCCCCAGCCCTGATAAGGGGTCCACGCGCTGCGCAGAGTCATCGATCAGCGCAACGCCTGCGCTTCGGCAAAGTGCACTCAGGCCACCGACATCGGCGGCAAAACCGTACGCATGCACCACTACCAAGGCCAGGGTCCTCGGGCCTAGGCACGCTTTCACACTGGCCGTCGGCGTGTTGAGATCGCTGCCAATGTCCGCGTACACCGGCTGCAGTCCGCAAGCCCGAACAGCCAGCGTAAGTGCGGGACAGCCCAGCGCAGGCAGGACAACCTGGGTTCGGTTAGGGAACTCGGCTTTCAGGCAATCGAATGCCATTTGCAACGCGCTCCGACCAGCGTTCAGGACCACCACATGACGCTGATACGCGTTACCAAACCACTGTGCCAAGGCCTGCTCGGCCGCCAAGCGATTGATCAAGCCGCATGCGCCGCGCAGGCCCGCCAACAGTTCCGCCAACCCCCATTCACGCAATCCCAAGCCCAAGCGCGCTGTCACTGTCGGCTTCTTGGTTTGGCTCGCGCCAAACGCTGCCAAACGCGCGACCACATCACACGCAACCAGGGTGCGGGATCCGACGGGCGCCAGTAAGCGTCGACCACCTTGTGCTCAGCAAAGGCCGGATGAGTGCCTTGGACCTGCTGCGACCAGCGATCGGTGACTGGCTCACGCCAGATCGTCGGGGGCATAGGTCGCGGCGCCAAAACAGGTAGGCCGCATTCGTAGCAATAAGCAGCATACGGGAGGTTATTGCCATTGATCGTTGCTACCTCTTGCTGAAAGTCGGTGCGCCCGACAGTAGGCTCAACGACATAGAAGCGTCCATCGCGAGTGTCGCGCTTGTACTCCATGGCGCCCATGCCCCGAAAGCCGACGGCGCTAAAGAAACCCTCCGTCAACGCGCCGAGCTCCTCATCAACCTCGGGGGCGGCAATGCAGCTGGCTGTACCACCGACCTGTGGTGGCCAGGCGCGCAGCTTGCGACCGGCAAAACTTGCCACCGCCTGGCCATTCTCCCCAATGTACTGCAGGCAAAAGTAGATGGCATCGTCACCGCCTTCGATCCATTCCTGGGCGATCAAGTCGGGTAGAACCGGGGATATCTGGTCGAACAAGACCCTCGCTTCGGCGGGCGTCAGGACGATATAGGCCTTCTTGAAGCGCGCGCCGTAACCAGCGTGTTTGAAGCCCGGCTTAAGAACACAGGGGTATCGCAGCGCGTCGAGCTGCGTCAGGTCGGCTGCCTCGCGTAGCCGGCAGGCGCCCGGAATCGGCAGACCATGCCGATCGACCAATTGCTGCACTCCATCCTTATGGGTCAGCGCCAGCATGGCATCGTGGGAGCCAAAACGCAGACGTAGCAAAGGGGCAAGCTCATCGCGCGCCCGCGAGACGACGTGCACCGCTTCTTCCTCTGTAAGAAACAGGACGGGCCGGCCACCCAAGTCATTTGCAAGGTCTACGAGACGCTCCGGTAACTTCTCGTAGTCCACTCGACCCACGCAGCGCCGCGCAAAGCGTGACCGCATCGGGAGCGACGACGCCCCCTTTGACATCACAGCCACCCGAACGCCTGCACTCCCCAAGCTGCGCACGACACCAAGCGCGTTCAGACCACCGCCAACCACAATCGCCCATTCCATAGCGCGCTCAGCCCCCCGCCCCCAAAGCGAACCGACCCGAAGGCCAAGACAGACCTTCGGAGCATTCGCCGAAGGAAGCCATATCGATCCACTCCTGACCACGGCTCATCAACCCTGCCTGGCTTTCAGCATTAACAGTGGCACCAAACACTAGCCGTGCACCCCAGCGCCGCTGCGGTTGGCCATCATATGCCAGAAGATGAGTCAACTCTATAATTTCCATGCACTTCCTTATAGCAAAAACTCCTCGTCTCCGCCGCGCCATTTCTCAGGCCGTTAGTGTATATTCTATCGGAACCGCCCAGGAACCATCTGAGAATCTATGAAAAGCCAAAAATATCAATATTAATAACTTATTGCAGTATGGATTTCGAATGCGGAGATCCTGCTGCGTGCACCAATCCAGCCCGGCGCCAAACAGTATTCTATCGACTTGCATGCGTGGTCGCTCGTGAGAAATTGCGCGGACTTAGTACTTATGTAGATGCCAGCCTGAAATATGCAGCACAACGCTTGCCGGGAGTCGATGAAGTTGTTCGGCTTGGGCAACTCAACATCTCCCTCACCAACATCAAGGAAGCGCGCGGTTAAAGGGCCAGCGGTCAAGGTATCGAGTTGGGACACCGAAGTCGGTTAGCACCTGCCGGGCTTCAGCCAGGCCGCGAAGATCAAAGAACGCCACGTAACCCAGATAGGTCAGAACCCCGGTAGAGATACTCACACCTAGCACCACGACATCTGACGCATTCAGTACGTGCAGCCCTGCACGACTTGCCTGCACGCAGGCTACCATCAACAATGCGCCGAACAGTGGTTGTCGCATGACGCGCCACAATTGCCCGGCCTTGAGTCCGCAAGCACGCAGCGCCTTCCTCACAAGCAGAACACTTAAAAGCGGATACACACACGCCCAAGCCAGCGCGGTTCCAACCAGGCCAGCCTGCCAAGCACCAACTCCTAACGCCAACGGCATCACGACCGCACATAGCGAGGTGAAGCGAACAAGTTCATTCACGCGACCGGTTGAAATAAGAACCTGCGCTTGTAGATTGCTGACGGTAGCCGCAACAAGTTCGCTGACGCACAGTGCCTGCATTGGCAGAACGGCTGCCACCCATTTCGGGCCCAGAAACACCGAGACCAACTCTGGCGCAGTGGCAGCGATACCGAGAAGCGCCGGGGCAGTCAGATAGGTAAGTCCGCCGGTGAAGCGCAACAACACTGCGCCCAGACGTTCTACGTCGTTCTGTACCCGCGCAAAAACCGGCGACGCAACGCTGGTCACCAAGCCTGTTATCTGCGAAGTCGGCAGGCTAACCAGCGAGCGACTAACATCATAGACGCCGACCGCTTGGGCGCCGAGCAGCTTGCCAACAATTATCTTATCGACGTTCATATACAGGTGCCACAGCACTCGCGTGTAGGTCACGCTGAGGCCGTAGTTGAGCAATGATGCGCCCTCGCGTAGTCGCATCGGGAATGTCGGGCGCCAGTCGACAGCGAGCCACAGCCAAATCATCGTCACTGTCTGTCCAACAAAGAAAGCGAATACCAATGCCCAGTAGCCCCAGCCAAGCCAGGCGACAGGAATGGCAACGATGGCCTGCAATATCGCGCCGACAACGCCTCTCCACATAACTGCCTGCATCCGCAGCTGTCGCCGCAACAATGCACTTGGCACCGTATTCAGCGCGCCGAAAAAGAAGCCGAACCCCAGTATTGCCAATACCGGTTGCAACTTGGGCATGTCGAAAAAGCTCGCGGCAGGCCAACTCATCGCTATGGTGATCCCACAAAGCGCGGCACTCGCAAGCAAGGCGATCCCGAAGCAGCCATTGATTTCCCCCTCACCAACCTCCTTGCGCTGAACAATAGCGGCACCAATCCCGACCTCGTTGAAGAAACCGACAAAGCCAGCGACGGTGGTCGCGATAGCCATTAAGCCGAAGTCCTCGGGGGTCAGCAAGCGTACGAGCACAAGAGTGGAAAGCAAAGAGACCACTTTGGCGAGCCAACCGCCCACGCTGGTCGCACCGACCGCTCTCACGACGCGGCTCCTCAGGTCATCGGTCATCGCACACGCTCGCGGCAGAGGAACAATGGGGGAAACAAGCGGAGAATGACAAATAGCAACGTAGCTTCACCAAAGAGTATCTGTGGCCTAAAGACATGCGGCCAGTCGGAGATTAAATATGAACAGGTGCATCATGCGCCCTAAGCGCAAGGGCGCCATTTAGAACAGCCACCCGTATTCGAGAGACGGTCGTGATAGAAAATCCAGTCCACATGGCGATACTCTTCGCCTTTGTGGTATCGCTCAAAGCGCCATGACTTATGCTAATCGACACACTGTCTCGATCGCAAGCTTGAGTTCTGCGCCAGGTTTTTTAAGAGCCTCGCACCGAAGCGAAAACGGGTGCGATCCCACGGAGTGAAACGTGGCAACTGCATCCGATCGCTTTTGAAATCAGCCACGCCTGGGGCCGTTGTGACGGCAGCGTCGAAGCCCAAGTGTCGCACAAACTCCGCATCGCGAACGCAATAGTCGACATTTGGTTTCCCGTTAGGATAGGCAAACAACCCGACGCGTTCCTGTAGCAACGACTCCAGGAATTGTTTGCTCTCAAGAATCTCGGCCTGCGCCTCGTCGGACTCCAGTTTGGCAAGAATTGGATGTGTGACGGTATGTGCTCCAATGCCCATACCTGCTCGCCGCATCATCCTCACTTGGTCAGACGAGAGCATCAAGTCCACTGGCAAAGGTCTGCCGCTCGTTGCTGCGATGTAATCGACGGTCGCCAATCGCTTTTTCGGGCTCATATATTTGATACTGCCGAGAATGCTTGTAATTGCCTGACGGATATTGTTTGGCGAATTCAACTCGTGGACGCCAAGACCTTCGCTCGAAAGATCAAGCGTTTCCTTAGTGCAACGCCGAACCGCTTCAATAACCGTATCGTTCCACATTCGCCCACTGTCGACATAACTCGTGGCAACGAAGAATGTCGCCACTAAACCGTGCGACCTTAGGATCGGCATAGCGACAGTGAAATTATCGGAATAACCATCATCAAATGTGATCGCCGCAGCTCTCGCCGGAAGCGAACGGTCATTGAGCCGAGAAATTGCTTGATCAAGAGGCAGGACATTGAAGCACGATTTTAGCCATCCAAGAATCTGGTCAAATTCGACCGCATCCAGATCCCAGTTCAAGACCGGATCCTTGCGTGCCAGTACACGATGAAAGATCAATATCGACAATCGCCCCCCTGGCCCTGCAGGGGACAAAAGATGCGTCAAAGTTTTCACTATCATTTCAATGCGTCCTGAGTGGCCGTCACTGACCCCAGTGGCTGGATCGGATTGGCCCGAGCAAACGCGCCGGAATTATCACTCTTCTCGGAATATTCACTCAACCAACGCTGCGTAACCACCAGAATGACAAGAATGTTGTAGGGCAGGTCAAAATAGGCAAGCTGCAAGAATGCGCCACCTACCATATAACCAACCAAGGAAACCTGGCACATACCGGCGAGATCATATGCCCACTCTGTCTCTGACCGCTTTCTGGCTTCGTGGCGCACTCTTCCAGACACGCGAAACAATAGCCACCAAATCAGCCCGAAGAGGAACAGGCCGATGTAACCATGCTCGCCAAGCACAGAGAAGTAGATGCTGTGCGCAACTCTGAATCCTACGGCTTCGGGAGGAGCATATATCGTGAAAAGACCGGGATTGTAAATATTAAAACCTCCTCCTGTGAGGTTATGGTTGGCCAAATTGAAGCAAAATAGCCAAGCGTGAATACGACCCATCGCAGATCTATCCTCCGCATACTCCCCTATCGTTGACATTCGACTATCCCACGAATCAGGCATAAAAGAAACAATCCCGACAGCGACAATCGCCATAACCACCCCAAAGAACAGCTTTCTCTTGGATCGATACCAAAGAACGATGCTCATGGCGACGATTGCCAACAACCCCCCTCTCGACTGAGACCCAATTGCGCTAACAGCTGTTAACACCATAACAGCGAGGAGTCCGAGACGTACAGCTCGACGGGTAGCAATCATCCGCAAAAAATTAAGAAGTGGAATAGCCATTATAAGAGCAACCGCAAGGTGATTATTATCCTCGATAAATGACCCGGCAGGGCCCCAAACCGTAGAAACCCCTCCATTGATAATAGTGTGCAACCCACCCTTAACACCAAAAAACGCTAAGGATAAAGCGTTGACCCAGATAAACACTTCAATATGTCGCCGCTCCTGAAGAGCCAGCAAAGCAATGGCAGTCATCAACTGGATCTTCAAAACCTTGTCAAGCTGCTGCCAAGATCCGGCGGGATCAAACGCAAACACCGTAGTCAGACACATCCAGCCAACGAAAAGGAATAAGACGACGACGGGAGGAGTCCACGGCATGCGCAGCTTGTCGCGCGTCAATACCAACGAAACGAGAACTGAACCCGCCGCTACGGCGGCCAGTGGCGCGTCGTGTGCAAAACCGAAGGCCAGCCGATGAGGATTCATAATGCTGATCCAGGTCCACAACATGACGCCGATCCATGTGTGACGAAGTGCAAACGGCAGGGCGCCAAAGACGATGCCGAGTATCAGCAGATCACGCACGTGTGACTTCCTGAGCAACCCCGGGCGTCTTCACGTGACTGACAACGTAGCGGAACTTCCCGGAGCCTTCGCTAGCGATGCCGTGAGATTTTTCTACCCGAATATCCACCGCATCCCCCAAGCGCGCCTTGAAGTCCCGCACAATGCGCGCCTCTGCAGCCCGGTCAAATGCTGGTCCTGCAACGACCTTGACTACGGTCTGCTCGATCGATAGCTGCTCGATCCTGAAACGTTCGACTCCTGGAAGATCGCGAACGCTGTAAATCAGCGCTAGTCCGTGCATTATGGTGCCGTCATGGGCAACCACGAAGTCGGTGCTTCGCCCCTGAATTTCTTGCAGGACCGGCAGGCCGCGACCGCAGGCACAGCTCTCGTTACCGAGGATTCCAACATCGCCGGTACGGTAGCGAACAAACGGGAAATCTGCGGTCGCCAGATGCGTAACAACGATCTCCCCGGCCTCTCCGGGTCCGGTCGGCGTGCCATCCAGGCGCAGCGTTTCGATAAGGATGTCTTCGGCACTGATATGCAGGCTTCCGGACGGGCATTGGTGAGCAAGAAATCCCGCATCGCGAGCACCGTAGCCGTTGGCCACAGGGCAGCCAAAAACCGCGCTGATAACCGCCCGTTGATCGTCGTAGAGCTTCTCGGACGTAACAAAAACGACCTTGATACCCAGCCTGCTCACATCCATGTCCTTCTGCCGGGCATGCGCAGCAATCAGCGAAAGACTCGACGGATATCCAAACAACATAGATGGGCGAGCAGCACGGATTGCGTCGACGAACCGATCAAGGTTTACCGGCGACATTTCAAAAGCCGGTAGGAGATGGCTTCTCAGCAAGCCATCGCGCAGCCGCCGAATACGATCCTGCGCGCCAAGCTCGATCGGGCTACCCCAGACGACCAACTCCTTATCACCGATATCGACATCCCACCAGCGTGTAGCGCGCCATTTGGCAGCCACGTCGTGAGTCGTTCGCCCTTTCCCCATGTAAAAAATCAGCGGCTCGCCGGAGGAGCCACCGGTGTTGAAGCGGGCCAGTGGACCATGGCCGTCCGCCTTGAGGCGCTCGACATTGGCGCGAATATCCGGTTTGCTGAGTAGCGGCAGCGCCGACAAGTCGCCTGTTGTACGTAGCCCCCGCGGGTCAAAGTGGAGACGTTTGAACTGTTCGCGATAATAGGGAACACGCTGCCCGATATCGACCAGGAATTCCCGCAAGCGCCTTGCTTGATCGTCGGCGATTTTCTCCGCCGACCACCATTGACTGTCTTCGAGCCTGCGGCGCACGGCGACGGTGTCGTGCCCTTTCAGGCGTTCATGCAGTGGGAACAGCAGTCCGGCGCAAATCGTTGTGTAAAGACTCAAGAGCTTCTCCTCGCTGCAAAGGGTCGGTGGCCGGCACGAAGCCTGCGTGCAACAACGCAGCCTGTTGCTCGCGGAATGGCGTCGCGGCTCTCGATGCCACTAGAGACCGCGTTGAACGTGGTCACAAGTTGGGCGCCAATCAGGCACTGTGCACCTTCGAAGCATTTCTTCAGAACCGACACCGCGTGCCCGCCTGCAGCGTCCAGAGGCGTAGCATCTGGGCGCTGCATGGAGTCAACGCACTCTCCATGAAGTCGGTAGGGATACGCTATGTTTTCGGAGTACTTGCGCAGCAATGTTTCGGAAAAGCGAGTCATATCAGCTTACCTGCAATTCGGATCAAGGGGCAGTTGTGATCGTCAGCGAACACCACGCTTCCGCTGACTTCTCCTCGTGCCATTAGGCCATACCGTTCTCGATGGCTGACGTCTTGCCAGCAATCGTCAATACCGACTCGATAGCACTGTCAAATGACTTTCATCGCCTGCCAGCTTTTCGCGACTGCCGTATCGGCGCCCGCGCACGGACTTGACACATCACGACGACCGTCTAGAAAATTTGCGAAAAACCCGAAGGGCCGCCACAGAGTATTCCCGTGGCGCATCGGTAACGAGGAACTGTGTCACGACTTCCGCGTCACCGGCGCCAGCGACATGCGGACGTTCATCTCAGCCCTTTCGGCAAGCGCTGCGGCTGATCGCCCGTTGATAAATATCCGCCCAGAGCGGCCAGACTGACTCCCACGTGTACTTCCGTACCTCGTTCAAGCCATTCACGATCAGACGCGCTGACAAGGGCTGGTCTTCGATCACGCGCAGAATAGCGTCAGCCATCGACTCTGGTGAACGAGCTGGCACCAGCAATGCCGTATGGGAATCGCGCACCATATAGGGCACGCCACCAACATGGGTGCTTACCACCGGCACGCCGCTAGCCAAAGCCTCGAGTACGGAGTTGGGCATGTTATCTACCAGGCTCGGGTTGATCGCCACGTCAGCATGCCGGTAAAGATCCGCCATCGCCGAAGGTTCGAGGCGACCGCTGAAGACAACCGCCGCCGCCAAGCCCAGGCCATCAACCAGCTTCTTCAGCGCTTCGCCTTGCGGACCCGAACCGGCAATGGTCAATGTCGCCTCGGGGTAACGCGCAAGCACTAAGGCAAAAGCACGAATAGCCGTCTCGTTGTCATAGATCTTCTCCAGATTCCTGGCCACCAGAAGACGACAGCCTGAGCTCCCAGAAACCCCTTTGCTTCGCTCGTCATTCCTGAAGCGGTCAACATTGACGATATTTGGCACCACTTCGGCGCGGATGCCGAAACGAGCAAAGACGTCCTGAAGAAAGCCGGACGGGACGGTGAGAATTGCCGCACGCGCCATGGTCAATCGCACCAAGCCGGCGGAGCGGTGGAGGAACTGTTCGGCCTCTCCACCACGATAATTCACCACGACGGGAACTCCGCGCAAATAGGCGATCCACACCGCAGGGGCCGCAAAAAGATGCCAAGACCATCCCGAATTGGCCATCACATGCATCACATTGCAGCCGCCAGCAAGCCGCCAAAGTGCGACCAGATAAGGGATCAGCCTGAAGAACGCACGCAGTAGCGGTATCCGTCCAAGCCACGCCGGTCGATAGGGCGCGTTCACTTGCACCAAGCGAACATCAACACCGGCCCCCCTGAGCAGTTCGGCGAGCTGCCTGGTCTGGTTAGCCATGCCGCCAGAAGGTGGTGGCAGAGGCCCGACCAACCCAACACGATATATGGGCTTAGTCACGTCCACCGGGTTCACCCGAGCAGCCGTTGGAAAGGCTGCACATAGCTTTCGACGGAACGCCGCCAACTGCGTTCGCTTTCAACGAACTGCCGTCCGGCAGAACGCAAACGGGGCCAGTCCTGGCGCTTGTCAAGCAGTTCGAGAACCGTGTCGCCGAGAGCTCTTGCATCACCTGCGCTGAAAAGCATTCCAGTCTCATCATGCTTGATCAACTCCCGATGCCCTCCGACGTCAGAGGCAGCAAGGATACGTCCCTGGGCCATGGCCTCCAACGGCTTGAGCGGTGTCACCAGTTCGGTGAGGCGCATTGAATGGCGAGGGTAGGTCAGGACGTCGACCAGATCGTAATAATGCTGCACTTCGGCGTGTGGGACGCGACCGGCAAACACCACCTGCCTGGTCAAACCAAGTCGGGCGGCCTGCTGCTTCAGGGCCTGCTCCTGAGGGCCGCCGCCGACGAGCAGCGCGCGCACTTCCGGGCGCTCGCGGAGAATCCGGGGCAGCGCATCGAGAAGGAGATCAAGCCCTTCATAGGCGTAGAAGGAACCGATGAAGCCAATGACGGTCGCGCCTTGCAGGCCCAGACGCTCCTTGAGCGCCAGGTCGGGCTCGCCGCCGACAGAAAACGAGTCGATATCGACGGCATTGGCAATCACGGTCACTTTCTCCGCCGGGACGCCGCGCGCCACGATGTCCTTGCGCAGGCCCTCGCAAATCGTGAACACATGGTCAGCGCGCTTCAGGGCATGTGTTTCGAGGCACCGCGTGAGGCGATAGCGGAGGCTGCCCTCGGTGGTGGTTCCATGATCCACTGCCGCATCTTCCCAAAAGGCGCGGACCTCATAGGCCACCGGCAATCCCAGGCGCTTGCCAACTCGCAACACTGGAATGGCATTCAGTACCGGCGAGTGGACGTGCAGGATATCCGGTTTGACGAGCTTGACCACTACCATCAAGCGCTGCTCAATCTGGCGCATCATCGCCAGTTCGTCAATGCCGGGCAGGCGCACACCGGCAAGCGACGGAGCCGCCGTGCGGTAGAAGTGCCAGCCGTCCACCGTTTCCTCGCCCACTTGGCAGTCGACCTGCTTCGGAGAGGTGAGATGAAAGGTCTGCCAGCCCAGCCGGCGCTGCTCACGCAGAAGTGAAAGCGTCCGGAAAGTGTAGCCACTGTGCAGTGGGATTGAGTGATCGAGGATGTGCAGGACGCGTGTGCTCATCGCCGCGCCCCCATGCTGCCCCGCCAAACAGGAAGCAGGCAACTGCCGGGTGCTCCGGAGAAATCAGGCGAGCAGCGCAGTGTACTGAGTAACGACAAGGATTTCACGGCTCAAGATAGTGATCAATGATGGACAGATGGGCATCCCAACTGTAGCGCGCCAGGATGCGTTCTCGTGCCGCCTTTCCTATTGCTCGCGCACGGTCTGGCTCCCCAAGTATCGCCTTAAGCTGCGCAAGGAACTGTGGAATAGTCCCTGCCGTCAGGAAGTCGCGCTCGGGAACGGCGTCAATGGCCGTCGAGCATTCCTGCGAAGCGACCACCGGCACGGCCATGGCCATGGCTTCAAGAACCTTGTTCTGCACGCCACGCGCCAGACGCAAGGGAGCAACGACCACCGCGGCATGCCGCAGGTACGGCCGCACATCCGGGACGGTTCCGGTCACCACAACCTGATGGTTGGCCAGAGCCTGTACCTCTGCGGTAGGACTGCGTCCAACGACATAGAAGCGCACGGTCGGCAAAATCCGCATCAAAGGCGGCAATATATCCTTTGCAAACCAGGTCACGGCGTCAATGTTCGGCCAGTAGTCCATGGCGCCGGTGAACACCAGGGGCAATTCTTGCGAGTCGAACGGGACCGGCAAGTCATGTTGCGGCGAAAAATAATCGGCGTCGACGCCGTTGCACATCGCTTCGACGCTACCCACACACTCCGGCGCAAAGCTGCAAAACAAGTCGGCCTCGGCCTGGGTGACAAAGAACGATCGCGCAGCGTGGGCGGCCACCGAACGTTCAAAAGCCAGTAATCGCTCCCCCTCCCGTCGGTAGAGCCAGGACATCGGCCAGCGGTGTCGCGGTGCATACTGCGTCCATTTCAGCGAGTCGACGTCTACAAAATCGACCAGCTTGTGCTGTGACACCCTCTGGACAAACATCGCCATCACCGAAGAAAAGATGACCACCGCGTCGATTCGCTGTTCGCGCAGGGTGCGATCAACCCAGGCCTGCAAGTCGGCATTGCGGTAATAGGAAAGCGTCAGCGGCTGCTTGGTCAGCAAGCCGCTCAAACTACGCAGCTTGGCGATCCTGGGAGAGAGCCGGACGGCGTGCATCTGCGCGCAAGACTCCGCAACGACATCGACATAAGCCTCGTCCTGCGGGTCGTCGACAAAGGTACCGAGGAACACCCGGTGGCGTGCAGCCAGGTGCTTGAGCAAGTGGTACGAGCGGACCTTGTCGCCCTTGTTCGGCGGATACGGGAGGCGGTGGACGAGATAGAGAATATTGCTCATGGAACAAATCGTGGGCTCATCTCGATGCTTGAGCTTCTGTGGCGATGACAATTTGCTCGACCGGCGCGTCAAGCACATTGCGCAGAAAGGCCTCGAACATAAGAATCGTCCACAGCGGTGCGCTGTAATCGCTCACTCCCGACTGATGAGCATCTAGTAGATGTCTAAGGTAATCCTGATTGAACCAGCCGGTTGCTTCCAGACGCGGACCGAGCACTGCCTCCCGGACGCGCTCGCGCAAGGGGCCGCGGAACCAGCGGGCGAGTGGCACTGCAAAACCCATCTTTGGACGATACAGGATGTCTTCCGGCAGCTTGCGCTCCATCGCCTTCTTGAGCAGATACTTCCCCTCCTGACCACTCACCTTCAACGCAGCAGGCAGCGTCGCCATCCATTCCACCAGCTCATGATCCATCAGGGGTTCGCGCACTTCCAGCGAGTGCGCCATGCTCGCGCGGTCCACCTTGGTGTTGATGTCACCAACCAGGTAGGTCTTGAGATCAAGGTACTGGATCAGCGCCAGGGGATCATCAGTGTCAGCCCGGCCGGCATGTGAGCGGAAGACCTCTTCAGCGCTGTAGCCGCTCAGCTCGCTGCGGAAGCGATCGCTAAACAGCTGCGTGCGCATCGGCCCGCGCAGGATGGACACCGAATGGAAATAAGCTTCGACCGAGGTTCTGGCCATGCCTTCGAAAGTGGTTTTGGCGCGGAACACGCGCGGCGCCCAATCGGCCTTCGGGTAAACACGCCCGAGCACGCCAAAGACGTGCCGCCGCACGCAGTGCGGCAGCGCCGAACGCAGCCGCTCTTCCATCAGGTGCATTCGATAACGACGATAGCCACCGAAAGTCTCGTCGCCGCCATCGCCCGAAAGAGCCACGGTCACGTGCTTGCGTGCCAATTGGCACACACGGTAGGTGGGGATCGCCGAGCTGTCGGCATAGGGCTCATCGTACAGCCGGGCAAGGGTGTCGATGAGATCGAAATCATCGCTGGCGACCAGTTCGCAGTGGTGGTTGGTGCGGTAGCGATCGGCCACCTGTTGGGCAAAGGCGGCTTCATTGAAGGCCGGGTCGTCAAAAGCAATCGAGCAGGTATTGACCGGCTCAGCCGACAGGCCGGCCATCAATGCCACCACCGCGCTCGAATCGACGCCGCCCGACAGGAAGGCGCCAAGCGGCACTTCCGAGATCATGCGCAGGCGAATTGACTCGCGCAGCTTGTCGTTGAGCTGCGCGCAGGCTTCCTCGATATCGACTGACGATTCGAGGCTGAAGCGCACATCCCAATAGGCTTTCGGCTCGGCCAGCAGCTGCCCGCGACGGACGCTGAGCATGTGTGCCGGCGGCAGTTTCCTGGCCTGACGAAAGATCGTCCGCGGCTCGGCGACATAGCCGAGAGCGAAGTATTCCTCGACCGCCAGGGGGTCGATATCGCGCGCCAGCCCACCATGCGCCAGCAGCGACTTGAGCTCGGAGCCAAAGAGTAAGATGCCATCGGGCAGCAAGGCGTAGTAGAGCGGCTTGACCGCCAGCCGGTCGCGCGCCAGAAAAAGCGTCTCGCGGTTGCGATCCCAGAGGGCAAAAGCGAACATGCCGCGAAAACGTTGCACGCAGTCCTCGCCCCAGGCTTCCCAGGCGTGGACGATGACCTCGGTATCGCTGCGCGTATGGAAAACGTGACCCAGCGCCTGCAGTTCGGGGATCAGTTGCTGATAGTTGTATATTTCGCCGTTGAACACCACGCAAACGCTCTGATCCTCGTTGTAGAGCGGCTGCTGGCCAGTGGAAAGGTCGATGATCGAGAGCCGGCGATGGCCCAGGCCGACGCCCGCTTCGAGGTGCAAGCCCCCTTCGTCGGGGCCGCGATGGTGCTGCGACTCGTTCATCCGCGAAAGGACACGACGATCAATGTCACGCCGGCCACGGGTATCGAAAATTCCAGTTATTCCGCACATATATTTGCTTCAGTTTCCTTGTCGCTTTTTTCGGCCGTCGCCTAGGGGTGAATCAAAGCCTTGCGGCCGGCCCTTGCCGGCATTCGCGCTCAGCAGTTGGTCGTAGAGACCCTGGTAACGCCCGCTCATCGCTTGCAGGCTGAAGTGCTGCTCGACTCTGGCCCGCCCCGCCACCCCGGCGGCACGCGCCTGCTGCGGATCGTTCGCGTAACGGGCGATCTTCTGCGCCATCGCCGCCGCATCGGAGACACCAACCAGTTCCCCAGAGCGGCCTGCTTCGATCAATTCGGCATTGCCGCCGACATTCGTCGCGATCACCGGCAGACCGCTGGCCATCGCTTCGAGGATGGTATTCGAGATGCCTTCGGCCAGCGAGGGCAGTACGAAACAGTCCAGACCACGCAGTATTTCGGGAATATCGTCACGTTGTCCCGGCAACCACGCCAAACCGGTTACGCCGGCCTCTGCGAGCATCGCCTGCGCCCGCGCTCGCAGCGGGCCGTCACCGATCATCACCAGCCGCAGACGACTCCTCAGTTCGGGAAAGTCCGTAAGTACGCGGATGAACGCCTGCGCCAATGTCGTCTGATCCTTGACCAACTGCATACGCCCCACACTACCGACCAGCCAGCAGTCCGCATCGGTAAACGGGCAGCCGGCAATCGCCTGGCGTGAGCTGAGGGGATGAAAACGCTGCACATCGACGCCGTTGTAAATCTGCGCGACACGGGTCGGCGACATACCGACCCGGCAAGTCAGATAGTCTTCAAGGTCACGCGACAGCGCTATGTAATGGTTCACGAACGGACGATACAAACGGCGCAGCCACTGGTTTTTCCTGTTCGAACCGTCGAGGTCACCGATATCACGGCCGTGCTCACTGTGGATCCGTACCGGCACACCAGCCGCCAAGGCCGGAATGGCCACTTCCAGCGCGGCCAGGTTGCGAGTGTGCACAATGGCCGGGCGCAAACTACGTAACAGTCGCCACAAGCGCAGATAGATCCAGAGCGCGTGACCGGGCGGCTTGCCCAGCGCAATGAAGCTGACGTCGTCACGAACGATGCGGCGCTTGAAGTCGGTGATCTCGGTCAGTGAAATGACCGCGTGACGATAAGCTTCGCGCGGCATGTGGTTGATCAGATTGACCACTCCGTTCTCGAGACCACCAACGTCAAAGCGGAACACCACATGGACCACCAGCGGACGTCGGTCCGCAGCGACCGTCATTGGCCGTCCAGGGTCTGCCGTAGCGCGGCATTGATGGCTGGTCCGGCGGTACGCACGAAGTCTTCAAGTAGCGCCTCCCCGCTATCGCCGCCATCCAGCGGCGTGTACAGGACGATCAGCGCCGAATCATCGCCATTGCCGGTCAGGCGCGATAGCGCCAGGTAGGCTTTGGCCATGACCTCGCTGGCAGTCCAGCGCCCGTTGACCCAGTACCACTGCCAAACCAGCATCCGTAGCGACGGCAGTCCGCGCAACACTACCGTGCGCACCTTGAGTTCCTGTTCGTCAAAAGGAATCGCACGCGTTCCGCCGCCCACTTTCGCCCACCGCGGATCGTTGTTGCTGACCAGGACATTGGTCGAACTGACCAGCTTGTGCTGCTCGTCCTGGTTGCGGTAGTAGGCGAGGAAGAGCCCAACAAGGTGCCCGTCTTTCTCGAAGCTGGCTTGGCTGCTCGCCGCGTAATTCTCGTAGCTTGGCTGCCAGCCGTACAAGCGAGAATCGCTCGCCTGCCAGCCAGGAATCGCGCCCACGGGCGCCGTCTGACCGATCTGCGGTGCACGATGATCCTCGATCTGCACTTGCGCGAAACTCCAGAAGCCGCCCACCAGGACGGTGGCTACGGCCGCGACCAGGGAACGCGAAGTCGCCGCAACTGCGGGCGCCGCGGTGATCGCCGTCGCCTGCGGCGGGTCCTCGAACTCGTCCTCGCGCCAGCGCGCACCGATCCAGAACATGGCCAGGATGACGATACCGAAAAAGAGCCAGCCGTAGATCAGATGGTCGACGCCGACCGCCAGCTTGTTGCCCGACAGATGGCCGATCATGACGATCATGTAGGCGCGCGCCCAGTTGGCGATGATCGGAACCAGGAAGGAAACGAGAACGAAAAGCAGCCGCCGCGTTAGCGAGCGATAGGTGAGGTAGGCGAACAGCGTCCCGACGGTGACCGAAGCGATCAGGTAGCGAACGCCGCTACAGGCCTCGACCACTGACCAACTGCCCGTTGGAATCACAAACCTCAGGCCTTCGGCATGTACCGGGATACCGGAGGAACGCAAGCCTAGAATGGTGAAATGCGCGGTCCATTCCATCAGCTTGGGCATCGTGAAATCGCCGAACGGGACGGCAAAGAACAGGAAAAACAGCGGAAAGGCAATGCGTCGTGCGACTTCCCAGCCGAGGACTGCCGGAACGGCCAGAATCAGCATTGCCACCAGTGCGAACTGGGACAGCGCATTGACCGCTGCGACCTCGCCCAGCAGCCAGGCAAAGCCGACGCCGGCAAACAGGAGCACCGCCAGAAAGCTGTACCGGGGCGCCAGCACGGCCAGACTGGAACGACTCCGCCAGATCAGCCACAGCGTGATCGGCGGCACGATAAAACCATGCGCGTAGGTGTCCGAGCGCTCCCAGATACCGGCCATCGTCAACGCCGTCTCGCGAAAGAGCAGCAGGATCAGCAGTAAGGTCAAGACCAGGGTGGGAAGAGCGACACGCCAGGCCGGATCAGCGGCAAGCGAGGTCGGACCGAGTACGGCTTGGTTCATGGCGTGGCTTCCAACAGGCGGCAACACTCAAGAGTCATCGAAGGTATTA
This sequence comes from Candidatus Accumulibacter meliphilus, assembly GCF_036625345.1. Lineage (NCBI taxonomy): Bacteria > Pseudomonadati > Pseudomonadota > Betaproteobacteria > Candidatus Accumulibacter > Candidatus Accumulibacter meliphilus. Next base: position 38,225 of record NZ_JAZKTZ010000014.1, on the reverse strand, counting down.
AAGTTGGCGAGTTCATGTTTTCATCAATTCAAGGCTGCTCGGGCCTGGCACGACTGCGGCCTCCGCGCTACGGCTAACCCAGGTTGCGCACAATGAACGGACCAAGCCAGTTGGCGAGGCGAATCGGCATCCGCCGCCAGGTCTTGATCAACAACTGGTACTTGGCGTTGGCAGGGTTGTTTTGCGGGATCGAATCACGGCTGTACAGGCAATACTCGTAGAACAGGGGTTGCGGCTCGAAGCCCCAGTTTTTCTTGAAGGAATACGAGCCGGTACCCTGCTTGCTGCGACCGTAATCAAAGATCTTCAGGCCGCGCTCGCAGGAGCGGCGCATCAACTCCCAGTATTTGAAATCGTTGGCCGCCAGCTGGCGCGCCGAAACATCGTCGCCGGCGTAGTAAGGCAGGACTTCGTCGCGAAAATAAAAACTAAGCACAACACTCAGCGGCCGGCCACTGCTGTCCACCACGGTAAGCGCCTCGCAGTCGCTAGCGAAGACGCGCTGCAAGATCTCGAAATAGCGCCTGGGAAGTGCCGGCGTCCCGTGCCGATGAACGTTGTCGGCGTAGAGCGCAAAGAAGCGACTCAGATCCTTGTCGATCTCGCTGCGCAAGCCGTTCTTGATCCCTTTGCGGACCATCGCTCGCTGCTTGCGTGGGATGGCCAGCATGTTGGCCTCAAGCGTGGGTTCGAGCTCCTTGCGGAAGCGCACGTAGAGATCCTGCCGCGGCCACTCCGGATGACGATGCTGCAGGTTGCGTAGCTCAAGATGCTCGACACCGAGGCGCGTAGCGATTGCCTGCGCTTCGCGCTCCAACGCCTCGACCGCGGCCGGGCTGATTGCCGCGACCCCGCCATAGACGGCAAACGGCAAAGAGACCAGGGAATTTCCGAAAAGCACACTTTTCACCTGCGCCAACGGCAGAACACCCTCGATCGTCCCGGAACGCTCGGCATAAAGGAAATGCGTGCGATGCCCGAAGGACTCTTTGAGGACTTGCTGCCAACCGGACTTGTGAAAGAATGTCGCTTCCGGGCAGGCGTCGACGAAAGCATCCCACCGGCGAACGGCAGGCCGGTCGGCGGGATCCAGTGTCTTGACGAGCAAGGGCGCACTCGCCGCGACCAGCCTGGCCACTTCCTCGATTGTCGTTTCCATCAATTCACCATTGGCGGCCGCACCGCTGAAGCAAGAAATACCTCATCCATTCGTCCCCAGCTGAAGTCACCGAGCAAGCGCCTGATACGAGCCTCGGTGTACTGCAGATTGACGTAGTGACGAAAGCGGGTCTTGGTGCTGATGCCGGCGACGCGTGGCTGCTCGGCGTCGATTTCCCAGGGATGGAAATAGAAGATCGCCGGCTGCTGATCACGCTGGTTTACTTTCCGCAACAACCAGCGCGATAGCGCGTAGGGCAGCAGGCGAAAGTAACCACCACCGCTGGCCGGCCAGTTGCGGTCGAAATAGCGCAGGGTGGTCACCGGCAACTCAAGTAGTCCGTCACGCACCTGATGCGCAAAACGCGGGGCATTGGGCATGCCGTAGTGGTCATGGCGAATCGGGTAGATGCTCGAACTGTAGCGATAGCCGGCGCGGGCGAGACAGTCAAAGGCCCAGAGATTCGCTTCGCCGATCGAAAAACTCGGCGCGCGGTAGCCCTTGACTTCCTCCCCGGAGATGTCTTCCAGCAACTTTTTGGCCGAACTGATATCGGCCGAAAACTCGGCTTCGCTGAGATCGCTGGCACGCTGATGTCCGTAACCGTGACTCGCCAGCTCGTGCCCACCGGCGACGATACGGCGAACCAGCTGCGGGTAGCGTTCAGCAACCCAGCCGAGCGTGAAGAAGGTCGCCCGGGTCTGCCCTTCGTCAAGCATCAGAAGAATTCGCTCGACATTGCGTTCGACGCGGCACTCGCGCGACTCCCACTGCTCGCGAGGAATATACGGGGCCAGCGCGGAGACCTGAAAATAGTCTTCGACGTCGATCGTCAGGGCGTTGGTTATCGGCAGGCCGGGCATTTTGTGCTTGTTGTCCAATTTACCATGAGGGAAACGGTCAGACCGTCCATGATGATGTGGGTCGCAACAGGTAATGAGCGTTACGCGGTACGCAGCGTGTGCCGCGCGAGCAGCCAGGTAGCGAGGTCGGCGACGATTCTCGGCGCCGCCTGGCCATCCCAGAACTCGGGAATGCGACCGCGTTTACCGGCGCCAGCGAGAATCTCGGCAACCCCCTTGCGAATCGCCTGCGGGTCGCAGCCGACCAGAGTATTCGTCCCCTGCTCAATGGTGATCGGACGTTCGGTGTTTTCCCGGATCGTCAGGCAGGGAACGCCGAGTGCGGTACTTTCCTCCTGCAGCCCCCCGGAATCGGAAAGAACGAGCTTGGCTCCAGCCATCAGGCCGAGCATTTCCAGGTAGCCCTGCGGCGGTAGCAAAACGATGCGCGGGCTGCTCAACAGCTCGCTCAAGCCGAAACGCTCGAGGTTGGCACGCGTCCGCGGATGCAGGGCAAAGACCAACGGCAGCGCTTCGGAAATTTCGCGCAGCACCGCCAGCAGCGGCTGCAGCGTCTCGACCCGATCGACGTTGGATGGACGGTGCAGGGTTACCACTCCGTAGCCGTTGGCGTCGTCGAGCAGCGCCGCATCGCGGCCCGCCATCTGCAGCGTCCTCGCTGGCGGATGCGCCTGCTCGAGATTCGAGAGCAGCGAGTCGATCATCACGTTGCCAACGAAGCACACGCGTTCCTCGGCGACCCCTTCGCGGGTCAGGTTGCCCAGGGCGCTACGCTCGGTGGTGTACAGGCGATCGGCAAGCTGGTCGGTCAGCAGGCGATTGATTTCCTCGGGCATCGCGCGATCATGGCTACGCAGACCGGCTTCGACATGCACTACCGGCACGTTCTTCTTGACCGCCACCAGCGAACAGGCGAGGGTCGAATTCACGTCACCGACGACCAGAACACAGGACGGCCGATGGCTGTCCAGCACCGGCTCGAAACGCGTCATGACGTCGGCTGTTTGCACGGCGTGGGTCCCGGAACCGACTTCGAGGTTGATGTCCGGATGGGGCAGACGCAAATCGACGAACAAACGGTCGTTCATGTCATTGTCGTAGTGCTGGCCGGTGTGCACCAGAAGCGCCGGCACGGCCGGCTGGTGGGCACTCAAAGCGCGCAGGATCGGCGCCATCTTCATGAAATTCGGTCGCGCGCCAACCACACAGACGACAGGGCCGAGCTCGGCAGGCCACAGCTCGTCAGCCATCACACTCTCCTTCATTGTTTGGCCCGAACCGCATCGACCAGTTGTTGAATCAGCGAAAGAACCGCTGCATTGCTGCGTTCAAGGCGGACGATGCTGCGCTCGATGCGGATCATCCGTTGGTCGGCCTGGCCACTTTTCAGCTCGGCAATGGCGCGTGACGCGCGCTCCGCGATTTTGGGCTCAAGCTCTAGACGCGAGAGGTCGATATCGAGGATGCCGCTCTCGGTCAGTTGTGAATGCACCGCGCTCTCGCTGCCATCGCCGGGGCTGTTCGCTGCGATGACCGAAACCGATTGCGTTTCTTCCTTGAGCTCGCTGGCCACTTCCTCGACGTCGGCACGGGTGAATTCACTCTTGCCGGCCAGGAAGCCGGACAACAGCAGGCGATCACAATGCGCGTTGATGCGCCGCGGTATGCCACCACTGGCCTCGAAGATCGCCTCGAACGCACCGGCATCAAAACGCGGCGAACCTTGTGCTCCGGAGCACTTCAGCCGGTGCTCGATGTAAGCCAGTGTTTCGTCCTGAGCCATCGGGCCGATGTGACAGGCGGCGATCACCCGCTGACGCAACTGCTTCATTTGCGGGCTCTGCATGACCTTGCGAAACTCCGGCTGCCCGATCAGGAAACTCTGCAGCAGCGCCTGCGTCCCAAACTGGAAATTTGACAGCATGCGCAGCTCCTCAACCGCACGCGGCGTCAGGTTCTGCGCTTCATCAACAATCAGCAGACAGCGTTTTCCCTCGCTCGTCACCTCGACCAGAAAAGCTTCCAGGGCCAGCAGCAGCTCCGCCTTGCCAACGTTCTTGCCGCCGACGCCAAAGGCCGCCGCCACCATGCGCAGCGTGTCCTCGGCGTCGAGCTGGGTACTGACCAGCTGCGCAGCGACCACCTTGTCCGCGTCGAGGTCATTGAGCAGACCGCGGACGATCGTCGTCTTGCCGGCACCAATCTCGCCGGTGACGACGATGAAACCTTCGTTCTGATTCAGGCCATACTCGAGGTAGGCCATGGCCCGCCGGTGCTGCTTGGAAGCGTAATAAAAGCTGGGGTCAGGGTTCAGCTGGAAAGGCTTGCTGGTCAAGCCATAGAAAGATTCGTACATGACGACCGATCAAAAACTATGGAAGAGTGCAGCGGTCAGCGCACTCTCTGTGTAACTGCTTACACCACTGGAAATCACCCGACGCGCACCGACATTGGCGCCGGTATTCGGCCCAAGACGGGTAGAAAACACCAGATTCGCATACTGCGTTTCGGTTTCAGGCGAACCGGCCGTATAGCCCGTACTCCGTTGTTGGCTGAGAGAAAGGGACAACGATGACAAACCTGTGAGCTTATGCCCCCAGGAAATGCCAACGCCTTGCTGAAGCACCCTGTCCGGAAGCGAAAAATCGTCGGTCACACCGTTGACCAGGCCCAAAGGCTGTTGCTCACTGCGCGTCGCCGTCAGCGTGACCGTATTTCGAACACCCAGCATGGCGAATGAGAGCTGCTGCAACTCCTGTACTTGCTGGCGATCCGTCAGGTAACCATTGACCACCGTACCATCCGCCGGTAGCCCTCTGCTTTGCAGAGACTCGGTCGTCTGCGCCGCGATCTCGCTGGGAGAGAGCTCGGGATTACTTGCCGCGATGAGCGCATAGCTGGCGTCGTAGTTACTGCCCAGCCCTGTATTCGAGACCCCTGACGGCTGCGATGTAACATTCCTGCTGGCCAGAAAAGTCACCAAGGAACGGCGCATGCGGTGACGGAAATTGACGTCGTAACCTGTTCCGAAGAAACGGTTTTGGACCGTCGCAGCAAGTTGGGTGCGCAAATCGGGTGTCCAGTCGACACCGAAACCGCGAGTGTAGTTGGTCTCCTGATCCAGACTGACATAGTCATTCGATTCGCGCCCGCCAAGAAGAGAGACCTGAAACTGCGGACTGAAGCGGTACGACAGGGTAATTCCATATTGCGATCCATCGGTGTCGCGGCCACGCGAATAGGTGTTTTGCACGTGGCTCGCATCGAGCGCCCAGCTGATGTGACTCCAGCGTGTCGTACCATCGAGAACACCGGTCCACTCACTGACGTCGTAGTCCGAGGCCAGGTTTGACCGCGAGCTTGTCGTGGCCCGGCGGTAGCGTACGAGGTAATCCACCCACCCCAGCATGGTGCCCCGGACGTACGGCGACAGGGAGTAGTTGGAGGTCTCGGTTTGGTTGTTATTGACGTTGGCCGTGCTCGGCGAAGCGGCACCGAAAGCTGACAGATACTGCTGCGAGATGGTCCCCGTGGCATCGATGAAGAAGAAGTCCTCAACGGCCTCAAGCGCGCCGATGGCCAGCAGGGAATTCTGTCCATTCCTTTGGTTGCTCTCCCTGAGATAGAGTTGCTCGGTATAACCGTAGGCCAGACGCAGCTTGGCGCGACTACCCTCGCCTTTGATTGAGATGCCAGGCGTAATGCCGGTCACCAGATCGCCCGTCTTGTCCGACGATGAAGAGAGGTAGAGGTTATCTGTCAAGGTCTCCATGACCTGAATCGACGGCTGTATCGTCCAGTTCGCTGCCTGCGCCGGTGTGGCGGCGCAGGCCAGGGCGATCACCAGCGGCGAAACCAAGCCCGGGCGCCGAAGCGCACGCCGACCCCAGGCGAGTAAAGCGTCACCATCAAGAGCAAGCGTCTGTCGCCTCTGGCCATGTGCGACGCACGCAGCCGGGCCTTGCTCAAGCACTGTCTGAACCATAACCGTACCCATAACCATAACCATAACCATAGCCATAGCCGTAGCCATCCATCCTGGCTGCTAGCGCGCGCCTGGTTGAGCAGCATCAGCTTTACCGGGCACGACTCAATGGCAGCCAGGGCGTGCTTGACGTCTCTGCAAGCCGTGCTTTCTGCCTTCACGACCACCACCACCTGCCCCATGTGGGTAGCCAGCACTCGCGATTCGGTGGTCATCAACAGCGGTGGCGAGTCAAAGATGATGATCCGATCCGGATAGCGGTTAGCCATCTCATCGAGCAGGTCGATCATCCCGCCGCTGGCCAGGAGCTCGGTCGCCCGCGCGTGCTGCGTACCGCTCGGCAAAATAGTCAGTGTTTCGACATTGGTCTTCATCAACACCTGCGAGAGATCAACCGCGTCGTCGGTCAACACGTCGAGCAGGCCGCGCGATGGCGGCAAACCAAGCATCTTGAGCACCGAAGGCTTCGGCACGTCGGCATCAACCAACATCACGGTGTTGTCCATCTCCATGGCGATGCTCATCGCCAGATTGATCGCCGAAAAACTCTTGCCTTCACCGGCAACCGCGCTGGTGACCATGATCAGGTTGCCGCGCTTGACCGGCGTGGCACCCTTACCCATGGCGTTGGCAATCAAGGGCCGTTTGATCACCCGATACTGATCGGCAATCTGCGAGCGCGGCGCATCCGGGCTGATCAGACCGCTGGATGCCAGCGCATTCAGGTCGATTTCGATACGCCGCGAAGCCGGCACATTCGCTAGCGGAGCCTTGCTTGTCGACATCTCGGCACGCTGACGTTTGAGGTCCGCAACCGCCTCGACTCGCGCTACAGCCGCAGCCTCGGCCTGGGCGGCCAAAGGCAATGGCTCGGCATTGGCGAAGGAGTCGCTGCGTTCCACACCCGCGTTGCGCAGCTGTGCCAGACGCGTCGCCGCTTGTTCAATGAGGCTCATCGCTTTTCCTCAGGCAGTACGGACGGAAAAAAGGAACAAGGCAAGAAGCCCCGCAGCATAGGCACCGACCAGCGAAATACAGGCCGCAGAAAAACGGATCAGATCGCGGCGCTGGCTACGCTTCGTTGTTTCATTGGTAAGCAGGGACACCGTCCCCAGAAGAGGCAGGCTGCAGGCTTCCCGCAGGGTGCGCGAATCGAAGAACGTCGGCCGAAGCTGACTGGCGGCAAAGGTCACAGTCACGCCAGCAGCCAGGGCAAGAAGCAGCGTCAGCGGCAGGAACAGGCTACGATTCGGCGCGACCGGCTTCGGTGAAACACGCGGCGGGTCGATCAGTCGGAAATCAACCCCGACGGTGTTAGTGATCTCGCTACCCATGTTGGCCGACTCACGACGCTGAACCAGTTGCTCGTAGTTTTTCTTGTTGATCTCGTAGTCACGGTTGAGTTGGGCAAACTCTGCCTCGATCTGCGGCATCAGCTTGACCGCCTCTTGCATGCGGTCGTAGCGCGCCTGATACTCCGCGACGCGGGTCTGCAGGGCGGCAATGGTCGCCTCGGCCTCGGATACCGAAATTGCCAGTTGCTGGTGCACCGGATTGGTCGACATCGGCGTTGAGGGGCTCGACGCTGCCGCCAGACGCCGGGCCTTGATCTGCTCCCGTTTCTGCTCTTCGAGCTCCTTGATCAGGCGTCGGGCACTGAGGACATCCGGGTGCTTTTCTGTAAACCGCTGCAGCATGGCGTCGAGATTGCGCTGCATGGCGTCCAGTCGGCTGTCGATCTCGGGGATCGACACTCCGGAGATGTTTTCCTGCACTGCTGGGGCAGGGACGAGTGACGGCTCGTCGCCGAGGAGATGGCGGGTGAGCGCTTCGTGGGACTGTTCGGCCTCACGCAAAGCGAGTTTGCTCTGCTCGAGAAGCCTGCCCGCCTCGCTCATCTGAGTGAAGTGGTCCTTGCCCTCGGTACTCTGGGTTTCCAGGTTGCGCAACTTGAACTCCTTCAGCCTGGCCTCCGCCTCGCGGAGCTTTTTTTCGTAGATCGTGATTTGTTCGTCGATGAATCTGCGCGCCGATTCCGAGTCCTTGCGGGCGTCACCGAGGTTCGATTCGACAAAAATCGAGACCAACGATTGCACCACGCGCTTCGCATGCTCTGGCTGCGTGTCGCGATAGTTGATGTTATAGATATTGTCGCGCGAGGTATTGGCAATCTTGAGCGACGCCATCAGCTTCTCTACCAGCGCGTCGCGCTCGGCCCTCGACTCGACTCCGAGGTCGAGATCTGCCATGCGGATCAGCTTTTCCACATTGGGCCGGGTGATCAGCGTGCGGCTCAGCATCATCACCTGCTGGTCGATATTGGGTTGCGTAACCAGCCCGGACATCAGCGGGCGCAGGATCGTCTGGGTATCGACGAAAACGCGCGCCGAAGCCTCGTACTTGTCGGGTATCGCCAGCACCGCCGTCACACTCGCCAGAGCAACGATCCAGGCGACGATGACCCCCAGCCAACGACGCTTCCACATGCCGAGCAATATTGTTGTCGCTTGTCGAAGCAGTTCATCCATCGGATTCAGACTCTATCGGTATCGGTTTGACGAGTGTCGGCGAGATTGCGAAAGTCACCGGCAGCGGAGGAAACATGTCAAGGCAGGCATCAACGGACATCCCAGGTCATCATCAGAACCAGCTCTGAGGAATGATCAGCACATCGCCAGGCTTGACATCAACGTTGGCCGAAATATCGCCCCGGCGGATCAGATCCGTTAGGCGAACGGCGTACTGTTTATTGTCGTCGGACGCGCGTAGCAAGGTCGCGCTGTTGCCATCGGCAAAATCGGTCAAGCCGCCGACCGCAATCATCACGTCAAGCAGCGTCATCTTCTGGCGATATGGGAGGGCCTGCGGCTTCGATGCTTCTCCAACGACGCGAATCTGCTCGCTCTGGCTGCCGACAAAACCGGTGACCACGACCGTCACCACCGGATCGCGAATGAAGACACCGAGCGCCTTCTCCATATCACGCGCCAGCGTCGTCGGGGCCTTGCCCATCGCCGGCATATCCTCGATCAAGGGACCGGCAATCATCCCGTCAGGGCGTACGGGAACCGACATGGAAAGCTCGGGGTTGCGCCAGACGATGATATTCACGTTGTCGCCAGGCCCGATAAGGTAGCGATAATCCGGTGAAGCGGCGACCTCCGGGGCGGGCGGAAAGTCGGACGACGCGCAGCCAACGGCAAGTGCGCCGACGGCGCCCAACACAAGCCAACGCAATGCAGCGCCAACAACATGATGCAAGCGTGAAACCATGACCCTCTCCTTTTATAGCCGCCGGCCTGGAAGCGGAATGCGGCAAATCCCCACGACATTGCGCTGACGGGTATCGTAAAGCGCGCCACAGTATAGTTGAATTGTCCCGAGCCGCGAAAGCCTCGCGCCCGGCCAGCATTGCCTGTTACTTCTGGTCCACGTTCGCGTGCCACAGCTCCTCGGTAACGCGGCGCAGACCGCCGCCACGCCTCATGCCCGCACCATGACAACGACCGCAGGCGGTGGTGCTGCCTGGCGGCAGGCAGCGCTCAAGCTGTTGATCGTCGCAAAGCCCCTGCGACGGAAGGAGAATACTTGCTTCAGTGCGCTCAACAAGTGGAATAACGCACAGTTCGCGGCATTTCTTTAGGGTCCGCGCGCACAAAAAGATGGGGAATTCTATAACACTCTGATATATATCGACAAAAATCGCCGGATTTCGCTCGCCCCGCAGCCAGGCGGTCATCACAGCTTGAGACACCTCTGACCATGAAAATCACGCATCCGACTTTGCATGCTCACGGCCGCCACAACAACGAGCAGGAGCTTGCGACAAGCGCCGTCATCGAGGAGCATTGACGTTGCCGAGCACCGCCCACAACCGGCCTTGGCGAGAAGCGCCCGTAAAGCCAGCAACTGGCGCCCGCCAAGAGGGAATCAGCGCGGCGCGCCGACCTCCGCCACGAAAGGCCCGCATTCCCTGCCCATTACGCAGGCGCAAGAACCACTTCTGCTTGACGATATCATCCCCGCAGCCGCCCGATTCACAGCAAGCCATTTGCCAGTCGCCGCCGGCTGTTGAGAACCTCAGAACATCAGAATTCGAAAATCTGATTGTTCTGCAGCCTCGTTGGCCGGAAGTCGCTGGCGCAGGCTTGGATTTCAGCCATGGTCAATTCGGCCTGGCCGGGCTTGAGATGGCTAATATAAATCTCCGGCTTGATCGTCAGTTTGTGCAACTCGTCGGCGAGCATGTTCGGGCAAAGGTGTTTGGAAATCTCGGCCAGCCTCTGTTCGCGGTTTGCGAAGGCCGTTTCGATCAACAGATAGCGTAGATTGGCAATGCGGTTGACCACCGGCCAGAAGGAATCATTGACCGTTGTATCACCGGTAAACACCAGACTGCCCGACCCCGAGTCAAGCTGATAACCCACCGCAGGAACAGTATGCTCGGCGGGCAACGCGGTAATCGTTCGCTCTCCGAGGCGGACCGAGCGCCCAAGATCGATCGTCTGGTATTGCATGACTGCGTTCTCACGACTCGGGATAACGCTGAAATCAGGCCAGATGGCCCAGTTGAAAATGTGCTTGGCAATGATCGCCAGGGTTGCCGCCGTCGCATAGACCCGCAGCGGTTTCTCGCGCAGATCGCTGACCGAATCGATCAGCAGGGGCAGCGAAGCGATATGATCGAGATGCGAGTGGGTCAGAAAGACATGATCGATGCCGGCCAGCTGCGCACGCGACAGGTCCGCGACGCCGGTTCCCGCGTCGACGAGGATGTCGTCGTCGACCAGCATTGACGTGGTTCGTAAATGGCAGCCGCCAATTCCACCGCTACAGCCCAGAATCCTGACTTTCATGAGCGCTCCGCTGCACCCTCCGTGCTCGGTTCTGCCGCCTGGCTGCCAGCGTGAGGGCGCCAGGCGCTCCACGCAAGCAGCCAACGACACCCGTCAGGCCTTGATAAAGAATTCCATTCGCACGCCGGCAATTTCGAGCACATCATGGTCTTCGAGACGATGCGCCTGTGCGCCAAGCGCCTGCCCGTTCACGGTCGGAAAGCTGGCGCCCTCGACGTGTGTCAGAAAGTAGCCATGCGGCCGCCTGGCAATCACGGCGACCTGCAAGCCAGGCTTGCCCAGCGTGGTCAGGGTCTTGGTGAGCAGCAGTTCGCGGCCAGCGTTGGAGCCGCTGAGCAACTGGATGGCGGCAGCAGGAGTGGCTGCGCCGAGCACTGCAGCGACCGGCCGTCCCGCGGCAGCAACCATCGAATCGCCGAGCGTGGCCACATCGGGCAGCCGCCCTGAGCGAAACAGCATGCTTTTGTCGTAGTCTGCCGTTTCGCCAGGAGCCACCGCTGCGACAAGGTATTTCATCTTGTACTTGCCCAGTTCGATGACATCGCCGTCCTTGAGGAAATGCTTCTTGACCGACTGGCCATTGACCAAAGTGCCGTTGGTACTGTTCAGATCCTCAAGGAAAGAGTCGTTGAGAATGGTCACCACCGCTGCATGTTCACCGCTGATTGCCATGTTGTCGATCTGGATGTCGTTGTGCCCCTTGCGGCCAATACTCATGCGCTCCTTGAGCAGCGGGATTTCCTTTAGTACCAGACCATCCATGCTGAGAATGAGCTTTGCCATCGCCTGTTTCGTCCTTATTTAAACCACGACCAGAGCTTCGCCCAGCGCCCCGGAGCAGCTGGAAACTCGCGCAAGACCTTGATCACCACTACCGAAATATTGTCGTCCCCACCGTTGTCGTTGGCGAGCTGTAGCAACTGCGTGGCAGCGAGTTCAAGATTGGCGCCAAACCTCTCCAGCAAGTTCTGAATCTCACCCTTGTCGAGCATGTCGTAGAGGCCGTCGGAGCACAGCAGGTAAACATCGCCCGGGTAAACCGAGTGCCAATGCATCTCTGTCTCCACCTCTGGGTCGACGCCAACGGCACGCGTCACCAGATTGCGGTTGACCGAGTAGCGCGCTTCTTCGGCCGAGATTTCACCGCAGTCGAGTTGTTCCTGCAGAAAGGAGTGATCGTGCGTCAAAGCAACGAACTCCTCGCCGCGTAGGCGATACAGGCGCGAGTCACCAATATGCGCAACCACCATCTGGTCGTCGCAAAAGACAGCGGCAACCAAGGTAGTACCCATGCCGCCGAAGCGCGACTGACCCTCAGCGGCACTATAGATGGCCGCGTTGACCACGGTGACCTGTTCAAGCAGCGCTCGCTCGGCAAACAATTGCCCCGTGTCAGGATCAGCGGTATGCGCCGCGCAGGCCTTGAATGCTCGTGCTAGCCCGCTCGACAGGAGTTCCGTCGCCATGCTGCTGGCTACTTCACCCGCCTGGTAGCCACCCATGCCGTCGGCCAGGATTGCCAGGCCCAGTTCAGCGTCGGCAAAAACCGAATCTTCGTTCTGTCCCCGCACCAGTCCAGGGTCGGTGCGCGTAGCCATTTCCAGCGCACCCAAGAGACTGTTTGTCACGTCTTCTCCCCATAACCACTGCTCAGCATGCCAACGCGGCTACACTTCACTCACCGCTCGTGCTGCGAGAAACGCTTCGAGCGCTCAGGCGCTCCCGAGCACAGACATTGTGCCAACACTAGCCTCCAAAAGGCAATTCGAGACCCAGACCACGCTCACGTGCAAGCGCCTCGATACGGACGGCGAGCGCCAGATCCTGAACGGCCATGCCCTGTGATTCGAAGAGCGTGATCTCGGCAGCCGTCGAACGTCCCAGATGCCGACCACAGATCACGTCCCCGAGTTCGACCAGGGAACGCGCCTGTAGGCGCCCTTTCTCGAACAAGGGCAAGAGGTCTCCGGCTTCAAGAAGTGCCGTCTGAACACTGTCAACGATGATCGGCGAACAACGCTTCAGAACATCTTCGCCGATTTCGCGGCGGATCAGCGAATTGGAGCCAGCGCCATTGATGTGCGTTCCGGGCGATAGCCACTCGGCGTCGAATAGCGGCGTCGATGCGGTGGTGATGGTACTGACAATATCGCTACCGCGCACCACCGCTTCGGGCGACACCGCCGCGACGACTTCGATACCGAGACGGTCTGCCATGCGCGTGCAGAATTCAGCCAGCCGATCGGCGCGACGGGCGTACACTTTGACGAGTCGCAACTGGCGCACGGCGGCAATCGCCTCGATATGTCCCTCCGCCTGCCAGCCGGCACCAAAGATACCCGCGACCTGCGCATCGCCTCGGGCCAGAAAGCGGGTGGCAACGCCGGCCGCGGCAGCGGTACGCATCATACCCAGGCGGTCAGCCTCGATCACCGCCCGCAGGCGGCCGGTCGAGGCCTGGAACAGGTGGACCAGAAAGCGCACGCCCGAGCGGTTGCTGGTATAGGCTTTGTAGCCAATGGCGTCGAGCTGCGGCAAGGCCCCCTGCAGGATATGCAGCGTCGTCTGCGGCAGGCGCGTCCTCTGCCGCGGCACATCGCAGGCCGCCGTGGTCGAAAGCTGGCGGTGCGCAGCCTCGACCGCCGCCAACGCCAGCGGCATGGTCAACAGCTGCTCAACCTCTTTTTCAGTCAGGAACAGGGCCATTTTGTTCTCACATCGGTAACACGCGTAATACTGGCAATTTGACGCTGCGCAGGCTCGTCTTGCCCGCAACATCAAACTAGCAGAAAGCCTGCAGCGCCGATTCTACCGGGAAATGGCCTGCACCAATCAGCACAAGGCAATCGCCAAGAAAAAAGGCAGACCGCAGTCTGCCTTTTTTTCTTGGCTGGACTTCCGCCAGATGGCTGTGCCTAGATCAGCTTCTTGATTAGCTTGCCCATTTCCGACGGATCGCGGGTCACCGTGAAGCCGCACTCTTCCATGATCGCGAGCTTGGCGTCAGCGGTATCTGCGCCGCCGGAGATCAGCGCACCAGCGTGTCCCATGCGCTTGCCTGCAGGAGCGGTAACGCCGGCGATGAAGCCAACGATCGGCTTCTTCATGTTCGCCTTGCACCACACGGCAGCGTCGGCTTCGTCGGGACCGCCGATTTCACCGATCATGATCACCGCATCGGTATCAGGATCGTCGTTGAACAGACGCATGATGTCGATGTGCTTGAGACCGTTGATCGGATCACCACCGGTACCCACGGCGGTGGTCTGACCCAGACCGATTTCGGTCAGCTGTGCAACGGCCTCGTAGGTCAGCGTGCCGGAACGCGAAACAACGCCGATGCGACCCTTGCGGTGGATGTGACCGGGCATGATACCGATCTTGACTTCATCCGGGGTGATCACGCCAGGGCAGTTCGGACCAAGCAACAGGGTCTTCTTGCCGCCGGCGGCTTCACGTTTCTTCATCCGGTTGCGAACCATCAGCATGTCGCGGACCGGAATGCCTTCGGTAATGCAGACCACCAGATCAAGGTCGGCTTCGACAGCTTCCCAGATCGCGGCCGCCGCACCTGGCGGCGGTACGTAGATCACCGAAACAGTGGCGCCGGTCTCGGCAGCAGCGTCCTTGACCGTGCCAAAGATCGGGATACCCATCAGGCTCTCGCCGGCTTTCTTGGGGTTGACGCCGGCGACGAAGCAATTCTTGCCGTTGGCGTACTCCTGGCACTTCTCGGTGTGGAACTGCCCGGTTTTGCCGGTCATGCCCTGGGTGATGATTTTGGTGTCTTTGTTGATCAGAATCGACATGTTGGCTCCTTACTTGACCGCAGCAACGATCTTGGTGGCGGCATCAGCCATTGAATCCGCAGTGATGATTGGCAGACCGGAATCGCTCAGGATCTTCTTGCCGATATCTTCGTTGGTTCCCTTCATGCGCACCACCAGCGGAACCGCGATGTGTGTTTCCCTGGCTGCCGCAACGACGCCCGTGGCGATCGTGTCGCAGCGCATGATGCCACCGAAGATGTTGACCAGAATTCCCTTGACCTTGGGATTCTTGAGCATGATCTGGAACGCCGAGGTGACTTTTTCGGTGGTTGCACCACCACCAACGTCGAGAAAGTTGGCGGGCTCGGCACCGAAGAGCTTGATGGTATCCATGGTCGCCATGGCCAGACCCGCACCGTTCACCAGGCAGCCGATATTGCCGTCAAGCGAAATGTACGAAAGATCGTGCTTGGATGCCTCGAGCTCGTCAGGGTCCTCTTCGTCGAGATCGCGGAAAGCCATGATCTCGGGCTGCCGATAGAGGGCATTGGAGTCGAAGTTGAATTTGGCGTCGATGGCCTTGATGTTGCCATCACCTTCCAGAATCAGCGGATTGATCTCGGCCAGCGAGGCGTCGGTTTCCATGTAGCACTTGAAGAGCCCCTGCAGCGCGTTGACAGCGCTGTCGACCGATGCGGCGGGAACGCCAATGCCCGTGGCGAGTTCAGCTGCCTGCTTGGCGCTCAAACCTTCCTCTGGGTCGACGAACACCTTGAGAATTTTCTCGGGGGTATCGTGAGCGACCTTCTCGATATCCATACCGCCTTCGGAAGAAGCCATTATCGCCACCGTCTGCGTTGTACGATCGGTCAGCGCGGCAACGTAGTACTCCTTGCGGATGTCGGCACCCTCTTCGATCAGCAGGCGGCGGACTTTCTGGCCGACCGGACCGGTCTGGTGCGTCACCAACTGCATGCCGAGAATCTGGCCGGCAAACTCGCGGACTTCGTCCAGCGACTTGGCGACCTTCACACCACCGCCTTTACCACGACCGCCAGCGTGAATCTGGGCTTTGACGACCCAGAGATTGCCTCCCAGGGATTCGGCTGCCTTGACCGCTTCATCGACGGATTGGCAGAAGACCCCGCGCGGAACGGCAACGCCGAATTTCTTCAGGAGTTGCTTACCCTGATATTCGTGAATTTTCATGCGCTTTCCTTGCTTGAGTTAAGGTTGCGAAGTGTAACCAGTGTAACGAGTGGAACGAAAGTAACGAACCGCAGGCAGAACATCCTACCCGGGCTTCTGACCACGGTACCAGCGCGGGTAATAGCGCCGAACCGCGTCCGAATGCGACTCCAGGGCGTGGCAACGATCAAGCTGATAGGGCTTATGCCCGCTATCGTCGTTGTCGCGCACATCACTGGCGAAGGTCTGCAGCGCCGCGGTCGGCAAGAAGCTCACCAGCTCGCTGATATGCGAGCACCCACGCGTGCTACGGAATAGATTCTTGACTGCCGTCCGGAAGCCATGAAAGAGATTTAGGCCGATCAGCTGCGAGTAATCGGGAGCAATCTGATCGCAATATCCGCTATACGGCATCGCATCGATACAGGCCACCGCCTCCAGGATATTCATCTGGGCATCAATGGCCACCCGCACCGAGATGTCGTGCACCGCTTCGCCCCGCTTGCGCAGGCCCGACGACAGCGGATAGTCGTGATCCTTGACGTCCACCAGTCGTGCCTCGATATCCCAACAACCATCATTACGCTTGTAGCCGTCGAGCTGGACGCTGCGGACATGCATACGGGTGCGTTCGGCAGTGGGTGCGGGCAGCGGCATCAAGGATCCTGAGGGGATTTGCGAGCCCGTGAAGGCCTCGCAGCGGGCAAGCAATTCTACACCAAAACCCTTCCCGGGTCGCGGCGCAATTCATAATTATGGCCGCCAGAACGGTGCATGGACCCCGTTGCCGGGCAAGCAAGGCACAGGCAGGCGCTCCCGCAACACGCACGGGAGCACCTGCCTCGATCGCTTCAGGAAGCCAGCAGGCGCCTGGCTTCTGCCAGACCCGCCGAGAGCATGGCCAGATCCTGCGGCACGTTGCTCTTCAGTTCGTCAATCACGGCACTCGCCTGCTCGGTAGGCTGCATGCAGCCGCCCAACACCTGCTGCAAGAGCTGCTGGCGCAGAGCGGTCAACTCGGCCGAGAGCTGAGCACGTGCCCGTGCCTGCCAGCGGTTGCCGGCAGGAAGTCGATTAATCGCAGCACCCAGCCAGTCCAGGTCGAGCTTCTCGGCCAGTTCGCGGAGTGCGCCGGCAACCTGAGCCAAGGGGAAGGCACAGGCACGCGCAAGATTCACCAACTCGAACGCGGCGACGATCTGCGCACGTGCTTCGAGCAATGCTGTAAGGCCCTGCGCCCCGCTCCCGGCGGCTCGAACACTGTCCATGCAGTTGACGACCGCCGGCCGGTACTCGGCAACCATTTCGCCGATCGAAGCGCCGCCGACATGCTGCGTCACCATCAGCCGTGTCGCGGCGCCGGTCATCGTCCGCAACTCGACCATCAGGGCCATCTGCACAGCCGCGTCGACTGCCAGGTCCAGGGACTCGACCTCACGCCATAGTGCTTCAGTATCGAGCACACTGCTGGCGGCGTACCAGGCGCCGGCGACCTGCGCCGGTGAAGCGCCGGTCTCGTCACTGACTTCCATGACGAAGATCGTCCCCATTCGGTTAACCAGACGATTGACCAGCTGGGTGGTGATGATGTCACGCTTCAAGGGGTGCGCCGGCAGCAAATCGCTGCACTGTCCGAGCACAGCGGCAGGGAAGTAGTTCACCAGCAACTCGTAAACATCCTTGTTGTCGGGCAGCTCCGAAGCCAGAATGGCTTCCTTCAGCGTGATCTTGGCATAGGCCAGGAGAACCGAGAGCTCCGGTGCACTGAGACCCCGCCCTTGCTGCGCACGCTCGGCCAGGCGCTTGTCGTCAGGCAATGACTCGATGGCGCGGCGCAAAGCACCTTTGGCTTCCAGAGTGCGGATGAAACGTCCGTGCGCTTCGATCAGCTCAACGCCCGCCGCCGCTTCAAGCGCAATCGCCTGCGTCTGCTGATAGTTGTCGGCCAGCACCAGGCGCCCGACCTCGTCGGTCATCGAGGCGAGCAGGGTGTCGCGCTGCTTGCCGGTCACGTCACCACGACTGATCAGGCCGGCGAGCAGGATCTTGATGTTGACCTCGTGGTCGGAGCAGTCCACCCCCGCCGAGTTGTCGATGGCGTCGGTGAAAATGCGGCCGCCGTGCAGCGCGAACTCGATACGGCCGGGCTGAGTCAGCCCGAGGTTGCCGCCTTCACCAATCACCCGCGCCTGCAGTTGGCTGGCATCGACCCGCAAAACGTCGTTACCACGATCATTGGCTTCCTGATGACTCTCGCTACTGGCCTTGACGTAGGTCCCGATACCACCGTTGTAAAGCAGATCGACCGGTGCCTGCAGGATGATCTTGATCAACTCGTGCGGAGGCAGCTGGATCGCTGCAGTACCCAGCCACGAACGCACTTCTGGCGAAAGCGGAATGGCCTTGGCGCTGCGCGACCAGATGCCGCCGCCCGTGGAAATCAGTGCCGGGTCGTAGTCCGCCCACGACGAACGCGGCAGCGCGAACAGCCGCTGCCGCTCGGCGTAGCTCGGCGCCGGATCCGGATTCGGATCGAGGAACAGGTGGCGGTGATCGAAAGCGGCAATCAGCCTGATTTGTGGCGAGAGCAACATGCCATTGCCAAAGACGTCTCCCGACATGTCGCCAATGCCGACGACCGTGAACGGCTGCGTTTGCGTATCCAGGCCCAGCTCCCGGAAATGCCGTTTAACCGCTTCCCAGGCGCCGCGGGCGGTGATACCCATTTTCTTGTGGTCGTAACCGACCGAACCGCCCGAGGCGAAAGCATCACCAAGCCAGAAGCCGTACTCGATGGCGATGCCGTTGGCGATGTCCGAAAAGGTCGCTGTCCCCTTGTCGGCGGCGACCACCAGGTAGGCGTCATCACCGTCACGACGGCGCACGCCGCGTGGCGGAACGACCTGGCCGTCCACCAGGTTGTCGGTCAGATCGAGCAGACCGCGGATGAAAGTCGAATAGCAGGCAATCCCTTCGGCCTGGAAAGCTTCCCGGTCGCTGGCCGGTGGCGGCCGCTTGCAGACGAAGCCACCTTTCGAACCCAGCGGAACGATCACCGCGTTCTTGACCATCTGGGCCTTGACCAGACCAAGCACCTCGGTACGGAAGTCTTCCATCCGGTCGGACCAGCGCAAACCGCCGCGCGCCACCCGCGCACCGCGCAGGTGCACCCCTTCGACGCGATCGCTATAGACAAAAATCTCGTAGAGCGGCGTCGGCTCGGGCAGGAAGGGGATATCGCGCGACGAAAGCTTCAGGGACAGGTAGTCGCGAGCTTTTCCGTCGATGGCCGACTGATAGGCATTGGTGCGCAGGGTGGCTTCGATGACCGTCTGCATGGCGGCGAGAATGCGATCGTCGTTGGGATTGCTGACCTGCAGCAAGGCCGCGTTCAGTTCTTCGGAAATGGCTTTCGCACGCGCATCGTCGGCGGCCGGCGAAAACAGCGCTTCGAAGAGCTCGACCAGACCACGGGTAATGCTGAAATGCGTTGCCAGACATTGCTCAATGTAAGCCTGGCTGAAGGGCAGACCGGCCTGCAGCAGATAGCGTCGGTAGGCGCGCAGAATGCCGATCTGCCGGCCGTTGAGGCCGGCGAGCAGAACCAGCCGGTTGAAGCCGTCGTTCTCGGCCTCGTCGCGGAGCAGGCTTTCGAGCAATTCGACAAAGGCTCGCCGCGTGCTGTCGTCATCGAGTGCCGCCGGGTCAGGTAGCTGGACAGCGAAATCTGCGACGTGCAGATCACTCTGTGGCAACTTGAACGGTTGCTCCGAAAGCACCGTCAGCCCCAGGTTTTCGAGAATGGGCAGGATCGCCGACAGCGGCCGCGGGCGACCGCGGCGGAACAGTTTCACGTGCTGGTGCGAGCCATCGTCGCCTTGCGCGGCATTAAGCTTCACTTCGACCCGGCCGCTGCTTTCGGCCGCTTCCAGACGCTCCAGGTCGGACACCGCAGAAGCGGGCGTGACACGCTCCTGATAGAACTGCGGCAATTCGGAACCGTAGCGGCGCAAGAGGGCATTACCCCGCTCCTCGCCATAATGCCCGATGAGATTGTGTTTCAGTTCGTCGGCCCAGCCACGAACGATGCGCGCAACCTGTCTCTCGATGGCCTCGGCATCGTAGTCGTAGGTGGTGCCAAGCGGGGTGTGGACGATGAAGTGGATGCGCGCCAGCCGCGATTCGCCGAGCATGATAAAGAAATCGACACTTTCGGCGACCAAGGTTTCATTCAGCAACGCCGAGATTCGTTTGCGCAAGCGGGTGTCGAAATGATCGCGCGGCATGTACACCATCACCGACACGTAGCGCCCCCAGGCGTCGTTACGCATGAACACGCGCACCTGCTCGCGTTCGTGCAGCGAAACGATGCCATGCGCAGCGGCCATCAGGTCGCCGTGCGCGATCTCGATCAACTCATCGCGGGGATAGGTTTCGAGGACATTGAGCAGGGTTTTTTCGCGGTGACTGCGCGGGATAAAGCCGATGGCCTCCCTGACTGCAGAAATCTTGCGGCGCAGGATCGGAATGTCGGTTGCCGCCACGTGATAGACATGCGCCGTGTACAGACCGACCAGAGCACGCAGGCCGATGACCTGGCCGGCAGCGTCATAACGCTTGACGCCGATGAAGTCGAGGTAGGCCGCACGGTGAACAGTCGAACGCGCGTCGGTCTTGACCAGGATCAGCGGCGAGGGATCTCCGGCCAGCGCCGCGACGGCACCCTGAAATCCGGCCAGGCAATGGCCAAAACCCTGGTGGTCGGCGTGACGAAGGATACCGAGTCCGCTGTCCGCAACACGCGCGAGCGTGCCGCTTTCCGGACTGACGAGGTAGTCGGCATAACCGAGAAAGACGAAATTGTTGACCCCGATCCAGTGCAGATAAGCCCCGGCTTCATCGCACTCGGGACCGGGAATGGTGATCATCTCGTCGTATGCTTGTTGCATGCAGCTCTGCATGGCGGCGACATCTTCGACCGCCGCGCGCACATCGAGGAGACCGCTGGCGATCTCCTGGCGCAACTGTTCGAGCAGCTGAGCGTCGCCAACGCGGTCGATCTCGAGGTGAATCCACGATTCCGGCTGGCTGCCGGTGGCACCGCGCGGCAGAGTGTGTTGCAACAGCCCCTCGGCGTTTCGCTCGGTGGCCAGCAGGGGATGCAGCAAGCGATGGATGACCAGACCATGCCGGTACACGACCATGGTGATCGAATCGACCAGGAAGGGCATGTCATCGGTCACGACATCGATCACCGTGTGCGGTGAGTGCCAGCCGTGGCGGTCAAAATCCGGGGTGTACAGAGCGACAATCGCTTTTTCCGGCGGTCGCGCTTCGCCCAGGCGAAAATGCTGCACGGCCGCACCGAGAAGCTCTTCCGGGCTGGCGTCACTGACGTCGCTCAGCTCACCATCTCCGAAGTAGCATTCGAGGTACTCGTCGATGCGCGCGGGCAGATTCTGCTGCTCGGCGATCTCGCGCAGGTTGCGCCGCAGATTGAGGATGGATTCATTGGTCAATACCATGCCGCTCTCCTATTTTTCTTTATTTATCTAATGCTACTCGGCTCGCCTTGACCGGACGTCAGAAAAGGCAATCTACGCCTGAACTGTGCAACAGACCACGTTAGCCTCGCACTTCTGCGGCGCGGCAGACACTGCTCCCGTGCGCAAAAACAGCCGGGCACCAAACGAAAGCATGGTGCCGCCAGGGGCGAGGATCAGGATATTCGGCTTTTCGGCCGCAAGTGACGCAGCACTGAGAACGAGCAACGAAACGACCGAAGCAGACACATGAAAGCGCTTTGTTCAACATGGGCTTTTCCTTCAGTTGCGATTCCGAGGAGCGTACGGCCCCCGGGCGATGCGCCTTTAATCGAAAGCTTTATCGTTGGGCGCCTTGTAAAGTTCCTTCATGGCATCGGACAGCGGGAAGTTGAGGTTCAGACCTTTCGGCGGAATCGGCTGCAGGAACCATCTGGCGTAAATCTTCTCCGCCTCTCCCGAGGTCATCGCCGTGGTCAGCGCGCGATCGACGACCTCCTTGAAGGGCAAGTCATCCTTGGGCAGAATACAGCCGTAGGCCTCGAACGATTGTGGCGTGCCGACCACTGCCCAGTCCTCGGGCTTCTTGGCCTTGGCCAATTCCCCGTACAGCAGTGCGTCATCCATCATGAACGCGGCCGCGCGCCGCGTTTCGAGGATCAGGAAGGCCTCGCCGTGATCCCTGGCGGCGATGATACTCATGTTCATTTTCTTGCTGTCGTTCATCTCGCGCAGTAAACGTTCCGAGGTCGTTCCCTTGGTGGTGACCACGTTCTTGCCCGACAGGTCAGGAAAGTCCAGGACTCCGGAATCCCTGTTGGTCAGAAGACGCGTACCGATGATGAAAATCGTCGTCGAGAAGCTGACCTTTTTCTGGCGTTTGCTGTTGTTGGTGGTCGAACCACATTCGATGTCGACCAAGCCGTCCGCGACCATTTCCAGGCGGTTCGACGAGTTAACAGGCACCAACTTGATATCGATCGTGGCCATCTTCAAGTCGGCCTTGATCGCCTCGACCACCTTCAGCATCAGCTCCTGTGAATAGCCGATGACCTGCCGCTCGCCGTCATAGTATGAGAAGGGAATCGAGGCTGCTCGATGCCCGAGCGAAATCACGCCGCTATCCTTGATTTTCTTCAGCATCCCCGCCAGCTCGCGGGGCTGCGCCTGCGCCTTGGGCTGGGCCTTGGACTTGCTCTGTGCCTGGGACTTTACCTGTGCCTGAGACTTGCTCTGCGCCTCGGCCATGGCGGGGGAAGACAGCAATACAGTCGCCAAAGCTACTGCGAAAAGTAGGCCGTTTGAATTTCCAATCACCTTCATGTCTCGCTCAAATCCCCTTCCGCTCCAGCCAAACAAATTTCTCTTCGGGCCTATTCCCAGTGAAATCATTGTGGCACGACTTGCGCCGGGATCCTAGCGTTGCTCAGGTCGTCGAAGCGTCAGCAGATTGCCCAACAGACGCCGGCTAGGCGTAGCGACACGTCCTCTGCTGCGTAGCCGAGAAGGCGACGACTGCTTGGCGAACAGTACAGAAGACTTACAATTCCTTCCGTACCACCCTACGATAAGAGAAAACGCCCGATGAAGCCCGCGAGCATCGTCTACAGCATCCGCCCGAGCCACCCGGAGGCGCACATTTTCGAAGTGCGCTGCACGCTGGCTAACGCCGACCCAAGCGGCCAGCGCTTTTCCCTGCCCGCCTGGATCCCCGGCAGCTACCTGATTCGGGACTTCGTGCGCCACATCGTGTCGATCCGCGCCGAGGCTGCCGGCAAGCCAGTACGTCTCGACAAGATCGACAAGCACAGCTGGCAGGCCATGCCGACGGGCAAAAAACGGTCCGCGCTGACGGTTATCTGCGAAGTCTACGCCTGGGACCTTTCGGTACGCGGCGCGCACCTCGACCAGACACACGCTTTTTTCAACGGCAGCAGCGTTTTCCTGCGCGCCCTTGGTCACGAGCATCTACTCTGCCTGGTCGATATCCAGCGGCCGCTTGGCAAGCGCTATCGCGACTGGCGTGTGGCGACCGCGCTAGCGTCTGCCGAAGGCGAAAAAGGTGCCGCCGACCGGCACGGCTTCGGCGTCTACCGGGCGGCCAACTACGCCGAATTGATCGACCATCCGGTGGAGATGGGCGGCTTCACGCTGGCTACGTTCAGCGCTTGCGGAGTGCCGCAGGAGGTAGTCATCAGCGGGCGCCACGACTGCGACCTGGCACGGCTCACGGCCGATCTGACGCGCCTTTGTGAATGGCAGATCCGATTCTTCGGCGAGCCCGCACCGATGCCGCACTACCTGTTTCTGATCACCGCCATCGGCGACGGCTACGGGGGTCTCGAACACCGCGCCTCGACGGCGCTGCTCTGCGCCCGCGACGACCTGCCCTACCCGGGCATGCAGGGAACGCCCGAGCGCTACCGTACTTTCCTGGGCCTGTGCAGCCACGAGTACTTTCACAGCTGGAACATCAAGCGCATCCGCCCCGCCGCATTCAGCGCCTGCGATCTCGATGCAGAGAACTACACCACCCTGCTGTGGGCCTTCGAAGGCTTCACCTCGTACTATGACGATCTGGCGCTGCTGCGCTGCGGCTTGATCGAACCGGAGGAGTGGCTGGGATTGGTCGCGCGAACGATCGACAAGGTCCTCCGCGACCCGGGCCGCAAGCGGCAAACGCTGGCCGAGTCGAGTTTCGACGCCTGGACCAAGTTCTACCGACCGGACGAGAACACACCCAACGCGGTCGTCAGCTACTACGCCAAGGGCGCTTTGGTCGCCCTGGCTCTGGACCTCAGGCTGCGTGCCGGCACCAGGAACCGGGTATCGCTTGACGACGTCATGCGTGCGCTCTGGCTACGGCACGGTGAACGCGCTGGTTACGGCGGCGTCGGTGTCGGTGACGATGACATCCGCTTGCTCGCCGAAGAGCTGTCCGGCCTCGACCTGGCGCAGTTTTTCGCCGCGGCGATACACGGCACAAGCGAGCTCGCGCTGGCGCCACTGCTGAAACCGTTCGGTATCCAGATGCTACGCCAGAACGCGTCGACGACGCCGACGCTTGGCGCAAAAATCAGTACTGACGGCCGGGAAGTGCGCCTGGCGACGGTGTACGCAGGAAGCCCCGCTCAGACGGCGGGCCTCTCGGCCGGCGACCTGTTGATAGCCATCGACGGCCTGCGGGTTACGCCCGATTCTCTCGAACGCCTGTTGTGCCGGCGGCAAGCGGGAGAAAGCATCCGCATAGTCGCTTTCCGACGCGACGAACTGATGGAATTCTCCCTGCGCCTCGAATCGCCCGCAAGCGACAAACACCAACTGGTCGTGAAAGAGAAGCGCAATGTCCTGCGCGAAGGCTGGCTAGGGGTCATGACCTCGCGAGATACCGCAAGCTCATCAGAGTCATGACCACCACCCCTCATTTGCCGTGCGCATCCCGGTTGCGGAGCGCCACCATCCTTCAATCCCCATCTAACCCAAACACCGACGATGACCCAACTTACCGACCTTCGAAAAAGCTACGAGCGTGCCGAACTCAGCGAGGAGGCGTCGCATGCCGACCCCGGCGAGCAGTTTTCGAAATGGCTCGCCGAAGCGATTGCTGCACAAGTACCCGAGCCGAATGCGATGACCCTGGCCACGGTTGACAAGCGCATGCGCCCGTCCACCCGGGTCGTCCTGATCAAGGGCTTCGATGCGCAGGGCATCACCTGGTTCAGTAACTATGAAAGCCGCAAAGGCCGCGAGCTGGCCGCCAATCCCTGGGCCGCGCTGCAGTTCCACTGGGTCGAACTGGAGCGCGTCGTGCGTATCGAAGGCCGGGTCGACAAGATCGGCGAAGCAGAAAGCGACGCCTACTTCGCCAGCCGCCCGCTCGACTCAAGAATCGGCGCCTGGGCCAGCCCGCAAAGCCAGGTTATTTCCAGCCGCGCGGTGCTGGTCGCCAACGCCGCTCGCTATGGCGCCAAGTTTCTGCTGCAGCCGCCGCGCCCGCCGCACTGGGGCGGCTACTGCCTGCAAGCGGATTGCTGGGAGTTCTGGCAAGGGCGCAAGAGCCGACTACACGACCGCTTGCGCTACCGGCTTGGGAGTGATCAGCAATGGATTCGCGAGCGACTCGCTCCCTGAATACCGAGGCGCGAAAATTTAGTAAGCGCAGCGACTCGCGGCAAGTGCGCGCCGACGCTTGCGCCATCAGCCCTCACGGCAACCCGCCTCGGCTATTCGGCACGCGGCGCAACCTGCTCCCAGGTGCCGGGACACTGGGTCACTACCGGGTAGTAGGCAGCGAGTTCCCGGCAGTAATACCAATAGCCGGGCTCGAGCGCCTGGCCGCTCGCCGCTGCGGAGACCTGCTCCCTTTCGACGTAAACCACCGGCGGGGGAACGTTGATGACTGGCGGATAGACTGGCTGCGGATAGTAGACTGGCGGACCCCACGGCCAACCCCAGCCAAGGGGGGCGCCAAAATAGACCCCCACAGAGCCACCTCCATAGCCCCTGCCCCCGTACCCTCCCCGGTATCCGCCGCGATAAGGGCCGCGATAGCCACCGCCACCACCGACGACCACAGCGCCGGCCACCGGATAGGCGCCACGGCCACGGCCATCGGCAAGAACGGTGTTCGGTTGCACGAAGGCCAGCAGCAACAGCGCGCCGATCAAGGTTTTCATGAAATCGTCTCCAAATGTGATGATTTTCCAGAGCGCTGGCCGGTAGTCGCAGGATTGCTTGCCGGCCAGATGACGATGCCTGCCTGGAGAAGAGGCAACGCTTGGCTCTTGACGATGATTCCATAGTAACGCAGCGGCCGCGACACGGCTGACAGGCTGACCACCTTCCCGGTCTTCAGATCAGGAAGATACCTCGTCCTGCGGCCCAAGAACCGCCTCGACAATAGCCCTCGTCGCCGTACAGCGCCATTTTATTTCCAAATTGTAGAGACGAAAGCCGTACTGGCGCAGGGGATCCTCGGCGTACGCCGGACGCGGATCCTGGGCCAGGACCTCGCGCAACAAGGCCGCCAGATCCGGCCAGCGCTGCTCGTGGAGAGACAGTTGAGCCGCCGCCTGCGCACTAAATTCGACGGCCAGTTGCCGCGGCGGGCCAGCAACGAAACCAGCGCGTGCGGCCGCTTGGCTCTCGGCGAAGGGGATGTACGGTTTGATATCGAGAACCGGAGTGCCGTCGAGCAGATCGACGCCACCGAACGTGAGCAGCACGCCGTCGCACGTATCGATCGCCAGCAACTCGACCAGCGACAAGCCCAGAGGGTTGGGGCGAAAAGGACTGCGACTAGCGAATACGCCGACCCGCGCATTGCCGCCAAGGCGCGGCGGACGAACCGTCGGGCTCCATTGATCGGCACTGCGGTGGAAAACGAAACTGAGCCAGACATGCGAGAACGCCTCCAGCCCTCGCACCGCTTCCGGTCGAGCATACGGGCGCAGCAAGCGCAACTGGCCGCGGGCATGGGGCGCCAGCTGCGCCTGCCGTGGAATGCCGAAGCGATCGCGAAACGGCGTTGCCAGAAATCCGATCGGAGAAAAGCGGAACTCAGGCACCGCATGGCTCCGCGCCAGCCCTGGTAGCGCACAGACATCGAGCACGCGCGACGCGCGCCGGGCACGCGCTGACCACTAGCGACTAGCCGTCAACCAGCGTCAGCGCGTACCCGGCCATGGCCTGCACGACGCTCTCGGCTTCGCCGATCGCAGCGTCCAATTCAAAATGCGCCTGCGGATGGCTACGCCGCAACTCGTCGAGCAGCAAGGGCACATCGCGTTTCAGATGTCCGCCGCGGGCGATAAACATCGGCAGCACGATGATCCGTTCGAAGCCCTCGGCGAGCAGCGACTCGGCACAGTCGCGCAACTCGGGCTTCATGAACTCGAGGAAAGCCAGTTCGACGCGCCGATGGGGAGCCTGTTCGCGCAGGAAGGCGCAAACGCGGCGCATGGGATCGGCCCAGTCGGGGTCACGTGCGCCATGAGCAAACAGGATCAGAGCGGTCTTGGGCATAGCTTGTCTCGCAGGGGTCACGAAGGTCGCGCGCGCTCAGTGTATACCAGCCAGGGCGGCAATTTGGTGAGCGTGATCGACAACATGATCGGCGCCCCAGCTCTCTATCGGGTCGCCATCTCCGAGATAACCATAGCGCACGGCCACGGTTACCATGCCTGCGGCACGGCCGGCCTGGATGTCACGCAGATCGTCACCCACGTAGAGGCAACTCTCGGGACGCCTGGCAAGCAGCGAGCACGCCAACTGCATCGGGTGTGCTGCCGGTTTGGCGCGGCGCGCCGAATCGCCGCTGACGACACAGGCTGCGCGCTTGGCGTAGCCAAGCCGGGCCAGGAGCGGCAGAGTGAAGCGCTGCGCCTTGTTGGTGACGATACCCCATGGCGAACAGCGCCCCTCAAGTCCATCAAGGAGTCGCTCAATGCCGGGAAAGAGCGTCGTTTCGACACAAATGTCCTGACTGTAGTAGTGCAGGAAGCGATCGTAGAATTCGACGTAGCGGGCATCACTCGGCAGCATCGCCAGCCCGGCCTTGAGCATGCCCCGTACGCCCTGCGAAGTTAAAGGGCGGAGCTGCCCTGGCGGCACCGGCGCCATCCCCAGATCGGCACGCAAACGGTTGAGGGCGGCGGCCAGGTCGGGCGCGGTATCGGCAAAAGTGCCGTCAAGATCGAACAATACCGCTTCAAACATTCTTCACGCTGTGCAGGAGGTAGTTCACGTCGGTGTCGCGGCCCAGCGCGTAATGCTTGCTGAAAGGATTGTAGGTCATCCCACGCAGCTCATCCGGATCGAGACCGACATTTCTCAGCCAGCGCGAGAGTTCTGACGGTTTGATGAATCTCGCATAGTCGTGAGTGCCCTTGGGCAACATCTGCAGCACATACTCGGCGCCAATAACCGCAAACAGGTAGGCTTTCGGATTGCGGTTGATGGTCGAGAAAAAAGCATGCCCACCCGGTTTAACCAGAGCCGCGCAAGCGGCGACGGTACTCGCCGGATCGGGGACATGCTCGAGCATTTCCATACAGGTGACGACGTCAAAGCTGCTGCCCTGCTGGGCAGCCAGTTCTTCGGCCGAAATCTGCCGATAGTCGACCTGTCGACCGCTTTCGAGCAAATGCAGTCGGGCCACGCTGAGCGCCTTGTCGGAAAGATCGATGCCGGTCACCGTCGCGCCTTTTTCGCACATGCCTTCGGAAAGCAGGCCACCACCGCAACCGACGTCGAGCACCCTCTTGCCGGCGAGCTGGCAATGACCGTCGATCCACTCCAGGCGCAAGGGGTTGATGTCGTGCAAGGGCTTGAAATCGCTGTTCGGGTCCCACCAGCGATGGGCTAGCTGGCTAAATTTTTCGAGTTCGTTTGGGTCGGCGTTGATCATCATGAAGCGGTTTCCGTGACAAGAGGCGGGCAGCAAGTGCTAGTGCGCGACCTTCGTGGCGCGCAAAAGCAAATGCGCATTGCCGGGCGCAGCAACAAAAAAGCCCTGCCGAAGCAGGGCTTCTTCCGTAACACAAGCGGATTACTTGGTGCCGATGAGTTCGATATCGACACGACGGTCAGGCTGCAGGCAGGCGATGACCTTCGCGCTCTTCGGACCGGCGCACTGGCCAGGCTGGGTAACCGGCTGTTTCTCGCCCTTGCCTTCGGTGTACACGCGGTTGGCTTCGACACCCTTGCTGACCAGATAGCTCTTGACCGACGCAGCACGTCGCTCGGACAATTTTTGGTTGTAAGCGTCGGAGCCGATACGATCGGTGTGACCAACAGCGATGATCACTTCCAGCTTGATCTGCTTGGACATGGCGACGACTTCGTCGAGCTTCGCCTTGCCGGCCGGACGCAAGCTTGACTTGTTGAAGTCGAACAGCGCATCGGCGGCGACAGTCACCTTGTCACCGGACGGCTTCGGTCCGGCTTTGGCCATCGGCGGCTCGCAGACTTCCTTCGGCAGCAGGTCCTTGTCGCACTTGCAGCCAGCCGGGTCGTTGGCAGCGCCTGCAGGAGTCCAGAAGCCGGTCCGCCAGCAGAGGCCGGCACCGCTCATCACGACTTCACCGCGGGAGTCGATCACATAGACACGATCCAGGGGAATCGAAGTCTGTGCTTGAGCCAGCGAGGCGCCGAAGCCGAGAGTGGCGGCAGCGAACGCGGCCACGATGGTGCTTGTTCTTACAATTCTTTTCATCTAGGTTTCCCTCGTTAATTTAAGGCTGCGGAGCGGGTCCACATGGCCTGTTATGCCTCGTTGTTCACTGAACTCGTCACGGACGGATTTTATTTTGCCACAAGAGCGCCAGTTTTATCAATCCAGTTTCGTTGCTTTCAATCAGTTGCCCATCCTCGACGCGTATCCGACCAGCGACCCACACGGCAGAAACATGCTCTCGGCCTACGGCATAGGCGAGGTGTGAAACGGGCTCGTAACAAGGCGCAAGTACGAGATCGTCGAGAGCGACAGCGCACAGATCCGCCGCCTTGCCGGGCGTGATCGAGCCGATCTGCGCCTCGAGGCCCAGTGCTCTGGCGCCGGCAAGCGTTGCCATGTGCAGGACTTGATGGGCATTCAAGGCGTCGGCGCGGCCACTCTGTTCCTTGGCCAGCAATGCGGCCAGCCGCATCTCCTGTAAAAGGTCGAGGCGGTTGTTGCTGGCCGCGCCGTCGGTACCCAGACCAATATTGATCCCTTTCGCCACCAATTCGCCAATCGGAGCAATCCCGCTGGCAAGCTTGAGGTTGGAGCTGGGGCAGTGTGCGAGCGAACACCCGTGCTCGGCGAGCAGTTCGATTTCATGCGCATCGAGGTGCACCCCGTGCACCGCGATTAGTGCCGGGCTCAGCAATCCCAGGCGACGGATGCGCTCAATCGGGCGCATCCCGAAGCGCTGCACGCTTTCCTCAATTTCCTGGACGGTTTCATGTAGATGCAGGTGTATCGGCAGTTCTATCTGCTCGGCAAGGGTCAGCACCTTGGCAAAGCCGGCGTCGCTGACGGTGTAGGGCGCATGAGGCGCCAGGCAGAAGGACAGCAGCGGCTCGTCCAGCCGTTGGTCGCGGATGGCCAGCCCCTTGGCCAGATAGTCGTCCGCATCGGTCGCGTAGCTACTCGGAAAGTCGACCGCGATCAGGCCTATTGCGGCGCGCATCCCCGAGGCCAAGGCGGCGTCAGCCGCCGCGCCGGGGAAAAAATACATGTCATTGAAACAGGTAATCCCGCCGCGCAGCATTTCGGCACAAGCCAGCAGCGTACCGTCATAGACGAACTGCTCCGAGACATGCTGCGCCTCAGCCGGCCAGATGTGATGCTGCAGCCACTCCATGAGCGGCAGGTCGTCGGCAAGACCGCGCAACAGGCTCATTGCGGCGTGCGTATGTAGATTGACCAGTCCCGGAATCAACACATGCTGTTCCAGCCGCTTGTGGTTCCTGGCCGAAAAGCGGCTCGCCGCCTCGTCCTGAGAAAGGACGGCCAGGATACGGCCCTTATCGACCACGACAGCGTGATTTTCGAGAACCACGCCGGCGGGGTCGACCGGAACTATCCAGCGCGCCTCGATGAGCAGATCGACAACTTCCATGGGCAGGGTCGCCGTATAAACAGGTTTGTACAAGCTGAAAAAAAACCCCGCCGAAGCGGGGTTTTCTTAGGCCTTGCCAGAATTACTTGGTGCCGATGAGTTCGATATCGACACGACGGTCAGGCTGCAGGCAGGCAATGACCTTCGGGCTCTTGGGACCGGCGCACTGGCCAGGCTGGGTAACTGGCTGCTTCTCGCCCTTGCCTTCGGTGTACACGCGGTTGGCTTCGATACCCTTGCTGACCACATAGCTCTTGACCGACGCGGCACGCCGCTCGGACAGCTTCTGGTTGTACGCGTCGGAGCCGATACGATCGGTGTGACCAACGGCAATGATCACTTCCAGCTTGATCTGCTTGGACATGGCGACGACTTCGTCGAGCTTCGCCTTGCCGGCCGGACGCAAGGTTGCCTTGTTGAAGTCGAACAGCGCGTCGGCAGCGACGGTCACCTTGTCACCGGACGGCTTCGGCCCGGCTTTGGCCATCGGCGGCTCGCAGACTTCCTTCGGCAGCAGGTCCTTGTCGCACTTGCAGCCAGCCGGGTCCTTGGCAGCGCCTGCAGGCGTCCAGAAACCGGTCCGCCAGCAGAGGCCGGCACCGCTCATCGCGACTTCACCGCGTGAGTCGATCACATAAACGCGATCAACTGCAGTTTGCGCTTGTGCGACGCCAACTGCAGCAAAAAGGCCGATTGAGGCCAGTAGGGTAGTAATGATTTTCGATTTCAAGATATTCCTCCTCGATTAATCTCTGTTAGGTCCGAATGCGTGTCACGCGATGCGATTTTTGCGCAGTCGGCGGATTTAAGCATACAAACTTCGGCGGCTTCAAGCATTGGTTTGGCATTGTGTTGCTTTTATACAACGATTGACCGTCAGCGATGCCCCGCAACGAGCGCCGACAGGCTTTCCACGACGCCGACGCAGGCCCTGCGGACCACTCCCCCCTGCCGCCGTTGGAGAGCAGCCAGCGGCACGCCGGAGCGGCTGCACACCCACTGGCCAGCCCCTCGCCAGCTCGGAACATGCGACAATCATCAGGCCAGTGAAGGTCGCGGAGGCCAGTTCCCCGGAGGCGGGTTCTGGCAATCCAGAGTGAGCACGGCAAAGGAGAGGAAGATGCAAGCAAACAGCCTGGACTCGGTCGCTTCCCTGCTGCGCAAGGCGAAGGAAATCGTCGTCTTCTCGGGTGCCGGTCTTTCCGCCGATAGTGGCATTCCAACTTTCCGCGATGGCGCAACCGGACTCTGGAACACGGTCGATCCTGACGAGGTCGCCAGTATTGAGGGCTTCCTGCGCAATCCGGCACGCGTCTGGAGCTGGCTGCTGGAGTTGAAGAAGCTGGTCGACGAACGGCAACCGAACGCCGCTCACCAGGCTCTCGCTCGATTACAGGAAAGCTGTCGGGGAAAGCGACTGACGGTCATTACGCAGAATATCGATGGCTACCATAGCCGTGCCGGGAACGCGCCCGTGCTCGAAGTGCACGGCACTATCCACCGCCTCCGCTGCCACCAGCATTGCGGCTTCTCGGCCGACTGGGAGCAAAGTGCCGTCGAAGCTTTTTCCTGTCCCCACTGCGGCGCGCCGGTGCGGCCGGATCTGGTCCTGTTCGGAGAAGTGCTTGATGAAGAGGTCTTTGCCGCCGCCGAAATGTGCAGCCTGACGGCCGATCTCTTCTTTTGCGTCGGCACCTCGTTCACCGTCCAGCCGGCCGCGCTCCTGCCGGTGTGGGCAAAACGCGCCGGGGTAACGGTGGTGGAAGTCAATCCACATCCGACCTCGCTATCTACGGTCGCCGATTACTCGATCCGCAGTGGCGCCTCCGAGTTTTTCACGGCGCTGAGCGCCAAGATCGAGGAGCAGCAAGACTGAGGCGTCCGCTTTGCCACCCGGCGATGGGCGCAGCGCTTGCGCAGCGTAGACAAAGCCGCCGAAAATCCCGGACCGAGGCCAAGCCGGCTGCAGCAGCAGCTTCGGCTTCACGACGAAGCACAGCCAAGCGGCTTGAACACGCGTTGTGTCGAGGCCGGATGGCGCAGGAGTTCGCCCGCCGGGCGGATCGGCCGCCGCACGAGCTCGCCGCCGCAATTAGGGCAACGACCGAGCAGTCGCCGCTCGACGCAATCGGCGCAAAAGGTACATTCGAAGGAGCAGATCATCGCCTCGCGCGACTGCGGCGGCAGCTCGCAATTGCAGCATTCGCAATTCGGTCGCAATTCAAGCATGTACGGCTCCGAGGCTGGCCAGGCAGTCGTCGACGCTGGCGATACGTGCGAAGCGCCCGGCCAGCACCAGTTCGGTATGCGCCTTGATCTCGTGCGACGGATACACCCGACCGCTGACGGGATGCGTCATCGAGAACGTGAGCGTCGCTTCGCTGACGAAATCAACCTGATAGCCGATATCCGAGGCCACCCGGGTGGTCGTCTCGCAGCATTGCTCGGTGCGGATACCGGCGATGATCAGCCGCTCGACGCCGTGGCGGCGAAGCCACAGATCAAGGCCGGTATCCGAAAATGCGTTGTGCGTGTGTTTGAAGAAGGACACGTCGGGCGAGCCCGGCAGCCAGTCGAGCCCGCGCACCGCGCCTGATCCCTCGCTGAAGGGACCGGCCTGGCCGACGTGGAAAATGTGCACCACCGGCACGCCGCGCGCGCGGCAACCGTCGTCGAGCGCGAGCAGCGCCGCCTTGAAGGCGGGCACTTCGGTCTCGGACCAGAAAGGCATCTGACGGAAAGACTCCTGCACGTCGATGACGATAAGTGCGCAGCGGCTGACGTTTTCGATTTCGTTCGCGGACATTCCCGGATCTCCTATGTTGAGCGTGCGGCCATCGTAAGGCTTTTTCCTGAGCGGAACGATAGCCAAGACGGACCACAAGGGGACAGAAAGCACCGCTCGGCGGCGCGGCGAGCGGCAGCGCCGCGCCGCCTATTAGCCAGCGAGGGCCAGGCAAGCGGTGCCAGCGCCCGGGTTCAGGCTCGGATTATTGCCAGATACGCGGAGACACTCAGACGCTCAGACACTCACACACTCAAAGGCCCGCAGACGCGAACTACTCGAAATGGCAGACGTAGTGAAAAGCGTCGTCGCAGGCGATGTCGAACGACGCGTCGCCGGGGACGGCGAAGGACTGGCCGGCGGCGTAGGTAGTCCACTGCTCCTTGCCGTTGAGACGCACGCGGCACGAGCCAGCGACGCATTCCATGACTTCCGGAGCGCTGGTGGTAAAGGTCAGCGACGAGGGCATGATGACGCCGATCGTCTTGCGGCTGCCGTCTGCCAGGAGCACGGTGTGGCTGACGCACCTGCCGTCGAAATAGATGTTGGCCTGCTTGACCACACTGACGTTGTCGAACTGCGAGCTACTCATAATCCCCAGACTTTCTCCATGATCGTCTTGGCTATGAAGCCAAGCATCCCGAAGGACAGGACGAAGAACAGGACAATCGTTCCTGTCCTTCCGG
The DNA here is from genome assembly GCF_036625345.1 of Candidatus Accumulibacter meliphilus. Classification (NCBI taxonomy): domain Bacteria; kingdom Pseudomonadati; phylum Pseudomonadota; class Betaproteobacteria; genus Candidatus Accumulibacter; species Candidatus Accumulibacter meliphilus. The sequence continues at coordinate 3,785 of NZ_JAZKTZ010000014.1, read as the reverse complement.
CTTTCGCTTTCCACGCAATCTCGCCGATGATGAACAACATGAAGAGCATGAAGGCACCGATCCCGAAGGTCATGCCAAATTCCGCTATCTGCTCTTCCGTCAGCCCAAACATGGCGGGCTCATCTCCAGATTAATGTGGGCGTTGCGCCAGCTTTGCCGCGATACGCATGCGCAGGGCGTTGAGTTTGATGAAGCCACCGGCGTCCTTCTGGTCGTAGGCGCCGGCATCGTCCTCGAAGGTGGCAATGGTCGAATCGAACAGGGAGTTGGTTTTCGAATCGCGGCCGACGACGATCACGTTACCCTTGTAAAGTTTGACCCGTACCCAGCCATTGACCGGCTGCTGGGTGTGGTCGATCAGGGTCTGCAAAGCGAGCCGCTCGGGGCTCCACCAGTAGCCGTTGTAGATCAGGCTGGCGTAGCGCGCCATTAGGTCGTCCTTGAGATGGGCGACTTCGCGATCCATGGTGATCGACTCGATGGCTCGGTGCGCCGGCAGCAGAATGGTGCCGCCGGGCGTCTCGTAGCAACCGCGCGACTTCATGCCGACGTAGCGGTTCTCGACCAGGTCGATGCGACCGATGCCGTGCTTGCCGGCCAATTGATTGAGCAGCGCCAGCAGTTCGTGTGCCGGCATGCGCGTGCCGTTGATGGCTACCAGGTCGCCTTTCTCGAACTCCAGATCGATGTACTCGGCCGCGTCGGGCGCTGCTTCCGGCGACACCGTCCAGCGCCACATCGACTCTTCGGCTTCGGCCGCCGGGTCTTCCAGGTGGCGGCCTTCGTAGCTGATGTGCAACAGATTGGCGTCCATCGAATACGGCGAGCCGCCCTGGCGGTGCTTCATCTCGACCGGAATGCCATGTTTTTCGGCGTAGGCGAGCAGCTTCTCGCGCGACAGCAGGTCCCACTCGCGCCACGGCGCGATGATCCGGATGTCCGGCTTGAGCGCGTAGGCGCCGAGTTCGAAGCGCACCTGGTCGTTGCCCTTGCCGGTGGCCCCATGCACCACGGCGTCGGAAGCGGTCATCTCGACGATCTCGACCATCCGTTTGGCGATCAAGGGCCGCGCGATCGACGTGCCGAGCAGATACTCGCCCTCGTAGACGGTGTTCGCCCGAAACATCGGGAAGACGAAGTCGCGCACGAATTCTTCGCGCAGATCGTCGATGTAGATGTTCTCCGGCTTGATGCCGAACTGCAGCGCTTTCGGCCGCGCCGCCTCGAGCTCGTCGCCCTGGCCAACGTCGGCGGTAAAAGTCACCACCTCGCATTGATAGGTATCCTGCAACCACTTCAGGATCACCGAAGTATCGAGACCGCCGGAATAGGCCAGTACCGCTTTCTTGACGTCACTCATGAGTTTTCCCTGCTGATCTTGCTGATTGTTCTGAGATTGTTCTAATTGTGCTGATTGCGCTGATTCTGCTGAGGAGGCTGATCGTGTCGCTTCAGCTATTTGGCTTTCGGCGCCTCGACCCGGCCCAGGAGCAGGTACTCGAGGAGCGCCTTCTGGGTGTGCATGCGATTTTCGGCCTCGTCCCAGACGACGCTCTGCGCACCGTCGATGACCGCCGCTTCGACTTCCTCGCCGCGATGCACGGGCAGGCAGTGCATGAACAGCGACTCGGGCCCGGCCGCACGCATCATTTCGAGGTCGACCTGCCAGTCGGCGAAGTGCCGTCGGCGCTCGTCGTTCTCGGCTTCGAAACCCATCGAGGTCCACACGTCGGTGGTCACCAGGTCGGCGCCCCGCGCGGCTTCCATCGGATCGGCGTAGCTCTCGAAGTGGTCGGTGCCATACAGGCCGGCGCGTGCCGGCTCGACTTCGTAACCCGGCGGCGTCGACACATGGACGTTGAAATCGAGCACTTCAGCGGCCTGCAACCAGGTATTGCAGACGTTGTTCGAATCGCCGATCCAGGCCACCGTCTTGCCCTGAATCGGACCGCGATGCTCGATGAAAGTGAAAATATCGGCGACGATCTGGCAGGGGTGATACTCGTTGGTCAGGCCATTGATCACCGGCACCCGCGAATTGGCGGCAAAGCGCTCGATCATCGCCTGCTCGAAAGTGCGGATCATGACCACGTCGCTCATCCGCGAAATCACTTGCGCCGCGTCCTCGACCGACTCGCCGCGCTGCAGCTGCGAATCGCGGCTGTTGAGGTAGATCGCCGAACCGCCGAGTTGCTGCATGCCGGCTTCGAACGACAGGCGGGTACGCGTACTGGCCTTCTCGAAAATCATCACCAGCGTACGGTCGCTGAGCGGCCAGTATTTCTGGTAGGACTTGAACTGCCCCTTGATCCAGCGCGAACGCTCGAAGAGGTGGTCGAACTCCGCACGCGTGAAGTCCTTGAACTGCAGGAAATGTTTGACGCTATCCATCACCAATCTCTATCAGGAGGCGAGAAATTCGCCAATCACTCCGCCCAGGCGACTCACCAGCTCACGCGCTTCGTCGGCGCTGAAGGTCAGCGGTGGCAGCAGGCGCACGACCTTGTCGGCAGTAACGTTGATCAACAGCCCGACGTCGAGCGCGCGGGTGACCAGCTCGCCGCAGGGGCGATCGAGCTCGATGCCGATCATCAGGCCCCGACCACGAATCTCGACCACTCCCTCGCAATCTGCCAGGGCCTGCGCCAGACCTTCACGGATCAGCCCACCGATGGCCACCGCGTTGTCGATCAGGCCGTTCTCTTCGATGACCGCAATGGTCGTCAGCGCAGCGGTCGACGCCAGCTGGTTGCCACCGAAAGTCGACCCATGCTTGCCGGGCTTGAACAGGCCGACCGCTTTGCCGGCCGTCAGGCAGGCGCCGATCGGCACGCCGCCGCCCAGCCCCTTGGCCAGCGTCACCACGTCCGGCTGGATGCCCGCGTGCTGAAAACCGAACCAGGTGCCGGTGCGACCGGTACCGCACTGCACCTCGTCGCAGATCAGCAGCCAACCGTTCTCGTCACAGAGGGCGCGCAGACCGCGCTGGAAATCGACGTCGGCGATGTTGATGCCACCCTCGCCCTGGACGATTTCGAGCATCACCGCAACGACGTTCTGGTTGGCTTTGGCCACCGCCCGAATGGCTTCGAGGTCGTTGTAGGGCACGCGCACGAAGCCGGAGACCAGCGGTTCGAAGCCGGCCTGCGCCTTGCGGTTGCCGGTCGCCGAAAGCGTCGCCATGGTGCGGCCGTGGAAGGCATTCTCCATGACCACGATCGCCGGCCGCTCGATATCCCGCTTGTGGCCGTAATAGCGCGCCAGCTTGATCGCCGCTTCGTTGGCTTCGCAACCCGAGTTGCAGAAGAAGACCTCGTCCATCGCCGCCAGTGCCGCCAGCTTGTCGGCCAACTGCTCCTGCTGCGGAATGCGGTAGAGGTTCGACGAATGCAGCATGCGCCCGGCCTGGGCAGCAATCGCCGCGACCAGCGCCGGGTGGTTATGCCCGAGCGTCGACACGGCAATTCCCGACAGCGCGTCGAGATAGACCTTGCCGTCGGTATCGGTCACCCAGCTGCCATCGCCATGACTGAAGGCGATGGGCAAGCGAGCGTAGGTATTCATCAGGTGCGACATGGATCACCCATTGCAAAGCACTTGAAACTGAAACGGCGGCTCGCGCCGCCGAATAACGAAATAAACGAGAAAAACGAAATGAACGAGATCCGCACAGAAACCAGCATCGGTCCGTTCCGGCATGCTTTAACAGGGGTTCACACACCGTCTTACAAGGGCATGGATTTTACTGGAAAAAGACTCTGCTGTATAGAAAAGGCCAGTGTTTT
>NZ_JAZKTZ010000013.1:0-153427 GCF_036625345.1 Candidatus Accumulibacter meliphilus | reverse complement strand
TGGAAGCGGCGGATTCTTCGTCTGGCCGGACAGGTCCGGCAGCTCGCTACGCGTGCGGTGCTGGCGGCACGGCGGAAGGAAACGGCGAGCGAGACGGTGGCTGAGAGTGACGGTCCGGAAATGGAGGCTGAGAATTTGGCAGCAGACGGTACCAATGTAAAGCTTTCGGAGAGCAAGTAGCTTGGACCAGAGCGTGCTTCACGACACGCTGAAAAAAATGCCTACCGAACATATTCTCGACCTGAAGCAGATTGCGGAGCTACTCCGTTGCTCTGAAGAACAAGCGGCCAGCCAACTGGCAAGCGGGAACCTGCCCGGCGTCAAATTCGGGAAAGCCTGGATAGCCCCGGCTGACGCTCTACTCTCCCGGCTGAACGAGATCGCCATCGCGCAGGCCAACGAGCGGCGCTCGCGCGAAAGAGCAACGCCAATGGCTACTACCGTCGCCCTACCTAAGTCCGCGAGGAAGCGACCGCCTGCCTTGCCATCATTCTGAGACGCCACTACCCAAGGCGTGACGACAGATCCTCGCCGCGCAAGCTGGCGTAACGCAGAGCCATCCGTGGATCGGTCCAGCCCATGATGCGGCAGATCTCTATGTCGCTGAATACCCATCGTCCATCGTGATGGCGCAGCTCGAACCATCGGCATGCCGCCTCGTGCCGCAAGTCGTGCTCGGTGAAGTCATCCACCTCGGCATACGTGAAAAGCCCACGAAACCGTTGAGACAGCCTACCGGTCGCCCCAGGCCTACCCTCCTCCGTGCCATCCCAGTACGGAAAAACGAGAGCAGACCGACCCTCGCACCAAGCGCGTAGCGGTTCCCGCAACAAAACCTTGATCGGTACCACGCGCGGCTTGCGTGCCCCCCCTCGCGCCCTTACTGCCCTCGACGCGGATCACGTTGTACTGTAGGTCAATCCGATCGACAGTCAGACGGTAGGCCTCGAACAGACGCAGCCCCGTATCGACAATAAGGCGGTATAGCAAACCGAATGCGGCATCGTCGGTAAAACGCCGCTCTCGGTCGATCCGTTTTTTCCCCCCGAGGGCAGCCAAGATTCTCTCGGCCTCCTCCTCAGACAACCGTCGATCGCGTTGAACATCCTGCTTAGGTGTGACGAACGCCGAATCCTCGCGTGAGTAGGTGCTGTACCCGGCGGGCAAGAGGCGAAACGGGTTCGCTACGGCCGCGCCAGAGGAATGCACTCGCCTGGCATGCCAGTCGAAAACACGACCCAGCAGGCCGACCCGCTTGCGGATCGTTCCGGGCGCCAAGTTGCGCTTGCGCTTGAGTTCCACCACGTACTGCTCGACCCATCGGTATGTCACTCCCGACAACCGCACACCGACGATCTCCGGCAACACAACGGAAAGCAGGGCACTGTCAGAACGGGTCACGGGAAATTGCGAGGAATAGTCACTTGCGACGCGAGTCAGCAGCGGATCCTCGGCAGGCTGCGGCTTGACCAACAGCTCCTGGGGAACAATCCCTCGCTTGAGCAGCGCTTCGAGCTGGCTCCCGTAGGTACGAGCTTCGTCCTCGGTATCGAACGTGAAGAAAAACGGGCGCGGAAGCAGCTTGTGCTTCACACGCAGTTGGAACCGCTCTCCACGTTTTTGGATGGACGCCATGAGCGCAATTATACTCAGCTACACGCCCTGCACGATCCGTTTTCGGGTAGCAGCGCTACCCAGGCGAGGTAGCATGAAGCGGCTACCAGCCGATTTGAAGCACCAACGGCACCAAGTGGTTCTTGACGCCAACTTGCAGTTGGTTGATTTTATTGGTGTTTTATGGAGGCGCGACCCGGAGTCGAACCGGGCTGAACGGATTTGCAATCCGGTGCATAACCGCTTTGCTATCGCGCCGTGCCTGCCTGATGGCAGGAACTGCCGTTGAGGGCGTAAAAACTGGCCACTCGGCAGAAAATGTGGAGCGGGAGAAGAGTCTCGAACTCTCGACCTATACCTTGGCAAGGTATCGCTCTACCAACTGAGCTACTCCCGCATGAAGCGAAGGCGCATTATAAAGGCCTGCCCGAACCTGTCAATGCTCCTCGTCGCCGCACAATCATGCACGTGGAGACGCCCCAAATCATGAAAGTCATGACCGGCGAGGGGAGAAGGGAGATTCGTGTTCGGCGCGACGCATTCGGCCGCATTCGGCCTCGCCGGCTAACGCTTCTTGTCCTCTTCGATCAGGTGCGGCCAGGCCATGCGCATGTAGTAACCCATCGACCACAGGGTGAGCACGGCAGCGATGTAGATCAGCCAGGTGCCGGCCTGGAAGACGTCGAAGCCGTCGAGGGGCGCGTAATAGAGCAGAAATGGGATGGCCATCATCTGCGCGGTGGTCTTGATCTTGCCGATCATCGAGACCGCGATACTGCGATGGGCGCCGATCTGCGCCATCCATTCGCGCAAGGCGGAGATGGTAATTTCGCGACCGATGATGATTGCCGCCAGGATGGCGTCGAGGCGGCCCAGTTGCACCAGCACAATCAGCGCCGCGGCGACCATCAGTTTATCGGCGACCGGGTCGAGAAAGGCGCCGAAAGCCGAGGTCTGCTGCCAACGACGCGCCAGATAGCCGTCGAGCCAGTCGGTGACCGCGGCGACCACGAACACCACGGTCGCTCCCAGATCGCGCCCGACAAACTGCACCCACGACTCGGGCACGTAGTAGATGGCGATCAGCAGCGGGATCAGGATGATCCGCAGCCAGGTCAATAGAATCGGTATGTTCAGTGGCATCAGTGCAACGCTGCGTAAATTTTCTCGGCGAGTTCCCGGCTGATCCCTGGAACGGCGGTAAGTTGGTCAATCCCGGCATCAGAAATGCCTTGCAAGCCGCCAAAACGGGAAATCAAGCCTTTGCGACGCTTCGGCCCGATGCCGCCAATGTCTTCGAGTCGCGAAGAGTGCGCCGCCTTGCCGCGCCTGGCGCGGTGGCCGGAGACGGCGAAACGATGTGCCTCGTCGCGGACTTCCTGGATCAGATGCAGTGCGGGATGTTCAGCGGGCAATTGTAACGGCTCGCGGCCATCTGCGAAAATTAGCGTTTCGAGTCCCGGCTTGCGCGCCTCTCCCTTGGCGACGCCCAGCAGCGGTAGATGGGTCAGGCCAAGCTCGGCAAGTGCCGAGACTGCCGAACTGACCTGGCCGCTGCCGCCGTCGATCAGAATCAATGTCGGGACGGCGCCGTCACTGGTCAGAAGCTTGGCGTAGCGACGTGATACGGCCTGACGGATGGCCGCGTAGTCGTCGCCGGGCTGGATGTCCTGGATATTGAAGCGGCGATAGTCCGACTTGCGCATGCCGCTTCCCTGATAGACGACGCAGGCGGCGACCGTCGACTCGCCCTGCGTGTGGCTGATGTCGAAGCACTCGATACGCGCTTCCTTGCCCGCCTCGACTTCGAGACCCAGCGCCGCGCAGAGCGCTTCCAGGCGTTCGCCCTGCCGCGACAGCGCACTGCGGCGTGCGGTAATCGCCAGGCGTGCGTTCTGCTCGGCCATTTCTATCCAGATGCGCTGCACGGTCAGCCGTGGCTGCATGACTCTGACCGGCCGGCCAGCGATTTCGCCGAGCCAGTCGGCAAGCTCCTCATCAGCCGGCGGCAGGTTGACCAGAAGGCGCGACGGGACGGGGTGGGCGACGTAGTGCTGCGCGAGAAAGGCACTCAGCGCTTCGCGCGGCGACGAATCCGCTGCGTTGCTGGGAAACTGCGGCCGGTCGCCGAGATGGCGCCCGCCACGCACCATCGCCAGATTGACGCACAGCATGCCGCCCTCTGCAACGGCGACGACGACGTCCACATCGCCACCCTTGCCGCTGTCGACGTACTGTTTGTCCTGCACCTGCCGCAAGGACTGGATCTGATCGCGACAGATCGCCGCCTGTTCGAACGCCAGGCTTTCTGCCGCCTGATCCATGGCTGCCGACAGGCGCCCGATCACGTCCTGCTGGCGGCCCTGCAGGAACATCGTCGCCATCTCGACGTCCGCGGCATAGCGCTCAGGCGCTATCAGGCCGACGCAGGGCCCCGAACAGCGCTTGATCTGATAGAGCAGGCAGGGCCGTGAGCGGTTGTTGAACACCGGGTTTTCGCAGGTGCGCAGGCGAAACATTTTCTGCAACAGGTGGATGCTCTGGCGCACCGCTTGCGACGAGGGAAAGGGACCGAAATAGTCGGCCCGCTTGTCGGTCGCGCCACGGTAGAAAGCCCAGGCGCTGGTAGCGGTCGCGCGTCAGGACGATGTAGGGGTAGGACTTGTCGTCCCGAAAAAGAATGTTGTAGCGCGGCGCCAGGCTCTTGATGAGATTGTTTTCGAGGAGCAGCGCTTCCGCCTCCGATCGCGTCACCGTCGTCTCGACAGCGGCAATTTGCGCGACCATCAGCGCGATGCGCGGACTCGGGTGGTGATCACGAAAATACGACGCGACGCGCTTCTTGAGGTTTTTTGCCTTGCCGACATAGAGTACGACACCGGCCAGGTCGATCATCCGATAGACGCCGGGCAGTTCGGTCAAGGTGGCGAGCAGAGATTTTGCGTCGAAAGGGGCTTGCATTGGCATTCGCGGCAGCCGCCGGCTGGCTTAGGAGTAGGATGGCGAGGGGTGACGAGGGGTGACGAACGGGGGGCCGTTTCGATGTTATCACGCGCGCCGGCCCTGCCCCCACAGCCGCCACGCTTGCGCCTCATGGGGGGCCGCTCCGCCCCTACCATGCGTACCATTCGTACCACTCGCAGCACTTGCCGCCATGCCAAACACATCGTCTCGGCCCGACTGGGACATCTTCTGCCAGGTCATCGACAATTTTGGCGATATCGGCATCTGCTGGCGTCTGGCCAGGCAGTTGCGCAGCGAGCGGCAGCTGCGCGTGCGCTTGTGGGTCGATGAACTGGAGGTTTTCCGGGCACTGCGCCCGGAAGTGGACCCAGGGCTGTCGATGCAGGAGCTGCAAGGCGTCGAAATCCGCCGCTGGGAGACGCCGTTCGTCACCCCGCGCCCCGCGCACGCGGTACTGGAAACTTTCGCCTGCCGAATTCCCGAAGCCTTCATCGCCGCCATGGCGCAGCAATCACCAAGGCCGGTATGGATCAACCTCGACTATCTGAGCGCCGAAGCCTGGGTGCCTGGCTGTCATGCGCTGCCCTCGCCCCACCCGCGCCTGCCGCTCAACAAGTTCTTCTTCTTTCCGGGCTTCTCCCGTGCTACCGGCGGTCTGCTGCGCGAGCGCGACCTGCTGGCTCGCCGGCAGCAGTTCGCCGCCAGCGCCGAGCAGCAGGCCGCGTTCTGGCGCCAGACGGGCGGCGCGCCGCCACCCGTCGGCAGCCTGCTGGTCTCGCTGTTCGCCTACGAGAATCCAGCCATCAAGGACCTCTTGCCGCTCTGGCAGGAGGCGCCGACGCCTGTCTGCTGCCTGGCGCCACTATCGCGCGCGCTGACGGCCATCGAAAGCTACGCCGGTCAGCCACTCAAGGCCGGCGACGTGCTGCGGCGTGGCGCGCTTGAAATCCGCATCCTGCCGTTCCTCGAACAAGACCTTTACGACCACCTGCTGTGGCTCGGCGACCTCAATTTCGTCCGCGGCGAAGATTCTTTCCTGCGTGCGCAGTGGGCGGCACGGCCAATGGTCTGGCACATCTACCCGCAGCAGCAGGCGGCGCACATCGCCAAGCTCGACGCTTTCCTGGACCTTTACTGCGCCGACCTGCCAACGGCGAGCGCCAGCGCAGTGCGTGAATTCTGGCACGCATGGAGCGCGGGACGCGTCGACGCCGCACACTGGCGGCGCTTCGCGTCCTGTCTGCCGAGCTTGCGCGAGCACGCACGGCGCTGGCAGGAAGCACTCGCCAGAGCAGATGATTTGAGCACTCGCCTGCTGCGCTTTGCCCGTTCCAGTCTATAATTTCGGGTTTCCCCAACAGTTTTCTGGAACGTCCAATGAAAACCGCACAAGAGCTTCGCGCCGGCAACGTCTTCATGGTCGGCAATGACCCGATGGTGGTATTGAAGTCCGACTACGTCAAATCCGGCCGCAACGCATCGGTGGTCAAGATGAAGATGAAGAATCTGCTCACCGACTCCCCCAGCGAGACCGTCTATCGCGCCGACGACAAGTTCGACGTCATCCAGCTCGAGCGCAAGGAAGTCAGCTACTCGTACTTTGCCGATCCGCTCTACGTCTTCATGGACGCCGAGTACAACCCGTACGAAATCGAAGCCGACTGCATGAGCGACGCGCTCAACTATCTCGAAGACGGCATGCCCTGCGAGGCGGTGTTCTACAACAACAAGGCGATCTCGGTCGACCTGCCGAGCAGCGTCGTTCGCGAAGTGGTGTATACCGAGCCGGCGGTGAAAGGCGACACCTCGGGCAAGGTCATGAAACCGGCCCGCCTGGCGACCGGTTTCGAGCTGCCGGTCCCGGCCTTTGTCGAGATCGGCGACAAGATCGAAATTGATACCCGCAGCAACGAGTACCGCTCGCGCGTCCGCTAGCCGCAAGCAGCATGCGGCAGCCGGCAGCTCGCTTATAGGCTGCGGCTGCCTGTTTTCGCTTCAGCCTCAGGCCGACAGCTGTCGCGCGGCCTTGACGCCAGCCTGATACGTGGCTTCCTGCTGCAGGCTCGTCCAATCGCTTGCCCCAGTCAGCGGGCACAGGCGCGCCACCCGCGCTGCCCGCAGGGGGTCGGCAACAGGCTGCCAGCGCGCCAGCAGGTCGGCAACCGATTGCGGCGTATTGCACACCAGCAACATGTCACAGCCGGCCTCCCAGGCTGCCGTGCAGCGCGCCACAATGTCGCCAGCGACACTCGCCCCGGCCATCGACAGATCGTCGCTGAAGATCACGCCGTCGAAGCCCAGCTCCTCGCGCAACAGCCGTATCCAGACCGGCGAGAAACCCGCCGGTCGCGAATCCACCTGCGGATAGATGACGTGCGCCGGCATGACCGCGTCGAGAGGCAAGCGCCGATAGGGTTCGAGGTCAGGCGCCAGTTGGTCTAGCCGACGCGTGTCGACCGGCAGGTCGACGTGCGAATCCGCCTCGACCCAGCCGTGGCCGGGGAAGTGCTTGCCACAGGCGGCCATGCCGGCGCTGCGCAATCCTTCGATAAACGCCGCCGCCAGCTCGACAACGACGGCGGGGTCGCGATGCAGGGAACGATCACCGATGACGCTGCTGCGCCCCCAGTCGAGATCGAGCACCGGCGTAAAGGACAGATCGACACCGCGCACGCGCAACTCGGCGGCGAGAACGTAAGCCAGCTCGCGGGCGGCAGTCAGCGCAGCCTGCGGATCACGATCCCAGCACGCGCCGAGACGGCGCATCGCCGGCAGCTGCGTGAAGCCGTCGCGGCAGCGCTGCACCCGGCCTCCTTCGTGGTCGATGGCGATCGGCAGGGCCGGTGAACGCAGGCCATGCACCTCGCTCGTCAAGCGCTCGAGCTGCTCCGGCGACTGGTAGTTGCGTGCAAAAAGAATCAGGCCTCCGACCAGCGGATGGCACAGGCGCTGGCGTTCGAGATCGGACAGGCTGAGCCCGGCCAGGTCGATCATCAGCGGGCCGAGCGGCAGCCTGAGCGGAGAGGTGGTGGGCGAAGTCACAAGGTTCACGACGTTCATGGCGTTCATGCCTGCTCCATGATGACGAAAGCCACAGCATAGTCGTGCTCATCGCTGATCGATAGGTGAGCAACCAGCCCCCGCTGGGCGAGAAGCTTCGCCAGCGGTGCCGCATACTCGAACAGCGGTCGACCCAGCGCATCATGCGCCACACTGATATTCGGCAGGGTCGCCGGAGCGCTCAGACCGATCCCGAGCGCCTTGCCGAAAGCTTCCTTGGCGGCGAAACGCTTGGCGAGAAAGCGCGCCGGCTGGTGCGCAGCAACAAATTCCGTACATTCGCGCACGGACAACAGCTTCGCCAGCGCGCGCTGACCGTGGCGCTCATAGAGCCCGCCCAGGCGGGCAACGGCGACGATGTCGGTACCGATACCGGCGATCATGTCGGCGTCGCTGGCGGCAGCGCCTGCGCCTCACGCAGCAAGCGTTTCATTTCCCGGACTGCCTCGCGCAAGCCGACGAAAATCGCTCGACTGATGATTGCGTGCCCAATGTGCAGCTCGCGGATGCCAAGCAACTGCGCGACCGGCTGGACGTTGAAGTAATTGAGCGCGTGCCCGGCGTTGAAGCGCATGCCGAGTTGGCGGGCGGCGGCGCCGGCGACGCGGATCTTCTCGATCTCGGCGACGACCGCGGGACTCTCGGGATCACGTCCCTGGGTGTAGAAAGCATGCGCGTAGGGGCCGGTGTGGATCTCGCAGACACGCGCCCCGATGCGTGCGGCCGCTTCCACCTGCGCCGGGTCGGCGTCGATGAAGACGCTGCTGATGATGCCGGCGTCGGTCAGGCGAGCCACCGACTGATGCAGCGCGCTCTCCTGCGCCAGGACGTCGAGCCCGCCTTCGGTAGTCACTTCGTGCCGCCCTTCCGGCACCAGCATCGCCATCTGCGGCTTGACGCGACAGGCGATGGCAATCATTTCCTCGGTCGCCGCCAGTTCCAGGTTGAGCTTGATTTGCGCCAGTTCGCGGAGCTTCTCGACGTCGGCGTCCTGAATGTGTCGTCGATCTTCGCGCAGGTGGATGGTGATCCCGTCGGCACCGCCGAGATGCGCTTCGACCGCCGCCCACACCGGATCGGGTTCGTAGGTGCAGCGCGCCTGTCGGATCGTCGCCACATGGTCGATATTGACGCCCAGTTCGATCATAGTTCCTGTAGCTCCCTGAAAATCCTGCGGCTTGCCAGGTGCCTGCCGCCAGTATAGTGGCCAATCAGCGTGCGCATCAGCTGCTTGGCTTCGGCCAGCGAGCGCGGATCGGAGAAATCCTCGCGCGCCAGGTCGAGCAGCGTCCTGCCGCTGACCGCCAGCGCCGAGTCGCCTGGCCCGGCGAGGCGTACCGGACCGCGCTCGATCTCGTAACCGTAGCGTGCGTTGCCTTCGACCCTGACGCCGTCAGTATCGGTTTCGAGCAGCAGCCCGTAGCCCAGCTCCTGTAGCAGCGCGCGCTCGAAGCGGCGCAGGTCGGCTTCCTGCGCACCATCGGCAAAGCGGCGCAGCGTTTCCGCATAGACCGAGAATAGCCGCGCATGCGCGTCCTCGCGCGGCAGCAGATGCATCAGCAACTCATTGAGGTAATAGCCACAAAACAGTGACTTGCCTGCCAGCAGCGGCTGTCCGCCTCGCCACTCGGCCTTCATCAGGGTCTGCACCTCCCCCCTGCCCGCCCAGCCGACTTCGAGCGGCTGGAAGGCCAGCAACACGCCACGCAACACCGATCTGGGCCGGCGCGCACCACGCGCGAGCAGGGCAACGCGCCCGAAGTCGCGCGAAAAGACATCGATGATGAGGCTGGTTTCGCTGTAAGGATAGGCATGCAGCACAAACGCCGGCTGTCCATCGACCTTGTGCCGCTGATTCACTGAGTCACTTCCCGACCGGTTCACCGGCAATCAACAAGCGCATGCGCACTTCTAGCCTCTTCGTACGACTCGCACTATTCGTAACCCAGGCTCTTGAGCAACTGCGCATCATCGGCCCAACCCGAGTTGACCTTGACAAAGACTTCCAGAAAGACCGGTCCGCCAAACATTCGCTCCATGTCCTGCCTCGCCTCGGAGGCAATTCGCTTGACCACTTCGCCGCCCGTGCCAATGACTATCGACTTGTGCCCGGCGCGCTCGACGACAATCGCCGCGCTGATCCGGCGCAGCGGACCGTCAACGACGAAACGCTCGATTTCGACGGCCGCGCCGTAAGGCAACTCGTCGCCAATCAAGCGAAAGAGCTTTTCACGAATGTACTCGGCGGCAAGGAATTTTTCGCTGCGGTCGGTGATCTCGTCTTCGCCGAAAAGCAACTCGTCGTTGGGCAGGTGCTTGCGCGCTTCGCCAAGCAACGCCTCGAGTTGCGCGCGACGCGTCGCGCTGACCGGAACGATGGCCGCAAACTCACCCTCACCGGCGAGTTGCGTGAGATACGGCAGCAAATCGACCTTGTTCTTGATCTGGTCGATCTTGTTCACCACGATGATCACCGGACAGCCTTCCGGCAGCAGCTTGCGCACGGCGCGATCGCGTTCATCGAAGCGGCAGGCCTCGACGACAAACAGGATCACGTCGACTTCCGCCAGCGCCTGCCTGACGCCACGGTTCATCACCTGATTGAGGGCATTGAGGTGCTTGGTCTGAAAGCCTGGCGTATCGACAAAAACATACTGCGCATCGGCCTCGGTGAGAATGCCCGTGATGCGATGGCGGGTGGTCTGGGCGCGCCGCGAGACGATGCTGACTTTTTCACCGATCAAGGCGTTGAGCAGCGTCGACTTGCCGACATTGGGGCGACCAACGATAGCGATGCGACCGGAACGGATTTCACTCATGCGTTGGCCACCTCTTCGAGAGCGTGTTCGGCGGCCACCTGTTCGGCCGCCCGGCGAGTGCTGCCGCTACCCTCGCTGCGGATGCGTAATGCCTCGATGGTGCACGTAACGGTGAAATGCTGCGCATGGGCCTCGCCTTCGGTATTGATCAGCGCGTACTGCGGCAATGCCAGGCGTCGGCCCTGCAGGTACTCCTGCAAGCGCGTCTTGGCGTCCTTGATCTCCTGTCCTGGAGCCAGTTGCGCGAGCATACTCTGGTACAGGCGAAGGATGACTTCGCTGGCAGCGTCAAAGCCCGCGTCCAACCAGACCGCGCCCAACAGCGCTTCGAGGGCATCGGCCAGGATTGACGGGCGTCGATGCCCGCCACTTTTCTGCTCACCCTCACCAAGCAGCAAATAGTCGCCCAAGGAGAGCGCCAGCGCTTGCTGGTGCAGGCTGTCCTGGCGTACCAGGTTGGCCCGCAGTCGCGACAGATCACCTTCTGGAAGCGTCGGAAATTGCTCGAACAAGCGGCGCGCGATAACCGCATTGAGAACGGCATCACCAATAAATTCAAAGCGTTCGTTATGGGGAGAGGAGTAGCTGCGGTGCGTCAGCGCCGTCTGCAGGAGTTCGCGATCGCGGAACGTGTAGCCGAACGCCTTTTCAAATCCGCGCGGTGTCATTGCCCGCTGTCGCGGGCCGACGACGATCCCGAGAAGTCGATCAGCAGACTGACATTGCCCATCAGCGGAATACGCTTCTCATAGGCGAAGGCAACGACCACCTGATTCTCCTCCTTGAAAATTTCCAGATCAGCCGGCCCGAAGCCCTTGATATGCTCGACTTCGGCGTACTGACCAAAGGCATGGCGAATCTCGGCAACCGTTTTGCCCGCGGACTCGCTGGCCACGGCTTTTACCGCGTGCCTGATCTTGGAATACTCGATGACATCAGGAAGGACCCGGATGACAAGAATAGCCACCAGGGCAATGCCGACGCCCCACAGCAGCAGGGCGGAAAGTGCCAAACCACGCTGACGCTTGATAGTCATGTGAGCTCCTTAACCGAACGGGCCGATGCGCTTGAAATCACTGAAATTCAACCAGATGAAGAAAGCCTTGCCGACAATATTCTCTTCGGGAACGAAGCCCCAGAAGCGGCTGTCACGACTGTTGTCGCGATTGTCTCCCATGACGAAGTACTCGCCCGGCGGCACGGTGCAAATCACGCCAGCGCTATTGTAGGAGCAGTTCTCGCGCTTCGGGAACTGCGCCGGATGGGGAATGTAGGCCGGCGCATCGCGATCATTGAGCATTCGATGCCCCTCCTCGCCGAGTTTCTCGACGAATTGCTCGGAATAGTACAGCCGTTCCGGATGCAGATAGTCCTCGACCTCCTCCACCGCTACCGGGAGACCATTGATCGTCAAACGCTTGTTCTGGTAAGCCACTTTGTCACCGGGAAGGCCGACCACACGCTTGATATAGTCGAGCGAGGGATCCTCCGGATAACGAAAGACCATCACATCACCGCGCTGCGGACTGTTGATGTCGATGATCTTCAGGTTGGCGACGGGCAGGCGGATTCCGTAGGTGTATTTGTTGACGAGAATGAAATCACCGACCAGCAGCGTTGGGATCATTGAGCCCGATGGGATCTTGAAAGGCTCGACGATGAACGAACGCAGGACGAAGACGACCAGAATGACCGGGAAAAAACTTGCGCCATACTCGACCCACCACGGCTCCTTGGCGCCGACGGCGCGACGCTTCCGGAAAACAAAAACATCCGCCGCCCATACTGCAGCACTGACCAACAACAGGATCAGCAGGATCAATGCAAAATTCACTGGCTCACTCCCCTCTACTTGCCGACACGCAACACAGCAAGGAAAGCCTCCTGTGGAATCTCGACTGACCCGACCTGTTTCATGCGCTTCTTGCCTGCCTTCTGCTTCTCGAGCAGCTTCCTCTTGCGCGAAATGTCACCGCCATAACACTTGGCGGTGACATCCTTGCGCATTGCCTTGACGTTCTCGCGGGCAATGATGTTCGCGCCGATGGTCGCCTGGATGGCGACATCGTACATCTGGCGCGGGATCAGCTCGCGCATCTTGGCCGCCAGTTCGCGCCCGCGATAAATGGAACTGCTACGATGCAGAATGACGGACAGCGCATCGACTTTTTCACCGTTGATCAGGATATCGAGCTTGACGACGTCCGCCGCCCGGTATTCCTTGAATTCGTAATCGAGAGAAGCGTAGCCACGCGAGACGGACTTCAGGCGGTCGAAGAAATCCATCACCACTTCGGCCATCGGCATTTCGTAAACCAGTTGCACCTGACGACCGTGGTAGGTCATGTCGACCTGGTTGCCGCGTTTCTGGTTGCACAGTGTGATGACGTTGCCGAGGTAGTCCTGCGGGACGAAAACGGTAATGGTGATGATCGGTTCGCGGATTTCCTCGGTCTTTGACAGTTCCGGCAGCTTGGCCGGGTTTTCCACCTGCACGACACTGCCGTCACGCAGCAGGACTTCGTAGACCACCGTTGGGGCAGTGGTGATGAGGTCCTGGTCGAACTCGCGCTCGAGACGTTCCTGGACGATCTCCATGTGCAGCAGGCCGAGGAAACCGCAACGAAAACCGAAGCCAAGCGCCTGCGAGACCTCGGGTTCGTAATGCAGCGAGGCGTCGTTGAGCGTCAGCTTCTCGAGTGCGTCGCGTAGCGAGTCGTACTGATTGGACTCGACCGGATAGAGGCCGGCGAAGACCTGCGACTTGATTTCCTTGAAGCCCGGGAAGGCCTGCGCCGTCGGCCGGTCAAACAGGGTCACCGTATCGCCGACCTTGGCGGCCTGCAGTTCCTTGATCCCGGAGATGATGTACCCGACCTCGCCAGCGCGCAGAGCGTCACGGGGGACCGCTTTCGGGGTGAACACGCCGACCTGATCGCAGAGGTGTGTCGACCCGGTGGCCATCAGGTGTATCTTTTCCTTCGGCCGCAGCGTACCGTCGAAGACGCGCACCAGCATCACCACGCCGACGTAGTTATCGAACCAGGCGTCGATCAACAGGGCTTTGAGCGGCGCCTCCGGATCACCCTTGGGTGCGGGAATGCGCTCGATGATCGCTTCCAGGACGTCCTCGACACCGAGACCGGTCTTCGCCGAGGCCAACACCGCCTCGCTGGCGTCGATGCCGATCACATCCTCGATTTCCTGACGCGCCTTGTCCGGCGTCGCCGACGGCAGATCGACCTTGTTCAGCACCGGCATGACATCGACACCCAACTCGATCGCCGTATAGCAATTGGCGACGGTCTGCGCTTCGACGCCTTGTGAGGCGTCGACGACCAGCAAGGCCCCTTCACAGGCCGAAAGCGAGCGCGATACCTCATAGGAAAAATCCACGTGCCCGGGGGTATCGATGAGGTTCAGATTGTAGATCTCGCCACTGCGCGCCCGGTACTGCAGGGACGCGGTCTGGGCCTTGATGGTGATCCCGCGCTCGCGCTCGATGGCCATCGAGTCCAGCACCTGCGCCTCCATCTCGCGATCGGAAAGGCCGCCGCAAAGATGAATGATGCGATCGGCGAGCGTCGACTTGCCATGATCGATGTGGGCGATGATGGAGAAATTGCGAATGTGTTGCATGGACCTCGTGTCGGCGCCGTTTCGGCCGCGCCGCCCCTGAAAAAAAAAGGTGCCGGTGGGCACCCTTGGTCGAACTGCCTGAAGGCGCGGATTCTAGCCGATTTTGCTCAAATAATCACGGACTTTGCCGACTTCGAGGAAGTAATGGCAAAGCTCGTGGCCATGGTGCAGGAGCACCGGCACCAATTCGTCGTAGCGCTCTTCCAGCGCCGCATCGGCATCGACATCGAGTACCTCGAGATCGAAAGCCAACTCCTCGGCCAAGCTCGCGAGGGCGACTTCCATGTCCTGACAAAGATGACAGTAGCGCCGCGAAATCAGCGTCAGCCGGGTCGCCTGCTTCACTCGCCGCGCCTGTCTGGGAAACCCTTGATGGTGACAAACGTCTGCAGTTCGCCGCGCCGCACCAGCAGCGTCACGTTGGCCGACTTGTCAAGCGCCAGCAGCAGCTTGTTGAACTGCTCGGCGCTGCTCAACTCGGTACTCGTGCCGCGCGAAATGATCGCCAGGAGCACGTCGCCGGGCCGCAGCTCGGCGCGCGCCGTATTGCCGCGCACTTCCTCGATCAACAAACCCTGCTTGAGCTTGAGTTCGCGCTTCTGCTCCGCAGTCAGCTCCGAGACCACCAGACCGAGTCGATTGGCGGCACGCTCGGCCGGCTTGCCACCGCCGCTGGAGCGGCTGGCAAGTTTTTCTTCCGGGATTTCGCCGACCACCACGCTCACCTCGCGGCTTGCTCCCTTGCGCCACAACTGCATCGTTGCCTTGCTTCCCGGCCTGGTCGCGGCGACCATACGTGGCAGATCGCTGGAGCTGTTAACTGTTTTACCGTCGAATTTCAGGATCACATCGCCGGCCTCGACACCCGCCTTGTCCGCCGGGCCACCGCTCTCGACCGCGTTGACCACGGCTCCGGTCGCCTGGCTCAAGCCGAAGGACTCAGCCAATTCCTTGCTCAACTCCTGGATCACCACCCCAATGCGACCGCGGCTGACCTTGCCAGCGGCGCGTAGCTGTGCCTGCACGTCCATCGCCACGTCGATCGGAATGGCAAAGGAAATGCCCATGAAGCCTCCGGAACGGCTATAGATCTGGGAGTTGATGCCGACCACCTCGCCCTGGAGATTGAACAACGGCCCGCCGGAATTTCCAGGATTGACCGCCACGTCGGTCTGGATGAAGGGCACGTAGTTTTCCTGCGGCAGCGAGCGCCCCTTGGCGCTGACGATTCCCGCCGTCACGCTGTTGTCAAAGCCAAACGGCGAACCAATGGCCACCACCCACTCGCCGACCTTGAGCACGCTGGGGTCACCAAAACGCACCGTTGGCAACGATGTTGCTTCGATCTTGATCAGCGCCACATCGCTGCGCTTGTCAGCACCAATGACTCTCGCTTTCAGCTCACGCTTGTCGGTCAGGCGCACGAGAATCTCGTCGGCAGCGTCGACCACGTGCGCATTGGTCAGGATGTAGCCATCGGCGCTGACGATGAACCCCGAACCAAGAGAACGGCTCTGGAACTCGCGCGGCTCATCCGGGATGCCGGGCATCCCGGGCACTCCTGGTTGGCGGGGAATGAAGCGCCGAAAAAACTCGAACATCGGATCGTCTTCATCGAAGGGAAAGGGATGCGCGCCGCGCCCACTGCCGCGCGCGCTCTGGGTGGTACTGATATTCACCACCGCCGGCCCCTGCTTCTCCACCAATTCGGTGAAGTCAGGCAAGCCGCGACTCTGGGCTTGCGCGAGCAGCGAAAAAACGGTCAGCAACAAAGCTGCAAGCAATTGTTTCATGGCACCAAATACCTCCTGAGAGTCACCACCGAGCAGAGCGGCAGAATGCAACGAATTTGGGGACTGCCGAGAAGAGTGTCAAGACGTGATCGACGGCTGGCAACGCGGATCGGCGGCATCGCGCCGTTGCGCACGCCGCAAACCCAGCCAGCCGACCAGCAAACCGACAATGGCGCCGCCGATAGCCCCTGCTTCGCCTGCAGCAGCTGAACCGGCCAGCGCCCCGACTAACAGCGCCAGCCACGGGAAGGCATAGGCGGCAAGCGCACTGCGGCGAACCGAGCCCTCGCCAACGCGTACGCGTACGCGCTCACCGACCGAGCGCCGCTCAGGGTTGGGCACTCGGAAAGTACGCGGCGTGCTGCACAACAGCTTGGCAAGGTTGTTGCCGCCGCAGCCACCTACTTCCCCGCAGCGCCCGCAACCGCTCTCCTCCATGCGGATCAAGGCATGCTCGCCGTCAAGCGCGGCCACGGTTCCCCACGCCCCCGTCATTGGCAGCTGCGGATCGCCCATGCCTACCACCGGCGATCGGCAGTCGTATCGAGCAGCGGCCGCAATTTCTCGGCTACCGCCTCACGAGCACGGAAAATACGTGAGCGCACGGTCCCGATCGGACAACTCATGGCCTCGGCAATTTCCTCATAGCTCAAGCCATCAATCTCGCGCAGGACAATGGCGCTACGCAACTCGTTCGGCAGCCCGTCCATCGCGGCATTGATGGTTTCGCCGATCTGCTTGGACTGCAAGAGGCTTTCCGGCGTGTTGATGTCGCGCAACTGGTCGGCATCCTCGAAACTCTCCGCCTCCTGGGCATCGAATTCCGTCGATGTCGGTGCGCGCCGCCCCTGGGCAACCAGATAGTTCTTCGCCGTATTGATGCCAATTCGATACAGCCAGGTATAAAACGCACTGTCGCCCCGAAACGACGGCAGCGCCCGATAAGCCTTGATGAAAGCCTCCTGCGCGACATCGTCGACTTCAGCCGCGTCGCGTATGAAACGCGACAACAAGCGCGCGAGCTTGCGCTGGTATTTTGCGACCAAGAGCTCGAAAGCGTGCTTGTCGCCGGCCTGTGCGCGTTCAACCAGTAGCTGGTCAATCTCGCGTTCACTCATGCTCTCTGCTTATCCCGTTGAAGACGATATCGTTATTTGCGCAAAAGTATAGCGCAAGCCTTCAATGCTCATCGTAACAGAGCGTGCGCAGCGACGCTGGCCCTGCTCGGCCTGGAAATGGCCGCGCGATGAAGAGCTATTGCGCCGCCATGCACATGCTATAGTTGCAGCCCCTTACTGGCAGGATCTCCAGCGTGCCGCTTTGCTCCGACGTTCTCATCATTGGCAGCGGCCTGGCTGGGCAAGCGGCCGCACTACGGCTGGCAGCATCGCGCAAGGTCACGCTGATCAGCAAGCGCACACTGGAAGACAGCGCCTCTAGTTGGGCACAGGGCGGCATCGCGGCAGTTCTCGACAATCGCGACTCGATCGAAGCGCACATCCGCGACACGATTAACGCCGGTGCGCTGCTCAACGACCCGCGGGCGACGCGCTTTGTGATCGAGAACGGTCGCCGGGCAGTCGACTGGCTGATTGAACAGGGGGTCCCCTTTACCCGCGATCAGGACGGCTACCATCTGGCCCAGGAGGGCGGCCACAGTGCCCGACGCGTCATCCACGTCGCCGACGCGACCGGTCTGGCCGTTCAGACCACCCTGACGCACAAGGTTCGCCAGCATCCCAATATCACCATCCTCGAACAGCACATCGCCGTCGACCTGATTACCGGCGAAAAACTGGGGCTGGCCGAGCGACGTTGCTACGGTGCCTATGTACTGGATAACACCACCGGAGAGGTGTTGACCCTCGGCGCTCAACACACTCTGATCGCCACCGGTGGCGCCGGCAAAGTCTATCTCTATACGACCAATCCAGATACTTCCACCGGCGACGGTATCGCCATGGCCTGGCGTGCCGGCTGCCGGGTGGCGAACATGGAGTTCATCCAGTTTCATCCGACCTGCCTCTACCATCCGCAGGCCAAGTCCTTCCTGATTTCGGAAGCCGTTCGTGGCGAAGGAGGCCACCTCTTACTGCCTGACGGCAGGCGCTTCATGCCCCGGCACGATGCACGCGCCGAACTCGCGCCCCGCGACGTCGTCGCCCGGGCCATCGATTTCGAAATGAAAAAGCGCGGCCTGGACTGTGTCTACCTCGACATCTCGCACAAGCCACCGGCCTTTCTCGCCGAGCACTTCCCGAACATCATGGCCCGCTGCCTTGAATTGGGTATCGACATTACCTGTGAGCCAATCCCGGTGGTTCCAGCGGCGCACTACACCTGTGGCGGAGTGCTTACCGACCTGCGTGCGCGCACCGACGTCGCTGCTCTCTACGTCGCTGGCGAAGCGTCCTGTACCGGCTTGCACGGCGCCAATCGTCTGGCCAGCAACTCACTGCTCGAATGCCTGGTGTTTGCCGAAGCGGCCGCCAATGACATTCTCGAACAAGATGAAAGCGAGCTGCCGGAGCTACCGCCCTGGGACGACAGCCGCGTCAGCGATCCCGATGAAGAAATCGTCATCGCCCACAACTGGTATGAGTTGCGACGCTTCATGTGGGACTACGTCGGCATCGTGCGGACCACCAAGCGCCTGCAGCGCGCGCAGAACCGAATTCGCCTGCTGCTCCGTGAAATTGACGATTTCTACTCGCTGTTCCGGGTCAGCCACGATTTGATCGAGCTACGCAACCTCGTGGTGACTGCCGACCTGATCATTCGCTGCGCACTGCGCCGTCATGAAAGCCGCGGACTGCACTCCAGCCGCAATTATCCCGAGACGCTGGAACGTGCCCGCAACACGGTGCTCAAACGCCGCCTTTGAGCTGACTGGAATCTACCCGCCAACGCAGCCACAGGCGAAGCAGACGAAACTGCTCGGTTGACATGCTGTCGGGAAAAAGCGCAAGGGTCTCCAGCCGCCCCGACTCGCCAGCACGGACGCGCAAGACCAGAAACTGGCTGAAAACGACCGTGTCCGGCTGGACCCGTACGAAAACCTGGTCGCCATTGGCGAAGTGGCAGCTCAATTCGCCGCTTGCCGCCAGGCGCAGGCCGACGACTCTCGACGGCCGCCAGATCTGCAGCCACAGCGACAAGGCAACGATCGCCAGGAGTAGCAGGCGGATGCTCAGTGGCCAGGGCAAAACGAAAAGACACGCCGCAGCCAGGGCGTGCAGAAGAGCGGTCAGGACAAACAGCAGACGCGAGCGGCACAGCGCAATGTCGATCGGAAACTGCATGCCGTGCACGCGGCGCCCGTCAGGACGCCAGGAACTAAATCCGCTTCAAGACCACGGTGGCGTTGGTACCGCCGAAGCCGAAGGAGTTTGAAATGGCGACATCGATCTTGAGCTGACGCGCCTCATTGGCGCAATAGTCGAGATCGCAGCCTTCTCCGGGATTGAAGAGGTTGATGGTCGGCGGCGCTATCTGATGGTAGATCGCGAGCGCCGAGAACAGCGCCTCCACGCCACCCGCAGCACCGAGGAGATGGCCGGTCATCGACTTGGTGGAATTGACCACCAGCTTGCTTGCGTGAGCGCCGAAAGCGCGCTTGACGGCAATGGTTTCCGCCTTGTCGCCCAGGGGCGTCGAAGTACCATGTGCATTGACGTACTGTACATCCTCCGGATTCAGCTGTGCGTTTCGCAAGGCATTGCCCATGCAACGCGCCGCCCCCTCGCCGTCGTCGCACGGTGCGGTGATGTGGTTGGCGTCGGCACTCATACCGAAACCCGCCAGCTCGCAATAGATGCGCGCGCCGCGTGCCTTGGCATGTTCGTATTCTTCCAGCACTACGACGCCGGCGCCCTCACTGAGTACGAAGCCGTCGCGATCCCGGTCCCACGGACGGCTCGCGGTCTGCGGGTCGTCGTTGCGCGTGGATAGGGCACGTGGAGCGCAAAAACCTCCCAGGCCCAGGTTCGACACGCAGCCTTCAGCACCACCGGCAATCATCACGTCGGCATCGCCGTATTCGATCAGGCGGCCCGCATCACCGATGCTGTGCGTCCCCGTCGAACACGCGCTGACCAGCGAAATGTTGGGGCCCTTGTAGCCATACATGATCGACAGGTTGCCTGAGATCATGTTGATGATCGAACCGGGAACGAAGAACGGCGACACTTTGCGCACCCCACCGGCAGCAAAATCGTCGCAGGTATTCTCGATCATCGGCAGACCGCCGATGCCCGAACCGATCGATACGCCGACTCGCTCGGCCTGCGCCGGGTGCGCTTCGAGCCCGGCGTCGCGGATCGCCTGAATGCCTGCCGCCATGCCGTAATGGATGAAGACATCCATGCGGCGCGCTTCTTTTACCGAGAGGTACTGGCCAATGTTGAAGTCCCGCACTTCACCAGCGATCTGCACGGGGAAGCTGGAAACATCAAAACGAGTGATCCGGTCAATGCCGGAACGTCCGGCAATGATGTTCTGCCAGGCCGTTTCAACGGAATTGCCAACCGGAGAAAGGATACCAAGGCCAGTGATAACGACTCTGCGACGTGCCAACTTATGCTCCGGGAGTAGAAGATGCTGAAGCTGAAAAGCTTGCCATCACTCCCCACCGAGGACGGCCCCTTGCAGAGCCTGACCGCAGGGATCGTGGAAAGCGTCTACAGGAGAACTTACTTCTTGTGCGAACTGACGTAGTCGATAGCCTGCTGCACGGTGGTGATTTTCTCGGCTTCGTCATCCGGAATCTCGCACTCGAATTCTTCCTCCAGAGCCATTACCAGTTCGACTGTATCGAGCGAATCAGCGCCGAGATCGTCGACGAACGACGATTCATTCTTGATGTCCGCTTCGTTGACCCCGAGTTGTTCGGCGACGATCTTCTTGACACGTTGCTCAATATTTTCCACAAAAGTGCTCCTTCTCAGAGTTCATAGGTAAAACATAAATGCGCCATTCTAGCAAAATGGCCCAAACTTACCAAACATCGGTCGATGCTGCCCGGACGCTTTTTCATCCACAACCGATTTCAACCAGTAAACATGCCGCCGTTGACGTGAATCGTCGTGCCAGTAACGTAAGCAGCCCCGGCCGACGCCAGGAAAGCAACCGCCGCCGCCACTTCCTGCGGAGATCCGAGCCGAGCAAGCGGGACGCCAAGCAGCAGCGCTGCTTTCTGTTTGTCGTCGAGTGCGCGCGTCATGTCAGTGTCGATTAGACCAGGCGCCACGCAATTGACGGTGATGTTGCGACTGCCCAGTTCTCGAGCCAGTGCCCGGCTCATGCCGGCAACACCGGCCTTGGCAGCGCAGTAATTGGCCTGACCCGGATTGCCGGCGTGACCGACAACCGAGGTCACGTTGATGATGCGACCGTAGCGCGCCTTCATCATGCCGCGCATCACCGCCCGGCAAAGGCGAAAAACCGCTTTCAGGTTGGTATCGAGCACATTTTCCCACTCGTCGTCCTTGAGACGCATCGACAGGTTGTCGCGCGTGATTCCGGCGTTATTGACCAGCACCGACAGCGCACCGTAGGTCTTCTCGATGTGGCTGATCACGGCATCTATCTGCTCAGCATCGCGAACTTCCAGCACAACGCCCTCACCGGCGCTGCCCGCAGCCAGCAGAGCCGCAGAAATTGTTGCCGCGCCTTCGCCTGTCGTTGCCGTACCGATCACCGTGGCGCCAAGGCGACCCAGTTCGAGCGCGATCGCCGCACCAATGCCGCGAGAGGCACCGGTGACCAATGCCACTTGTCCGTTGAGCATTCCCGTCCCCATCGTCTCTAACCGAGATGTTCGACAGCGGCGCCGACCGCCGCCAGATCAGCCAAGGCAACGCCAGCCAGGGTAGCTGCGCAACGTTTGGTCAAGCCTGCCAGCACCTTGCCCGGCCCACATTCGGCCACCGTCGTCACATTCATTCCCGCGATCTTCTGGATCGTCTCCACCCAGCGCACCGGCGAGTATGCCTGTCGGATCAAGGCGTCCTTGATGCGGTCAGGGTCCGACTCGATCGCCACATCGGCGTTGTTGATCACCGGGATCTGCGGCGCAGCGAAGTCAAGCTCGGCGAGGCGGACAGCCAGCTTGTCGGCTGCCGGTCGGATCAGCGACGAGTGAAAA
Source organism: Candidatus Accumulibacter meliphilus (assembly GCF_036625345.1). NCBI lineage: Bacteria > Pseudomonadati > Pseudomonadota > Betaproteobacteria > Candidatus Accumulibacter > Candidatus Accumulibacter meliphilus. The sequence continues at coordinate 131,393 of NZ_JAZKTZ010000013.1, read as the reverse complement.
GGCGCCGAAACCGGCAACAACAGCGCACGCTTCGCGCCACGCGCCTTGCAGCCTGCGCAGGCCAGCTCCACCGCCGCCTTGCTGCCGGCGATCACCGTCTGCCCCGGGCCGTTGAAATTGACCGCTTCGACGACCTCGCCATCGCCAGCCGCAGCGGCTGCCTCGACGCATGCTTCGGTGATCTTCTCGTCATCGAGACCAAGAACGGCCGCCATCGCTCCCGCGCCCGCCGGCACGGCTTCCTGCATCGCGGTGGCACGCAGCCGAACCAGCGGCACCGCATCCTGGAAGGAGATGACTCCGGCAGCAACCAGTGCCGAGTACTCGCCAAGACTGTGCCCGGCGACGACGGCCGGCAACTTGCCACCACGTTCCAGCCACAGACGATAGACCGCGACGCCAGCGGCGAGCATCAGCGGTTGCGTGTTGACGGTTTGCGCCAAGGCTTCGGCCGGACCATCGATCAACAATTGCCAGAGATCCTGCGACAGCGCCGCCGATGCTTCGTCGAAGGTTGCCCGCAGCACAGGCGAATCGCCATAGGCGGCCATCATCCCGACCGATTGCGAACCCTGACCCGGAAAAACGAATGCGAAAGCCATCTTGTATTGCTTCCCTTCTATAGTTCGAGCAGCACGGCGCCCCAGGTGAAACCACCACCGACGCCTTCGAGCATGATTTTCTGACCGGCCTTGATGCGCCCGTCGCCAACCGCCTCGTCGAGGGCCAATGGCACGGACGCCGCTGACGTATTGCCATGTCGATCGACGGTCACCACCACCTTGTCCATCGGCATCTTGACGCGTTTCGCTGTCGCTTCGAGGATACGAACGTTGGCCTGATGCGGAATCAGCCAGTCGACCTCCGACGGCGCAATACCAGCCGCCTGACAACACTCATCAGCCACCTCCGCAAGCACGCGCACGGCGAATTTGAAGACCGCCTGGCCGTCCATGCGCAAGAAGGGATCGCCGGTAACCTTGCCACCGCAGACACTACCGGGAACCGACAGGATAGCGTGGTGGGCACCGTCCGCATGCAAGGCAGAGGCCAGAATTCCCGGCTTGTCGGAAGCCTCGAGAACGACCGCACCCGCCCCATCACCGAAGAGCACACAGGTGCCCCGATCAGACCAGTCAAGAATGCGTGAAAACACTTCCGCGCCGACGACAAGGGCCCGGCGATGACTACCCGAGCGGATGAATTTCTCGGCAATCGTCAAGCCATAAACGAAACCGCTGCACACCGCCTGCACATCGAAAGCGGCCGCGCCACGATTGCCCAGTTTGCTCTGCAGTAAGCACGCGGTACTCGGAAAGATGAAGTCCGGGGTCGAAGTGGCGACAATGATCAAGTCCAGGTCGGTGGCATCCAGACCGGCCGCCATTAGCGCTCGTTTGCTCGCTTCTAGGGCCAGATCGCTGGCGTTCTCGCCGTTCGCCACAAGATGACGAGACTTGATGCCGGTTCGGCTGACGATCCACTCATCGCTGGTGTCGATGCCGCGACTCGCGAGATCGTCGTTGCTGACCGGCGGCCCGGGCAGATAACTGCCGATACCGGTGATGCGGGAGAACATGCTATGCGATCTCCAGAAGCGGTTGTTGTTGCGCGACGCGTTCACTGATCCGTGCCAGGACGCCACTGCGCGCCTCTTCCGCAGCACGCCGCAGCGCCTGCCCGAAGCTGAAGACATCTGCGGAACCGTGACTCTTGACGACAATGCCCTTCAAGCCAAGCAAGGTGGCGCCGTTGTACTTGCGATGGTCGACGCGGCTTTTGAAGCGATTGACCACCGGCAAACAGATTACCGCGGCTAGCTTGGTCAACAAATTGCGCCTGAATTCCTCACGCAGAAAGGTCGCCAGGAGCTGCGCCAGACCTTCCGAGGATTTCAACGCGACATTGCCCACAAAGCCATCACAGACGACGACATCGGCCTGCCCCTTGTAGACACCATCGCCTTCGATGTTGCCAACGAAATTCAGACCGGAATCCCAAAGCAGCTCAGCAGCACGCTTGACGACCTCGTTACCCTTAATTTCTTCCTGCCCGATATTGAGAATCCCGACCGTTGGCCGATCGCGATGCTCGACCGCCGAAACCAGCGCAGCACCCATGATTCCGAACTGCAGCAGGTTTTCAGGGCTGCAATCGACGTTGGCGCCAAGGTCCAAGACGTGCGTGTGTCCTTTGATCGTCGGCAGAATACCGCAGATCGCCGGGCGATCGATACCGGGCAGCATCTTGAGCACGAAACGGGAAATACCCATCAAGGCGCCGGTATTTCCCGCCGAGACACAGGCATCCGCCTCACCGCTCTTGACCAGATTGACCGCCACGCGCATCGACGAATCCTTCTTGGTGCGCAACGCTACCGACGGCGCCTCGTCCATGGCGACCACTTCACTGGCGTGACGAATAAGGACACGACCAATCGCCACGTCGCCGACCAGGGAAACAATCCTATCGGCGAGGCCGACCAGGATCACGCGCACGTCAGGCTGATCACGGACGAACTCGAGGGCCGCCGGAATCGTCACCAGGGGACCGTGATCCCCACCCATGCAGTCAATGGCGACGGTAATAGTCATCGGAAGGCAGACCAAAGAAAAGGCAGGAAGGCCCCCATCATGGGAGGCCGCCTGCCCCATCCAAGGGAATCACTCGCTCGCGCCCTTGCCGACTTTTTTTCCGCGATAGTGGCCCGAGGGGCTGATGTGGTGGCGCAAATGCACTTCGCCGGTGCTTGGCTCGATGGCCAGGGGCGGGCTGCCCAGGGAATCGTGTGCGCGATGCATGCCGCGCTTGGACGGGGATTTCTTGTTCTGTTGAACAGCCATGACAAACTCCTAAAATCAAACTTGCTAAGCCCTGCCCTTGAGGCCGGCCAAAACTGAAAATGGCGACTCTTTTGTCGATTCGCCTGCACCACCGGGCAGCGCACAATCGTCGTGACGAGGCACCGTTGGAAGCGCCAGAAGGATTTCATCCTCGACCAGAGCCAGCACATCGAGCTCCTTCTCGGCCGGAAGAAAGTCCCTGGAATCATCCTCCAGATCCTCCTGCGTCAGATCACTGTCACTCGCCACAAATTCGAGCAAACTACGCAACTCCAACGCGTACGCCAGCGGCTCCAGGCAACGCTGACAGCACAGCGACAGCACGCCGTCCACCTGCAGCAGTAGCTGCGCGCGGTCCCCAGAGCCCATTCCCCCTTCGGCCCGATACGTCAGACAACCCGCCGAGTCCAACAGCAAGTCAGACAAACGAGTCAGCGCCGCCAGCGGCACTTCACCTTGCAGCGAAGCTCCCTCGCGCCCGAAAGCCAGACTATCAATGAGCACGCGTCTCGACATAAGGGCGGCATGATATTATTTTCGGCTTTTGAAGTCAAAGCTGTGGCGCTGCAAAACAGGCTATTTCTCGATTTCTTCGCCGGCGGCCGCGATTTCATTTCCTGATCGGCCACCCCATGCCCAGAAAACAGCTCATCCTGGCCTCGACCTCGCCGTTCCGACGCCAACTCCTGGCTCGGCTCGGCCTGCCCTTCGCGAGCGCTGATCCCGCCGTCGACGAAACGCCGCTACCAGACGAGACACCCGAAGCCAGCGCCTTGCGCCTGTCCGAAGCCAAGGCACGAGCGGTTAGCGCCCTTTTTCCGGACGCACTGATCATTGGTAGCGACCAGGTCGCCTGCCTTGACGGCCAGGTCTTCGGCAAACCCGGTGATCACAGCAAGGCCGTTCGCCAGTTGCAGACCATGCGTGGGCGCAGCGTCAATTTCTTTACCGGCCTCTGCCTCCTCGACGCCGCAAGCGGCCGAGCACAGCTGCGCGGCGTACCGACACGCGTCCACTTTCGTGACCTGACAGACACCGAAATTGAAAACTACCTGCGTAGGGAGCAGCCCTACAATTGCGCGGGCAGCGCCAAATCAGAAGGATTGGGAATCGCCTTGATTGCCAGGATCGATGGCGAAGACCCCAACGCGCTCATCGGCCTACCCCTGATAGCGCTTTGCGACCTGTTGCGCACAGAGAGTGTGTCCATTTTATAATCAATGCATTACACGTTAAACATAGGGTGATTTATGAACAAGGGACGGCTATATTTGATCCCCGTTCCGCTCGGCCCGACCGCCGTCGCTGCGGTCCTGCCACAAGCCGTGCTGGCCTGCGCTCGCGGGCTCGGTCACTTCGTTGTCGAAAACGCCAAGTCGGCGCGCGCCTTCCTCAAGTTGCTGCCCGCGGACCTGCCAGTGCAAGAGATCTGGATTCAGGAGCTCAACCAACACACGCCAGCCAGCGAGCTCCCGGCACTGCTGGCACCACTGCTGACCGGCAACGATGTCGGCTTGATCTCCGAAGCCGGATGTCCGGCGGTCGCCGATCCGGGAGCCGCGCTGGTCGCTCTGGCGCAAAAGGAAGGCATCCAGGTCGTACCCATGGTCGGTCCGTCATCGATTCTGCTGGCCTTGATGGGCTCGGGACTGAGCGGCCAGAGCTTCGCTTTCCACGGCTACCTGCCAAGCGCCCCTCGCGAACGCGAAAAGCGCCTGCGTGAACTGGAGAAGGAATCGCGGCTGGGACTGCAAACGCAAATTTTCATCGAAACGCCGTATCGCAACCAACAAATGCTCGAATCCTTGCTCAAGACCTGCGCCCACGAAACCAGAGTCTGCGTCGCGAGCGACCTCACTCTCGACAGCGAGCAGATCGCCACGCGCCGGGTTGCCGCGTGGCGGCGCCAATCGCTACCAAACATCAATCGCCGGCCGACGGTATTCCTGCTGCAGGCCTGACAACCGCCGGTCAGCGAAAGTCAACGAAAGTCAACGCAAGGCGGGCCAGTCGATCGCGCCAAGCAGCGAACCCGCACTTTGCGCGGCGTCGGCACGCAGGCGCTTGGCGAAACGCTCGGCGATATTTTCCTTGATCGTGAAGTCGACGATCCGCTCGGCCTTGATCACTTCGCGCGCCACCGACTCAACGGTACCCAAGTCGTCGGCCAGCCCGAGCCGAATGCTCTGCATACCGGTCCACATCAGGCCACTGAACATCTCTGGCGTTTCCTTCAGACGCTCACCTCGCCCCTTGCGCACGACTTCGATGAACTGCCGGTGAATCTCGCCAAGCAAGACCTGTGCGTGCTTCTTCTGCTCTGCATCCTGCGGCGAAAACGGATCCAGGAAGCCCTTGTTCACTCCCGCCGTCAGCAGCCGGCGCTCCACTCCGAGCTTGTCCATGGTCCCGGTAAAGCCGAAGCCATCCATCAGCACGCCGATCGAACCAACAATGCTGGCCTTGTCGACGAAGATCTTGTCGGCGGCGACAGCCACGTAATAGCCGCCGGAAGCGCAGAGATCCTCGACCACGACGTAAAGTGAAATCTGTGGATGCTTGCTGCGCAGGCGGCGGATTTCGTCATGCACGATACCCGCCTGTACCGGGCTGCCACCCGGGCTATTGACCCGCAGGACGATGCCCGCAGTTTCCTTATCATCAAAAGCGGAACGTAGCGCCTCGTTGATACTCTCCGCACTGCCTTCGCCACCGCTGGCGATGGTGCCATTGATGTGAACAAGCGCCGTGTGCTTGCCATTGACCAGCTTCTCCGAGCCACCGCCCCAGTCGACGAACAAGAGCAGCACAGCGAGCAGGTAGGAAAAGCCGATCAGTTTGAAAAAAATTCCCCAGCGCCGTTTCACTCGCTGCTCCTGCAGCATCGCCAGGGCAAATTTCTCCAACAACTGCCGCTCCCATTGGGGTTCGTTTTCAGGAGTAGTCACGCTTCTTGCTCGCTTGGGGTGTAGTAGATGGCGCCATCGCGCTCTTCGATCGCTAGCGGCGTCAGGCCTCTACCGTTACAGCGGCCGCCCAGACAGCGACCGTCTTGAGGAGAATACAGCGCGCCATGTGTCGCGCAAATCAAGTATAGCTTGGAATCATCGAAGAATTCATTGGGCTGCCAGTCCAGTTCAACGGCTACGTGACCACAGCGATTGAGATAGGCCGCGACCCGACCACGAAAGCGCACCGCGAACGCCGGCTCTTCACTCTCTTCGCCCCGGACGGTGAAACGAACGCCGGCGCCGCCGTCGATCAAATTGGCAGACAGACAGATCAGGCGTTGATTCGCAGCCATTGCGCCACCTCCTCGATCTCCTGCAGACGGGCCAAGGGGGCCAGGGCATCCAGCGCGGCCGCTGGATGCGCGCCATAGCCTGCGGCCAGGCAAGCAACGCCAGCGTTCCTGCCCATCAGCAGGTCGTGCGTCGTATCACCGATCATCAGTGTCCGCTCCGGGGCGACCGACAATTCATCCATCAACTCCTCGAGCATCTGCGGATGCGGCTTGGAAAAGCACTCGTCGGCACAGCGCGAGGCATGAAAATAGGTTCCCAGACCACTGTTGTGCAAGGCGCGATCGAGTCCGATCCGGCTCTTGCCGGTAGCCACGGCGAGCAGAAAACCGGCCGCGGCCAGTTCGGCGATCATGGCCGCGGCGCCGTCAAACAGCTGCAGTTCGTGATCGTGTCGCAGGTAGTGATGGCGGTAGCGCTCGACCATCAGTGGGTAGCGCTCTGCGGGCAGGTTCGGCACCGCGTAGCGTAGCGCATCGTGCAGGCCGAGCCCGATCACATGCCGAGCCCGCTCGTCCGCCGGAATCGGCAAACCGAGGTCACTGCACGCCGACTGGATGGCGTCGACAATCGCCCCCGCCGAATCGAGCAGGGTGCCGTCCCAGTCGAATACCAGCAATTCAAACCGGCTCGCCATAGTCCTGCCTCTCCTTTTCCGAAACATTGCGCAAGAATTGCGCCAGGGCGCTCGGCAAAGCGGCTTCCAGCAGCATTTCGTGACCGTCCTGCGGATGCGGCATCGTCATTTTCGCGGCGTGCAGAAACATGCGCTTCAGCCCTTCCCTGGGGAGGGTCCGATTGAGGGAAAAATCGCCGTACTTCTCGTCACCAGCGATGGGAAAGCCAAGGTGTGCAAGATGAACCCGAATCTGGTGCGTCCGCCCCGTTTTCAGTTCCGCTTCGAGAAGACTAAAATGCTCCCAGCGCGCCAGCAACCGAAACACGGTATGCGCCGTCTTGCCGTCGTCTGCGACACGAACCCGACGCTCGCCGGACGGCAGCAGATACTTGAGCAAGGGCAAGCGGACTTTGCGCACCGGGTCCATCCAGCGCCCGGCGACCAATACCTGATAGCGTTTGTCGGCGCCGCGCTCACTACCGCCGCGGGCACCGGCACGGAACATCTCGTGCAAGGCCAGCAACACCGAACGCTTCTTGCCGATTAGCAGCAGACCGGAAGTCTCGCGATCCAGGCGGTGTGCGAGTTCAAGAAAGCGGGCCTGCGGCCGTTGCCGGCGCAGCGCCTCGATGACCCCGAAACTCTCCCCGCTGCCCCCATGTACGGCAAGGCCTGCCGGCTTGTCAACGACCAGCAAGCCCTCGTCTTCATAGACCACCGGCAGCTGCACCTTGAGAGCCGCCCCGTCCACGACTTCCTGATCGACCTGCGCCGTGCGCATCGGCGGAATGCGCACCACATCGCCGATTTGCAGGCGATACGATACCGCGGTGCGACGTCCGTTCACCCGCACCTGACCGCTGCGCACGATGCTGTAGACGTGGCTCTTGGGCACTCCCTTGCACTTCTTCAGCAGCAGGTTGTCCAGGCGCTGTCCGTGCTCGTTCTCGGTGATCAGCTCCTGAATCACGGAGCTTTTGCTAACTTCGGCCATTTTGAATATACTTCGCTCGTTTTGCGTCTTGAGTTGAAAGAGGCGCTGACCCGTGAGACCGTCCAGCGGCGCCGATTCTAAAGCAATTGCGACGCACTTTCCGGCAGGCCTCAGCCGCCTCGCTTGCGCCAATCTGCGCAAGATCACTCAACGCGATTCACCTGGTTAAGTACGCTCACCACTAAGTAGCGATACTACTTGAACTGCGCGCGCCCAGCACCTGCGGAACGGCCCAGGCAGATTCCGGAGTCCTTGATTTCAAAGGCCAGACGACTGACAAGTCGGCGAGATTTCCCTATTAGTTGCCCTGTCGGAGAGCCCCTCAAGCACCCCACCAAACAGCTAATCCGTCGCTGCCTGAAGCAGGCAATTCCCCCGTGAGAGCGCGTGGGAGCCCAATTTATTATGAAACGCATGCTTTTTAACGCGACACAGGCCGAGGAACTGCGTGTCGCCATTGTCGACGGTCAGAAACTCATTGATCTGGACATTGAATCGGCCGCCAAGGAACAGAAAAAAAGCAACATATATAAAGCAGTCATTACCCGCATCGAGCCCAGCCTGGAAGCGGCATTTGTCGACTACGGCTCCGAGCGGCACGGCTTTCTCTCCTTCAAGGAAGTGTCCCGCGCCTTCTTCCAGCCCGGTGTCGATGCCGGCCGCACGACGATCAAGGAAGCGCTTCGCGAAGGTCAGGAGCTGATTGTCCAGGTTGACAAAGACGAGCGTGGCAACAAGGGAGCGGCGCTGACGACCTTCATCAGCCTCGCCGGGCGCTATCTCGTACTGATGCCGAACAACCCACGCGGCGGCGGCGTCTCGCGCCGTGTCGAGGGCAACGAGCGCGCCGAGTTGCGCGAAGTGATGGATCAACTGGATGTCCCGCAGGGCATGAGCCTGATCGCCCGCACGGCGGCCATTGACCGTAACGCCGAAGAGCTGCAATGGGATCTCAACTACCTGTTGCAGTTGTGGAAAGCCATTGAGGGAGCCGCCCATCAGCAGCAGGGAGCCTTCCTGATCTACCAGGAAGGTAGCCTGGTGATCCGTGCCATTCGTGACTACTTTCAGCCGGACATTGGCGAAATCCTGATCGACACCGACGATGTCTTCGAACAGGCGAGTCAGTTCATGGCGCACGTGATGCCCGGGACGGTCGACCGCATCAAGCGCTATCACGACGATGTACCGCTCTTCTCGCGCTTCCAGATCGAGCACCAGATCGAATCGGCCTATTCGCGTCAGGTCGGCCTGCCGTCGGGTGGCGCCATCGTCATCGACCATACCGAAGCCCTGGTGTCTATCGACGTCAACTCGGGCCGCTCGACGCGCGGCGCCGACATCGAAGAGACAGCGCTGAAAACCAACCTCGAAGCGGCGGAGGAAGTCGCCCGTCAGTTGCGACTGCGTGATCTTGGTGGCCTGATCGTCATCGACTTCATCGATATGGAGAACCAGCGCAGCCAGCGTGACGTCGAGAATCGCGTCCGCGACGCACTGCGCTTTGACCGTGCACGCGTGCAGACCGGCAAGATCAGCCGCTTCGGCCTGCTCGAGTTGTCGCGCCAGCGCCTGCGCCCGGCGCTCGCGGAAACCAGCTACATCGCCTGCCCGCGGTGCTCGGGGACGGGTCACATCCGTAGTACCGAATCGGCCGCCCTGCACATCCTGAGGATTCTCGAAGAAGAGGCCATGAAGGACAACACGGCGGCGGTGCACACCCAGGTACCGATTGACGTCGCCACTTTCCTGCTCAACGAAAAGCGGACCGATGTCCAGGCCATCGAGCAGCGACACAAAGTGACTATCCTGCTGATTCCCAACATGCATCTCGAAACGCCACAGCATACGATTGTCCGCGTTCGCCAGGACGAACAGATCAACGACGAGCAGCTGCAGCCCTCGTACCGCATGGTCGATATGCCCACCGCAGACGTCGCCAGTGCGACGACCGTCGCTGACGCCAAAGCGTCGCGCCCTGAAGCGGCAATCAAGGGCGTTACCGCGGCGCAACCAGCGCCGATGCGCGCGCAAATACCACCGCCCGAGGCCGAAAAGCCAGCCAGCGCTGCAAGTGGCTTCGTGAACCGGATTATTTCCTGGTTCCAGCACAAGCCCGAGGCAGCGCCAGCCGAACCGGCACCGGCACCGGTACCGGTAAGGCCCGCTCGTACCAGCAGTTCGGCACGTGACTCACAGCGCGATCCTCGCCGCGGCAACGCGCGCAACAATCGTCGCGACGAGACGCGTGAAGCACCTGCGCCACGCGGCAATCGTGAGCAAAACGAGACCACAGCGCCACAGAACGTTTCGCAGGCACGCCCGGAACCGTCGCGAACTCGTGAGCCGCGAGAACCCCGCGAACCCCGCGAACCCCGTCGTGGACGTTCCGAAGCGCGTGGCGAGCGCAAGGAGCAGTCTGCCCCGCCACAAGAGCTTGAAGCACAAGCCACGCAGCAGCCAGAACACGCTCCGCGCCCGAACAGCCCCGCTCCTGAACAAGCGACCGGCGAGAACAGTACCGCCCCACGCCGTCGTGGGCGTCGCGGTGGTCGCCGCGAGCGCGGCGAGAAAACCGAGAACCAGCTCGATCTGCTGAACAGCGAAGCGGCAGCCAGTGGCGCCACACCGGCTAGCGCGCCAGCGGCAAGAACGGCACCGACCGCGGCCGAGCCGCAGCAAGCCGCAAACGCGCCGGTGGTGCCGGTCAGCACGGAGCAAACCGGCCCGCAGCCTGCCGAAGTCATCATTCAGCTCGCCCCCGCGGTCGCCCCCCCTGCTCCTGCGCCGGTGCTGCTGGCCAAGCTTGCCGAAACGCCCGCGCCGGTCAGCTCCAGCGATGCGGAAGACGCTGCGGCAAACCCCGACGCTGCTGCAACAACAACCAAAGTAGCGAGCGAAGTCATTACGGCGAGCGCGCCGGAAGCAAGCGCCGCCATGGCGGAGGCAAGCGCCCCCGTCATAACCGCCGCTGCCGAAACGCCAACGGCCGTCGAACCACCGCTCGTAGTCGCAGCGCCGCCCGTCATCGAAGCGAGCTCCGTCGCAGAAGTGCCGGTAAGCCCCGCAGCTGCGGCAGCAGCAGAAGAGGTGGTTGTAGACGTCGCGGCAACGCTGGATCTGGTCGAGTCCGGTCCGCAGCCAACCGCCACCCCGGCGGTCAACGTGCGCAGTGAACTGGTGATGATCGAAACGAACACCGACAAGGCGCAGTCATGGCAAGCCGAGGAAGTGACTGAATCGATGACGGCACGCAAGCCACGTCGCAAGCCCGCCACCGTGGCCGTTGCTGACGAGCCGCTGGTGATGGTCGAAACGCAAAAGTAAGTCGCGCGTGGGTGAGGGTCGGAGATTCTTTCCGCCAAGGCGTACAAGCCTATAGATCAAGAAGATCCGATCCTCCCGCACATATCGGCCATGCAGTGAACGGTCATGACATGTCGAGATACCCAGAATCATGAAAGTCATGACCGTTTCCCTCTTCCCCAGACCCTTCTCCCGCGAGGGGAAAAGGGCGCTTCGTGAGTCGCTTGCGCGACTTTCACATTAAAGGCAAGCGCTCCGGTGGGCGTTTCCCCGCAACTGCCCACTGGAGAACCCTTCCCTGCGCTACCCTTGGCCCGGCTACAGAGCCCCGGGCCCCAGGCTGTTGATTTCCAACCAGCCTACTGACTGAACTGAATTTGCCGCGCCTACGTCGAGCATAATGATTCCTTGATTTCTCTTATAATCCGGCTTTTCTCGTCCAATGCGCCTTCCCATCGCAAGAAGGAAAAGTAGACGCGATTTGCCCTATCGACCCTTCTCATAAACTTCGGAAGCTTTCCGAGCAGCAGCAAGCCAGTCCAACTGTCCCAAGCAGGAGCCGTCATGACCTCTACCCCAATCTTCTTCTCGTCCGCGCGTCGTCGTACCCTCGGGTATGCGGCTGCCAGCCTGGCCAGCGTCGCACTGCTGCTTACGGCGGGCTGTGGCAAGAAAGAAGAGGCCGCGCCGCCGGCACCCCCGACTGTCGAAGTCGTCACCGTGACGCAGAAAGACGTGCCGATTTACCAGGAATGGATCGGCTCTCTGGATGGCGACGTCAATGCCGTCATCCGTCCACAGGTGACCGGCTACCTGGTCAAGCAGAACTATCGCGAAGGCGACCTGGTGAAAAAGGGGCAGTTGCTCTTCCAGATCGACCCACGCACTTTCGAAGCAGCGGTCGATCAGGCGAAGGGACTGGTTGCCCAGCAACGCGCGCTCTACCATACGGCGAAGGCCAATCTGGCGCGGGTCAAGCCGCTGGCGGCCAAGAACGCGCTCAGCCAGAAGGATCTCGACGACACCACCGGTGCCGAACTGTCGGCCAAAGCCTCGCTTGACGCCGCCGAAGCGTCTCTGGAGACCGCCAAGCTGAACCTCAGCTTTACGCGCATCACGTCTCTCATCGAGGGCATCGCCGGCATCGCCAAAGCGCAGATCGGCGACCTGCTGAGCCCGAGCATGCCGACCGAACTGACGACCGTATCGACCGTCGATCCGATCAAGGTCTACTTCAACATCAGCGAGCGGGAATACCTTCCCCTGGCCCGCGCCATGCTCGCCGAAGGCCCCAAACAACAGCGCAAGCACGTGCCGATCGAGTTGATCCTCGTCGATGGCTCGGTCTTTCCGCATGAGGGCCAGTTCTCGGTGCTCAACCGGCAGGTAGACTCGAGCACCGGCACCTTCAAGGCCACGGCCCTCTTCCCGAATCCGGAGCGTTTGCTTCGCCCGGGGCAGTATGGCCGCATCCGGGCAACGATGTCGGTCACCGAAGGTGCACTGCTGGTACCGCAACGGGCGGTGACCGAAATCCAGGGCAAGTACCTGCTTGCCGTGGTCGGCGCCGACAACAAGGTCGACATCCGTCCGGTAAGTGTCGGCGAGCGAATCGCTTCGGACTGGATCATCGCCAGCGGCTTGCAGCCGGGTGAGAAGGTGATCGCCGAGGGAACGCAGAAGGTCAAGGCGGGTATGACGGTCAACCCCAAGCCTTTCGAGCCGCCGGCGCCAGCCGCCGCCAAGCCGACGAAGCCCGAGGATAAACCGGCGGCGCCTGCGCCTGAAAGCAAGGGGTAAGCTGCCATGTCCAAGTTTTTCATCAACCGGCCGATCGTGGCCATGGTCATCTCGATCCTGATGACCATCGTCGGTCTGGTCGCCATGGCCGGCCTGCCGACCGCCCAGTTCCCGAACATCGTTCCCCCGCAGATCAATGTCAGCAGCACCTACACCGGCGCCGATGCACTGACCGTCGAACAGGCCGTGGCGACACCGATCGAGCAGCAGATGTCCGGCGTCGACAACATGGACTACATGTATTCGATCAACGCCAACAACGGCCAGTCCACGCTGTATGTCAACTTCGCACTCGGTACCGATGCCAATACCGACCAGTTGCTCGCCCAGATGCGCCAAGGCCAGGCCGAATCACAACTGCCTTCGGATGTGCGCAACTACGGCGTCACCGTCGCCAAGTCGACCTCGTCGCCGCTGGTCATGTTCGCGCTCTACTCGCCGAACGGGACCTACGACAACGTTTTCCTCGCCAACTACGCGTACATCAACATCAACGACCAGATGACACGGGTCAAGGGAATCGCCAGCGTCACCATCTTCGGCGCCGGCCAGTATGCGATGCGGCTGTGGGTCAAACCCGACCAACTGGCCAAGCTGAACATCACGATTCCCGAAATCATGAACGCCGTCAACGCGCAGAACACCGTCAATCCGGCCGGAACGATCGGCGCCGAACCGGTACCGCAGGGCCAGGAGTTCACTTACGCGGTGCGCGCCCAGGGCCGCCTGCAAAGCGCCGAAGAATTCGCCAACATCGTGCTGCGCGCCAACCCCGACGGCTCGATCGTTCGCGTCGGCGACGTTGCCCGCATCGACCTCGGCGCCCAGACCTACAGCCAGCAGGGCCGGCTCAACGGCAAGCCCGCCGCCCTCGTTGCCCTCTACCAGATGCCTGGCGCCAACGCCCTCGATGCCGCCGATGGCGCCAAGAAGCTGATGGAGAAGATCAAGCAGAGTTTTCCGCCCGACCTCGACTACGTTATTGCCCTCGACACGACGCTGTCGGTCACCGAAGGGATCAAGGAAATCCAGCATACGCTGCTCGAAGCGCTGGTCCTGGTGATGATCGTCGTCTTCGTCTTCCTGCAGGGCTGGCGGGCAACGCTGATCCCTTTGCTGGCGGTGCCGGTGTCGCTGGTCGGCACCTTCATGCTCTTCCCGATGTTCGGTTTTTCGATCAACACCCTGTCGCTGTTCGGTCTGGTGCTGGCCATCGGCCTGGTGGTCGATGACGCGATCGTCGTCGTCGAAGCGGTCGAACATCATATCGAAAACGGCATGACGCCCAAGGACGCGACGCTGCGAGCGATGGAGGAGGTCACCGGACCGGTGATCGCCATCGCCGTCATCCTGGCGGCCGTTTTCGTGCCGACCGCGTTCATTCCCGGAATCACAGGCCAGCTCTACCAGCAGTTCGCGGTCACCATCGCCATCTCGGTGATCATTTCCGCATTCAACGCGCTGACTCTGAGCCCGGCGCTCTGCGCCATGCTGCTCAAGCCAAAGGTCAAGGGCAGCGGCCCGTTGCAGAAATTCTACGACGGCTTCAACCGGGTGTTCGGCCGCGTCACCGGCGGCTACGTCGGCATCTGCCGGATCGCCATTCGCCGCAGCGTGATCAGCGTCCTCTTTCTCGTCGCTGTGACTATCGGCGCCGGTTTCTTTGGCAAGCTTGTCCCCGCCGCTTTCCTCCCGGATGAGGACCAGGGTTACGTCTTTGCCGCAATCCAGCTCCCCGACGCCTCATCGCTGCAACGCACGTCGGAAATTGCCGCCCAGGCCGAAGAGCTGATCATGAAGGTCCCTGGCGTCCAATACACGACCACCGTCGTCGGCTACAGCATGCTCAGCCAGGTGACCAATACCTACAGCGCCTTCTTCTTCATCACGCTCAAGAACTGGGACGAACGCAAGCTGCCCGACGAGCAGTACACGGCGATTAAGGCCGAGCTGACCAAGCGGCTGGCCAGCATTCCCGGCGCCATCGCGTTTGCGTTTCCGCCACCAGCCATCCAGGGCGTCGGCACCTCGGGCGGTGCGACTTTCATTCTTGAAGACCGGGCTGGAAAGGACATCGCCTTCCTCTCCGAGAACACGACCAAGTTCCTCGAAGCGGCCAGGAAACGCCCCGAACTCGCCACCGTTTCGACCACTTTCCGGCCGACCGTGCCGCAGCTCTTCATCGACGTAGACCAGGACAAGGTACTCAAGCAGGGCGTCATCCTCAGCGATGTGTACAAGACGCTGCAGAGCTTTCTGGGCAGCGGCTTCATCAACTACTTCAACCGCTTCGGACGGCAGTGGCAGGTGTACGTCCAGGCCGAGGGCGACTACCGCACCAACATCGAGAATGTCGGTCGCTTCTACGTGCGTAACGACAAGGGCGAGGCGGTGCCGCTGTCGGCGTTGACCTCGGTACGCAATATCTCCGGCCCCGAATTCACCATGCGCTACAACCTCTACCGCAGCGCGCAGATCAATGCCTCGGCGGCGCCCGGTTATAGTTCGGAGCAGGTCATGCGAGCGCTCGAGGCGGTTTTCGCCGAAACCATGCCCACTGAAATGGGCTACGACTACATGGGCATGTCGTTCCAGGAGCAGAAGGCGCAGCAAGGCGTCTCACCGGCGGTCATCTTCGGCTTCTCGCTGCTCTGCGTCTTTTTGATCCTGGCGGCGCAGTACGAAAGCTGGTCGTTGCCGTTCTCGGTGCTGCTGGGCACGCCGATCGCCATCGCCGGCGCCTTTGCGGCGCTGCTCTTGCGCGGCCAGGAGCTCAATGTCTATGCGCAGATTGGTCTGGTCATGCTGATCGGCCTGGCCGCCAAGAACGCCATCCTGATCGTCGAATTCGCCAAGATGGAATACGAGAAGGGCGAACTTTCGCTCGCCGAGGCGACGCTGAAGGGCGCGCAACTGCGCTTTCGGCCGATCCTGATGACCTCGTTCGCCTTCATCCTCGGCTGCGTGCCGCTGGCCATCGCCAGCGGCGCCGGCGCGCTTTCGCGGCAGGTCATGGGCAGCGCCGTGATCGGCGGCATGCTGGCCGCCACCGGCATTGCGATCTTCATCATTCCGGTGACATTCTATGTCGTCGAAAAACTGTCGCACAAGCGCGACACGAGCGCCCCACACCACGGCGGCGGCCCCGACGCCAGTCCCGTTGTCAAGGAAGCCGCTGCAAAGGAGGATGGCCATCATGCGTAAGTCCTTGATTGCCGCGCTGCTCGCGCTGCTCGCCGGTGGCTGCATGGTCGGCCCCGACTACCTTCGCCCGCAGGTCGAGACGCCGCCAGCCTGGCGGCTCAGCGACGAGGCCGCCAATGACCTCGCCAACACCGCCTGGTGGCAACAGTTCGACGACCCGGTGCTCGACGATCTGGTGAGCACTGCGCTGCGTGAAAACCACGATCTGATGATCGCCGCCGCACGCATCGAGGAATTCGCCGGTAACTACGGTTTCGTTCGCGCCGGTCTTTTCCCGCAAGTGGATGCCAGTTACGAAGCGAGGCGGCAGCGGGACATCAGCGCGGTGGTGATCGGCGCCGGCAACGGCACCACCTACAACAGCTACAACGCCGTCTTGAACGCCAGTTGGGAAATCGACATCTGGGGCCGCATCCGCCGCCAAACCGAGGCGGCGCGCGCGCAGCTGCTGGCCAGCGAAGAGGGCCGACGGGGCGTGATTCTGTCCCTGGTCGGCAGCGTTGCCGGCGCCTACGTCAACCTCCGCGACCTCGATCGCCAGCTGCAAATTGCCCGGGCGACGGCTAAAATCCGCGGCGAGTCGTACGACATCTTCAAGGATCGCTACATGGGTGGCGTCATCTCGATGCTCGAGTTGAGCCAGAACAAGTCGCAGTACGACGAAGCGCTGGCCAGCATCCCGCCGATCGAAAAAGCAATTGCCCAGCAGGAGAATGGCCTGAGCGTGCTGCTCGGCCGCAACCCCGGCCCGATTCCGCGTGGCAAGAATATCGATCAACTGCGCTTGCCGGCGATCCCGGCAGGCCTGCCATCCGAACTGCTCGAGCGACGCCCCGACATCCGGCGCGCCGAGCAGGACCTGATCGCCGCCAATGCGCTGATCGGCGCCGCCAAGGCGGCTTATTTCCCGACCATCTCGCTGACCGGTCTCTTCGGCTACTCCAGCACCAGCCTGAGCAATCTGTTCCAGGGCGACAACAAGGTGTGGAGCTACGGCCTGCCGATCACCATGCCGATCTTCACCGCCGGCGCCATCGCCGGCCAGGTCCAGTCCGCCGAGGCCGTGCAACAGCAAGCGCTGTTCGCCTATCAGAGGGCCATCCAGCAAGGCTTTCGCGAAGTCAATGACGCGCTCGTCGATCAGGACCGGACACGCGAACAACTGCGGGCGCAGAAGCAGCAGGTGGAGGCGCTCGAGCAGTACTCCGCGACCGCCCGACTGCGCTACGACAATGGCTACAGCAGCTACATCGAAGTCATTGACGCCGAGCGCAGCCTGTTCAACGTCCAGCTACAATACACGCAAACGCAGCAGACGCAGTTCCAGGCGATGATCAACCTCTACCTGGCGATGGGCGGCGGCTGGGTGAACGAAGCCAACAAGTTGACCGGTACGAGCGAAGGGCAGTGATCGTCGTTGAGCTTGCGACGCGCTGCCGACCGCCTCGTCATTGGCAATCTGCGGTGCACTGAACGGCGCCGCAGCTTTTCGCCGGTTTCATCGCCGGCGATTTTCCAGCAGGGAAGTTCCTCAGAGAGATCCAAAGGAGACGACAATGAGCCAGAAGCAAAAACCGAGCACGGAATCCCCAGTCGAGGAAAACATCAATCCGGACATGCCGCCGGAGGCGGAGGTCGGCGGGACACCCGAGGTGATCGTTAGCGCCGAAGTAAGCGGAAAGGCCAAGAAAGCGAAGAAGAAGATGTCCAATCAGGCCTACCTCAAGGCCCTAGAGAAACTCGAGGCGGAACTCGTTCATCTCCAGTCCTGGGTCATCAGAGAAGGCCTCAAAGTCATCCTGGTCTTCGAAGGCCGCGATGCCGCCGGCAAGGGCGGAACGATCAAGGCGATCACCGCACGTGTCAGCCCGCGGATTTTCCGCGTCGTCGCCCTGCCCGCGCCGACCGATCGCCAGAAGAGCCAGATGTACGTACAGCGCTACATAGAGCACTTCCCGGCCGCCGGCGAAGTGGTCATCTTCGATCGCAGCTGGTACAACCGGATAGGCGTCGAAACGGTAATGGGCTTCGCCACCGAGGATCAGGTGCAGCATTTCCTCAAGATGGCGCCGATGTTCGAGAAGGCAGCGGTCGAGGAAAACGGCATCATCCTGCTCAAGTACTGGCTGGAAGTCGACATGGACGAGCAGGAGCGGCGCCTCGAGGCACGCATCACCGACCCGCGCAAGCAGTGGAAGCTCTCGCCGATGGACCTCAAGTCCTTCAGCCGCTGGTACGATTATTCGCGCTCGCGCGACCGAATGTTCAGGGAAACCGATACCCATTGGGCACCCTGGTTCGTCGCCAACTCCAACGACAAGAAGCGCGTTCGCCTGAACATCATCCAGCACATCCTGAGCAGCATCCCCTACGAAGTACCCAAGACTCCCAAGATCAAGCTGCCAGCAAGGCAGAAGAAGGGCGACTACAAGGAACCCAAGCTGTCTCTGAAGTACGTTCCGGAAGTCTTTTAGGCGGCGAACCGTGGTGGCAGGGCCTTGCCGCCGACGTGCTTGCGCGGCGGCATAACCCGGCTTCTGGTGGCAAGATGATTTTTCTGTTGACAACAGCGATTGGAGAGATCGGAACGATGGGCAAGAAAAAGAAGGCACAAGAGAAAGGCAAAATCCTGGGCAACATCAGTCCCGACATGCCCTTGGCAGCATTGAACAGCGACGCGGCCGAAACGGCCGCGGCCTCGACGCACAAAAAGTTGTCGAACAAGGCCTACCTGAAGGAGCTCGAAAAGCTCGAAGCCGAGTTGGTGCACCTCCAGGAATGGATAATCCAGAAAGGCCTCAAGGTGGTCATCGTTTTTGAAGGCCGCGATGGCGCCGGCAAGGGCGGCACGATCAAGGCCATCACCGGCCGCGTCAGCCCGCGCGTTTTCCGCGTCGTCGCGCTACCCGCGCCAACGGAGCGCGAGAAGACCCAGATGTATGTGCAGCGCTACCTGCCGCACTTGCCGGCAGCCGGCGAAGTGGTGATCTTCGACCGCAGCTGGTACAACCGCGCCGGCGTCGAACGCGTCATGGGTTTCGCCAGCGACGAGCAGGTCGAGGATTTCCTCAAGGGAGCTCCCCTGTTCGAAAGACTCATGGTCAGCAAGAACGGCATCATCCTGCTCAAGTACTGGCTGGAAGTCGACATGGACGAGCAGACGCGCCGCCTCGAAGCGCGCATCACCGACCCGCGCAAGCGCTGGAAGCTGTCGCCGATGGACCTCAAGTCGTACAGCCGCTGGTACGACTATTCGCAAAGCCGGGACGACATGTTCGAGGCCACCGATTCCGAATGGGCGCCGTGGTTCGCGGCGCGATCCGACGACAAGAAGCGGGTGCGCCTGAACATCATCAAGCACATCCTGAGCAGCATCCCCTACGAAGTGGCCAAGCCACTGGACATCAAGCTGCCCAAACGGCAAAGCGCTGGCAAGTACCAGAAAAGCGACCATCCCGTGAAGTACATCCCGGAAATGTTCTGAAGCATCGCTGACCGGCTGCTTCCCGAACGGGCCGAGGCCGCCGCGACAAGCGGACCTTCGCTCATGCCGGGGTGCGCGAAACGCTGTGTCGCCAGTAGAGCAACGCGCCGAGGCGACCTGCTTCATCGTGACAGTGACGCCGGTTGCCGAGCCCGCGTTCAGCTGAAGGTCTTTGTACGCGACGTCAGCTTCATGATTACGCCGTGTTCGTTCTTCACCAACCCCGCCGCCCACCCTCGCGCTTGCGTCGAGTATCGTGTAGGTGCCCGGAAAGTTGGCCACGTCCGTCAGGTCGTAGACCTCGCCTGCGGCACTCATCGTCGACATGCCGACGTTTACTCCTGTGGTGAGGCCACCAATCTTGAAGTCATGGACTTCGCCCTTGTAGGTCAGCGTGCCACCACCGACGATGACGGCCTGCCCGCTGGCGAAGCAAGCGTGTTGGCCAGCGGGAAGTACAGCCCCGCGGGAATGCCATAGCACAGCATCCCGCAGCCATCCTCTTGTGCCTCGACGACCGCAAATCGGCGAGCTTTCCGATAACAACGGCATTCAATCCCTATGCTGCATATGGCATATTCTGGATTCCACAGTACGACAGACCACTAAGACGTTGGCAATCATCGGGGCAG
Source organism: Candidatus Accumulibacter meliphilus (assembly GCF_036625345.1). Lineage (NCBI taxonomy): Bacteria > Pseudomonadati > Pseudomonadota > Betaproteobacteria > Candidatus Accumulibacter > Candidatus Accumulibacter meliphilus. Next base: position 111,209 of record NZ_JAZKTZ010000013.1, on the reverse strand, counting down.
TTGATGCTCAAAAAAAATATTCGCTAGCCAAAAGACAAAGTGCTAGTCTTCAAAGCAGTGGACGCGGGGGCCACCTACAGAGGTCGTAGGAACCGGTCGCTTGCGTTTTGCCGCTTCTTTTACCGACGGGAGGCAAGACTATGCGTTTTCCACATGCATCATGCAAACACCATTGCGCGAGAAGCATTGCCCTGCTCGGCGTGCTACTGGTGACCGCCTGCGGCCAGCCAGCGACGCCACCGGCGACGAAAGTTAGCGCTGCAAGCACCGAGGGCACCGTGGCGACCGACGAGAAGCAAGGCTTCACCGGCGACTGGACAACCATCGGCACACGCCAAGTCCTCGACCTCGGACCTGGCCAGCAAGCCGTCATTTTCCAACTCAGCGGTTCGCTGCTGCTGAACGGCAAGCAGCGAATAAATCGCGGTTTCCAAGCCCAGGTCATCGGCTTTTCCGACACTACCACCGGCCTGCAGGGGCGCAGCGTGTGGACCGACGAGAAGGGCGACAAGGTCTTCAGCGAGTTAAGCGGTGAAGGGCTCGGCCCGGGCCTGCTGATCGAAGGCAAGCTTATTGGCGGTACCGGTCGCTACGCCGGCGTTAGCGGTGAATACAGCTTCAAATGGAAGCGCATCGGCGCTTTCGAAGGCAGCGAACTGACCGGCCGGGTCGTCGATCTGAATGGCTGGGCTCGCCTCGGGTCGCCCAGTGCGGTTGCTCCCACCACTGCAGGAGGTCAACAATGAGTACAGCCGCTTTCGGAACGGGAAGGATCGTGAAACTGGTGATCCTCCTGATCATGTTTTTCGGCCTCTGGTTCGCGCCGGTTCCCGCGGGCCTGACCGTTGAGGCCTGGCATCTGTTTGCCGTCTTCGCCTCGGCAATCACCTCCGTGGTCCTCAATGTCTTCCCGCTCTTCACTTCGGCGGTGTTGGCTTGTGCGATCGTCGTGCTCACCGGCACACTGACTCCGGAGAAGGCCTACGGTGCCTTTGCCAACGCCATCGTGCTCCTGGTGGTGACCGCTTTCCTGGTCTCGCAGGCGGTGGTCAAGAGCGGACTCGGCAAACGCATCAGTCTCTATGTGATTTCGCTGTTCGGGAAATCGACGCTCGGCCTGGCGTACAGCATCTTCATTACCGACACCCTGATTGCCCCCGGCTTCCCGAGCAATACCGCACGCGGTGGCGTTCTCTTCCCGGTGATCCTGGCCCTGGCGCAAAGCAGGGGCTCGACACCCGACGACGAGAACCTGCGACGCCTCGGCGGCTACCTGATGTTTTGCGGCATGGCCAGCCTGGCCATCACCTCGGCACTGTGGTTCACCGCCACCTCGGGCAACCCGGTCGGAGCAGCACTCGCCGCCGAACACGGGATGAGGATTGATTTCGGCTCCTGGCTGCTTGCCTCCAGCGTACCCTGTCTGGTGGTGATCGCCCTGCTCCCGGCTGCTGCTCTATCGTGTTTTTCCGCCAGGAATCACCGCCACTCCGGAAGCTCCAGGCATCGCCCGCAAAGAACTGCAGACAATGGGGCCGATGTCGCGCAACGAGTGGATCACGGCGGTGACTTTCGTGATCATGGTCACCGGCTGGATACTGGCGGCTCCCTACAAGCTGAACCTGACGGCAATTGCCCTGGCCGGTCTCGCCACGCTGATGATCAGCGGCGTTTTGACGCTTGAAGACATCAACAAGCAGGGCGGCACGCTGGTCACTTTCATCTGGCTGGCCATACTTTTTGGCATGAGTGGGCAGCTCAACGAAATGGGCTTCATGGGCTACGTCGGCGAGCGACTGGCTGTCGGGCTGGAAGGCCTCGCCTGGCCGGTCGCCTACGTTGCCTTGCTGGTCATTTATGTGTTGCTCCACTTCGGTTTCGTCAGTCAGAACGCGCAGGTTCTGGCGCTGCTCGGGGTGTTTCTCGACGTCGGCGTGAAGTCGGGCGTTCCCGTCCATTTGATGGCCTACGCGCTGCTGTTTGCCAGTAGCTACTTCTCGGTCATTACGCCACAAGGCGGCAGCCAGAACATCATCTTCGTCGCCAGCGGCTATCTCAAGCAGAGCGAACTGTACCGCCTGGGGCTGACGACAACCGCCTTCTGCACCCTGGTGTTTCTGGTCATCGGCACCCCCTGGATACTCTGGGTCGGCTAGTCCGAACAGACCGCGGAGGCGCTACCCGCGCTCGCCACGGGTAGCGCGATCGAGCAGCCCACATAGCCGGCGGCAACGACCGCCAGCACCTCTGGAGACAAGTCATGAACCTAGATTCAGGCACCGCTGGCCCCGACTCGACCTCATTGAGTCGCCACCGCAGCGTTTGGGACGTACGATCGGAAAGCTGGATCGGGCTGGTCGACGTCCTCTCGCAGCTCGCCAAGCTGGCACAGGATGACCCCGGTCGGGAAGAGCGCTTGACCAAGATCGGCGCCTTGACCGAAGCCTTGCGGCCGATTGAAGCCTGTTGGGCGTATCCAGGCCGCCGCGCCTTCGCCGAGCTCTGTAGCCACATCGATCGCGGCAATCTGGCGCATGCCGCAATCATCGCTCGCCGCTTTCATCGCACGCTGGCCTCGCTGACCTATCGCCACGAGGGCACGGGGGCCAAGAACGATGCCGATTTGCCCTCGCAGATCGAAAGCGAGCAGGAGTATCAGGCGCAGCTGCGCTGCCCATACTTCGAGGTTCTGGTCGTCGACGACATGCTGGTCGAAGAAGAGGAAGCGCTGCATCGCCAGGTGCGCAACGAGCGCAGACCTGACGACGATTTCGTTTACGACGTGGTCGTCGTGCCGACCTTTGAGGATGCACTGGTTGCATCGTGGGTGAACTTCAACCTGCAGGCAGTGGTGATCCGCTACGGCTTTCCCTACCGGTCGCGCTACTTCCGCGAACTCGTCGGGCGGCGCTACATTGATGGTGCGGACGTCGACGGCGAGCTGCTGCCCGAGTCAGAGCGCGGTCCGCTGCTCGGTCGACAGATCGCGAAGTTGCGCCCGGAGCTGGATCTCTATCTGGTCACCGACGTCAATGTCGAAGACGTAGCCGCGAAGGCGGGGGAAACCTTCAACCGCATATTTTTCGGCGAAGAAGACAAGCTCGAACTCAACCATTCGATCATGCAAGGGGTTGCCGAGCGCTATCACACCCCGTTCTTCGACGCCTTGTGCAAGTACGCGAAGCAGCCTACCGGCGTTTTCCACGCCCTGCCGCTGGCGCGTGGCAAGTCGATCATGAATTCGAACTGGATCGGCGACCTCGGCCAATTCTATGGCATGAACCTGTTCATGGCCGAGACCTCGGCCACCTCAGGCGGGCTCGATTCGCTGCTCGAACCCACGGGCTCGCTGAAACTGGCCCAGGAGTATGCCGCGCGGGCCTTCGGCTCACGCCGCACTTTCCTGGTCACCAACGGCACATCAACGGCCAACAAGGTCGTTGTCCAGGCCATCGTCCGGCCCGACGACATTGTTCTGGTTGACCGCAATTGCCACAAATCGCACCACTACGGGATGGTCCTGGCCGGCGCACAGGTCACCTACCTGGAGGCCTATCCGCTGCACGAGTACTCGATGTACGGTGCGGTGCCGATTCGCCACATCAAGGAAACGCTGCTCGACTTGCGCCGCGCCGGGACGCTGAACCGCGTACGCATGGTGCTGCTGACCAACTGCACCTTCGATGGCATCGTCTACAACGTCGAGCGGCTGATGCTCGAGTGCCTGGCCATCAAGCCTGACCTGGTGTTCCTGTGGGACGAGGCGTGGTTCGCCTTCGCGCGTTTCCACCCGGTCTACCGCCCACGCACGGCCATGGGTGCCGCCGCCAAGCTGACCGAGATGTTCAAGAGCGAGGCCTATGCCAAACGCTATGCGGAATTCGCCAGCAGTTTTGACGAGGCCGACTGGGCTGACGACGAGAAAGTCCTGAACACCCGCCTGCTGCCCGACCCCGGCAAGGCGCGGGTGCGCGTCTACGCCACGCATTCGACCCACAAGACGCTGACCGCGCTGCGCCAGGGCTCGATGATCCACGTCTGGGACCAGGACTTCAAGGACAAGGCCGAGGAAGCCTTCCATGAAGCCTACATGACGCACACCTCGACTTCGCCCAACTACCAGATCCTCGCGACCCTCGATGTCGGGCGGCGGCAAGTGGAAATGGAAGGCTACGAACTGGTGCAGCGCCAGCTCGAGCTGGCGATGAACCTGCGCGACCAGGTGGCCGCCAATCCCCAGCTCAACAGCCACTTCCGTTTCCTGACCGTGACCGACATGGTGCCGGAGGAGTTTCGCGAGTCGCACGTCGAATCGCTGTACAACATGGAGACCGGCTGGGAAAACCTGTTGAAAGCCTGGCAGTCGGACGAGTTTGCGCTTGACCCGAGCCGCGCCACGCTGGCTATCGGCCTGACCGGGATGGATGGCGACACCATCAAGAACAAGTATCTGATGGACAAGTACGACATCCAGATCAACAAGACCTCGCGCAATACAGTGCTGTTCATGACCAACATCGGCACCACCCGCTCGACGATCGCCTACCTGCTCGGCGTGCTGGTCAAGATCGCCCGCGACGTGGACAACAGGGTGCGCGACATGAGCACTCCGGAACTTCGTATCCATGAAAAACGCGTGCGCTCCCTCACCCAGGAACTGCCGCCGTTGCCCAACTTCTCGTGCTTCCACCAAGCCTTCCGCGGCCACAGCCTGGACGGGCAGAGCGAGACGCGCGATGGCGACGTCCGCAGCGCCTTCTTCCTTAGCTACGATGATGCCAACTGCGAGTACCTGACCATGGACGATACGGCCAAGGCGATCAGGAACGCACGCGAATGCGTCTCCGCTCAGTTCGTCATCCCTTACCCGCCGGGCTTCCCGATTCTCGTACCGGGACAGGTGATCAGTGCCGAAATATTGCAATTCATGCAGGCACTCGATGTGCGCGAAATCCATGGTTTCCGGCCTGAACTGGGCTTTCGCATCTTTACCGAACCGGCACTCGAACTGGCCGGGCAGGCAAACGCAGTCTGGAAAGCGCAGGTCAATGCCAGCGCCGAAGCGGCAGAAGGCGAATGAAATGACCGCTGGCGAGCGCCAACACAGCAGTCTTTTTGTGGTGACAACGAAGAGGAGAAAATAATGACTTTCAAAGTAAAGACAATTTCCGACCTGCGGCTCATGTTTCATCGCAACGAGCGACCGATCTATTTCATCAGCGCCACCAACTTCAATCTGCTGGGAATCGACCAGTGGGTGAATCGCTTCCGCTTCATCAGCTACATCGATTGCTTCGATGGCCGGCATCCGAACGTCTTCGTCCCGCAGGAGACGCCGCACGACGAGTTCACGTCGATCGAAGACATCAACAACCACATGTTGCAGCACAAGGACGTGATCGACTTCATTGAGCGCCGCGGTGGCAGCCCGGCGGCAACCTTCCTGATGTTTGACGAAAAGACCGAGGAGCTGGCCAAGGAACTCGGCATGGAAGTCTGGTTTCCGCCGGCCAAACTGCGCCAGCGTTGCGACAACAAGATGGAGACGGTACGCATCGGCAACAAGGCCGGCGTGTTGTCGGTACCGAACGCGCTCGAGAAGGTGAGCAGCTTCGCCAACCTTATGGAAATTGCCGAGCGCCACGGACTGGGCAAGCACCTGGTCCTGCAGTCAGCCTTCGGTGATTCCGGCCACACGACTTTCTTCATCTCTTGCGAAGACGATTTCAACAAGCACAAGGAAGATATCTGCAAAGATCCTGAAATCAAGATCATGAAGCGCATCAACTGCCGTGGGGCAACGCTCGAAGCCTGTGCCACGCAGTCGGGAACGCTGGTCGGACCGATGCTTACCGAAGTCGTCGGTGCCAGCGAACTGACGCCCTACAAGGGCGGCTGGTGTGGCAACGAGGTTTTCCCCGGTTCCTTCTCGGAAGCCGTGCGCGCCCAGGTCAGAGACATGACCGAGCGTTTTGGCAACCAGTTGATCGAGGAAGGTTACCGAGGGTACTTCGACCTCGATTTCCTGATCGACCAGGACAGCGGCGACGTCTATCTCGGCGAACTGAACCCACGCGTCTGTGGAGCCAGCCCGATGACCAACCACGCGGCCTTTGCCTATGCCGATGCGCCGCTTTTCCTCTTCCACCTGCTGGAATTCTCGGGCGTACCCTTCGATCTCAACGTCAGCGAAATCAACGAGCGCTGGGCACAGCCGCACTTCATCGATTCGTGGTCGCAGGTGGTGATGAAGTACACTGACAAGAACGTCGATCAGGTCACGCACGCGCCGGGCACCGGCATTTACCGCATGAGCGAAGATGGCAGCGTCAGCTTCCAGCGCTTCGACTATAACCGCCAGGCGATCGACAGCGAACGCGAGGCCTTCTTCCTGCGCATCACCGGTTCGGGTGACTATCGCTATGAGGGCGCCGACCTCGGTATCCTGATTACGCGTGGCCGTTCGATGGACGATAACTTCAAGCTCAACCTGCGCGCCCGTGACTGGATTCGCGGCATCAAGCAGTACTATGCCGGCAAACCAATCGTTACCACCGAGCACGAGGCGGCACCGGAGCCCGGCGCGTTCAAGATCCTTTGACCGCCGTGCCGCACGCGGACCTGCCTATCCACCAGCGATTTACGGCGCTGGTCGAGGACGCTCCCGGCCCCTCGTGGCAGGCGCTTTTCGAACGCTGCTGGCCGGGTTACCGCGACTGGTACCTGCGCAGCGGCGTCTTCGATCGCCCCAGCTACCTTGAAAGCCGGCGCGCGCTGCGCCAGCACATGCCGGAGCTGGTGCCCACCTGGGAGCGACTGGTCGAGTTGGCCGGCGGTGGCGACATTGAGGCGCGCGCGCTTTCCTTGTGGTGCCCGCCGGCTTATATTGCCGGTTGCTCGCAAGCAGTGTGGATCGATCCTTGCGGCGCCCAAAACCCGGCGCTGGTGCGCAACTACGACTACGCCCCGGCCTTGCTGGAAGGCAACTGGCTGGCCACCCGCTGGTGCGGCCAGCGGGTGCTGGCCATGGGCGATTGTCTATGGGGAGCGCTGGATGGCATGAACGAGGCGGGCCTGGCCGCTTCACTGAGCTTCGGCGGCAGAACGCAAACCGGCAAGGGCTTCGGCATCCCGCTGGTGATGCGCTACGTGCTGGAGGTATCGAGCACGGTAGAGGATGCCTGCGCGATCCTCAAACGCCTCCCCGTACACATGTCGTACAGCATCACGCTGCTTGACACTTCCGGAAATTGGGCCACCGTGTTCGTCGGACCCGACGAAGCCCCCTATGTCAGTCGCCGGCGGGCGGTCACCAACTTCCAGCACAAGGTCGATTGGCCGCAGCACGCCAAGGCAACTTGTGCCGTCGAGCGCTTCGCCGCTCTGGAACATCTGGTCGACAAAAAGCATTCCTTGCTGGAACTCACGACAGCACTGCTGCAGCCGCCGCTGTTCCAGACCAGTTACCGACGCGGTTACGGCACGCTGTACAGTGCCGTGTACCAACCGACAGACCGCCGTGTCGAGTTGCTCTGGCAAGACCAGCGTTGGCAGCAGTCCGTGCTCGCGCCGCATGCCGGCGAGCGCGAAATCGTGTTCCCGAGCGGCCCGAACTGAAGCCGACCGGTGACCAATTATCCGTTTGAAGAGGAGACAAAGACGATGTTCACTATTTCGCGGCGCCTCGCCATTGCTGTAACGCTTGCCACTGCCACCCTGCTGTCGGCTCCGGTCTTGGCTCAGGAATTGACCGGTACGCTCAAGAAAATCAAGGAGACCGGGTTGATCACGTTGGGCCATCGCGAATCGTCGATTCCGTTCTCGTACTACGACGACAAGCGGCAGGTGGTCGGCTACTCGCAGGACATGATGCTCAAGGCGGTGGAGGCAATCAAGGCCGACTTACAGCTTGCCAAGCTCGATATCAAGCTGCTGCCGGTAACCTCCGAGAATCGCATCACGCTCGTCCAGAATGGAAGCGTCGACCTCGAATGCGGTTCGACGACCAACACCGCCGAACGTCGGGAACAGGTCAGTTTCTCGTACAGCATCTTCGTCGCCGGCACTCGACTAATGACCAAGACCAGCTCCGGGATCAAGGATTTTCCCGATCTGGCTGGCAAGAACGTCGTGACCACCGCTGGCACCACCTCCGAGCGTCTGCTGCGCAAGATGAACGAAGACAACAATATGAAGATGAAGATAATCAGCGCCAAAGATCACGGGGAAGCGTTCCTGATCCTGGAAAGCGGCCGCGCGGCGGCTTTCGTCTTGGACGAGGTGTTGCTCTTTGGGGAAATGGCCAAAGCCAAGAACGCCCGCGAATGGACCGTGGTCGGTACGCCGCAATCGTATGAAGCCTATGGCTGCATGATGCGCAAGGACGACCCGGCGTTCAAGAAGGTCGTCGATGCGGCGCTGGCCAAAGTGATGACCTCAGGCGAAGCCGACAAGCTCTACGCCAAGTGGTTCCTGCAGCCGATCCCGCCGAAGGGCTTGAACCTCAACTTTGCCCTCTCGTACGCGCTCAAGAAGCTGTACAAATCGCCCAACGACAAGGCCTACGATTAGGGCAGCAAGGGCAAGCACGCATTCGGCACCTACCGTTCGTGTACTGAAGAAAGGCCAGGCAGCGTCGCTGCCTGGCCTTTCTTACTTTCCCGCACCGGACTAAACCGCTGCGGGCACCCGCCTCCGCTGATCAGCCTGAGGCCCACGCAGATGGCCGGACTGCCCGCATCCGCTACAGCTCAGTGGCCTCGACCCTTGCAAGGTCGGTCGCACGGGCCACTCACGGACGGTCAGTTCAGGCGCCCACCGCCCGCAGCGATGCCTCGATGATATCCAGGCCTTCGTTGAGCACGGCATCGGAAATGGTCAGCGGCACCATTACCCGCAAGACATTGCCATGCGGCCCGCACAAGAGCAGCAGCAAGCCGCGTTGCGCCGCTTCATTCTTCAGGGCGACAGCGATGTCCGCTGCCGGCTGCTTTGCATCGCCGTTGCGGCAGAACTCCACGGCCGTCATCGCCCCCAGTCCGCGCACCTCGATGATCGTCGAGAATTTCTCCTGCATGGCGGTAAATCGCTCGCGCATATGTTCGCCAAGAGCGATCGAGCGCGCACAGAGTTGTTCTTCCTCGACCACGTCGAGTACCGCCAGGGCGCCGGCAACGGCCATCGGATTTCCGGCGTAGGTGGAACCCAGACCGCCGACCTCTGCAGCGTCCATTATCGCCGCCTTGCCGACTACCGCGGCGATTGGCAGGCCACCGCCGAGGCCTTTGGCCAAGGTAATGATGTCGGGCTCGACATCATAGTGCTCGCTGGCAAACAGCTTGCCGCAGCGGCCAATGCCGGTCTGCACTTCGTCGGCAACGAGAAGAATTCCGTGCGTGTCGCATAGTGCCCGCAGGCGGCGCAGGAAGCCGCGGGGCGCCGGGACATAGCCACCTTCTCCCTGCACCGGTTCAATGAAGATTGCCGCGACGCGCGAAGCTTCGATACTGGTCGTGAAAAGCCGCTCGATAGCCGCGATGGCATCGTCCTCCGAGACACCCTGCAGGGCATTCGGGAAGGGAACGTGGAAGATCTCGCCGGGGAATGGCCCGAACTTGATCTTGTAGGGAGCCACCTTGCCGGTCAGTGCGAGACCGAACATGGTGCGACCATGGAAGCCGCCACCGAAGGCAATCATGCCCGAACGCCCAGTTGCCGCACGGGCGATCTTGACGGCATTCTCGACGGCTTCGGCGCCGGTGTTGACCAGAAACGACTTCTTCGGCGTACTGCCCGGGGCGGCCGCATTGAGCCGCTCGCACAGTTCGACGTAGGATTCGTAGGCCACTACCTGAAAACAGGTATGGGTGAAGGCCGCCAGTTGCTGGCGCGCCGCCTCGACGACCCGGGGGTGGCAATGCCCGGTATTGACCACCGCAATACCCGCGCAGAAGTCGATCCAGCGCCGACCTTCGACGTCCCAGATTTCGGCATTCCTGGCAGTTTCGGCAAACAGCGCGTGCCCCTGGCCGACACCTTTGGGCAGCGCTGCCGTGCGCCGGGCCATCAGCTCGGAATTGGTTTTGAGGTTCAGTTTTTCGCTCGGTGCATTCATGTTCATTTCCTTTGCAAGTTTGACTTGGCGGCTCAAACGATACCGCCGATACAGATGTATTTGATTTCCAGGTAGTCCTCGATCCCGTACTTGGAACCTTCGCGACCCAGCCCGGACGACTTCATGCCGCCGAACGGTGCAAGCTCGGTCGAGATCAGGCCGGTGTTGATGCCGACCATGCCGTATTCGAGGGCGCTGGCTACCCGCAAGCTGCGCGCCAGATTCTCGGTGTAGAAATAGGATGCCAGGCCATACTCGGTATCGTTGGCCATGGCCAACGCATCGGCCTCGGTCTTGAAAGCGAACACCGGCGCCACCGGCCCGAAGACCTCTTCGCGAGCGATGCGCATCTGCGCCGTCACCCCCGCCAGTATCGTTGGCTCGTAATAGGTCTTGCCGAGGCTGTGGGGCTTGCCGCCACAAACGATACGAGCCCCCTTGCCAAGCGCATCGGCGACCAGTTCCTCCACCTTGGCGATCGCCGCGTCATCGATCAGCGGACCTTGCGTGACCCCCTCTTCCGCCCCATTACCGACGCGCAGAGCGCCAACTGCGGCAGCGAGTTTTTCGACAAATTGATCGAGGACGCCTTCCTGGACCAGCAAGCGGTTCGCACAGACGCAGGTCTGGCCCGTATTGCGATACTTTGAGAGCATCGCTCCCTGCACGGCGGCATCCAGATCGGCATCGTCGAAGACAATGAACGGTGCATTGCCGCCCAACTCGAGCGACAGCTTCTTGATCGTCGGCGCACACTGCTGCATGAGAATCCGACCAACCTCCGTAGACCCGGTAAAGCTGAGCTTGCGGACCGTCGCATTGGCGCACAACTCGCCACCAATAGCGATCGGGTCTCCGGTGAGCACATTGAAGACCCCTTTGGGAACTCCGGCGCGTTCCGCCAGCTCGGCCAGCGCAAGCGCCGACAGTGGCGTCGCTTCAGCGGGCTTGAGCACTACCGAGCAGCCCGCCGCCAGCGCCGGACCAACCTTGCGGGTAATCATCGCGGCCGGAAAATTCCATGGCGTGATCGCGGCACAGACGCCGATCGCTTCCTTGCTTACCAGGATACGTTTGTCGGCGTGATGCGGGGGAATCATGTCGCCGTAGATGCGCTTTCCTTCCTCGGCAAACCACTCGATGAACGAGGCGGCGTAGGTGATCTCGCCACGCGATTCGGCAAGTGGCTTGCCCTGCTCCGCGGTCATGATTCGAGCGAGATCTTCCTGATTGGCAAGCAGCAACTCACACCAACGGCGGAGCACCTTCGCTCTCTCACCTGCAGTCCTGGCACTCCAGCTGCGCTGCGCAAGCTGCGCCGCCTCGATGGCGCGACGGGTCTCGGCCGCGCCCGCGTCGGGTACGTCCGCCAGCTGCTCCCCGGTAGCCGGGTTGGTGACGGCGAAGGTCAGCGCACTATCGGCGCCAACCCATTCTCCATCGATGTAGCACAACTGCCTGAGCAGTGATTTATCGGCAAGCTCCAAAGACTTATCTCCTGTTGGCCGGGTCAATCTGCAGAAACGGTCATCAGGGCCGAAGCCGGCCGCGAACTGCGCACCCCGAAGTGGCGCCACTTTACACGGGCGATCGGTGCAATAACGAACCACTTATTGAGATAATGCTGCTACCAATTTAGCGAAGTCACTGATCGACAGTTCGCTTTTCGCAGACCTGGTCCAGCTCGCCACGAAGACGGGGCGAGCGAATGTGGCTCGCGAGCGAAGCTGTAGCGAGTGATCTGACGGGAATGATTCCCGGCCTTGCCGCCGTCGCCGCGAAGGCTCTTGAGGTAGCTGTCGGCTTGGTGTGCGCACGGGTCGAACGGGCGCCTACAAGCGGCGCCAAGCCGCTAGCGCTGCCCGCAGCGGCAGCTTGCCGGATACAAAAAAACGCTCGCCCTTAGCGGTAGACGATCACCGGCACCTTGGAGTGTGAAAGCACCTTCTGGGTGACGCTGCCAAGTAGCAGCTTTTTGATCTCGCTGCGACCACGCGAGGCGATGAAGATGGCGTCGCACTTCTTCTTCCGTGCGGTTTCGATGATGCCCTCGAACGCCGACGCTGGCTTGGTGGTGAATCCAGCATACTCGACACCGGCAGCTGCAGCGGCCTTGGATATCTCCTCAAGGAATTTCTCACCGGTGGCCCGCTGCAGCCGGTCGAGCTTACTCGCCATGCCCTTGTCGATAATATCACCGTCGCCAAACATGGAATACGGCAGCGTCACGATGCCGTAGTAGCCGGTGACTTTCGCTCCCAGCGACTTCGCGAACTGGATGCCGGCCTTGATGGCCTTGCGCGACACGACCGAACCGTCGGTGGGGATAAGGATGTTTTTGAACATGTGCAGTTCTCCTGGTAGTTGTTGCCTGGCTGCGAGGCGGCACGCCCCTGCTCTTTCCCCGCGCGAGGAAAATTTTACCAAAACGCCAGTTCCCCTGATCGCGAGTCGAAGGCCGGCATGCGCCCTCAGGCACACCCTCCTCCCGACATCCCCGCCATCCACCCCTCCTGCCCAAAACGATGGCCAAGCCAAAGATGTGGAAAGTAGTATATGGGCTCAGCTGAATCGCGGTCAATCTCAAGGACGAAGGGCCTGTGCGGCAGTGTTAACGACCCTCGCACACGCCGGCCCAGGTCGACGCCTCAAAGGTAGCGCGTCGCGTCGTCAAAATTGATCTTTTTCGGAGGCGGCAATTCGCTGCGCGCGACGCGTGCCAGCACGAAAGCTCGGCGCATCGGCGGCGATCCCCTGAGTTCTGCCAGGCCGAAATCGACGTCGGCAGCAGCGTCCGCGCTGGCCGCATCGATCACCACGTTCATCGGGCTGAGCCGCAAGCGCTTTGTCTCGACGTGCAGATAGCGCTGCGGATTTTCGAGCACCGTTTTCAGGCTTTCGAGTTCGGCATCCAGGACCGATTCACTTCCCCCGATGGCTTCCAGTTGCCGCTCGTTTTCCAGCAATTCCGCTTGCAGCCTGGCCTGCTCGCTTGCTGCCGCCGGAGCTCCGCCGAACATTGACCCCAGGCCCGGACCTTGCTGTTGAAGAAGCCGCAGGCGTGCCCGCATCAGCGCACGACTTCCTTGCAGCTCCTGCCTTTCGACACGCTCCCGGCCAATCTCCGACAAGGCCTGGCCAAGCAGGTATTCGAAAGCCTCGACGCCGACGATGCGGCGCAAACGCGCCTCGTCGCTGCCGCAGATGCGTGTCCCGTGGTCCGAGAAGCTGACGCTGGTCTGGGCAACGTCGCGCTGCACCATGCCACCTTGCAGCGCCATTCCCAGGACCCGCTTTTCATTGAGCGCCATGCCCAGAACCAGGCAAGCTTCATCGAGTTCCGGAAACTTGTCGAACAGGATGCGCAAATTGTCCGAGCGGCCGAGAACAGACGAAATGTCGGAGGAAGCGACAAAGAACGCCTTTAGAGCCGGATCGCAGGACCACAGGGCCAACGAAAGCGGTCGTGCGGCGGGCAGCGCCTGGACCAGCGTGCGCAGGTATTCGATCGTCGTCTTGACGGCGGGCGTCAGACGCTTGGGGCAGTTGGGCAGCAGCTTGAGGCGTGGGTTGGTCAGCGTAATCGCCTTGTCGACGGCCCCGCGAACCATCTCGTCAGACACCCAATCCGGATCGAATTGACCCGGCCTGTTCTTGAACCAGTCGAGAATACCCATGGCACCTTCCTTCTGTGGAAATGGCTGCGCAAATCAAAGCTCGAACAGCACCAGGCCGCGGGGGTTCAGACCTCGGCACAGTGCTTGCCTGCTCCTGTTTCGTACGCTCGGGAATCGGCTTGGCGATTTACGTCGGCGACTTCGCCAGTAGCGTGGACGATGATTCCGAAACGAGCTTCGCCCCAGCGTCCTTCAAGAGCCGCCGAAATTGTGGCGACTCCCCTATTATTGTACCGGCGGCAGCACACAGGCGACCGATTGCTTCGGTGGGCCAGCGCACACCCAGGCGTTTCCTGCCCGCCTTCCTGACAGCTCCCGTGCAGCGCGTTCCTGCTACACGGCTAACGGTCATGACATGTCGAGACACCCCTGATGATGAAAGCCATGACCGTTCCCCTTCCCCTTGTTAGCGGTGTCGCTTTTCCGTAGAAATCTGGCGTCGACAGCCTGACGGGGTGAGAAGGCCGGTTGGTTTGCTTTCGCTTTTGACTTTCAGCCAAGCATGAATATGCCGGTTTTCCGGTTTGCCGCCGGCCAGGCTCCCGGCGGACGGGTTGCGCAGCAAACCGTCGTCTGGCAAGCGAAGCGCGGCAGGAATGGGCGACCAGCGATCAGTAAGCGCCGTCGGCCATCGACGCACGGGATTTGAACGGGAAGTGATCTGCGGCTCGGCATGACCCGCGTGGCAGTAGCGTTCGCGTTGCCAATGCGGTAGAAAGCGGAGCGGCCGGTGGAAAGGCAGGCGCGACACCGGTCCCAACCGCGAAGCCAGACCCGATGCCGCGCCCCGTAGCCTCCACAGTGGCGACGTTGCCTGCCTAGTATTTCACGAAGCGCACCTCGCCGTCAGATTCCCATTGGCCGGGACGACCAATGGATCTCCCTGGAAGACGTTACCTGTGCGCCGGTTGTCGCACGGCGGTGCTCATTTGCAGCCACTGTGATCGTGGCCAGCGCTACTGCACTGCGCACTGTGCCGACGAGGCACGCCGACAGGCCACGGGTGCTTCGGGTCGCCGCTATCAAGAGAGCCGGCGCGGCCGTCACGCCCACGCCGAACGCCAGCGTCGTTACCGGGCCCGGCAACAGAAAGTAACGCATCAGGGTTCCCCACCCAGCGTTGCTCCTGATCAACGCCCCTTTGAACCGACGTTGCCGGTCGCACCCCTGCCAGGGCACTGCTGTCGTTGTCATCGTCCCTTGCCGGACGGGGTGCGCCAGGACTTTCTGCAGCGTCGGATTCGCCGTCACCCACCCGACCGGAGAAGACATGGCTCTCAGCCCCGAGATTGAAGCGCAGATCCTGCGTTATTACCACGCCGAACGCTGGCGTATCGGCACCATCGCGACCCAACTGCACGTGCATCGCGACAGCGTCGCCCGTGTACTCACCCAAGCCGGCTTGCCGGCACTTGGGCCCATTCGCCACCGACTCTGACCCGCCAGACGATGTCGTCGGCACAGTAGCGGAAGTCTTCGCGACATAGCTGCCGGGGACGCGCTCGAGAGTGCTGTAGTCCAGGCTGTGCAGCCATTTGTCGGGGACGAAGCCGATGATCGGGTCACGCACCAGTTCCGGAGTGGAGAAGAGAAACTTGTAGCCGCTGTCGTGATCGTTGCTGATGGGCGAATGGTACACAGGCCGCGGTCGGTCGGAAAATCGGTCGGCTGCCCTGCGGCGGCGGCCGACTAGCAGGACAGTTGGAAAGCAAATACTGACGCGATCGCTGTCCGCCCTGCAAAGTCTCAGGACCTGCCTGCTCCGAAGATCTCCTCGAGGCTGGCCGCGTCAAGCACTTGATCAAGCCAAAGGTCGACCTGATCAAGGGAAGCCACCGAGATCATCGCCAGAACAGGCGACGGTACGGTACCAAAACGCTTCTGCAGCAGCTTCTGCAAGGCCAGCGCTTCACCCTCGGCTTTCCCTTCCGCTTTCCCTTCCGCTTTCCCTTCGACCTTGCCCGCTGCTTTGCCCTCAGCAATTCCTTCGGCCTTATAGGCGTGCGCCCATTCTTCGAGTCGTTCGGCCAACATGACATTCAGCTCCTGTAGGTCATCCATCCGTGGCAATACGATACGATATTCGGCCTTGCGCATCAACGTCGCCCGAATCCAGAGGGCGAACATCCGACGCAGGTCGGGGCGGTCTACCAGCCACTCGTCGAGCAGAGCGAGCAAGACGCCGATGGCGGCCGGCGACGCCGGGTGTTCGATGCGGAAGACGGCTGCGACGAGGTTGTTGAGCGAGGCCAGTTCGCCGTCGGTATAGGCGTTCTCGTCGATCAGCAGGTATTTCAGCCGGGGCTTGAACTGCTCGACCAGCCCCGGCACCGGCGGTATTAGTTCAAAGACGTCGTTTGACGCGGTCCAGCGCTGGCTGCCGTTGTAGAGGACGATCGGCAGGACGGGCGGCAGGCGGCCGTCGGCCAGAGCCTCGCCGCGCTTGATCAGGTCCTGATAGAGCAGCCCGACATAGACCATCATGCGCAGCGCCATGTAGCGGTCGACGCGGCTCTGGAATTCGAGCAGCAGATACAGGTAGACCCATTCGCCACCGACTCTGACCCGCCAGACGATGTCGTCGGCGCGGTAGCGGAAGTCTTCGCTGACATAGCTGCCGGGGACGCGCTCGAGGGTGCTGTAGTCCAGGCTGTGCAGCCATTCGTCGGGGACGAAGCCGATGATCAGGTCGCGCACCAGTTCCGGAGTGGAGAAGAGAAACTTGTAGCCGCTGTCGTGATCGTTGCTCATGGGCGAATGGTATCAGGCCATAAGCGGTCGGAAACGTCGGCCGGGAGTTCTGCTGCGGCGGCCGACGATGAACGGCACTTTTTGGGGTCATGCGTTTTGGGGTCTCATGCCTTTTTTAGGATCGCCGGATTTTTTGCTCCAGTGTCGGCGAAGTCAAGGGCGTCGACCTGCCAATCACCCTTTTCGCAGTGAGCACCGCGGGCGAAGCCGCCACCGCCATCGTCCACCGCGCAGCGCCTGCACAGGAGTTTGCCAAAGGACGACGCAGTGCCGGGCTTCTCGGCTGCTTGATTTGCTGGCATAGTAAATGAACCCTAAGCCAACCTGAAAGGAGTTCATCATGAAGACCCTGCACTCGCTCGTCGCCATCGCCCTCATGGCCATCGTCTCGCTGGCCTCCGCCGCGGAAGGACTGGTGGTCGTCAAGAGTCCCTACAGCACCGTCGAGACGATGAACCGCTTCGAAAAAGTCGTCAAGGACCGCGGACTCATCGTCTTCTCGCGTATCGATCACGCCGCGGGCGCGGCGAAGATCGGCAAGTCCCTGCGCGCCACCGAGGTCATTATCTTCGGCAATCCGGAAGGCGGCACGCCGTTCATGGAATGTGCGCAAACGGTCGGCATCGATTTGCCCCTCAAGGCGCTGATCTGGGAGGACGACAGTGCGCAGGTCTGGCTGGGCTATAACGATCCCCTCTTCCTGGCCCAACGGCACGGCGTCGCGCAGTGTCCGGTCGCCGAGAAGCTGAGCAAAGCCCTGGCCGGCCTGGCGCAAGCCGCTCTCGCACCCTAGTGTCGTGTGCTGCATTCTTGATGAGACCGTCGGCAAACAGCCACCCACCCGCGGGTTGGTGTGGCGCCGTTCTCCCTTTCCGGTGGCCGGCACGAGCGGCGATCAAAGTGCAAGCTCCCGGGACGGCTTGTCGTCTGCGCGTTGAGCGTTGAGAGTCCTGCCTGGCGCCGAACGCGCTGTAAGGAAACGCCGCTTGCGCTCGACGAAGGCAGGACGATCAACCGGAGAAAAACAAGATGCACGCCACCCTCCCCCTTCTCGCAATCAGCACTTTCCCGGCCTTGCGCCGGCGCTCGGTGGAAACCCTGCAGGTCAATCTGGGCTATCGCTGCAATCAAAGTTGCCTGCATTGCCACGTCAATGCCGGCCCGCAGCGCAAGGAAGAAATGACCGCCGAGACGATCGACGCGCTGCTGGCTTTCATTGCCGCCAGCCCCGAAGTCAAGGTGCTCGACCTGACCGGCGGCGCGCCGGAACTGAACAGGCATTTCCGTCGCCTGGTGGTCGCCGGTCGGCAACGTGGTCTGCGGGTCATTGACCGCTGCAATCTGACCATCCTGGAGGAGCCAGGTCATGAGGATCTGGCCGACTTCCTGGCCGAACATGGCGTCGAAGTGGTCGCCTCGCTGCCCTGCTATCTCGAAGAGAACGTCGACCGACAACGCGGCAAGGGCACTTTCGACGCCAGCATTCGCGGCCTGCAGCGACTCAATGCGCTCGGCTACGCGGCTCCCGACAGCGGCCTGATGCTGAATCTGGTTTTCAACCCGCAGGGACCGACGCTGCCGCCGCCGCAGGAAGCGCTGACCGCCGCCTATCGCGAGCATCTCGGGCAGGAGTTCGGCATCGCCTTCAACGAGCTGTACACGCTCAGCAACATGCCGATCCAGCGTTTCGGATCGATGCTGATCTCGAAAGGTCAGTTCAACAGCTACATGCAACTGCTGCGCGGCGCCCATCGCGACGAGAACGTCGAACAGGTGATGTGCCGCAATCTGCTGTCGATCGACTGGCAGGGATATCTTTACGATTGTGACTTCAACCAGCAGCTCGGCCTGCCCCTTGGCCTTGCCGCTGGCCAGCCCGGCCAGCCACGCCTGCATATCACCGAGGTCAGCGCCGCGGCCCTCGAAGGGCGCGCGATCCGCGTCGCCGATCACTGCTATGGTTGTACCGCCGGCCAGGGGTCGAGTTGCGGCGGCGCGCTCGGCGGCGCGCTCGGCGACCAAATCGCTGCCGCGCCGACTTGCGGCAGCTGATCCCGGGATTCCCGGAATTCAAGGACGCGAGCAGTCGACCCGCCAGGCATGTAAGAACTACGACGCAACGCGCGACAGTGCAGTCGACTGACACCCCAAGATCGGAAAGGCGGTAATGAAAACTCGACGACTGCTGCTGATTGCTGCCCTGGCTGGCCTGCTGCTCGCCTACTTCGCGCTTGACCTCGGTCGCTTCCTGAGCCTCGACTACTTCAAAAGCCAGCAGGAAACGATCGAAGCCTGGCGCGCCGCGCAGCCGCTCAAGGCGGGCTTGCTGTTCTTCGTCGCCTACGTGGCCGTGACCGGGCTCTCGCTGCCCGGTGCCGCGGTGATGACGCTCGCCGGCGGCGCCATTTTCGGTCTCTTCTGGGGGCTGCTGCTGGTCTCCTTTGCCTCCTCGCTGGGCGCCACCCTGGCTTTCCTGGCATCGCGCTTCCTCTTGCACGACTGGGTACAGAAGCGCTTCGGCGACCGCATGCGCGCCATCAACGCCGGCATCGCCAAGGAAGGCGGCTTCTATCTGTTCACCCTGCGCCTGGTACCGCTCTTCCCCTTCTTCGTCATCAACCTGGTGATGGGGCTAACGCCGCTCAAGACGCGCACTTTCTACTGGGTCAGTCAGCTCGGCATGCTGGCCGGCACCCTGGTCTATGTGAATGCCGGCACGCAGCTCGCCAGGATCGACTCGCTGGCCGGGATTCTCTCGCCGGCGCTGCTCGGCTCCTTTGTGCTGCTCGGCATCTTTCCGCTGCTCGCCAAGAAAATCGTCGACGCCCTGGCGGCCCGCAAAGTCTATGCGGGCTGGACAAAGCCGGCGCGCTTCGATCGCAATCTGATCGTCATCGGTGCCGGCTCGGCGGGACTGGTCACCGCCTACATCGCCGCGGCTGTGAAAGCCAAGGTGACGCTGATCGAAAAACACAAACTCGGTGGCGACTGCCTGAACACCGGTTGGACGAAGCCGCTACGCGGAGGAAACGGCGGCGCTGTAGTCGTGTTGAAGTCAAGATGTCACCTCGCCCCTCATCCGAGGGATGTTCATGATGAATGCGAGGTTACCGCAAGATGGAAGACATATCCGCTGTCGCAACGACGAATTTTGACACGAACTACGAGCTCCACCAGAAGCACCTGACGCTCAAGGGCTTGCAGCCGAAGACGATCGAGGCGTATTCGCGCGCCGTGCGCCGGGTGGGAGACTACTTCGCTCATCAGATCGACGATCTGAGCGAGTCCGACCTGTTGGATTACTTCGCCGACCTGCGTGAGACGCACTCCTGGAGTTCGCTCAAGCTCGATCTGTACGGGCTCAAGTTCTACTACGAGCACGTGCTGAAGAAACCCTGGGTGGCGCCCGGTCTGATCAAACCGCCGCGCTCGCAGCGCCTGCCGGACATCGTCACGGTCGAGGAGACCGAGCGGATTTTTTTGGCCACGCAGGTGCTCAGTTACCGGGTCTTCTTCTTCACCCTCTACAGTCTCGGCCTGCGCCTGGGCGAAGGCTTGCGGCTGACGGTCGCCGACATCGACGGCGCGCGCGGGCGTGTGCATATCCGCGATGCCAAGGGCAACAAGGATCGCCTGGTGCCGCTGCCGACGGCCACCTACCAACTCCTGCGCCGTTTCTGGCAGCGCCACCGTCATCCCGTCCTGCTGTTTCCCAATCGCCGCGGCGGCTCGGCGGGAGCACGCACGGCCAGGACGCCGCTCGACCGCGGCGGCGTTCAGAAAGCACTGAAAGCGGTGGTCGAATCCTGCGGGCTAAAAAAAACATTTCGCCACACAGTTTGCGCCACGCTTATGCCACGCACCTGGTCGAGGCCGGCGTCGAGCTCACCGAGGTGCAGCGCATTCTCGGCCATCACTCGATTCTCACGACCGTTCGCTACACCCATCTGACGGATCAAACCAGGCATCACGCCATCGAGCGCATCAACGCGCTGATGGACGGCTATCGCGTGGGCAAGGGGACGCCGCGATGATCCGCTTCGGCTCTGTCATCGCCCAGTTCGAAGCGGACTTCATGACGCAATTTCGCCACCGGCTGAGCTTCGAGCAGCTTCGGGCGCTCTCGGCGATGCGCGATTGCCGCAGCCCGGCCAGCCCGATGATGCAGGTCCAGTGCGAAGGCTGCGATCACCAAAAACTCGTTCCGCATTCCTGCGGCCATCGCCTTTGCCCGCACTGCCAGCACCACGAGAGCCAGCAATGGCTGGAACGTCAGATGCAGCGCCTCGTCCCGGCCGACTACTTTTTGCTGACCTTCACGCTGCCGGCTGAATTGCGTGGGCTCGCTGCAGCGCACGCCGACGTCGTCTTCGATTTGTTGATGCGCTGTGCCTGGGAAACGGTGCACCGCTTTAGCCAGAACGACCGGCAGTTACAAGGCACGCCGGGGGCGATCGCGGTCCTGCACACGCACTCGCGCCGGCTCGACTTCCACCCGCATGTCCATCTCGTCGTCCCTGCGGCGGCGCTCGATGCAGCGAAGCAGCGCTGGCGACGCAAGCGGCGCGGCAAGAACGGCGTCTATCTGTTCAACGAGAAGGCGATGGCCAAGGTGTTCCGGGCAAAAATGCTGGCGGCGATCGAGGCGGCCGGCATTTGCTTGCCGGCGTGCTATCCGCGGGAATGGGTGGCGCACTGCCAATCGGTGGGCAGCGGCGAGAAGGCGCTGATCTACCTCGGTCGCTACCTCTACCGCGGTGTCATCCGTGAACAGGACATCCTTGCCTGCGAGAATGGCCGGGTGAGCTTCCGCTATCGCAACGCGAAAACCGGCAAGTCGGAAAAGCGCTCGCTCACCGGTGCTGATTTCCTCTGGCTGATTCTCCAGCACGTGCTGCCCAAAGGCTTTCGCCGCGCGCGCAATTTCGGCTTCCTGCACGCCAATTGCAAGCGCCTGATCGGCTTGCTGCATCTCTTGCTGAAGTTCGATCCCAGCCGCTTCACGCCACCGCGCAAGGAGCGGCCAGCGATGCTTTGCTCGTGCTGTGGCGCCGTGATGGTGATCGTCAGGACGCGGATTCGATCGACGTCGTCCGGTGTCGTTGCTGTGCCACCGGTCGTTGCGGTCGCCATCTGATCATGTAATCCGCCTTCACAGCGCTATCTGGCCGCGTTCGGGACTTCAGTTTCCCCAAGCTGATTGATGCGGTCGCCCGGAGTTCGGTGGCCGGGACGCCAAAACGGCCGGATTCGCAAGATCTTCGTTGCCTGTCCAGCAGCGCGCCGGGACTTCTCGCTCCCGGCCCTCCGGCGTTTATGCCTGCGTGGTAAATCCAAAAAAGATATTTGCAGAAGGGGCGCTCAGCCCTCCGGCCCGGGCTCGTCCAACAAACGGATCAGATCGTGGCTGCGCACGATCTATCCTTATTCGTTGTGTGCCCTCGAAAGCGGTGATTCGTTCGGCCAAACTGCTCTCGCACATGCAACGCTCTCAGGAGTTCGGCATCCGCGAAGCAAAGGCCGAGTTCGACTTCGCCGACGTGATGGAGCGCGTGCAGCGGGTGATCAAGACCGTCGAACCGCATGACTCGGCCGAGCGTTACAGCGAACTCGGCGTGGAAGTGATCGCCGCCAGCGCCAAGCTCATCTCGCCGTGGGAAGTCGAGTTGCTGCGCAACAGCGGCGAGCGCGAGCGGCTGACGACGCGCAGCATCGTCATCGCCACCGGCGGTCGCCCCTTCGTACCGCCGCTTCCCGGTCTCGAAGAGGTCGGCTATGTCACCTCCGACACCATCTGGGAGCTGCGCCAACTGCCGCGCCGACTGCTGGTCCTCGGCGGCGGCCCGATCGGCTGCGAACTGACCCAGGCCTTCGCCCGTTTCGGTGCGCAAGTCACGCAGGTCCAGCAGGGGCCACGGATCATGGTCCGCGAAGATCCCGAGGTCTCGGCAATGGTCACCCAGCGCTTCCGCGACGAAGGCATCAGCGTGCTGCTCAATCACCAGGCGCAAGCCTTTATCATCGAAGACGGCGAGAAAATCCTGCTCGCCGAACACCAGGGCGAGGAAGTGCGCATTCCCTTCGACACCCTGCTGGTGGCGGTCGGCCGGGCAGCCAAGCTGCACGGCTACGGCCTCGAGGAACTGGGCATCGCGGCCAATCGGACGATCGAGACCAACGCCTACCTGCAAACGAAATACCCGAACATTTACGCCGCCGGCGACGTCGCCGGGCCCTTCCAGTTCACCCACACGGCCGCGCACCAGGCCTGGTACGCGGCGCTCAATGCGCTCTTCGACCCCTTCAAGAAGTTCCGTACCGATTACTCGGTGATTCCCTGGGCGACCTTCGTCGAACCGGAAGTGGCGCGCGTCGGGCTCAACGAGAGCGACGCCAGGAAACGCAATATCCCCTACGAAGTGACTCGCTACGGCATCGACGATCTCGACCGGGCGATCGCCGACGGCGAAGCGCATGGCTTCATCAAGGTCCTCACCGTTCCCGGCAAGGACCGCATTCTCGGCGTCACCATCGTCGGCGAGCACGGCGGCGACCTGATCGCCGAGTATGTCCTGGCGATGCGCCACGGCATCGGCCTGAACAAGATTCTCGGCACCATCCACATCTACCCGACCCTCGCCGAAGCCAACAAGTACGTTGCCGGCAACTGGAAGAAAGCGCACGCGCCGCAAAAGCTGCTCGCATGGGTCGCACGCTTCCACGCCTGGCGCCGTGGCTAGGCAGCTGCTCGACCTGTCCGCCGCTGTGCTGGCCGACGACGCCTTCCGCCAGCAGCTGCACGGCGGCGTCGCCGAATCGCCCGAGACCAGTGACTTGGCTGTTTGATCGCCGACAACGTCGGCATGTGTCACATCTGAGAGCGGAGAGACTTGAGGGCGCAGAAAGGACGCCGAGACAGCGCTGAAGCATGACGACGCCGGCCCAGTAGTGGCAAGGCGTTGCGGTGGGCAGGCAAAAAAAACCTTCGCACAAGAGGGCTAGACAGCCGGGCGGACTTCTGGCAGGATAGGTGGAGCGTAATCAATCTGCGCTTCAGTCGGAGGTTTTGCGATGCTTGCAACGAGTGCGGGGGAATGGGTGCACTGTGGTCGCGTGTTCAGCGCGACGGAGATTGCCGAGCTCTGCGCGACGGTCGCGTGGCTGCCGGGATTGGCACGCAAGGAGTTGGCGGCGACGGTCTGCGAGCACCTGGGGTGGACCACCCTGACGGGGACGGCGAAGATCAGCGCCTGCCTGGAGCTCCTGGAACGTTTGCAGGCGGCCGGATTGCTGGTCCTACCTGCGTTGAGGCCCTCGCCGCCGCGCCGTTGCGCGCCGCCCTCGGCATCCGCCACCCCCGTTGCCGAGCCGGCGGTGCACTGCGCCCTGTCGGCGCTCGCGCCGGTGTCCCTGGCAGTGGTTCGCGACGCGACCCGGGTGGCGCAGTGGGATGCGCTGGTGGCGCGTTGGCACCCGCTGGGTTTCCAGGGGGCCTTCGGTTACCGGCTGCGCTACTTCATCAAGGCGGGCGACCGGCGGCTGGGCTGCGTCCTGCTGTCCGGTGCTGCCCGCGCGGTGGCCGTGCGTGATCAGTGGATCGGCTGGACGCCCCAGGCCCGCCGCGAGAACCTGGCGCGGGTGGTGAACAACAGCCGCTTCCTGATCTTTCCGCACGTCCGGGTGCCGCATCTGGCCAGTCATGTGCTCGGACAACTCGCGCGCCGCGCACGCGCGGACTGGCTCGAACACTGGGGCTTCGAGCCCCTGCTGCTGGAGACCTTCGTCGATCCGCGTCACTATGCCGGCACCTGCTACCGTGCCGCCGGTTGGCAGTTGCTTGGGGCAAGCAGCGGGCGCGGGCTGGCCCGCCCTGGCCAGTCCTATCACAGCACGCCCCGCCAGGTGTGGGTCAAAGCGCTGACCTCGGATGCTTGCGCCTCGCTGTGCGCCGCGCCGGGGAGCCCGCGGTCATGAGCAAACCTTGCCGTCGCCCGACACGCGTTGCCATCAAGAAACTGCGCTCGGAAAAGAAACGGCAGGAGAAGGTACTGAACGCGAAGCTGCGCGCAACGGGACAAGTCCCCCACTCAGCCGCTCCATTGCCCAACAGAAGCTCGGCCTTCGCGACCGTCGACGAGGAACAAAAGGCCCGCGAGGACGCCGTGAGCAAACAGATGCGCCTCCTGCGCAAAGAGCTGCCCGCCTTGCTCGCTCAACTGGAACAAATTCCCGACCCGAGAGATCCCAAAAAGCGCCGGCACAAGCTGACCGTGCTTCTGCTCTACGGCTTGCTGATGTTCGTCTTTCAGTTCTCCTCCCGGCGCGAGACCAACCGCGAAATATCCCGTCCCCAGTTCATGGCCAACCTCCACCTGCTGTTCCCGGAGATCGATACCCTGCCACACGCCGACACCCTGTTTCGGCTGCTGCGCGACATCGACCTTGACCACCTTGAGCAGGCCCACGTCGATCTGGTGAAGCGGCTGATCCGCGGCAAGAGCTTCCGCCGCTATCTGATCAACCACTGCTACCCCATCGCCATAGACGGCTCGCAGAAGGTCGCCGGCGACACCCTCTGGGCGGAGGAACTCCTGCAGCGCACCGTCGGCAAGGAGGAAACCCGCCACACCCAGTACTTCGTCTACGTCCTCGAGGCCAGCTTTGCCTTCCACAACGGCCTGGTCATCCCACTGCTCAGCGAGTTCCTCGAACACGCGCTGGGCGATACCGAAGCGCAAAAGCAGGACTGCGAGCTGCGCGGCTTTGTGCGCTTGAGCGACCGGCTCAAGACGCTGTTCCCCCGCCTGCCGATCCTGCTCCTGCTCGACGGCCTCTACGCCAACGGGCCGGTGATGCGGCGCTGCTTGCGCGCCCACTGGCAGTTCATGATCGTGCTCAAGGACAAGGATTTGTCCACGGTCTGGCAGGAGTTCCGCGCGCTCCACGCCCTGAAGCCACAAGTTGTGCAGCGCGGTTGGGGAAGACGCCGACAACACTTCAGCTGGGTCAACGGCATCGACTACGCCTTCGCGGCCAACGGGCGTCAGCGTCTCAAGCTGAACCTGGTGGTCTGTGAGGAAAGCTGGGAGAAGATCGATGAACAGGCCAGGACCGTCACCGAAACATCGCGCCACGCCTGGCTCTCCAGCCAACCGCTCAGCCAAGACAATGTCCATGAGCGCTGCAACCTCGGGGCCCGCCACCGCTGGGGCATCGAAGCGGGCTTCCTCGTCGAAAAACATCAGGGCTACCACTACGAGCATGCCTTTGCCCTCGACTGGAATGCCATGAAAGGCTATCACCTCCTCATGCGCCTGGCGCATGTGTTCAATACCCTGGCACGCTTCACCCGACAGCTACGCGATCTCTATCAGCAACTCGGCGTGCGCGGTGCCATCGCCTTCATCCGAAGCTCCTGCGCCGCCCCCTGGCTCGACCCAGCACGAATCCGCGCGCTCCTCGCCGCTCCATTCCTGCTTCAACTTGAGTGACCTCACACAGGCGTACCCGAAACATCCTCTCGAGCGCGGCGTACGCCGCGTTCGGAAAGGCTCGCCTGGCGATCGTACCGCCGTCCAAAAAATTCTTTCGGCATCCTCCTGGCTGACTCCACCACCCGTCCTTTGCCGCTAGCCAACCGCAATTTGACCGCCTCGACCGCAAAAGCGGGCGTTACCGGCAAATGAGCCTGATTCGGCTGGGTCATGCGTCAGGGCTGACGCCGAGAGGGCGCGATTGACGAGCACTCCCGCAGACATGGATACTGGACGGCACAGCGAACAAAGCATAGAAAGAAAACAGCTCCTACAGCGCACGCAGCGCACGCCGCCCGCTGACTCTTACCCTTGGCCGGAGAGCACTCAATTGTCACCGCACGACACCCCCAGTTTCCGTACCTTGCCTGGCGTCTATGAGCCGTCGGGTATCCAGCAGCTCCCCGACGGCCGTTTTATTGTCGTCGAGGATGACAGCACGCAACCGCTCAGCGTGATCACCATCGGCGCTGATGGCCACGTCAGTAGTGCGCCCTTGGCAACGGACGACGCCAAGCGCGAGCTGAGCCTGTTCGACCAGATCAGCCTCGCCCTCGGCGTGCCCGACAAGGACGCGCAACAAGGCGCAATGGCTGAACTCGGTGAACTGGGTGAACTCGACGACCTCGAAGGGGTCGCCGTCGACCGCGCGGGAGTCATCTATGCGATCACCTCGCACTCCCGCAACAAGGATGGCGAGGTGCGGGCGGCGCGGGAAAAACTGATCCGCTTTCGCATCGACGGCGAGCGCGTCGTCGACGCCGGCGTCGCAACGGGGGTGAAACGGGCCCTGACCGCTGCACACCCGGTGCTTGCGGCGGCGGCCAGGATCCGCGACGTAAAGGCCGACGGCGGGCTGAATATCGAAGGGCTGACCATGAGTTCCGACCAGCGTGCCCTACTGCTCGGATTTCGTGGGCCACTGCTCAACGGCCGGGCGATTATCGCTTGTCTTCATGAACCCGAAACGCTGTTTGAAGCGGGCGCCGAAGCCAGGATCGCGGCCTCGCTGATCAGCCTCGATCTTGGCGGCAATGGTATCCGCGGCATGGCCTACATCCCCTTGCTGAATGGCTATCTCGTGATCGCTGGTCCGCTGGCCCGCGCGCAGGTGCAGTTCGAACTCTGGTTCTGGAGTGGCGATGCCCGTGACCCGGCACGCCGGGTGACGGTCGCCGGCTTGCCCGGCTTCGAGCACGCCGAGGGAATCACCGCAGCAGTCATCGATGGCCAGCCGCGAATCGTCATCGTCAGTGACGACGGCAAGCGCGAGCAACAACGCTTCGCCCGCTTCCTGCTTCTCGACCCGGCGCAACTGCAAATCGCGCCTTGAGGCCGTGAAAATCCTTCCCGGGCCGTAAGCGATGAAGCCATTCACACGCAGGTGGCTGCTGGCAGGCGTGCTGCTCCTGCCCTTGCTCACCGTCGCTCTGGCCGCGGGGCCCTGGCACGCCGCTCGCCAGAACACCTACGGCTGGCAGTTCATGACCCCGGACGAGCGTGTCGAGCACCAGCGGCTGATGCGCGGCTTTGCGACTTACCAGGAATGCAAGGCCTACCAGACGAAACGGCACGCCGAAATGTCCGAGCGCGCCCGTGCGGTGGGTGTGGTTCTCGAACCGTCGCCGGAATCCGGCTGTGACAAGCTGCGCGCGCGCGGCCGGCTGCAATGAGCACGTGGCCAAGCTCCGCGCCAGGCGCCGCCTCAGCCCGTCGCTTCGTCGCCCCGACGCTGGCCTTGTCCATCGCTCTCGCCAGCGTCTACTGGGCGCTCCCGGAGGATTTGACCGCCTGGCGCAGCGCCGGCATCGTCGCCGGATGGGCGGGTACCGGCCTGCTGGTGGCCAGTCTCCTGCTGATGGTTCGCGAGGCCCGTCTGGCGCGCCTGCTCGGCGGCCTTGAGCTGAGCTATCGCTGGCACCACCGCTGCGGCGTGATCGCCTATCTGCTGCTCCTCTGCCACCCCTTGGCGCTGGCGCTCGACGGCTGGGGAGAGGCACCGCAACTCGCCTGGCAAACGCTCGATCCGCGTGCGCAGTCCTGGCCACTGTGGCTCGGCTGGGCCGGACTACTCTTGCTGATGCTCGGCCTGGCCAGCACTTTCGCCGTGCACCTGCCGTACCGGCGCTGGCGCAGCTTTCATTTCCTGCTTGGCGGCGGCGTCCTGCTCGGCTTGACGCATGTGTACGTGCTCCTCGGCAACGAGCAACTACTCCTCGCTTTGCTGCTCATCGCGACGCTGGCCCTTGGCTGGCGCCTGCTGGCCAGCGATCTCGGTCTGAGCGCTCACCCCTACCGGGTAACGCAGGTCGAAAAGCCGGCTGCAGGAGTGATCGAGGCCGCGCTGGCGCCCTGTGCCGCAGCACTGGCGCTTAGCCCAGGCCAGTTCGTTCTCGCCGCTTTCGGCGACGGCCCAAGCTTTCACGGCTGCGGCGAATACCATCCCTTCACGGTCAGCGGCATTGACCACCAGGGCCGACTACGAATCAGCGTGCGCGCACTTGGCCCCTGTTCTCGACATATCCAGGAACTCGAAGCGGGCGTTCTGGTGCGCCTCCAAGGTCCCTTCGGCAGCTTTTTGGACAATGTTCGATGGGCGCCCCAACTCTGGATTGCGGGCGGCATCGGCATCACCCCGTTCATCGCCGAGCTGCGTGCGCAGCGCTGCAGCCAGCCGACGACGCTGCTCTACCTCTATCGCCACGCCGCCGATGCCATTTTTCTCGAAGAACTCGCCGCCGCGAGCCGCGCGGATGCGCAATTCGTATTGCTCACTGACGCCTCCGGCTCCGGCCTGCCGGATGTCGACCGCCTGCTGGCACAGGTGTCCCGGCTGCGCGAGCGGCAGGTGCACATGTGCGGTCCGCAGCCGCTGCTGGCAACGCTCACCGCAGCCCTGCGTGAGCGCGGAGTCAGCGCCGCTGCCATCCATTTCGAGAGCTTCGATTTCCGCTGATGCGGCAATTATTCATCATCGCCACCGCTTCCTTCTGGCTGCTGCTACTCGGCTTCGCCAGCAGCGATCGATGGCTGCCCAGCCAAGTTCAGGCACCCCTGCTGGTCGCCAGCGGCGACTTCCGTACGCTCGGCGAAGTGGCCAGGCACAAGACTGCCGACGATTGCTGGATGGCGATCAACGGCGAAGTCTACGACCTCAGCAGCTATCTGCCCGAGCACCCGAGCGAGCCGGAAATCATCGTCGCCTGGTGCGGCCGGGAAGCGAACGAGGCCTACCGGACAAAAATGAAGAACCGCACACACTCGGCCCGCGCCGATCGCCAGCTCGCCGAATACCGAATCGCCACGCTGCAAAAGCGCTGATCGCGCTCGCACCACACCAATCCACTCCACTCCACGGCCTTCGCAGACGCTGGCCGACGCTGGCGGACGCCGCGCAGTTTGCCAGCGACCGTCCTGCGCACTCTTCTTGCGCCATGTCGGCAAACAATTGACTTGCCTGCTGGCGCCCCCGATACTGCCTGCGGCACTCCTTAAAGCTTGCCTCACATGTGTTTCACGTTGTTTTAACGGTCATGGCCTTTCGAGACACCCCGGATCATGAAAGTCATGACCGCCCCCCTCCTCCCCCGGCCCTTCTCCCGCAGGGGGAGAAGGGAGTTTCGTGAGTCGCGTACGCGACTTTCACATTAACCAAGGAGGAACGAGATGCGCGCTATTACGATCATGCTTTCTGGATTACTGGCAATCGGCCTGGCAGGAACAGCGGAAGCGAAGAAAGACAAGGACGACGACAAGATTGCGGAGTGCGGCAAGCATACAAAAGTCGCCAGAGCGGATGACGATGGGATCATCAGCCTGAAGGAAAAAATGAAGCGAGGCTGCGTCATCGAGGTCAAGGATCTTCATCCGACACAGTCAGCAGTCGGGATGGATGCCGTCGAGTGCAAGGCCGCGAAGATTACGTGGAAAGCCAAGGCCGGGAAAGGGAAACTGGATAAGTATCTGCTTGGCGAGAAGCGCTGGGTGCCGTTGGTGCGCGGGCCGGGCGAAGTGTTTTACCTCACCGACCACCATCACCTGTCCACCGCCGTGTGGAACGCAGACCTGAAGAACAGGGACAAGAAGGTCTACGGCTACCTCATTGCCGACTGGTCCGACCTGAAGGATGACGACTTCTGGGCGCAGATGGTGGAGAGGCACGATACCTGGCTGAAGAATCCGGCCGGCGAGGACATCCTGCCCAGCCAGCTTCCGAAAAGCATCGGCGCCCTGCAGGACGACCCCTTGCGGACGCTGTCGGCGTGGGTGCGAAACAGTTGCGGCTACATCAAGTGTGACGCTCCCGGAGTCAGCCTGGACGACGACGAGCTGAGCTGCGACGACAAGTTTCACGAGAGCGCGACCTGCGCACCGGCCAACGTCTATTTCCTCGAATTCAAGTGGGCCGCCTACCTCGGCAACGTTCCCGCGGTGAAAGAGGCGCTGGCAAGCGAAGCGAGTTGCTCGCAACAGGATCCCTTGAATCAGGAGTGCCTGGACAGGCAGTATGACGTGATGATCAAAGCACTGCCGCTGGCGATGCAGGCGGCGGCAGCGCCAGAAGCTGCGCAGGTGCTGGGCAAGGATGCGGGCCACAACCCAGCGGTGCAACCTGGCATCCCGCAACCGAAGCGCTGCCAGTAACAGCGTCGGCGACAGGCGTGGCGTCGCTCGACGCCCGCCCGCCGCTGCCTTCTCCGAACGCACTTCTGAGTTAGCTCATCGCGCTCGGGGAAGGCAGCATGCCGCGGTTCAATCAAGCGGGGCGCCAGGAGGTATACTGCGCGATCCCTCGAAACCAAGCCAATACACGCCTTGACCATGAAATATCAGATCATCCCGGTAACGCCTTTCGCACAGAACTGCAGCCTGCTGTGGTGCGAGCAAACAAAACGTGGCGCCGTGGTTGATCCGGGCGGCAACATGGCGAGCATTCTGCGGGCGGTGGCGGCAAACGGCGTGACCCTGGAGAAAATTCTCGTCACCCATGGCCATGTCGATCACGCCGGCGCGGTTGCCGAACTGGCCGAGCGCCTGTCGCTGCCGATCGAGGGACCACAACGCGAGGATCAGTTCTGGATCGATGGCATGCTGCAACAGAGCAAGATGTTCGGCCTGCCGGCAGCGCGCCCTTTCACACCCGACCGCTGGCTCGAGCAGGGCGATACGGTAGGCTTCGGCGAGGTCGAATTGGAGGTCTTGCATTGCCCGGGACATACGCCGGGGCACGTGGTCTTTTTCAGCAAGGCAGACCGTCTGGCGATCGTCGGCGACGTGCTTTTCCAGGGTTCTATCGGTCGTACGGATTTCCCGAAAGGCGATTTCGACACCTTGATCGCGTCGATCCGCGGCCAACTCTGGCCACTTGGCGATGACGTGATCTTTCTGCCGGGCCACGGCCCGAGCTCGACTTTCGGTGCCGAGCGCCGCAGCAACCCTTTCTGCGGCGACTAGCTATACCGTAACCTGGGGGCGGCGAAACGAGACGTGAGAGCTGAGAGCTGAGAGGCGCTTGTCGCTCCCCTCGCCCTCCCCTTAGCCGGGCACAGCCCCCTTAAAAGTGCAAGGGCCGCTTGTCGCAGGCCAGGGCCGCTTCGTGAACCACTTCCGACAGCGTCGGATGGGCATGACAGATGCGCGCCAGATCTTCGGATGCGGCACCGAACTCCATGGCCACGACACCTTCGGAGATCAATTCCGAAGCATTCGGGCCAATGATGTGGACGCCAAGGATACGATCCGTCTGCGCACAGGCCAGGATCTTGGCGAAGCCGCTCGAATCGCCCATCCCCAGCGCCCGACCATTCGAGGCAAACGGGATCTTGCCGGCCTTGAAGGCCGTGCCTTCGGCCTTCAACTGCTGCTCGGTCTTGCCAACCCAGGCGATCTCCGGGCTGGTGTAAATCACCCAGGGAATCGTGTCGAAATTGCAGTGTCCGGCCTGCCCGGCCATGATTTCGGCGACCATCACGCCCTCTTCCATGGCCTTGTGCGCGAGCATCGGGCCAGCCACCACATCGCCAACCGCCCACACCCCGGGTAGATTGGTACGGCAGTGTGCGTCGACCTCGACCTGGCCGCGTTCGGTGAGCTTGAGCCCGACCTTGTCGGCATCCAGACCTTCGGTATTGGGGATGCGACCGATCGAGACAATCAGGCGATCGGCGTCGAGTCGCTGCTCCTGCCCGTCCTTGTCCGTATAGTCGATCGAAACACCTTTCTGCGAAATCTTGACGTCACCAATCTCGATGCCGGTGATGATCTGCAAGCCCTGTTTGGCAAACAGCTTGGCTGCTTCCTTGGCCACATCGATGTCGGCTAGCGAAAGAAACTCGGGCAAGGCCTCGAGGAGCGTCACTTCGGCACCGAGACGGCGCCAGACGCTGCCCATTTCGAGGCCAATGACGCCAGCGCC
Source organism: Candidatus Accumulibacter meliphilus (assembly GCF_036625345.1). Taxonomy (NCBI): domain Bacteria; kingdom Pseudomonadati; phylum Pseudomonadota; class Betaproteobacteria; genus Candidatus Accumulibacter; species Candidatus Accumulibacter meliphilus. The sequence continues at coordinate 78,719 of NZ_JAZKTZ010000013.1, read as the reverse complement.
GATGACCGCGAGCTTCTTCGGCACAACACCAATGTCGAGCGCGCCTTCGTTGTCGCAAACGATCTCGTTATCGACCGGAACACCGGGCAGGTGACGCGCCCTGGAGCCGGTGGCAACAATCACCTGCTTCGCCTCGACGACACTGTCACCCACCTTGACCTGCCAGTTCTCGCCTTTCTGGCCAAGGAACGCGCCATGGCCGTTGAGCAGGGTGACCTTGTTCTTCTTGAACAGCATCTTGATACCACCGGTGAGCTGTTTGACGATGCCGTTCTTGCGGCCCAGCATCTTGGCGACGTCAATGCTCGGCGTCCCGACATCGATTCCCTGCGCAGCAAAGCCGTGCGACGCTTCCTCGAAAAGATGCGAAGTGTGCAACAGGGCTTTCGACGGGATGCAGCCAACGTTCAGGCAGGTGCCACCGAGGCGCGGCTCGCCCTTCGGATCGGCGTAGGGATTGGATTCACAACAGGCGACACTGAAACCCAGTTGCGCCGCTCGGATGGCGGCAATATAGCCACCGGGCCCACCACCGATAACGAGAACGTCAAATTGCTTGGACATGATAGTTTCCCTTTCCAGCCGCAGAGACAGCGAGGCACGGACTTCGCACAGCGAAACTCTGCGACTCCGTGCCCCGGTGGTGAGTGGTTATACGCCGAGTAGCAGGCGGGCCGGATCCTCCAGCGCCTCCTTCATGGTCACCAGGCCAAGTACGGCTTCACGACCATCGACGATACGGTGGTCGTAGGACATTGCCAGATAGTTGATCGGGCGAATGACAATCTGACCGTTCTCCACCACAGGACGATCCTTGGTGGCGTGAATACCGAGGATCGCCGACTGCGGCGGGTTGATGATCGGCGTCGACAACATCGAACCGAAAACCCCCCCGTTGGAGATCGAGAAGGTACCACCGGTCAGATCCTCCATCGACAGCTTGCCGTCCTTGGCTTTGGCGCCAAACTCCCCGATTTTCTTTTCGATATCGGCAATCGACATCTGGTCGGCGTCGCGCAGAATCGGGACGACCAGACCGCGCGGGCTGCCCACGGCGATACCGATATCGATGTAGCCGTGGTAGACGATGTCGCTGCCATCAACCGAAGAGTTGATGATCGGAAACTTCTGCAGCGCGGCGACGGCAGCCTTGACGAAGAAGCCCATGAAGCCCAGGCGAACGCCGTGGGCCTTCTCGAAGCGCTCTCCGTACTGTTTGCGCAAGGCCATGACCGGACCCATATTCACTTCATTGAAGGTGGTCAGGATGGCGTTGCTGGCCTGGGACTGCAACAGACGCTCGGCAACGCGCGCGCGCAGGCGGGACATCGGTACGCGCTGCTCCGGGCGATCACCGAGCGCCACGGTCACCATCGGTGCAGTGGCCAAGGCCGGTGCGCTCGCTTTCGCAGCCGCAGCAACTGGCGCGGCAGCAAGGCTAGCGGCAAGGCCGGCGGCAACCGGCCTCACCGCCGGACGCTCGGCGGCCACGGCATCAGCCTTGCTTACCCGCCCACCTCGGCCCGTACCGACAACGTCGCCAGCCGCAATACCCTTTTCCTCGAGGATTTTGCGTGCCGCCGGCATGGCCACACCCGCCGCTGCGGCTCCAGGAGCCTCCCCGGCAGCCGCCACCGCCACTTTCGCAGGCGCCGCTGTCGCCGGCGCCGCTTTCGCTACTGGCGCGACCACAGCACCCGCCTGCGCCGTGGTATCGATACGTGCAATGACTTCGCCCGCAACAACCGTGTCGCCGTCGCCCTTGACGATCTCAACCAGTACGCCACTATCCGGTGCCGGCAGTTCGAGAACCACCTTGTCGGTCTCGATGTCGATCAGGTTCTCATCCCGGGCAACCGCTTCACCGGCTTTTTTGTGCCACGAAACCAGCGTCGCTTCAGCGACCGATTCCGAGAGCTGTGGAACTTTGACGTCGATGATCATGTTCTCTCCGTTCTAGGGCAATTTGTAGTACTCGATCTCACCAAGCGCGGAGTCGATCAGAGCCTTTTGTTGGGCATTATGCTTGCTGGCATAGCCAACTGCGGGGGAAGCGGCCGCCGGGCGGGAGACGAGCAGCAAATGCTGCTTGTCGTTGAGCTCGCGCGACAGATGCTGGCGTGAGGCGATCCAGTACCAGGGACCCTGATTGCGCGGCTCGTCCTGACACCAGACGATTTCTGTTGCCTTCGGATACTTGGCCACTTCTTCGTGGAAGGACGTCTCCGGGAAGGGATAGAGTTGCTCAAGGCGGGCAATCGCGACATGGGCAACTTTCTTCTCGTGCCGCGCGGCGACCAGATCGTAATAGATCTTGCCGGAACAGAAGATGACGCGGGTCACTTTCTTGGCGTTGATCGGCTCGACTTCGCCGATAACACGCTGAAACTCGCCGTCGCTCAACTCTTCGAGGCTCGATGTTGCGTCTTTGTGGCGTAGCAAGGACTTGGGCGAGAAGACGATCAGCGGCTTGCGCTGATTGCGCACGGCCTGACGACGCAGCAGGTGGAAAATCTGCGCTGGCGTCGTCGGCTGGCAAACTTCCATGTTCATCTCGGCAGACAACTGCATGAAGCGTTCGATGCGCGCCGAAGAATGCTCCGGGCCCTGCCCTTCATAACCGTGCGGCAGAAGGAGGACCAAGCCGCTGGCACGACCCCATTTGGCTTCACCGGCAGCAATAAACTGATCGATGACCACCTGCGCGCCGTTAACAAAGTCGCCGAATTGCGCTTCCCAGACCACCAGTTCGTGGGGGTTGGCAGTCGAGTAGCCGTACTCGAAGGCCAGAACGGCCTCCTCCGAGAGGACCGAGTCATAGCACTGGAAATTGGCCTGCTTTTCCTGGAGTTTAGCCAGGGGAACATAGGTGCCGTCGTCCCAATCTTCACGATTCTGGTCGTGCAGCATCGCGTGGCGATGGAAGAAAGTGCTGCGGCAAACGTCTTCACCCGAGACACGAATGCCGTAACTGGACACCAGCAAGGACGCGTAGGCGAGGTTTTCGGCCATCCCCCAGTCTACCGGCAGCTGCCCCTCGCCCATCGCACGACGGTCGTCGATGATTTTCTTGACCCGACTGTGCAGGGTAAAACCCTCGGGCAGAGTCGACAAGCGTTCGCACAGGCGCCGCAATTCCGTGATTGGCACCTTGGTATCGCAGGTTTCGATATAGCGCGGCGAAAGAAAAGGCGTCCAGTCGATGGTCATCGGATGCTTGTAGCCGGCGAGCACCGGGTTGTACAAGAGTTCGCCGCGGTCGAGGTGTGCGCGGTAATCGGCAATGATCTCGTCGGGGCCTTCGACCACCAGAACCCCTTCGTCAACCAGCTTGTCTGCGTACAGCTTGCGTGTCCCTGGATGCAGCCTGATCTTCTTGTACATCAAGGGTTGCGTGACCATTGGCTCGTCTTGCTCGTTATGCCCGAGCTTGCGGTAGCAGACGATGTCGACGACGACATCTTTCTTGAAGGTCCGACGATAGTCCATGGCGATACCGGTGACCAGCGCCACTGCTTCGGGGTCGTCGCCATTGACGTGGAAAATCGGCGCCTCGGCCATCTTGAAGATGTCGGTGCAGTACAGCGATGAACGGTAGTCGCGGGGGTCGGAGGTGGTAAAGCCGATCTGGTTATTGACCACGATGTGCACCGTACCACCGACTCCATAGCCCCGCGTTTGCGCGAAGTTGAGCATCTCCTGGTTCACGCCCTGGCCAGCCACGGCAGCGTCACCGTGAATGAGCACCGCCAGCACCTTGTCCTTGCCGTCCTCGCCGCGACGAAGCTGGCGTGAAAACACCGAGCCAGCGACCACCGGGTTAACGATTTCCAGATGCGAGGGATTGAACGACAGCGTCAGATGGCACGGTCCGCCGGGTGTCGAGACATCGGACGAGTAACCCATGTGATACTTGACGTCGCCAGCGGTCAGATCCTGCGCCTTCTTGCCCTCGAACTCGTCGAAGAGCATCGACGGCGCTTTACCCAGCGTGTTCACGAGAACGTTGAGGCGACCACGGTGGGCCATGCCGACGACGATTTCGTCAACGCCGCCGCTTCCCGCCACCCGGATCAGTTCGTCGAGCGACACAATCAGCGACTCGCCGCCTTCGAGCGAGAAACGCTTCTGACCGACGTAGCGTGTGTGCAGATAGCGTTCGAGCGTTTCGGCAGCCGTCAGGCGCTCGAGCATGCGCAGGCGCTGCTCGGAGGTATAGCTGGGTTTGGAGTGGATGCGCTCGAGGCGATCCTGCACCCAGCGCTTTTCGGCGAGCGTGCTGAGGTACATGTACTCGACACCGATAGAGCCGCAATAGGTGGCTTTCAGGGCATCGAGAATCTGCCCGAAGGTCGCATGCTCAGGCACGCCCTTGAACGAACCGACGGCGAACATGGTGTTGAGGTCGGCGTCGGAAAGCCCGTAGTAGGCCGGGTCAAGCTGTGGCAGCTCCGGACGGGGGGTGCGCTTGAGTGGGTCCAGGTTGGCCCAACGATCACCCGCAAAACGATAGGCAGTGATCATCTGCAGAATGCCGACCTGCTTCTTGTCATCGGCCGGCGCCACCGCTGCTGCGCGGTAGCCGCCTTTCTTCGCCTGCTCGGCAAAAGCGTTGATCACCGGCAAGTGCGGCACATCGCGCGCGACGTGACCGGGAAGCTGCGCCAGCTTGTCGAAATACTCGCGCCACTGCTCGGAGACGGAACCGGGATTATCGAGGTAGTTTTCGTACAACTCCTCGACGAAGGGCGCGTTGCCGCCAAAGAGGAGGGAGTTACCAAAAAGCTGATTCATCATGGCTTTACCTGTCGTCACGGTCCTGGTGTGGAGAGCGAAAACCTGTGGCCGAAAGCCACAGCATGAAAAAAGGGCGGCTACCGTCGCCGCCCCTCGGAGTCGATATCAGCTCTAGCGCTGGTCAGCCGGAATAACGTCGCGCCGTGCTGCCCCCACGTAGAGCTGACGGGGACGACCGATCTTGTACTCCGGATCGTTGATCATCTCTTCCCATTGCGTCATCCAGCCCACCGTACGTGCCAGGGCAAAAATACAGGTGAACATCGAGTTCGGGATACCGAGCGCCTTCTGGACGATACCTGAGTAGAAATCAACGTTCGGATAAAGTTTCTTCTCGATGAAGTAGTTGTCCTCGAGAGCGATCCTTTCGAGTTCCATCGCCAGCTTGAACAGGCGGTCATTTTCCAGCCCCAGCTCCTGCAGAACTTCGTTGCAAACATTCCTCATCAGGGTGGCGCGTGGATCGAAGTTCTTGTAGACGCGGTGCCCGAAGCCCATCAACTTGAAGGAGTCGTTCTTGTCCTTGGCCCGAGCGATGTACTCGGGAACGCGCGAGACGTCGTGAATTTCTTCGAGCATCTGCAGGCAGGCCTCGTTGGCACCACCGTGCGCCGGGCCCCACAGGCAGGCGATGCCCGCCGAGATACAGGCATAGGGGTTGGCGCCGGAAGAACCCGACAGACGCACGGTCGAGGTCGAGGCATTCTGTTCGTGATCGGCGTGCAGGGTGAAGATGGTATCCAGCGCACGCACCAGCACCGGGTTCGGCTGGTACTCCTCGCAGGGATTGCCGAACATCATGTGCATGAAGTTCGCCGTGTAATCGAGATCGTTACGCGGGTACATGAACGGCTCGCCGACGTGATACTTGTAAGCCATGGCGACGATGGTCGGCAGCTTGGCGACAATCCGGTTGAAACTGATGTTCTGGTGTTCGAGGTCGGAGAAATCCTCGGCCTCATGGTAGAAGGCAGACAGCGCGCCAACCACCCCGACCAGAATGGCCATCGGGTGAGCGTCACGACGGAAGCCCTGGTAGAACTTCACCAGTTGCTCGTGCACCATGGTGTGGTTCTTGATGTTCTTCTCGAAACCGGCTTTCTCGGCAGGTGTCGGCAACTCGCCATTCCACAGCAGATAGGCGACCTCAAGGAAGTTGCAGCTCTGGGCCAGTTGCTCGATTGGATAACCGCGATACAACAGCTCGCCCTTGTCACCGTCGATGAAGGTGATCTTTGACCGGCAGCTCGCCGTCGACAGGTAGCCGGAATCGTAGGTGAACAAGCCGGTCTTGGCGCCCAAGGTGCGGATGTCGATGCAATCATTGCCGTGGGTAGGCGTCATGATGGGAAACTCGACGGGGTCGCGCCCTTCGATGTTCACAATTGCTTTACGTTCGGTCGTCATGGTTTATCCCCGTTCAGGTATTGAAGGCACAGCATGGATCATAAAAGCGCCAGATTAGGGCAGCTTCCTTACTTAACTCTTACGTCGCGCAGCAAGGCAACGACTTCGGCCTGTACAGAGTCCGTACATTCGCGGCTACCGTTGATCAGCGGCCACAGTTCCAGGTCTTCCATATCCGCCAGAATGATAAAGGCATCCGCCTGCGCGGGACCAAGGGTCGGGAAAATGCGCTCGAGGAACTCCCCGAGCAGCAAATCCATTTCCAGCATCGCACGCCGGGTACAACGCCAGCGCAGACGGTTGATTCTCTCGCGTTCGTCCATCAAATTGCGCGACGAAGCATCATTTCCTTGATCTTGCCTATCGCCCGCGTCGGATTCAGATTCTTCGGACAGACATCGACACAGTTCATGATCGAGTGACAGCGGAACAGCCGATACGGATCCTCAAGGTCGTCCAGACGCTCGTTGGTGGCCTCGTCGCGGGTGTCGGCGATGAAGCGATAAGCGTTCAGCAGACCGGCAGGGCCGACGAACTTGTCCGGATTCCACCAGAAGGAAGGACAAGAGGTCGAACAGCAAGCGCACAGGATGCACTCGTAAAGACCGTTGAGTTCGTCGCGCTCCTCGGGCGACTGCAGCCGCTCGCGCTCCGGGCGCGGGCTGTCGTTGATCAGATAGGGCTTGACCGAGTGGTACTGTTTAAAAAACTGCGTCATATCGACGATCAGGTCGCGGATTACCGGCAGGCCGGGCAACGGCCGCAACACGACCGGCTGCTTGAGCTCCCGAATGTCGGTGAGACAGGCGAGGCCGTTCTTGCCGTTGATGTTCATCGCATCCGAGCCGCAAATACCCTCACGACACGAGCGGCGATAGGACAGGGTATCGTCCTTCCCTTTCAGGCGGGTGAGGATGTCGAGCAATTTGCGATCGATCTCGAAATCAACCTGAACCGAGATGTCCTGCATATAGGGCGCAGCGTCCCGGTCAGGATCGTAGCGGTAAATCTTGAACTCCATGGTACTGGTGGCCATAATCATTAACTCCGTGGCATACGATCAGTAGGAGCGCGTCTTCAGCGCGATGGTTTCGACAGTCAGCGGGGTCATGGTCACCGGCTTGTAGCTGAGACTGCTACCCTCGCGTTGCCAGAGCGTATGCTTGTGCCAGTTGGCGTCATCGCGCCCGTTCGGGTTTTCTGCCGTGTCGGGCGCGTCGTCCCGCACATGCGCACCGCGCGATTCCTTGCGCGCCTCTGCCGAAACCAGCGTCGCCTTGGCGACCTCAATCAGGTTGTCGAGCTCCAGCGCTTCGACGCGTGCCGTATTCCAGACCTGCGACTTGTCCTTGATCTCGGTCCTGGCGACCGCTTTCTCGATCTCGACGATCTTGGCGACCCCTTCGACCAGCATGTCCTTGAAACGGAAGACGCCGCAGTGCTTCTGCATCGTGCGCTGCAACTCGAGACGGGTTTCGTTGACGTCACTGCCGCCAGTCTGAGTATTGAGGCGATGCAGGCGCGCCAGGGTGCGTTCCGCGAAGTTTTCCGGCAAGTCCTGATGCGCGACCTTGCCCGAAGCCAGGTCCTCGATCACCGAATCGCCGGAAGACTTGCCGAAGACCAGCAGGTCGAGCAGCGAATTGGTTCCCAATCGATTGGCACCATGGACCGAGGCACAGGCCACCTCGCCAGCCGCGTAGAAGCCCTTGACCGGTACTCCGTCGGCGGCGACCACCTGTCCTTTGTAGTTGGTCGGAATACCACCCATCTGATAGTGGCAGGTCGGCACCACCGGAATCGGCGCCTGGATCGGGTCGATACCGGCGAACTGGATCGAAATCTCGCGAATGCCGGGCAAGCGCTTCATGATCGTTGCCGGGTCGAGGTGGGTAATATCGAGGAGCACGAAATCCTTGTTCGGCCCGCAACCACGGCCCTCGTTGATTTCGGTGACCATGGCCCGGGAAACCACGTCGCGCGACGCCAGATCTTTGGCGTTCGGCGCATAGCGCTCCATGAAACGCTCGTTGTCCGAGTTGCGCAGAATTCCGCCCTCACCGCGCACTCCTTCGGTAATCAGCACCCCGGCACCGGCAACGCCGGTCGGATGGAACTGCCAGAACTCCATGTCTTCAAGAGCAATGCCGGCCCGCGCCGCCATACCCAGACCGTCGCCGGTATTGATGAAGGCATTGGTCGAGGAATAGTAGATGCGACCGGCACCACCGGTCGCGAAAATCGTCGCCTTGGCGTGGAAAGCGACGACTTCGCCGGTTTCCATTTCCAGGGCGATGACCCCGAGCACTTGGCCCGACTCGTCACGAATCAGATCCAGCGCCATCCATTCGACGAAGAACTGGGTGTTGGCGCGCACGTTGCGCTGATAAAGCGCGTGCAGCATCGCATGCCCGGTGCGATCGGCCGCAGCGCACGCACGCCGCACCGGCTTCTCGCCGAAGTTCGACATATGCCCACCGAATGGGCGCTGATAGATCTTGCCTTCGTCGGTGCGGTCAAACGGCATGCCGAAGTGCTCGAGCTCGACGACCACCTCGGGCGCCATGCGACACATGTATTCGATCGCATCCTGGTCACCGAGCCAATCGGAGCCCTTGACCGTATCGTACATGTGCCAGTGCCAGTGATCCTCTTCGGAGTTGCCCAGCGAAGCGGAAACCCCGCCTTGCGCGGCGACGGTGTGTGAACGGGTCGGGAAGACTTTTGACAGCACGGCCGTCTTCAATCCACCCTCGGATAGCTGAATCGCTGCGCGCAGCCCAGAACCGCCTGCACCAACGATGACAGCATCGAACTTACGTACCGGTATGCTTGAATTGCTCACTTACGTTCTCCACAGAATCCGAATCGCCCAGCCGGCGTAACCGACCAGCACCGTCGCCGTCGCAACCATCAGCAGCAGGCGTATACCATCCGGCTTGATGTAATCCATCCAGATATCCCGAATGCCGATCCAGGCGTGGTAGAAAACGCTGACGAAGAAAAGGAAGGTTGCGAAGCGCATGAAGCCGCCGGCGAAGACGCCGCGCCAGCTTTCCAGCGAGTCGGGACCAACGGAACCGATGACCACCAGGAAGATCACCGTGTAAACCGCCATGACAATGGCCGTTGCGCGCTGAATAACCCAGTCCTTGAGGCCGTAATGAGCCCCGACAAGAATACGATTTACCATAGCACTTGCACTCCCACGATCAGCGTCAGGGCGATGCTGACGCCGAAGACAATCTTGCTCGAAAGAATCGCTTCCTTGAGGTCGACACCGATGTCCACGTCAAGCAGCAGATAGCGAATGCCGGCGCAGAAGTGGTGCATGTAGAACCAGATCAACCCGAGCAGGATGATCTTCACCAAGCCGTGGTCAACCACCGCCTTGAAGCTGGCAAAGGTCTCCGCCGAGGTCAGACTGCTCTCGAACAGCCATAAAAGAAGCGGCAGCAGCAGAAAGAGCGCAGCCCCGCTAATTCGGTGAATGATCGACAGAATACCTGGAAGCGGTAGCCTGATCGTCGGCAAGTCCAGATTCTTTGGACGCTTTTTCTTAATTGCCATCTCTGCCATGGACGTCATCCCTCATGTGTAGTACAGCGGCATGCGTGCCGCATGCGTTCCCCTTGAAAACCACGCCCGATTATAAACCATTCAGGCGCCCCTTACTTCGTCGCAACGGCGTTTACGGGCCTTCACCCCAGCTCATTGCGATAATGATGATTGCGTGTCGAGTAGAAGCCCCGCCGCCACTCGACCGGCTTCTGAGCATAGGAGAAAGTCACGCGCTCGACCAACAGCAGCGGGCTCCCATCAGCAACTTTCAGGAGCTCGGCGCTGACGCGGTCAGCCGCTACGGCGCGCAGGCGCTCGTCCGCACGAACCATGCAAACACCATAGCGACTTTCGAACAGGCCGTAGAGCGACTCGCCCGCGCGCACGACTTCCAGCGTCAGGTCGGGGAACAACTCACTCGAAAGATAGATTTCGTCGAAAACCACCGGCTCATCGCCCAGTTTCAGGAGACGGCGCAGAATGGTGATCGGCGCTCCCGGCTCGAGGGCCAGCGTGCGCGCCACGTCAGGGCCGGCCTTGGCGCGCCAGCATTCGAGCGGAATGCTCTGCGAGACCCGCGGCAAGCCGTCATTGGCAACCACGCGCAGAAAACGGAAGGCGGAGCCGGGATCCTTGTGCGTCGCAACGAAAGTGCCCTTGCCTTGCTGACGGACCAGGAGGTTCTCGGCAGCCATTTCGTCGATTGCCTTGCGAACCGTTCCCTGACTGACGCCAAAGCGGCCGGCGAGCTCCGACTCACTGGGAATCGCGTCGCCCGGGCCCCATTCCCCGGACTCCAGATTGCCCATGATCAACTGCTTGATCTGCCGGTAGAGCGGGCTGAAGGTCGGAGCGTGCATTGACGAGGCGCGGTTCATGGAAAGCTATTTCAGCACAATTTTGCTCGTCCGTCCATCCCGTTCTTGTTACTGATATCATATATAAGACATAAGATAGATCCCATTGATTTGACAGTGCACACCTCCGGGTCTTATGATTACTCCGATTCGGCGCCCCGCGCAGCGAACGGGCATGCGGGCATCGTCGATCGCTTTTTGATCCCTCGTTTTGCTTGCTTGCCTGTTTACTCTCGTTCAATTCTTCTCGCTCACCATTAACGACAGGAGCCGTATCATGTCCAAAGCCCCCATGCGCGTCGCGGTCACCGGCGCAGCCGGCCAAATCGGTTACAGCCTGCTTTTCCGGATCGCTTCCGGCGAAATGCTCGGCAAGGATCAGCCAGTCATTCTTCAACTACTCGACCTGCCGCAAGCTCAGAAAGCCTGCCAGGGGGTGATCATGGAACTCGAAGACTGTGCCTTCCCGATGCTCGCCGGAATGTTCGCCAGCGACGATCCCAACGTCGCCTTCAAGGATGCCGACGTCTGCCTGCTGGTTGGCGCCCGTCCGCGCGGCCCGGGCATGGAACGTGCCGACCTGTTGACCGCCAATGGCGCCATCTTCACCGTTCAGGGCAAGGCAATTGCCGAAAACGCCAAGGAAGACGTCCGCGTTCTGGTCGTCGGCAACCCCTGCAATACCAACGCCCTGATCGCCGGCTCCGCAGCGAAGAAAGTCGGTCGCACCAACCCTGCCAACTACCATGGCATGCTGCGCCTGGATCACAACCGCGCCCTCTCGCAACTCGCCGCAAAAACCGACCGGCCAGTGGCCAGCTTCAAGCAGCTCACCGTCTGGGGCAACCATTCGCCGACGATGTACGCCGATTACCGCAACTGCACGTCCAATGGCGACAACGTCAAGGACCTGATCAACGATCCGGTCTGGAACAACGACGTCTTCCTGCCCACGGTCGGCAAGCGCGGCGCCGCGATCATCGACGCCCGCGGCCTGTCCTCGGCAGCTTCGGCGGCCAACGCAGCGATCGACCACATGCGCGACTGGGTACTCGGTTCCGACGAATGGGTGACCATGGGCGTCCCGTCCGACGGCTCGTACGACATCCCGGCGGGTATCGTTTTTGGTTTCCCGTGCGAGTGCAAGGGCGGCTCCTTCAAGATCATCCAGGGCCTCGAGATCGACGGCTACTCGCGCGAGAAGATCAACAAGACGCTCAAGGAACTGACCGACGAAGCCGAGGCCGTAAAAGACATGCTCTGAGCAGGCTCTACTGTTGACGAGGAACCGCGGCCTGGCCGCGGTTTTTTTTCGCCGGTCAGCTTGCCGGCCACCTTGCTACGCAGCGCGGTAGAATGTAGCTCTCCGACGAACCAGACGCTATCGACAAGCCCATGCGCCATCCCAGCCAAGTCCTCTTTGCAGGCGAAAAGCCCTTTCCGATGATCCCCGCCGTCGACCACTACGCGGGTTCCGAAAAGCTGATCAACAAGGCCTTGCTGTTGCAGAACGAGCTGGGCCCGATTTTCGACATCACCTGCGACTGTGAGGACGGCGCACCAGCAGGCGCCGATCGCGAGCATGCGACGATGGTCGCCGAATTGATCATGAGCGCTGCCAATCGGCATGGACGGGTGGGTGTGCGCATCCACGACATCGCCCACCACGGCTGGCAGCAAGACATCGAGATCATCGTCGCCCACGCCGGCCAGCGCCTGGCCTTCGTGACGCTGCCCAAAGTCAGTTGCGGCGAGGACGTGCGCATACAACTCGACGCTTTGCGGCGCGCGGCGGCAGCCGCCGGCATCGAGCGCCAGATCCCGGCACATGTACTGATCGAAACCTATGGCGCCCTGCGTGATGTCTGGGAAATCGCCGCGCTTCCGGAAGTCGAATCACTCGATTTCGGGCTGATGGATTTTGTCAGCGGCCACCACGGCGCCATCCCGGCGTCGGCCATGCGCAGCCCCGGGCAGTTCGCGCACCCGCTGATCGTCCGCGCCAAGTGTGAAATCTCGGCCGCTGCGCTGGCCAACGGCGCCGTCCCCTCGCACAACGTGACCACCGAACTGCGCGATCTCGACTTCATCCGTAACGATGCTCGCCGCGCGCGCAACGAATTCGGCTATCTGCGCATGTGGAGCATTCATCCCAACCAGATCCGACCGATCGTCGAGATGATGCGCCCCGACTTTTCGGAGGTTGAAAGCGCAGCCGAAATCCTGATCGCCGCACAAGATGGCGATTGGGGACCGATCCAGCACCAGGGCCTGCTGCACGACCGCGCTTCCTACCGCTACTACTGGGAGCTTCTCGCACGTGCCCAGGCCACCGGCATGACGCTGCCGGGTGAAGCACAACGCCGCTTCTTCGCCTGAAAAAGCACATGGACCTGTCGGCGCTGACGGCCAAAGTCCTGGCGTTTCGCGACCAAAGGAACTGGGCGCAGTTCCACAGCCTGCGCAACCTGATCGTTTCGCTGAATCTTGAAGCCAGCGAACTGCTCGAGCTGACGCAATGGAAGAGCGACGCCGACATGGCGGCCCTGGCCGCCAGCGCTGAAGCGCAGGAAGCGCTGCGTGACGAATGCGCCGACGTGCTGATTTATCTGCTGCTGATCGCCGAACACGCCGGCATTGACCTGGAAGCCGCCGCGCACGCCAAACTGGTCAAAAACGCAGCGAAATATCCGGTCGAAACCAGCTACGGATCGAGCCGCAAGTATCTGGCCAAGGCGGCCAACAAAGGCTGATCGCCTGGCGCTGGCAGTAACCCGGGATCATGCACTGCCCTTTCATGCACTGCCCTATTTCGCCGGGCATTCACATTCACGATGCCTGACTCTCGAGCGTAAAGCCCGCCCCCGCATCCAGCCCGAGCACCCTGACCAGCCACGGCATCGCCTCCTCCAGACTGGCCTGCAAAGTCCACGGCGGATTGATCACGAAGACGCCGCTGCCATGCATCCCGAAACCGTCCGCCGCCGGTGTCCTGACGCGCAGCGTGACGTGCAGCCAGTTGCTCGCCGGCAGACGTTTCAGACGTCCCGGCAGATCGTGCGCCTCGAGCCGGGTCAGCTGCGGGTACCACAGCTGGTAGGTGCCTCCCGGGAAACGCTGCAACGAATCCTTGAGCGCCTGCACGACGCGCTCGTAATCGTGCTTTTCTTCGTACGCCGGGTCGATCAGCACCAGCGCGCGCCGCGGTGGTGGCGGCAACACGGCTTTCAGGCCGGCGAAGCCGTCGCTGTGCTCGACGATCACCCGCGTTCCCTCGGCCTCGAAGCGCTTGCGCAGGTGCAGAACATCACGACTGTGCAGCTCGAAAAGCCGCAAGCGGTCCTGCGCACGCAGCGTTGCCAACGCCAGCTCAGGCGAACCCGGGTAGACTTTCAGAGCGCCGCCGGGGTTGATCGCACGCAGCAGATCCAGATACTCGGCGAGAGCCGGCGGCAAATCCTGGCGCCCCCATAGCCGAGCGATCCCTTCACGGTACTCGTGAAGCTTGGACGCCTGCGCTGAATCCAGGGCATAGGAACCCGCCCCGGCGTGGCTATCCACGTACCAGAAGGCCTTGTCCTTGCGGCCAAGGTAGCGCGCCAGCTGCACCAGTATCAGATGCTTGAGAACGTCGGCGTGGTTGCCGGCATGAAAGGCGTGACGATAGCTGAGCATCGACTAATGCCCTTTCGTGCGAGCGCGCGGAAACGCGGGGGTCAATGGCCAGCGCCCTACTCGGGAGCCAGGATCTTGCCGTCGGTGCTGAACTGATAGTCGCGGAAGATGTGCTCGGCGCTGAGCAGTTGGTAGCTGCCGTCAGGCAAGCGACGGGAGGTATCCTTGAGGCGATAGGTGTAATGGCCGCAGGTCCAGCAATCGAAGTTGCGCATTTGCGTACAGAGACAGGTCTTGTCCCGGACCGATATCCGCTTGACCCCGGGATTCGCTTCCACTTCGCGATTGTAAGCGTTGATGTACGAGCAATTGCCGGTGCTGTCGAGCAGGTAGCCGTAAGCTTCGCAGTTGGGTCGAATACCGTCGCCGATCGCCGGGCTGTTGCTCAGCATGCGCATCGGATAGCCGGTCGGTGAAATCTGGTTGACTTCGATCCCATCTTCGCTGGCTTCAAAATAACGTTGCTTGACGTCCTCCGGAAGGCCGCATTCCCGGGACACGGTAAAGCGCGTCGCCACCTGCACAGCGGCCGCTCCCTGCTCGAGAAAGGAGACCGCATCGCTGCCGGTGAAGATGCCGCCGGCCGGAATCAGCGGAATATCCAGCTGCTCGGCCTGCAGATAGCGATGAATCTCGGCGAAGATGGTCGCCAGATCATAGTCTGCCCAATCCATGCCGAATCCCAGGTGACCCCCCGCCAGCGGCCCTTCGACCACCACATAGTCGGGCAGGCGCTTGCAGCGTGCCGTCTTGCGCAGAAAAAGCTGCAGCGCGCGCAAGGACGAGACGATGATGCCCAGCTTGGCGTCGCGGAAACGCGGATGATCCTCGATCAGCGCGAATGAGCCGAGATGCAGCCCGGCGGCCAGCGTGATGCCGTCGGCGCCGGCATCCAGCGCGCCCTGCATGCGTACGCGCAGCGTTTCCCGCGGCGAGTTCATGGTCAGCTTTTCCATGCAGTTGACGAAGATCAGGCCGTCGCCTTGCTTCGCCTCCATGGTCCTGCCAACGTGCATGCGGGTCGCCTCGGCGAGCTGCTCGAGATCGAAGCGGACGACCGACTTGTCGGAATTGGCGACGTTGAATTTGTACTGCTTGAGTTTGTCCTTGACGAACTTGGCGTTGAAGCGCCGATCGGCAACGGTATTCACCATCGCATCGGAAATATGCCCGACCCCACCCAGTCGCGCGGCTTCAAGCGCCAGTTCGGCCGTCGAAATATCGACCCCCATGCCGCCGATCATGATCGGCACCAGTTCCTTGCTGCCAAACTTCAGACGGTAATCATCAACGCACTTCATGCATGTCCTTCCCAACTCGGCCAAGCGCCTTCGGCCTGCCCGACAGGTGATCACGGCAACTTCCACGAGCTCGCCATTATCACTCATCCAGGGCCTCGATGGCTTGCCGGATGCAAGGAAATCGCAATCCGCGAGCACCCAGCGCAGGGCAACGGGCGCCAGCCTCAGGCGCCAGGACGAAGCCAAGCACGCAGGCGTGTATCATGCCCACTCCCGGAGACGCCAAGCGGAGCCTCGCCATGCCCGACTGCAGCAGCCACGATCAAGCACTCCCCGCCGCCACAGACATCGGCATCGCGCGCCAGGGCAGGTTCGACGCGGCCGCTTTCGAGCGCGCCATCGCCGACCTGCTCAGCGCCTGCGGCCTGGCCGCCGCTGGCCCGCACATGGGCAAAACCCCGCAGCGCGTGCGCGAACTCTGGCAGCGCCGCCTGCTCGGCGGCTACGACCTCGACCCCGCCGCAGCGCTCGGCGAAGGCTTTGCCGATCCGCGCGGCGACATGGTCGTGCTGCGCGGGATCGCCGTGCATGGCGTCTGTCCGCACCACCTGGTCCCTTTCCGTGGCCTCGCCCACGTCGCCTACCTACCCGGCGGCCGGCTGCACGGCTTTGGCCGCATTGCCCGCCTGGTCGACGCCATCGGCCACCGCTTCACCTATCAGGAATGGATGACCCGCGACATCGCCGAAGCCCTGATGCGGCACGGCAAGGCACGCGGCGCAGCCTGCGTCGTCGAGGCCGAACAGCTGTGCCTGCTACTCGGCGAAGATCGGCGCGGCGACGAACGAGTGATCACCCAGGCCTTCAGCGGCGAGTTCGAACACTCCGAACAGGCGCGCAACGAATTCCTGCGCGCCATCGCCGGCGGCCGCCGCGAGTAAGGAAACGCCGAGGCCAGTGCAGCTGAGCTTGGGTAGCGGCAAGCACCTTCTGAACAAAGGCCGTCGGCAATAGCCGGTTGCAGTGCCGCAACGTCAATTGTGGCCTGAGCGTCCGCTGTACGACGTAGACGAGCTCGACGCTCAGTCGGCTCCAGTGTCCCTCGTCGGCCGAAGCGGTCATTGGGGGCATGTCCCTTGAGCACCGGCTGTACTGCGTTGAGCGGCCATCGGCCAATTCGGGGCTCTATGTCGTTTCGTGTGGAACAGGCGCCGGCAGCTCTCGGCCAGCATGCGCATACGTCAACCGTGAGAAGCGGCGTCGTGGGCGTTGAGGGCACTGCCAAGGGCGTAGCCCGGCGAAGCGAACCCTTTACTGCGGCCGAAACGCTACTAATACGCTCAAGGGCTTGGGGCTGGTTGCGGATTTTCGCGGCCACCACCCCAGCCCGTCCGGCGGAGAGGACTTCCCCGCCCTCGGGGGCGGGGCTAGGGGTGGTGGCGCCCGCAGGGCTCGGCAGGAGTATCCGCCTCACCGGGGTCGGTTCCACACGAAACGACCTATTGCGACACGGAGTCGCTGATTAAAACTGTTCCCGCTTCAATAGGAGGGAACCACCCGTGTCATCGGATGAATCTAGACGCCTGAATCAAGAAGCGGCGTTGACAACGTAACGAAGCACGACAACGTGCATGGTACCAATCGTGAGATGCGTGCCCTTCTGGCAGCCACAAGCCGGATGAGTGCTAGATAATTGGTATGGTGAAAGCATTTGAATCTGCGATAAAGGTCGTGAATCCTAACCAGCGGAAGTCTGCGCTTTCGTGACCCATATGCTCGCGGCCACTAGCAGGCACCTAGCCCGATATGCTTTGCCAGGGAAACGTGGAAACCCCGTATCGCTCCCTTCGGGGACAACAGGCTGCAAAGTCTGCCCATGGCGGTGCGGGTGTAGGATGTCGGAAAAATCGAATGCCGTTCTGTAATCGAACGGATACGGGTTTTGAGGTTTCCTGGCGCGAAAGCGAGCCCACGTCCGATTGGTGGCACGTCGCGAGAAAGCTCGGAGAACCGTTAGTGTGGGAGAAAGCAAATGAACGCTGCACCACTGGTGTTACGTCCGCCGCTCTCCAGTAACTGACGGCGTCGCCTATCCCATGAACGGCGAGAGCGAAGGAAGGCGTGCTGCCTGAACGAGGCTGGGACGACGTGAACGAAAGATGGGCCGGGACACCTCTGTTATCGTGGGAAGTTATCAAGACAACCGAGATAGAAGAGAGCCCAGCCCATGCAGCGAATTGTAGCCGGCATCGACACGATCGAGCAGCATCTTGAGGCCGTCAGGCAAGCCCCCGAAGTGTATCGGCCGCCGTGCTGCCCGCATTGCGGGCTCAAGATCCTTTGGCCACACGGGCACTATGAGCGCAAGGCCGACCGACGAGCCGGGCAGGTTTCCCTCAACCCGATACCGATCTGCCGCTACCGTTGCTCTGGTTGTCGGCGCACCTGTTCACGTCTGCCGGCGTGCATCGCACCGCGCCGCTGGTATGACTGGTCGGTGCAGCAAGCCCACCTCGAACGGCAGTTGAGCGAACGCTCCGATCGGCGCCGTGCACTCGGCAGCCTGCCGGACCGGCGTACCGCCGGTCGCTGGTGGGACTGGCTACAGAAGAGCAGCCTGCTGTTCGAGTTTCACCTGCGCGCCCGCTGTGCCGAACTCGGGCGGGCCGCCGACTTCGGCGCTTTCTGGCGTCGGGTATTCGAATCCATGGGCCTGGTGCAAGCCATGACCCTCCTTGATCAAGAGCTGAACATCCCGTGATGTCCTGATCCTGAACGAGCGGCGGACAGGGCAGACCCCGCCCGGGCGGGGTCCCCACACAGTTTGCTCCTGTCATTATCCGGGTCCTTCTGGTTTGATCACCTCTCCGATTTATCACAAGGAGTGGTCATGAACCCGATTGATCCGAAAGCCCTGTTTCGCCTGTCCGTCCTGGGTCCGCTGATTAGCCGCGAGCGGCTGGAGCGGGGAGAACTGCAACAGATTCTGCGCGAGCTGGCCAGCCGCGAATACGCCATTCCCGGCACCCGTCGGCGGCATCTGAGCGAGAAGACGATTCAGGCCTGGTACTACGCCTGGCGCCTCCACAAGCTCGATGGGCTGACGCCCAAGGTACGCGCCGACCGCGGGCAATCGAAGCTCTCCGCCGCCACCCAGGCCGCCATTCTTGCCGCCAAGCGCGACAACCCGCGGCGCTCGCTGTGCCAGATTCGCCAATTGCTCGAAGCGGCCGGCACCGTCGCCCGTGGCGGCCTCGCCCGCTCGACCATTCACCGTCTGCTGCAGCAGCACGGTCTGTCACGAATCAGCGGCTCGGCCAGCCTGCCGGAAGAGAAACGCAGCTTTGTCGCCGCGACCGCGGGGGCGATCTGGTATGGCGACGTGATGCACGGCCCACGCGTCCCGATCGGCGGCAAACTCGCCAAGAGCTATCTCGTCTCACTGTTCGACGACGCTTCCCGGTTGCTCACGCACAGCGCCTTCTGCCCTGGCGAGACCGCTCTGGACATCGAAGGCGTGCTCAAGCAGGCGGTGCTCAGGCGCGGCATTCCGCTCAAGTTGGTCGTTGATAATGGCGCCGCCTATCGCGCCGAAACTTTGCAGGGGATCTGCGCCCGGCTGGGCATCCATCTCATTCACTGCCGGCCGTACGCGCCCGAGGGCAAGGGCAAATTGGAGCGCTGGCACCGTACCTGCCGCGATCAGTTTCTCAGCGAACTCGACGAGCGCCATATCGCCAGCCTGGACGATCTCAACGCGCGTTTGTGGGCTTGGCTCGAGCAGGTTTATCACCGCCGCCCGCATGCCAGTCTGGACGGCATCAGCCCTTTGGCACGTTACCAGCAGGACCTGTCCAGGATTCGCCCGCTCGGGCCGTTGGCGGCGAAGCTCGATCTCTTGTTCCGGCATCGCGTCAGCCGTCTGGTGCGCAAGGATGGCACGGTGTCGTATCACGGCAAACGCTTCGAGGTGCCGTTCGAGCTCTCCGGTCAAACGGTGTCTCTGGTGGTCGATCCGCATACCGAGGTAGTGATCGGCGTCGAGGACGAGGAAGGGAAAGCGATCGGCGCGGCGACGCCGCTCGATGCACTGGCCAACGCCACACGTCGGCGACGCCAGCCGGACCCGGCGAACACTGACCCAGCGCCCCCGACGAAGAGCGGCCCGAATCTGATCGAGCTGATCTATCAGCAATATTACGACTGCAAGGGGGAGTGAAATGGACTTGCAACACTTTGGTTTGCGGCATTCGCCGCTGGGCAAGGAAGCGGCCGAGTTGTGGGATGACGGTGCGCTGGGGCTGTTGGCGGAGCGCTTCGCCTGGTTGTTGCACTCGCCCGGAGTCGGCCTGATCACCGGCGAACCGGGAGTGGGCAAGACGGCCGCCTTGCGCCAGCTGACCCGCGGCCTGAATCCGCATCGCCACCTGGTGATCTATCAGGCGGAGACGGATTTCGGGCGGCTCGATATCTATCGCGGTCTGGCGCGCGCTCTGGGAGTGGAAGCGGGCTATCGGCGGGCGCAGCTGTGGCGCGATCTGAAGGAGCGCATCCTGCAACTGGTCGATGGCCGCCAGTTGGTGCCGGTATGGATCATCGACGAGGCGCAGAATCTGCCGCTGGAGTTCTTCCGCGATTTGCCGGCCTTTCTCAACTTCGCTTTTGATACACGCGATGTGATGTCGGTCTGGTTGATCGGCCATCCGGCACTGGCGCAAACACTGGAGCGGGCGCCGTATGCGGCGCTGGCCGGGCGCGTTCAGGTACGCGTGCAGCTCAAACCGGTGCTCGAACGCGAGCGCTTTGCGCAACTGATCCAGCACAGCCTGAAGAGCGCCGGTTGCACGCATACGCTGCTCAGCGATTCGGGTCTGGAGATCTTGCGGCAGGCCAGCAAGGGGCTACCGCGGCACGCCGGGAGAATTCTGCGCACGGCGATGCGCCTAGCGGTACCACGCGGCCTCAATCATCTGCCGGACGATCTCTTGCAGTTGGCGATCGAGGAATTGCGATGAGCCGCCGCTCTGCTCTCCCGTTGTTCCCCGATGGGCTCTCCGATGAAAGCGCGGCAGTGCTCAGTGAATTCCTTAACCAGCTCGCCGTCGCATGCGAAAGCCGTTACTTCGTACAGCTGCGCCGCTACCACCAGCGGCAGATGAATCTGTACGATCCCGAAGCCCCCTGGCGGACCCCGCCGCTGCCGCCTCGGTAGCGCCTTCATCCCACGCTGCCGCCGGGATAGATGTTCCCGTCGCAGCGTGGGACTCGGCCAGCGTTTCAACCTCGAAAAGCTTGGGCCGAGGGCTCTAAATCAGCGCAGGACGTAACAACTGGGCGAGCGCGCTCTCAACATTGTCGAAAGCCATGTACAACGGCTGCGGGTGCGTATCGCGAAGGTCGCTCGGGGAGGATAGTGGTTCCTACCACTTCCCGTATTCCCGACAAAAATACTCAGTTGTTTTCTGAAGATCGGACGCTATTATTAGAGTTGCTTGGCAAGACCTGCTACGAAGGAAAACGACGACCGTTGGAAACGGTATAGCGTACTGTCGTGGACTCGTTTTAGGGAAACACTAATCACATCGCCGTATATCCGGATGGTATAATCTGTCGGTCAATCATGCACGAGCGCCCACGATGAAGCAGATCAGTTTTTCCCAGGTTGAGTTTGAACGCAAGAAGCGGCTGACCAAGCGCGAGGTGTTTCTTGCCGAGCTGGAACAGCTCATCCCGTGGTCTGCATTGCTGGCTGTCGTCTTGCCCTATTACCCGAAGAGCTCGCGAGGTCGGCCGCCGGTCGGACTCGCGCGGATGCTGCGCGTGTACTGTGTGCAGGTGTGCTACAACCTGTCGGACGAAGGGGTCGAAGACGCGATCACCAACAGCCAGGCATTGCGGCCTTTGTCGGCATTGACATCGCCACACCGCCCTCGGTCAAGAACGAAGCCAAGGCCCGTGACCCCGAGATGCACCAGACCAAGAAAGGAAACCAGTGGTACTTCGGCATGAAGGCCCATATCGGCGTCGATGCCGAGAGCTGCCTGGTCCACACCGTCGTTGGTACCGCGGCGAACGAAGCGGACGTCACGCTGATCGGACATCTGTTGCATGGGCAAGAAAAAGACGTCTTCCTGGATGCCGGCGACACCGGTGCCGTGAAGCGAGACGAACTGAAGGACCTCGACGTCACCTGTGGGATCGCCATGAAGCGCGGCAAGCTCAAGGCTATCCCGGAGGACAGCCTGGTCGGCCAATTGCTGCGCCAGCTTGAATCGTTGAAAGCCAGCATCCGCTCCAAGGTCGAGCATCCCTTCCACGTGGTGAAGAACCTCTTCCACTACCGGAAGGTACGTTACAAAGGCCTGGCCAAGAATACGGCACACCTGACACGCTGTTCGGCCTGGCCAATCTGGTGATGGCCAAGCGACGACGATTGGCCATCGATGCCCGGGGTGCGTTCTGCGTTCTGAATAGGACGAAAGGCTCGGAACGGGGCCGAAAGAGTAGAAAAGCACAGGAGTTTCGGCTGGATTGCCGAAACTCCCGGCCAGTTCTAGAAGAATCCGCTGCCACGCGGTGGTCCGCGCGTTGGCGGTCAATCGATCAGTGTTTCCCTTGGGAGGTCAAGCATGAAGAACGCTAACAACCGCACATCCGGGGCGCAGACTAGCACGGGGCCGGAGGCCAGAGTCAGCGTGCGTCCGCCGGGCTCAGTCCCCCGTCCAGGATGTAATCCCACCGAATGATCAGATCAGACCGGCCCTCACGGAGAACCGGCCATGGCAACTAACCAGCCCTCCGAATCCACACCCAAGACTATGCGCCCGCGCTGGAAGCGGGCGACTTACGCCTAAGTGGGAGCGGCAAGAGCGTTCTTTATCGGCCTTGGTTGGCGCTTATCCGCGGCGCCCAGTCGAGATATCGAATCTATTACCCGTGCGGTCAACAAATCAACTGCTCCGGAGGTTCACAATGGCCTATTTGCACCCAGGCGTATACGTAGAGGAAATCCCTAGCGGCTCGAAGCCGATCGAGGGCGTGGCAACCTCGCTTGCCGCTTTTATCGGCAAGGCGGCCAAGGGACCGCTTGGCAAGGCCGAGTTGATCCAGAGTTTTGATGATTACAACAACCTGTACGGCGACATCGCCTCAGAAAACGATGCCATGGGCATCGCGGTGCAGGCGTTCTATCTGAATGGGGGCAAGTCGGCCTTCATCTGCCGCCTCGCCGGCGAAGGCTCGAGCGCCGCCGGCGCCAGCGTCAATGGTGAGGGTTCCGGCGGTACCCCAACCTCCAGCCCGGTACTGGTCGTCTCGGCTTCGAGCGAGGGGGACTGGGGCAACAATGTCTATTTCCGTATCCTCAAGCCGGACCAGGATGCGTTGACCTTCGATCTTGAGATCGGTCGACAGGACAAGGGCAAATTCGTCGTCGATGAGCGCTACAGGGGACTCGGCATGCGCGCCGGCGACGCCAACTACGCGCTGTCGGTGGTCAATGGAGCCTCCAGTAGTGTGCGCCTGTCACTGGGCGATGCCGCCGATCCCGAGAAGGCGGGCGAACAGTATCAGCCTGCGGTGCTGACGGGTGGCGACCTGGATTCCACGGTGGATACCTTCTTCTCCGCAGCCATGATCGGGCCGGTCAGTCTCAGCATCAACATCAACGCGCTTGGCGCCAAGCAGATCACGCTGAATCCCGGCGGCTTCACCACACCGCTGGCCGGCACCGCGCTTGCGCATGCCACCGATGGCGCATCCGTCGCCTTCGAAATCCAGAAGGAGGTGCGTGCACTGAGCACCGAGCCGGCCTACCAATCGTTCAACTGTGCCTACAGCACCAACCATTTCGTGCTGACCTCGCCGGAACCGCTCAGGAATGCTGATAAACCGCTGGCCAGCCTTGAGGTCGGCAGCGGCGACTTCGCCAGGCTGATCCGCATCGGCGGCAGCCAGCCGGCCGAATTCAAGGGCAGCGGCGCACCGACCAGCTTCGGTGGCGCCACCTATTTCAACAACAACATGGTGGATGGCGACCTAACGCTCAACATCGATGGTCATGGCGTCATTACCATCACTCTGGCCAAGGCAAAGATCGGACTGCAAGGCACCTCCAACCAGGATGATGGCGATGCCGTGGCGCTGGCGATCCAGAACGCGGTGCGCGCCCTCAACCCTGAGATCGCCGCCTACAAGGATTTCAAATGCGCATACATCGGTACCCCCGCCTCGGCGCGCGGCTTCAAACTGACCTCGGGCAATGGCTCGGCCCGCGTATCGTCGCTGGCGGTGCCGGGCGGTTCTTTGCGCACAATACTGGGACTGGACACCGGCACCCAGCTCGCTGGTCGCAGCGTGGCGCAAGGTACCGCGCACGCCATTGCGCTGGCCACGCCGGGATTGAATGGTCAGGGCACGCAACTGACCGGCGGCAGTGAGAATCCGCCCACCCCCAACGACTATACCGATTTCTATGATGGCGTGCTGCGCAAGGTGCGCGATGTCAGCATCCTGCTGGTGCCGGGCGAGTCCTGGGCCAGCGACGGTAGTGGCAACGCCATCATCTCGGCCACGCTGGCGCATTGCGAAAAGATGAAGAGCCGCATGGTCATCATCGATCCCCCGCTCGGCCATGAGTTGGACCAGGAGGCGACCGTCAACACGCTGGCCTTGCCGTCATCGACCTACTCGGTCCTGTACTACCCCTGGGTGAAGGTCGCCAATCCGTTTTATCACGCCGAGAAGAATCCTACCGCCAGCAAGACCGTGGATGCCCCGCCGTCGGCCTTCGCCGCCGGCATGTGGTCGCGCATCGACGGCAAGCGTGGCGTATGGAAGGCGCCGGCCGGTATGGAGGCGGGGCTGATCGGTGCCGCCGGTCTCGAGTACGTGGTCGAGGATGGCGAACAGGACCAGCTCAACCCGCTCGGCGTCAACTGCTACCGCAAGATGCCCGGTGGTGGGCGCGTCATCTGGGGCGCGCGCACGCTGGCCACCAAGGCCGATCCCGAATGGCGCTACGTGCCGGTAAGGCGCACCGCGATCATGATCGAGCAGAGCATCTACAACGGCATCCAGTGGGCGGTGTTCGAACCGAACGATCATCGTTTGTGGTCATCGCTGCGCGCCAATATCGGCAACTTCATGAACGGCTTGTTCCGTGCCGGCGCCTTCCAGGGCGAGAAGGCCTCCGACGCCTACTTCGTGCGCTGCAACCTCGGCGACACCATGACGCAGGGCGATATAGATGCCGGACAGGTCATCGTCGTCGTTGGCTTCGCGCCGCTCAAACCGGCTGAGTTTGTCATCGTGCGCATCCAACAGAAAGTCACCCTGCAATAAAGGAGGATAGAAATGGCCGCACCAATGTTTCCCGCGAATGCGCATCGTCACGATCCATATCGCACCTTCAAGTTCCAGGTACTGATCGACGCCAAGCCGGTGGCCGGCCTGCGCAAGATGGGGGCGCTGAAAAAGACCACCGAGGCGGTGGAATGGCGCACCGGCGGTGATCCGACCCACGTGCGCAAGTTGCCGGGCGGCACCAAGTACGAACCGATCACGCTGGAGCAGGGCCTGACGCATGATCCGGTATTCGAGCAATGGGCCAACCTCGTCAACAACATCGACGGCGACGCCGCGATGTCGCTGATCAACTTCCGCAAGGACATCGTCATCAATGTGCTCAATCTGCAGGGCACCGTGGTCATCAGCTACCAGGTCAAACGTGCCTGGGTATCGGAATATCAGGCGCTGCCCGAGTTCGATGCCGGTACCACCAACACCGTCGGCATCCAGACCATCAAGCTCGAACACGAAGGATGGGACCGCGATGAGGCGATGACCGAGCCGGCGGAAACCTGATGCGAACCTGACCGGGCGAACCATGGAAGTCCTGCTGCCGGGGGGAATGCCCATCGACGGACGGCTTGAACGCCATGCCCGGTTCCGGCCGCTGACCGGGCGTATCGAACAGGCGGTGATCGAATCGGCCAACCACCCCGACCGCCCGTCCTACGTCACCGCGGTGCTCAGCGAGGCGCTGGACAATATAGGCGGCCGACCGGTCGATGCGGCTACGGTGGCGCGGCTCAGCGTCGCCGACCGCCAGTACCTGATGCTGCGCCTCGGCGCACTGTTCGGTGGTGAGCTGGTGTGGTTGAAGCTGCGCTGCACTGCCTGCGACGCGTGGTTCGATGTCGACGTGCAGCGCTGCGACCTGCCAGTCAAGGCGGCGGGTGCGGGCTACCCGTCGCTAAATTTGCAACTGGGTGGTCACCGCATTGAGGCCATGGTGCCGTGCGGTGAAGATCAGCAGGACATCGCGGGCCTCGACGACGAGGCGGCGCTGCAGCACCTGCTGCGGCGCTGTGTGCGCCAAGTGGATGGCGCAGCGCCGGCGGAGGACTTCTTCGCGCAGCTTTCCGATGCAGACATCGCGGCCATCGACGAGGCGCTCGAAGAGCTGGCGCCGGCCGTCTGCGACCGCCTGCAGGTTGTATGCCCGGAATGCCATCGCCTCCAGCAGGCGTTGCTCGATCACTACACCCAGCTTGGCGTCGATGAATACCTCTTCTACGACGAGATCCACACCCTGGCCAGCCACTATCACTGGAGTGAAGCCGACATCCTCGACCTTCCGCGCGCCAAGCGTCAGCGCTACATTGATCTGATCAGCCGCAAGGCGGCAACGTGGGGTTGAGTATGGGACTGTTCCGTTCCGTCATCCGGGATGCCCGACCTGTAGCCCCCGTGCCACGCGCCATGGCGGCGGCAGCAGCCCGACCCGCATTTCATCCGGCAGAGCCGCTTGGCGACCGACTCGTCCGCGACAGTGGCCCCACCGATTCCAGTCCGGTGGGACGCGCCTTGCGACCAGAAGCATGCCTGTCAGGAAACCAAGCGCTGCCGCCGTCAGCGAGCAGTGACATGCCGTCAGCCGCAATAAGGCGTCGGGCAGCACCCTTGCCTGTGACGGAGCCGCCCAAGGCGCGTGATGTGCGAACCGTGGCGGTAGCGGCCGATCATGGCATGTCGCCCGAGCCGTCGGCACCGCTTTTGGCGCCGACGCAGGAGCTATCCACGGGGCAGGAGGCGGCGAGCATGCCCGTTCCTGTGGTGATGCCTGCAACTCCCACCTCCCCGGCGCCGCCGAATGACGAGGCTGCACCTCCCATCGCGTCGATGCCAACGACCGATACGGTGCCCTTGGTAGCTGACAAGCTCGTGGTGACACCGGAGCCGGTCACCGCCAGGGGATGGGGCGCTGCGATGCCTATGTCCGGACCACAGCAGCAGTCCCGGATCGCAGATGCGGACAGAGTTCCAGCCGATCCGCCAGCAGCGGAACCCCGCGTCCCTGCTGCCGGACCTCGGTCACCGCTTGCCGCCGCCAACGCGGAGCTTCCGACAGCTCAGACCCGGCAGGCTACCATTAACGACGCGCCACCTCCGCGTGGTCATGCCCCGACGATGCGGCTGCCGCCAGCGGCGCTGCCCGCTGAGTCGGTAGCGCCGATGAATAACGTGGAACCCCTACGTCAGCCAATTGCGAGGCCATCGCCGCTGGTGACTGCTGCACCTCCGGCGCCAACGCAGCACTCCACGGCGGCAACACCGCTGGTTCAGGCCGTCACCTCGGTGATCCGACCGGTGGTACCCGCCCTGGCGCGCGCTGAGCGTCCCCGCGCCGAACCGCCGATCATCGAGGTGCCGCGCAGCCCCGAGGTGCGCATCGGCCAGGTCGATGTGTTCGTCGAGCGCCCGGTGCGTGCATCCGCGCCGTCACACGCCGGCAGCCGGCCAAGCGTGTCGCTGGCCAGCCGGCACTACCTGAGGAGGTTGTGATGCTGCCGGCCAGTGCGCTTTCCTTCGCCGCCTACAGCCTGCGCCGGGTGCTCATGGACAACATCAACGAACTGGTCGACGTCAATAACATCCGCATCGGCCATCCGGCCGACAACGTCAAGGAACTGGCGGACGCTGAAGAGAGCGGCCTCAATCTGTTCTTCTACAACGTCGGCTATGACGGCTATCCCGCAGATGGTTCCAGCGCCGATCCGTTCTATGTGCGCCTGTACTGCCTGATCTCCGCGGTCGGTCACAAGACCAGGGAGCCGGAGTCAACGGGTAGTGCCACCGAGCGTGATGTCAGCAAAGGCGAGAACGAGTTGCGCATGATCGGCGAGATCATGCGTGTTCTGCACGAGCAACCGATGCTGGCGGTCGACGACGAGCAGGGCGAGGAAATCGCCATGCTGCAGGTCGTGCCGCACACCTTAAACCTTGACGACCTCAACCATATTTGGTCGACGCAGGGTGACATCTCCTATCGTCTGTCGGTGGCCTACGAGATGACGCTGGCGCCGGTGCCGCTCAGTCAGCGCGTCGAGCGCGCGCCGCGTGTCGGCGGTCCCGGCGTGCTGTCGTGGGGGGCGATGACGCGCGCGCCGGGTCACGAGCGTGACGGCCTCATCGACCTGCGGCCCCGGGTTGAAGCGGTGACGGTGGAGACGGCCGCCGCCGACTGGATGCCGCATATCGCCAGCATGGAAACGCTGGCGGACGACAGCCGACAGCTGCATTACGTGTTCCCGGTGACCGGCGACAACAGTAGTAGACCGCTCGACATCGTCATTGCCGGCGCCGCGGGCAGCACCATCCGGCTGTACTGGAACCTGTGGCGGCGGAAGACCGACAACAGCATCGAGGCCTGGCGGGAAGACATCGCCGATACCGAGGTGCCAGCCGTGAAAACCCTGGCCGCACCCGCCGCCGACTTCACGCCGTCCCGCATCGACCCCGGCAACATCGACGACCTCTGCGTCTTCCAGGTTCGCCTGCCCGCCGAGGTCGGCGCCGTAGACACCAAGACTTGGCAGGCGGTACTGACCGCCGAGCGCGAGTGGAGCCGACCCGACCCGGCAAATCCTGCCAGCACCCTGGTCACGCGAATCCGAAGCAATGCCGTTATGTTCTATGGAGAAAGGCCATGAACTCCGAGCTACTGGCTTCGGAATGGGAGCGCATCGACCTGCTGGGCGCCTGCCTCTCCGCCTATCGCGGGGGGGTCGAAATCCCCGGTCAGCTCACCGAGCGTCTGGAACACGTGCAGCGTGAGGTCGCTGCGCTGCGCGAGCGCGAACCCTGGCGTTCGCTGAGCCAGCAATACAGCTTCGATACCGTTGACCAAGACATCCTGGCCTGCTCGCTGGCGCCCGAGGTGAAACCACGCCTTGGCTGGATGTACCAGGAGCTGCAGCAGGGCCTATTCTCGCCCTATCCAACTCCGGCGCTGATCCGCGAGATGTTCGTGCTCGGCGCCGAGGAATCGCAGCGTTTCCACCAGCGCCTGTCGCGTGGCGCGCCGTTGCTGCGCAGCGGCATGATGCAGGGCGAGCCACCCGGGCTGTTTCAGCCGCTGCAACCATCGGCACTAGCGCGCCAGCAGCTGCTGGGCTGGGCGCAGACCGAGCCCGTGCAGGCGCCAGGCGCCGTCGAGGTTGCCAGTCAGGCCGGTTGGCAGGACCTGGTGCTGCCTGAGCACTGCCTGCGCCAGCTGCGCGAGTTCATCCTATGGGTCACCCACCGCCGCCAAGTCGAACAGCAGTGGCGCGCGCGCATCGACGGCGGGCCGGTGGCGCTGCTCTCGGGGCCGTCCGGCACCGGCAAAACGCTGGCCAGCGAGGTCGTCGCCAATGCCCTCGGCTGGCCGCTCCTGCGCGTCGATCTCGGGCTGCTAGTGAGTAAGTACATCGGCGAGACCGAGAAGAATCTCAATGCGCTGTTCGATGGCGCCGCCGGTCGCCAGGTGGTGTTGCTGTTCGACGAGGCGGATGCGCTGTTCAGCAAGCGCGGCGAGGTCAAGGAGGCGCGTGACCGCTACGCCAACATGGAGGTCAGCCACTTGTTGTCGCGCATCGAGCGTCATAACGGGCCGTGCATCCTGACCACCAACCTGCGCAAGCACATAGACGCCGCCTTCACGCGCCGCTTCCAGATGATCATTGAGTTTCCGCGCCCCGAGGCCGAGGCGCGCGCGCAGATGTGGGAGCTGCATATCCCGCCCGGTGCGCCGCGCCAGGCCGAGGTTGATACGCGCCGGCTCGGTGCTGAGTTCAAACTCAGCGGCGGGCAGATCCGCAATGCCGCGCTGCACGCCGCTTTCCTCGCCGCCGGCGAGGGCCGCGCGATAGGCCTCGCCCATATCGCCAGCGCGGTGCGCACCGAGTTTTCGAAGATGGGCGGCGAACAATCGGCCTCCAGCCTCGGCCACTTTGCCCAGTACCTCAACGCCGGGGCGACGCCATGATCCGCATCGACAGACTGCGCCTGCGCCTGCCGGCCGGCTTCGAACACCGCGCGTTGACCATCGCACGCCGCGTCGGTGAGATGCTGGCCGAGCAATCGGTGAGCCGGGATCTGGAGATCGATTCAGTGAACCTGTCGCCGCTGCAGATCCGCCTCCACAGCAGCGATGACGAGATCGCGCGCCTGATCACCTTGCAGATCGTCGCCCAACAGACCGGAGGCACCACATGAGCAGTATCCCCAGCGGCAACCAGTCGGCAATCAAGGTCACGCGCGGCCTGCTCAAGGAGCACACCGCGGGCGACAACCCGCTGGAGCTGCATTTCGAGTTTAATCCGTCGACGATCACGCGCTCGCGTGCCATCGAGATCACGTTCGGCGAGGGCCAGTCGACCGCAGGCGGACGTGATTTCAGCGGCACCGAGGAGATCGCGCGCGTCGCCCAGGGCGCCACCGTCAAGGCCGAGACCTTCACGCTGAAGATTCTGCTCGACGCCACCGACCGCATGAACGCCGACGATGCTGACGCCAGCACCCAGGGTGTGCAGCCTGAGCTCGACATCCTCTACAGCATGGTCGAACCCAAGCTGCAGGCGCCGGGAGGCGCATCGACGCTGGCGGCGTTGTCCGACAACTCCGGCGACGCCCAGCCCTATCCCTCGGTGTTGCTGTTCTCGTGGGGCCAGCAGGTGCTGCCGGTGTTCATGACCCAGGTGCAGTTCGAGGTCAAGGCCTACCTGCCGAGCCTGGTGCCCTATCGCGCCGAGGCCACGCTGACATTGCAGGTCATCCAGAGCCGCAACGACTTCTACACCCCCGAGATCGAGCGCATGTTCAACTCCGCGCAAGGCGCGGTCGGCTCGCTGCAGGGCTTCCAGTCCACCGGAGGTGTGTGATGAGGCGCAGCGAGCAACGGCACGGAGCTGGGCATGGCCGCTAACCGCAGCCGCTATGCACAGGTGCGGGGGTTCGTCGCCGCCGATGGCCGCGAGCCGCTGTTCAAGGGCGGTCGCGCGCGCCAGATCGGCGCCGCCAGCGGTGTGCTCGAATACATCGTCAAGGGCGATGACCGCCTCGACCTGCTGGCGCGTTACTTCTATGTCGACAGCCGCAAGTGGTGGCGCATCCTCGACGCCAACCCCGAGATCGTGTGCGGCGCCGACCTCAGCCTCGACGACTATGTCGGCAGCACCATACTGATCCCGCGCGCCACCGAATCCGGAGGCGGCCAATGAGCGCGTCGCAGGATTTCCGCCAGCCGGCGCTGTGCAGGATATACGTCGATGACGAGGAGGTCGTCGATCTGCGCCCCTACCTGTTCGAGGCCACCGTCGAGACCGGCCGCGGCGCGGCCGCGGTGTGCACGCTGGTATTCGACAACTTCCGCCTCGAGGACGACAGCTGGCAGGTGCAGGATGCCGGCGTGTTCGTGCCGTGGAAGCCATTCCGCATCGAGGCCCATTTCGGTGATTATTCCGAGGAAGTCATGCGCGGCTACGTCAAGGAGGTGATCACCGACGCGCCCGAGCAGATGGGCAACGCCAAGGTCATGGTGCTGTGCCAGGATGAAAGCCTGCTGCTCGACCGCGAGCACATCCGTCGCGTGTGGTCGACCGAGGACGAGGCCATGACCGACGGTGACATCCTCGCCGAGATCGCCGGCAGCGATTTCGACACAGATCACGAGACCGGGCTCAGCAACGTCGCCCTCAACCAGGACGGCACCAGCATCCGCTTCCTGCGCGACCGCGCCGAGGCCAACGGCTACGAGCTGTACTTCCGCGAGGGTGTCATCCATTTCAAACCGCCGCAGCTCGACGAGGACCCGCAGGCCTCGATCATGGCCTACATGGGGGAGCGCTCCAACTGCCTGCGCATCAACGTGCGCCACGACGGCCACCAGCCGGACGAGGTAGCGCTGGTGCGCGCCGCCGAAACCGGCACCGAACTG
Source organism: Candidatus Accumulibacter meliphilus (assembly GCF_036625345.1). Taxonomy (NCBI): domain Bacteria; kingdom Pseudomonadati; phylum Pseudomonadota; class Betaproteobacteria; genus Candidatus Accumulibacter; species Candidatus Accumulibacter meliphilus. The sequence continues at coordinate 46,920 of NZ_JAZKTZ010000013.1, read as the reverse complement.
GAGCAGGAAACCTTCAGCCCCAACCTGACCCTGCTCGGGCGCGAGGCGGCGAGCAGCGCCAGCATGGGCCTCGCGCCGTTCGTCTGGCAGATGCCGCGGCCGGTGGGCAGCTCGCTGGAAGAGGTGCGCGTACGCGCCCAGGCCAAGGCCAATGAAAACGCATGGAAGATTGTCGCCGAGGGCGAGCTCGACGGCTCGCTCTACGGCCACGTGCTGCTGACCCACAAGCCGGTCGGCGTCTACGGCATCGGCGAAACCTATAGCGGCCTCTACTATGTCGACAGGGTCACCCACGTGTTCGCCCAGGCCGGGTACCGCCAGGCCTTCCGCCTGTTGCGCAATGCCACCGGGCGGCATACCGAGCCGGAAGGCAGCGATGCCCTGGCCGGCGTGAGATAGCGGTGGAAGAGACCGTTATCCGCCTCGCCCGCTTCGTCGACGAGAAACGCTTTGGCAAGTACCGCGCCACCGTCGTCGACAACCATGATCCGCAGAAACGCGGTCGCCTCAAGCTGCGCATCCCGTCGGTGCTGGCCGATCAGGATTCCGACTGGGCGCTGCCCTGCCTGCCCTACGGCGGTTTCAACCAGCAGGGCATGTTCTTCATCCCCGACATCGACGCCCAGCTGTGGGTCGAGTTCGAGGAGGGCGACATCAGCCGCCCGATCTGGGTCGGCAGCTTCTGGCAGCAACAGGATGACGTGCCCGAGGACGCCTCCAAGGACGAGCCGACGACGCGCATGATCCAGACCAGCTCGGGACACATTTTGCAGTTCGACGACGAGGCCGGCGAGGAACAGTTCCGCCTCTACCACCCGGCCAATGCCGAGATGACCATAGACAAGCAGGGCACCATCACCCTCACCGATGCCTCCGGCGCGGTGCTGAAGATGGACGCCGCCAGCAACGTCATCACGGTGGAGGACGCTAACGGCAACACCCTGACCATGAACAGCAGCGGCACCAAAGTTGAAGACAGCAACGGCAACGTCATCGAGATGGCCGCCGCCGGCATCACCGCCGAGGCGCCTAAGATCGTGCTCAAGGGCGGACAGGTGCATCTCGGCGACGAGGGCGGCGAACCGGTCATCAAGGGCCAGAGTTTCCTGTCGCTGTTCGCCAGCCACATCCACACCTCGGCGCCGACGGTGGGCGGGCCGACCTCGCCGCCCATCCCGCAGGGCGAGGCAAGCACCCTGTCGACCACGGTGAAGACGATATAAGGGACGGCACATGGCAAGCCTGAGCGATACCCATTACCTGAAATTCCCGTTCGCCATCGGCGCCGACGGACCTCAGACCTCGTCGCGCGCCGACCACGTGCGCGAGCAGATCGAGCAGCTGCTGTTCACCAGCCCGAAGGAGCGCGTGTTTCGCCCCGAATTCGGCGTCGGCATCCGCCGTTTGGTGTTCGAGCCCAACAACGCCGCACTGTGGAACATCACGCACAAACAGTTGTTGTCGTCGCTGGCCGAGGCGCTGCACGGCGAGGTCGATTCGCGCACCCTCAAGGTCACTCGGGAGCAGCACGAGGCCGAGCTGGTGATCCTGATCTCCTACCAGCTCGCCGCCATCAACCGCCAGGAATCCCAGGCCTTCAGCATCGGAGGGACCGGCAATGGCTGACGCACCCCACCTGCACCTGCGCTTCGAGGGCCATTGCCCCGACTGCGGCGTGCGCGAGGCACAACTGCCTGCGGCACTGCCGGATGCCGGCGATGATTTCGACTGGCGCGTTCGCGACTACGACGGCTACCGCATGTTCATGCTCGAAGAGCTTCATGCGCGTTTCCCGGAACGCAAGCGCTGGACCCCGGCCGATCTCGAGGTGGTACTGGTGGAAGTGCTGGCGGCGGTGCTCGACCAGCTTTCCGACATGCAGGACCGCGTCTTCGCTGAGGCCTTCCTCGAAACCGCACGCCGTCCCGAGAGGGTGCGTAACCTGCTCGAATTCATCGGCTACGACGCGGTGGCGGTGGCGCGCAGCAAAGACCAGATCGCCAGTGACCTGTCGGAGGAGGCGTCCATCAAGGCGCTCGAGGACTACTGGCGCGGCCATGCTCCGGCCATGGACCAGGCGCGCCGCGCCGGCCCGCGCGAGATCCACACCCAGAAACGCATGGTCACCACCGAGGACTACGCGTTGCGCCTGCGCGAACACCCGCTGGTGGCCGCCGCCCACGCCTGGAGCGAGTGGAGCGGCTCGTGGTTCACGCTGCACGTGGCGGTCATCGCTGCGGGCGGCCGCCAGCTCGACCACGTGGCGGGCGGCACGCCGCTGCCCTACGATGATGACCTGAAGCCGCTCATCGAGAACTTCCACGAGCGTGCTGGCCTGCGCGCACCCGATCTCGACACCACCCCGCCGCCCAGCGTGCGCATGATCCTGCGCCCCTATATCGACGCCTTCCGCATGGCCGGCCAGGAGGTGGTGCTGCGCGACCCGCGCTATGTCGGTATAAATATGGCGCTGTCGGTGACCATCGGCGCCAACCACTTCAAGTCGGAGGTGCGCCTCGCCATCGCCCAGGCGCTCGGCCATGGACAGCAGGGCTTCTTCGCGCCGGGCTATCACGGCTTCGGCGAGGATCTGTACAGCAGCGACATCATCGAGGTGTTGATGGCGCTGGATGGCGTCGAAAACGTCTGTCTCAATCGTTTCAAGCGCGTCGGCAGCCAGTTCCCCGACCGCGTCGAGGCCGGTTTCATCACCCTCGACGGGCTGGAGGTGGCGCTGTGTGACAACTCGCCGGTCGACCCGGCGCGCGGCTACTACCGGCTGAGCCTGCACGGAGGACGCGGCGGATGAGCGATCGCAAGGACTTGACGCGCTGGAACCGGGCCGGCCTGACGCGCTTCGAGTATGTCGACGGCAACGCCGCCGAATACCTGGAGAGGCTGCGCCAGCAACTGGTGCGGCATTTTGCCGACCCGACCAGTGGCCTGTGCGACTGGATCAACCCGCCGCAGCAGGTACCGCCGCGTGAGATCGAAGTGGACGGCGAAACCCTGGTCGAACGCCAGCAACGCCTGAGCCTGCGCAACAGACGCCTGCTCGAAACCTACCAGCAGGAGCGGCGCGACTGGGCCTGGGAGATCAGCCGCAGCTTCGCGCGCTGCTGCCACATGCTGACCGCACATGCCGACGCCTATGCCAACGAGTGCTTCCTCGGCACCGCCACGCAATGGGAGCATGTGCGTCGCCTCGTCGGCATGCTCGACTACCACCCGGCGCCGCCGGCGTCGGCATCGACCTGGCTCGCCTTCAGCGCCAAGCCGGGCAAGGCCGGCGTCATCGCCAAGGGCTTCCAGGTCAAGAACAGCCCGCCGGCGGGCGCGAGCAAGGTCATCTTCGAAACGCTGCAGGACATTGCCATCGACGCCGCGCTCAACGAGCTACGGCCGCTCGGCTGGAACCACTCCGGCGAGCCGCTGGGCGGCGCACCGGCCGGTGACGGCGAGGTGGTATCGGTGGAGGTGGCCGAGGTCATGCTCGACCCGGCCATCGCGTTGCAGGGCGTAGGGGCGGTGCATGCCGCCGCGCTGGATGCACTGAAACCCGCGGATGGCTTTCGCATCTTCGATTTCCTGAGCTTCGACCCGGCCACCAGCGCGCTGGGCATAGCAGCCACGCTGCTGTGGGAGTGGAAGGCCAAGGCCTATTTCCTCAACCAGTTCACGTCGCCGGGCGACTGGTCGGGCCTGCTCGAATCGACATTGGGTGAGATCACCGCGCTGTCCAGCACCGAGCTGGCGACTCAAAGCGGCAATACCGTGGATCAGGCTGCCGCGCTGCAACAGGCGCTGCGCATGGTCGAGGTCTGTCTCGATCATCCGCACTTCGTGGCACTACGCCTGCGTAAGCTGATCGGTGCGCAGGCATCGGTAGCGGCATCCAACAGCACGCTCTGGATCATGCCGGCCAAGCCGGCTGTAGAGGCAGGCGAGGTGGCGATGCTGATCGATGATGCGCACCACCGCGCCAATGCAGTGACCATCGACCGGGTCGAAACCATCGACGGCAAGCCGCCGACGCTGGCGCTCGAACTAGGCGACAGCCCGTTGCAGAACGAATGGCACGGCTGGGCCAGCGGTGATACCCGGCTGCACTACGCGCCGCGCTGGCAGCGCAAATGCTGGCTCAACGGCGCCAACGTGATTCGCACCGCGGCGCCGCATGGCCTGGCCGCCAATGCCTATGTCGGCTGGCGCAGGTCTGGGCAATGGCGCTACGCGAAGATCATCGAGGCGGATACACGCAACCTGCGGCTGCAAACCACATCGCCGTTGCCACTGCCCGGTGACCGGTTGTACAGCCTGAGCCCGATCAGCGGCACCAGGGCCGGCGCCAACCTTGAGGTCGTCGTGTTGCTGGATGGTGACAACCCCGGCGGTGCGGTACCGGCACCGGCCGAGGCGGTAGCGATGGATACTACTGGCACCAGCGATATCTTCACCATTACCAAGGAGCTCCCGGAGGTTTCCATACCCACGGAAACTCCTTTCCCACTGCCGGGTGCGTTGCCGGGCATAGGTTCATTCCTGTTCCCGTCGCCGTTCCTGCCCATCGACTTGGTCAAGGCCGCCATTGAGCTGATGCTGAGCCTGGGGCTGATGATGATCCCGAGCAGCGGCAAGTTCGTCATCAAGGGCTTCCCGCCCACCGACCTGGCTACCGCCATCAGCCTGAATGACGCCACCGACAAGCTATATGTACTACTCGACAATATGAAGGCCGGCTCGGATGAGGACAGCGAGCCGATGGTCGTATGGCAACTGCCGACGGAGGCCGAACGCAAGGAAGCGCTGCGCGAGCTGCTGGTCAACGCCGCCCAGGGCGATACCCCGCTGTTTCAGGAGATTCGCGAGGACCTGGAACTCCAGGGCCCGATGCTCGCCATCGCTGAGGGCGCCAGCGAGTTGGCGCGCGTGGTGGCCAGCGATCCGCGCTACATGTTCGACGGCGCGGCCGACCGCATCCGCCAGGGCGACTGGGTGGTGGCCGAATTCTCCAACGGCCCTTGCGCACTGGCGATCGACGCTATCGAAACCTTCGTCGCCGCCGACAAGGCCGAGAGCTTCGCCCTCTATTTGGTCGATGCCCCGCACGACAGCGGTGGGCTGATCCGTGTACAGGCCGATTTTCGCGGTCAGCTGGTGGCCGAGAACGCCAACTTCAACCCGGCGCCCATAGATCCGGACAACTTCATGTTGGAGCTGCTGCCGGAGGCGCTCACCATCGGCCGCTCGCTGCTGGTGACGGGCTGCGGCAATCCCTATCTCGTCAGCATCACCGACATGGTCGATGGCCGCATCACCTTCGAGCCGCGCCTCCAGCCCTGCATCGCCGGCAACATGGTGCTGCTCGGTAACGTGGCGCCGGCCGGGCATGGCGAGTCGCAGCCGCAGAAGATCTTCGGCAGCGGCGATGCCGCGCAATCGGGCCAGGCCTTCACCATCGAGGTCAGCGGGGTGTCGTTCACCCCTGACGCCACGCAGGCTGCCGGGGTCGCCGCCGATATCGAGGTCAAGGTGGCCGGGCGCGTGTGGCAGCAGGTATCGACGCTGCGCGACTCGGTGTCCGATGACAGGCACTACGAGCTGCGCATGACCGAGGACGGCTACGTACGCGTCATCTTCGGCGACGGCGTCAACGGCCGCCGCTTGCCGAGCGGCAGCAACAACCTGCGCCTGCGCTACCGCGTCGGAAACGGCCTCGCCGGCAACCTGCCGCCATACAACCTCGATAAGGCGATCAACCCCAACCCGCTGGTGGATACTGTCTCGCAGCCGATGCCCGCGTCCGGAGGTGGCGACATGGAAGCCCTGAGCTCACTGAGGGAGAACGCACCGCCGACGCTGCTGGCGCTGGAGCGCGCGGTGTCGCTGAGCGATTTCGCCCATCTCGCCAGCGCGCGCAGCGATGTCTGGCAGGCCCGCGCCTACCGCGAGGTGGATCAGGGCGGGCGCATGGAACGTATCACCGTCATCGTGGTGCCGGCCGGCGGCATACTCACCGACGACCTGCGAGACACCGTCGAATCCCATCTCGGCCGCCATTCGCTGCCCGGCATAACGGTCAGCGTCGAATCCTATACGCCGCGCCTCGTCGACATGCGCATCACGCTGCGCGTCGATTCATCGGCCTGGCTGCCGCGCGAGGTTGCCGCCGCCGTCGAGGCCGAGCTCAAGCGCGTGTTTGCGCTGCAACAGCGCGGCCTCGGCCAGCCGCTCTACCTGAGCGAGATCTACAAGGCGGTGGAAGGCATCGATGGCGTCGAGAACTCGATCTGCGTGCTGGATGACAATGCCCGCGTGGTGCGCCCAGCCGACCGCAACCAGGTAGTCCACCTGGATGTTGCGGCCGGCTCGACACTGCTCGTCGGCACCAAGGAATACCGCCCATGAGCTACAGCTTCGATTCGCGTCTTGGCCGCCGGCTCTACGATATGCTGCCCGAGGTCTATCGCACCCGTGACCGCTATGATGAGCATGGCGGCGCCGGTAGCGAAGACCTGGCGCGTTACCTGGATGCCCACGGTCACCTGCTCGACCTGATCCAGGCCATGCTGCGCCAGCAGCTGGACGACACCCTGCCGACCACAAGCCAGTCCTGGCTGTTGCCCTATTTTGCCCAGCTGCTGGCCGTAAACATCGTGTCGCCGGACCCACAGGGCAAGCATGACGAGGTCGCCCACGCGGTGTCGTGGCGCCAGCTCAAGGGTACCCTCAAGGTGGCCGAGGAGATCGCCGAGGCGGTCGGCAACATGGAGGCGGAGATCCAGGAAGGCTGGCAGCGCGTGGCGATGACGCCGCGCATCGACATGCCGTTGATGCCGGTGGCGGTGGTCGACGACGCGCTCGACATCGACCAGCGCTTTGCCTCGCGTATGGCGCGCCATCCGTCATTGCCGGCGGCCACCGTCGACCTGCGCCGGCCCTCGCGCGCGGTCGAGGCGCTGCCGACCAATCCGGCGGCGCGCGTCTCCCGCTTCGGCGGGCTGAGCCTTTCCTGGCGACAGCTCAATCCCCACGGCGCTCCCTGTTTCCCGGGCAGCTTCGACGACGTATCGCGCCGCACCGTCGACCTGCGCAGCGTCGACGGCGGCCACGGCCTGTACCATCACAAGCGCGTGCTGGTGTATGTGGCGCCACCCGATGGGCTGATCCCGTTCGACGCCATCGAGCTGACATGGGAAGAGCGCCTCGATTCGCTGTACCAGCATCTGATCAGCGAGACCGTTGAGGACGGCGTGCAGGTCATCCGTAACAACACTGCGCGCGTCATCACCATCAGCAATGATGTCGAGCTTGCGGCCAAGCTGCATCGCATCGAAGGATTGAATTTCGCCGCTGAACTGAAGGTGGCGAGCGGCGGCAAGCTGACCCTAAACGCGGTCGAGGCGGTACGTGTCGATGTCGCGACGCCGGCGCTGGATGCACCTGTGGTGATCGCCGCCGACTGCCTGTTCGGCGAGCTGTCGTCAGGTGGCATGGTGCAACTGGATCGCTGCACAGTGCGCGACGATGCCTTCGTCACCGCGCTCGATGCCAAGGACTGCCTGTTCACGTCTATCGTCGGTAGCGATATCCAGGGCGTGATCGAATTCAGTCGTTACCCGGCGGATGCGCCGTTCAGCGCCGATGGCATGACAATCGAGGACTGTGTCACCGACGTGCAGCGGTTCTTCGACCATCAGTCCGCGCTGGCGGCGCGCTCGGTGCTGGCGCCGGACTGCCCGCCGGGCATCTCGCAGGGCGCCAGCAACGGCGGTGAGATGGGCGCTTTCAACGGCGGTCGCGAGGGCCGGCCGGTGCGCCTCGAAGGCAGTTTCACCGGCGCCGATGCGCTGCATCTGGCGAATGAGGGCGGCCAAGTGCTGAGCGATGTCATCTTCGAGGGCAACGTGGCGGTGGCGAGCGGCCATCTCAGGCTGCGGCGTTGCGTGCTGCCTACTCTGGGCATGGCGAGCGGCCTGGCCTTCGATGCTGACGGTGCAGAGTTGCCGGCGCTGGATGCGCAGGACTGCCTGTTCACCAATATCGCGTTACTCAATGGCCTGGCGCGGCTCGAGTACTGCACCGTCATGCAGCATGCGCATTGCCTGCAACTGCAGGCCAGCGATTGCATCTTCGTCGGCGACATCGGTGACGGCGCCGGCGGCGAGCCGGAATCCGGCTGCCTGCGCTATTCGCGTATCCCGGCCGCGGTCGATGGAACGACGCTCAACGCCACAGCCGGGCGGAGCAGCACCAATACGCGCGAGATGCCGGTATTCGTGCGCTTCGATTACTGCAGCGACGGCACCTATCAACAGCGTGTCGCGGCCTACGGTGAAGCCGGCTACGGCGTGCTCGACCGCTACACCCCGCACAGCATCCGCTTCGGCGCGGAGGATGGCGGCGAGATGGGCGCGCATCACCATCGCTACTACAGCCTCAAATTCGAGGCGATGCAGGACAAGCTGCTCGAGTTCCTGCCGGTGGGCATGGAGCCGGTGCTCATCGTCGACCGGCGCCTGCTCGGCCTGCCGCCCGAGATAAAGAATTCCAGTAATGGGGGGTCATCATGAAAACCGAAATTTCCAGGGACAGTCTGCAACCGGATAAAAACTACACCGGTGTCTATCAGCAACAGGGACGCATGCTCACCGATGCCGACTGGAACGAGCTGGTGGACATACTCAAGGGGCGTCTCGGCGACGCGCTCAAGGATGTCATCGGCAACAGTGCCGGCAGCATCGGCGGCACGCCGCGCCATCGCCCGCTGCGCATCGTCGACAGCACCGGCATCAAGATCCAGCCTGGTCATGTGTATATCGACGGCGCCGCCGCCGAATTGCCGGGCACCGCGCCGCTGGACTACGGCAGCCAGCCCGATTTCCCCAGTCCACCGCCGACTACCGGCGACTATCGCCTGTATGCCGATGTGTGGGAACGTGCCGTCACCCAGCTCAGCGACGCGCGCCTTCGCGATGTCGGCCTGCATGGCGCAGACACCTGCAGTCGTCAGCAGATGCTGGTGCAGGTCAAGTGGTGCCCGGTAGCCATAGATCCGGAACAATCGCCGCACAACCCGCGCCGGGGCGACGCGCAGCTGTCCCTGACACTGACGCAGAAAACCACCAAGCCGGACGCCTGCGATCCCTGCGCCGCCGAGCTCGATATCGATTCACGTGTCGGCAATTACCTGTTCCGCGTCGAGGTGCACGACGTCAAGGGCCCGGCCGACAACCCCAGCGAGATCACTCTCAAGTGGTCAACCGAGAACGGCGCCGAGCAGTTCGTCGCCGAGGCCAGCGAGGCGCTGATGCCGGCCGGTTTCATCGGCAACGACTGGGTCTACGAATTCTATGACGAGACCAGCGAACGTCATCTCGGGGTACAGCTCGCCACCGGCCCATGGCGGCCGTCACGCGTCCCGCTGGCGGTGTTCGATGAATCCTCCGGCGGCTACGCGGTGCGGGCCATCCCCAATTCGAACCCCGCCGCTAACCCGGTGCTGGTGCGGCGCTGGGACGGCTATTGCCGCATCGATCTCCACGGCAATGCGCTGCTGGAAGGCCGCGATCGCGGCGTGGACCTGTCCGAGGTTAACGACGAGGATGCACTCGGCCATGTCGTGGTCGGCCCCACGCTCGACATGATCCTCAACTCCATGGATTTCAGCCTGGCGCTCGGCGGCCACTCCTTCGTTGCCGGCGACTACTGGCTGGCCGAGGTGCGCGAGGCGATCCACGCCGAGGGCAGCACGCTGCTCGTCGGCGCACCACCACGCGGCGTCCTGCATCGTTACCTGACGCTGGGCAGCGTCGTCGGCGGTGCGTTGCAACCCAACCCCGAGCTCGATCGAAAATATGCCTTCCCGACCCTGAGCGAGATGACGCGCCTGTTCATGGCCGGCGGCGACGGCCAGGAGATCGTGCCCGGCCAGGTGCTGCCGCAGCCGCTGCGCGTCGGTGTCGCCAACGGCGAATGGCCGGTGGCGGGCGCCACGGTGCGCTTCGTGATCGAGGCCGGTGGCGGTACGCTCAGTCTCGTCGATGGCGGTATCACCAATGATCACGGCATCGCCGCCTGTAACTGGACACCGGGCGCGGTGATCGGCGAGAAATGCTGTGTTCGCGCCAGCCTTGTCACCCCGTACGATGCCGCCAGCCCGGCAGCGGATTTCTCGCCGCCGGTGTTCTTCTACGCCAATCTGGTATCCGCCGACCAGGTCGCCTATGCACCGGCCTGCCAGCCTGCCAGCGCTACACCACTGACAGTCCATCACCTGTTGCTGGGGCCGGACGCCTCGCGTCTCGGGTTGGACGGCTATTACAGCGTTAAGGACGTACTCGACGCGCTACTGTGTGAACTCAAGGCCGGACATATTCCCTACGAAGCCCTGCCAAACGGTAATCGCTGGGATGATGTCAATGAGTCCACGAGCCGCCCGGCAACCGTTCAGCAGGCCATCGATGCCTTGCTCAACAATCTCGACAGCGACGATATCCCGTACAGCCTGCCCAATTGCGCGCCGCAGACCAACACGCTGTTGCAGCACCTGCAGGGGATGCTGCAACACCGCGCTGGCGATCCTTCCGGGAGTTTCCGAGTGCGCGCGATGTGGAATGCGCTGCTGTGCCATCTGGATGCTGGCATGCTGCCCTACGATCCAACGATTCAGCAGGCATGCTGGAAATCCATCGACGACGGCAACGGCGCCAACAAGCCTGCGACGGTGCAGGAAGCGATCGATCAACTCGCGTGCTGGAATAAAGCGACCTCCTGCTATCGGATCACGATCAAACCCGATGAGGATGTGCATGCCAGGCTGGCCGGCCTTCAGGATGGGCAGGACGTCGAGATCTATTTCAGCGCCGGAGACCATCATGTAAAGGACACCGTGGTGCTGCGGGACAAGGGGCATGTGGCGATCTATGGCTGTGGTCCGCAAAGTCGGGTGCTGGCGCCGCAGAGCGAATCCGCGCTGCAAATCATCGCCTGCGCCAGCCTGCGCGTACGCGATATCGCCATGCTCAGTAGCAAGGCCGGTAACAGCAAAGCGCTAAGCAACCTTAAAGGCACGCTGGATATAGTCGATGTCGCCGAGGTCGATGTCGATCACGCGACGCTGTCCTGTGCGGAAGCGGCGGACAAGCGATCGGCATCATGCTTGCGCGTAATGCACAGCGACGCCAATAGTGGCGTTCGCCGCTCGACGCGGATTCGGCGTTGCCGGATCAATCCAGGGCGCAATCAGGTTGGCATCTTGCTGGTCAATGCCGATCGTGCGCTGGTCGAGGACAATGAAATTCAGGTCAGGAAGAAGTCCAAAGGCTGGAGCCTAAAGGCGCAGCTCGAAGAGAAAAAGTACCGCCAGGCATTCCGCAGGACGTTGATCTCTAATTTCTCCTTCGATGGTGAGGGCTTTTCCGGTAGTGATCATCCTGCGGTCTCCGGTATTCGTCGTAATGGAATTATCGATTTCAGTGATGAAAGCATACGGCTCTATTTTTCAACCGATGCGGATCTGGTTGACAGCTGGCGCACATACCTGGCCCTGAATCCGCCAACTAAAGGGGTCGGAGCCTATGGCATCATCCGCCATGTCAAGCGACTCGCCGACGAAATCCTGCTCAAGCAGGGCGACGTGGATGGATTCAGCGCCTTCAAACACTGGTACACGACGGTGATCTCGAATCTGCCGGCGATCGCCCGTCAGGGTATCGTTTGCGCTGGCCGCCAGGCCAATGAGATCCGCCTGTTTGGCAATACCATAATCGGCGCCGGCCAGGGCATCCACATAGGCCTGAGTAACAACGACAAAGAGAATCCAGCAGTCCTGAAAGGTGGTCGAGTGCAAATCCGGGACAACATGATCCACAGCTATCTGTCGGCGGAGTATGCCGGTGAAAGGCATGGGATCCTGGTTGGAAACTGCGACAGCCTGGATATCGAATCCAATCGTATCAGCATCACGCATTTCCCCGCGAGCAAGCCAAGAAGCGCGGATGGTATCCGGTTGTACGGTTACCAGGGCAGAGCGTTGCTGATCCGATTCAATCATCTTAGTGGTTTCAGGCGCGGTATCTTGGTGAGAGCGATACTAAACGACCCCAATGGTGACGACGGTACTCGTCAGCCGCTGTGGCAGGTGATCAACAACCTGCTCGACAACTGCGCGATCAAAACCCAGGTCGATCCGGGGTCGATGTTCCTGGTAGAAAACAATGCTTGACTTGTTTCGATGACAACTCTAATATTTTCATTCGTTGGCTCTATCCCTATATGTGTTGGTAACGGGGGGCCCTCGCTAAGATCGCTGGCTGCGGCTGTGTTTTCATGCCTTTCGCTATCCGATTTGAGGGTGAGTTCGGTTCTGAGTCCAGCGCAAACGGGGCGGCCGTTCAGGTCGCCTGTTTCACCCCCTCCCTGCAATCGTTTAACTTCCCTTACCGGATTTCTGGCAGCCAGATTTTCAAGCCGTTGCGCGCGAGCATCGCGCGCCCGAGCAAGAAGTCGAAGTTCATGGTTTTCACTTGTTGAATGAGCCACGGACGCCCGAATGAAAACCTTCTCGGTCAGAGATAACAAATCAAAGCCCGCCACTGGCGCCCGGCGGCAGCTACACCGACCCCAATCAAGAAGCGTCGACCGTCAGCTCGACACGATTCGCCGCATCATCCAACCCAAGCTGCGCATCGGTCAGCCCAACGATCATTTTGAGCGCGAGGCCGACCGCGTCGCCGACCATGTCGTCGCCAACCGCGCGGTGGCCGACATCAGCCCGCTCGGTAGCCATTTCTCCAGCCCGGTGAGTTGCGCCAGCGAGGTCGACAACCGCGAGGAACGCGAGCAGGGCGAGATCCAGGCGCAGGGCAATGAGGAAGATGAGGAGGCGGTGCAGACCCGGCTGCTGCAACGTCAGGCGGACAACGAGGAAGAGGAGCCGGCCCAGACCGGGCTATTGCAGCGCCAGCCGGAAGAAGAGGAAGAACCGGGTCAGGCCCGCCTCATCCAGCGCCAAGCCGAGGAAGCGGGGGCGCTACAGACCCACCCGCTGCAACGCCTGCCCGAGGAAGAGCCGCTGCAGGCCAAGGGCGAGGTGACCACATCGCATGCCGCGGCGCAGGCCATCCACAGCCCTTCCGCCGGCGCTCCGTTGCGCCCGGATGTGCGCTCACGCCTCGAGGCCGGCATCGGCACCGACCTGTCGACCGTACGCGTGCATGAGGACAGCAGCGCCAACCAGGCCGCCGCGGCGATCAACGCGCGCGCCTTCACCCACGGCAACGATATCTGGCTCGGCGAGGGGCAGTCGCAATCCGACCTGCACCTGATGGCGCATGAAACCACCCACGTGGTGCAGCAACGCGGCGGCATGCGCGCCGCGCAGCGCGAGATCAGCGCCACCACGCCGCGTGTGCAGCGCTTCTGGAACCCTATCAGCGCCATCTCCAACGCCGTCAGCAGCGCCGTCGAATGGGTCGGCGAGACGGTCGGTGATGCCGTCAACTATCTCAAGGAGCGCGCCGCCGAGTTCGTGCGCAGCATGCCGGGTTACCGCCTGTTCACGGTGGTCTACGGCAGCGACCCGATCAGCGGTGGGCGCGTCGAGCGCAACGGCCGCAACTTCATCGAGGCCGGTCTCGACATCATCCCCAACGGCGAGTCGCTGAAGCAGAAGCTCGAAGAGGAAGGCGCGCTGGCCGAGGCGGCGCAGTGGCTCGACAACGAACTGCTGGCGCTCGATTTCAGCCCGAGCGAGATCGCCAGCCAGTTCGCCGCGTTCTGGAGCAGCCTCAGCATCTCCGATGTGACGCGCCTGCCCGAGGTGATGCAGCGCTTCGCCAACATCTTCCTCGACCCGCTGGAGCGCATCCGCCGCTTCGCCATCAACGTCGCCAGCGAGTTGCTGCGCATCATCAAAAACTATGTCGTCAACGCGCTGATCGGCTTTATCCGCGAGCATACCAATGCTTACCCGCTGCTGACGGTGATCCTGGGGCGCGACCCGATCTCCGGCGAGGCCGTCGAGCGCACCCCGGTCGCGCTTTTACGCGGCTTCATGCAGCTGTCGGAAAGCGGTCAGGAGCAGCTGCGCCAGATGGAGGAAAGCGGCAGCCTGCAGCGCGCGGCCGAGTGGCTGGATGGCGCAGTGGAGCGCCTCAACATCACCTGGGAGGTAATTCGCGAAACCTTCAGCGCTGCCTGGGAGGCGGTCACCATCCAGCGCCTGCTCAACCCGCCGGCGCTGTTCGTCGAGTTGTACAACATCTTCGCCGGCCCGGTCGGGCGCATCCTCGCCTTTGTCTGGGAGATCGCCGTAGCCGTACTCGGCTTCATCAAGGATGCACTGATCGGTCGCCTCGTCGCCTATGCGCACACGGTGCGCGGCTACCCGCTGATTAGCGTCATCCTCGGCCGCGATCCGCTGTCGCAGGAGTCGGCGGAACGTACCACGCCCAACATCATCCGCGGCTTCCTGAGCCTGATGGAGAACGGTGAGCAGCAGTACCAGGAGATGGAGCAGAGCGGCGCCATCGCGCGCATGAGTGCGCGCATCGAGGCGGCGATGGCGGTACTCAACTTCACCTGGGAGTACATCCGTGGCCTGTTCGCGCGGGCATGGAATGCCTTCAGCCTACAGGATCTGGCGGCGCCGCTGGAAGCATTCGCGAGGCTGATGGCGATCTTCGGCGCACCGATCCTGCGCCTCGTCGCCTTCGTCGGCGAGATCATCCGCATCGTCATCGAGGTCATCATGGAGGTTATGAACTTCCCCATCGACCTGATCCGCAACATCATCACGCGCGCGTTGCAGGCCATCGATGACATCCAGCGCGACCCCATCGGCTTCCTCAAGAATCTGCTGCGCGCGGTCAAGACAGGCTTCGAACAGTTCTTCGGCAATATCCTGCAACACCTGTTGAATGGCCTGACCGGCTGGCTGTTCAGCGAGCTGCGCGAGGCCAACGTCAACCCGCCGACCGATCTGAGCTTCCGCTCCATCCTCGGCTTCGTGCTCGAGGTGCTCGGCATCACCGTCGAGCGCATCTGGCAAAAGCTGGCCGAGCGCATCGGCGAGGAACGGGTGGCGCGCATCCGTGGCATGATCGATCGCCTCAGCGGCATCTGGAGCTTCGTGCGCGATGTCGCCACGCGCGGCCCGGTGGCGATCTGGGAATACATCCAGGAGCGCTTGAGCAGCCTGTGGGATACGGTGCTCGAATCGGTGCGCAACTGGGTCGTCACGCGCATCGTCGAGCGTGTCGTCACGCGCCTGCTCAGCATGCTCGACCCGACCGGCATCATGGCCGTTATCAATGGCTTCATCGCCTTCTACAACGCGGTGCAATCCTTCATCCGCTACCTGCGCGAGATGCTGGAGATCGTCAACTCCTTCGTCTCCGGCGTCGCCGACATCGCGCGCGGCAGCGTTGCTGGCGCCGCCAACTACCTGGAGGGCGCGCTCGCCCAGGGCATGCCGGTGGCCATCGGCTTCCTCGCCAACCAGGTGGGGTTGAGCGGCATCGGCCGGCGCATCGGCGAGATGATCGAGAGCGTGCGCGCGCTGGTCGACCGCGCGCTGAGCTGGCTGGTGGATCGAGCCGTCAGCGCCGGCAGTTCGCTGCTCAACATGGGGCGCAACGCGGTGGCGTCGGTGGTCGACTGGTGGCGTTTGCGCAAGAACTTTCGCACCGAGAGCGGCGAGAGTCATTCGTTGCACTTCCAGGGCCAGGGCGCCGGCGCGCAGCTGATCATGCAGAGCGATCCGGTCGATATCCGCCGCTGGATCACGCTCAAGCGCGCCACCCCCAACCTGTCGGCACAGAAACAGACGGCGCTGGGCAACGTCGAGCGGCTGGCCAACGAGATCGACACCATCAAGGGCGACAGCTCCACCAACCCACGGCCGATGGAACAGGTGCTGGACGAGCTGGCGACGCAGATGCAGGCGCTGATGGGCAGCGATACCCTGGCGGAGGCCAAGATCCACCCCGACTTCAGCAGCGGCTGGTTCCGCCCCGGCGACCTGTACCAGTTCATCATGAACACTGAGAGCGTCAGCCGCAGCACCGCCGGCAACCGCGTCAATGCGTGGAACGACGATGTGCGCACCTGGCAGAGCCACGAGAACGATCCCTACAAAAAGTTCTCGTTCGTCGAGGCCAGCAAGGAGCGCATCGTCCCCAACACCAGCCGCCGCACGCTGTTCGGCTTCGGCAACAATATCGAGAAGGACAGCTCCAGCGGCTGGGCGGTGATGATCAAGACCATCGACCGCGATCACTCGCAGACTCATGCCATCCAGACCGGCTACAAAACCGCGCAGCAGGTCCGCGCCGACCCCAACTGGTTCAGTGCGGCGCTGGGTGACGAGAGATTCCGCAAGACCGCGGCCGTCTTCGAATGCGCGCGCCGCCGCCATGGCAAGGGCACGCGCAACCCGTTCTTTGGCTGGGGCCCGGCCATCATGGGGCATGACGATTCGCAACACGAGGGCGCGGCCGGCTACTGGAACCAAACCGGACACCGCAATGATCGAGCCGCCAACGCCGACTGGAATCGGCAGGTGTCCAGCTATTGGGGGCCGGAGCATACCGACACCTCGTCATGGTCGGGTGGCTTTGCCCCCGATTACAACGATCCCGCCACCGACAGTCACCCGAGCTGGTGGAACCGCAACAGTCCCAACTGGTATGGCAAGGTCAACGCCTCCTATACCTTCTTCCTTGATGAATAACCGAACTGATGCAGACAAAGGAGCACAAAATGAAAACGATCATGACCTTGAGTGGCGCATTACTGGTGGTGGCGGTGATCGCCGCGATCTTCTACGGTGGCTATGCGGCCCTGCAACAGCTATGGCTGCTGGTCATGGCGCTGGATGACACGCTGCGGCTGGTGCTGCTGTCATCGCTGGCGGTGGTTCTGCTCGGCGCGCTGATCATCAGCGGTGCGATCAAGTCAGCGGCGCGCGGCGGTGAGCGGGCGCGCCTGTTCGATGCAAGGCTGGAGCTGTATCGCGGACTGCTGGAGCACTACGAAAACCTGCTGAGCGCGGCGTCAGCAAGCGAACGCGCACAACAGGCCAGCGCACTGGAGTCACTGCAGGTCGATATCGCGTTGCTGGCCAATCGCCAGGTCATGGATGCGCGCCAGCGACTGGAGCGGGCGATTGAAAGTGGCGTCGATCGCGATGCGATGCAATCCGGTTTTCGTAGACTCGTCGTCGAAATGCGGCGCGACCTGGGGCATCGCACACCGTTGGCGGATATTGCTGGTATCACCCGGACCAGCAGCCAGCGCCATGAGGCAGGGCCGCAAGGCTGCCAGCAGGTCGGAACCTAGCAGCCTACAGGACTTAATCAACAACCTGTCTTCCTATCCCTACACCAAGTCATTGTCTGCGCCATCGACGAGGAGGCCAAAGCCCAAGCCTACCTGGACAAGGCACAGGAGACGCTGAGCAAGACCTCTGCGTGTAGCGGTGCTGGCGGCGTTGAGCATCTGGCAGCCAAACTCGAGATCGAACAGTTCATCGCACATGCCGTACGGCAGATTGACCAGACCCGGCGGCGCGTCATTCTGGGAGAAACCATTCCGCATGCCGAGAAGGTCTTTTCGGTATTCGCGACACACACGGAATGGATCAGCAAAGGCAAAGCCGGCGTGCCGGTCGAACTGGGTTTACGGGTCTGCGTCATGGAAGACCAGCACCGCTTCATCCTGCATCATCAGGTCATGGAAAGGCAGACGGACGAGCAGGTCGCAGTGGCCATGGTCAAAGCGACCAAGCAGCATTTTGCCAACTTGGAGGCCTGTAGTTTTGACAAAGGATTTCACTCACCGGCAAACCAGCAGGAACTACAGGCGCATTTGAAACTGGTGGTGTTACCGCGGAAGGGCAAACTGTCGCAACAGGCACAAGCTGCGGAAAGCGCGGAGGATTTCGTCAAGGCGCGACGTCAGCACTCGGCGGTCGAGTCGGCGATCAACGCACTGGAGGTCCATGGTCTTGATTACTGTCCGGATCATGGGATTTACGGATTCAAACGCTACGTGGCGCTCGCTGTAGTGGCCAGGAACATCCATCGCATTGGCGCCATCCTGAGGGAACGGGAAAATCGGCGGGCGAAGCGCAAAACCCGATACGCAGATCGCGACAGGCCCCATAAAATGGCGGCATAGCCCGCCAAGCGTTTTTCCATGCAGTCACTCCGGCCGCTGTCCGAACGGCTTGCTCGAACACCATTACACTCGCGTATTATGGCTCGCAACCGACTGAAGTCTGCCAGCGCAACGCGGGACGAACGAGAAAATCCTTACCAAGCGAGGTTTTCAAGGCGGCGCGCGCGCCAAAAACCGGGGTTTTCGGTCAGGCATTATGTAAGCGAATTCCGCCGCCAATGGTTGCCGCCAAATTTGCGCTTTCTTTCGCCACAGCAAACCGCAGCCAATAACCTTGCCGTCACCACCAAGGCACTCACGCCCAATGCGCATCCGGCGGAATATCTGCCCTGGCTCTCAGCTTCCGGTCAGGGTCATGAGCAGCGGCGTGCTCAGCGCCGCCAGTGCCGTCGACAGGACCAGGCTGCTGGCCACCGGCCCTTCGAGCGTCTTGAACTGACGCGACATCAAATAGACGTTGGCGCCGACGGCCAGCGAGGCGAGGAGCACCACGACCTGCGTTTCCATCGCCGGCAGACCAATCAGCAGGGCCAGCGCCCAGACCACCAGGGGTTGCACGATCAACTTCAGGCAGCAGATGGCAACGCTGATCTGCCAGCCGGCGCGCACGCCGTATTCTGCCAGCCCCATGCCCAGGGCAATCAGCGCCAGCGGCGCCGCTGCCTGCGCCAGCATCCCAAGCGGCTGCGCCAGCAGGGTCGGCAGCGGCCAGCCGGTGAGGCCGAACAATGCTCCCGAAAGAATGCCGGCAACGATCGGATTGGTCAGCACACCGCGCGCCGTCTTGGCGAAGCCGTGCAGCGAAAAACTGCCGTGCTGCGCCCATTCGATCGACACGCTGAGCAGGGTCCACAGGATCAGCGCGTTGAACACCAGCACCAGGGCCACCGACGGCACGGCCGCCTCGCCGAGAGCGACCTTGGCCAGAGGCAGACCGAGCAGCACATTGTTCGAGAACACGCCACCGAGGGCAAATACGGACTGCCCGACGCCGTCCAGTGCAAACAAGCGCCAGGCGACCAGGCGGCCGATCACGAACACGATCAGGCAACCGCCAAAGAAAGCGATCAGCAAACGTGCGTCGACCGGCGGCAACTTAGAGAAGTCGCTCATCATCCGGAAAAGCATCGCCGGCAAGGCCACCGAGAAGACGAAGCGCGAGAGATTCTCGGACATCGACGGCGGCCAGCCACAGCCGCGCATCAGCAGGTAGCCGGCGAGCACCAGAACAAACAGCGGCGCGGCCAGCCCGACATGGCTGACAAAGGTCTCCATTACCGCCGACCGGGCGCGCGCCTCACTCGCCGAAGCACGGCGGACGCTTTTCGCGCATGGCGGTCATCGCTTCCTGGAGATCGCTCGAGATGAGCATCGCCGCATTCCACGTGGCCACGTAGTTCAAGCCGTCGGCGACTGAATGATCGCGTCCGTAGTTGAGCATTTCCTTGCTGCCACGAATGGCCAGCGGCGACTTCGCGGCGATCGTCCGGGCGATCTGGCGAACACCGTCGAGCAAGGTCTCCGGAGTCTCGAAAAGCTGATTGATGAGGCCGATCAGCTTGGCCTCGAAGCCATCGACCTTGCGCCCGGTATAGGCCATCTCGCGTGCCATGCCGTCCGGAATCAGGCGCGGCAGTCGTTGCAAGGTGCCGACGTCAGCCGTCATTCCGACGTCGATTTCACGCACCGCAAACTGTACGTCAGCGGCCGCATAGCGCATGTCGCAACAGCTCACTAGGTCGATCGCCCCGCCGATACAGGCGCCGTGAATCGCTGCCAGCACCGGCTTGCGACAACGCTCGACGCTCGACAGGCAATCCTGCAAATCGAGGATCACGCGGCGCAGCAGCTCGCGTCCGCGCGCCGGGTCGCGATGCGCGACGCGCTCGCTGACGCCAGCCAGCATCGCCAGATCGATACCTGCGCAGAAATTCCGCCCGGCGCCGCTGAGCATCACCACCCGTACCTCATCGCTTTCGTCGGCCCAGGCGAAGGCCATGCGCAGTTCCTGCCACATGGCCTGATTGATGGCGTTCGACCGCTCCGGGCGATTCAGGGTGATTTCGGCAAGCCCCTCGTTCAGCACGATGGCCATGGTCGTCAACTCTGGAATGGCAGTGCTCAAGCGGTTCTCCTGAAAGTGATGATTACCTGGTCGAAGCGCTTCCTGCGTACTCCTGGCGGGGCGCCGCAGTCGCAATCGCAGTCGCAGTCACGTGCCCGTGCAGTGTAATTGATTTGTCGGCTCGCGCCGTCGGCGGCCAATTGGCGCGACAATGGCCCCCTCACTGGCCCCCTTCGTCCCCTTCGGCCCCTTCATCCCCTTCATCCCCTTCGGCCCATTCGGCCCATTCAATCATTGCCTTGCCCTACCCTCCCTACTCGCGCATGCACTCGACCTCGACCACCGCTGTTACCGCCGCCATCGCTTCCGACCTACGCCCCGGCGCAGCCGAGATCCTCTACTGCGACGCGGCGCTGCTAGTGGTCAACAAGCCGGCCGGCCTGCTCGCGGTACCTGGTCGCGGCGAAGACAAACAGGACTGTCTGAGCAGGCGCGTGCAGGCCGAATTCTCCGATGCCTTGGTCGTCCATCGTCTCGACATGCACACTTCCGGGGTGCTGGTATTGGCACGTGGAAAAGAGATGCAGCGGCGCTTGAGCAAGCAGTTCGCCGAGCGCCAGGTCGACAAGCGCTATGTCGCACTCGTCGCTGGCCGGCTGCCGGCGGCCAGCGGCGAAATAGACCTGCCACTGAGCGCCGACTGGCCGCGACGGCCGCGCCAGAAAGTCGACCCGCTCGCCGGCAAGCCCTCGCTCACCCGCTACCAGGTGCTCAGCCACGACCCAAGCAGCAAGCGCTCGCGCCTGCTACTGGTTCCCCTGACCGGGCGCACGCACCAGCTGCGCGTGCATCTGCTGGCCGTCGGCCACCCGATCATCGGCGACGCGCTCTACGGCAGCGCCGAACTCACGGTGGCGAACACACGCCTGATGCTGCACGCCGAGGTGCTGGCCTTCGCCCACCCCGAGAGCGACCAGCCGCTGCGCTTTTTGTGCCCGGCCCCGTTCTAGATCAAAGCCAGGCGCTGTCCGCCAGGCGACAATCCCCGACTGACGAGGCGCGCCGGTCGGCACCCTACTCGTCTGCCTAACGGTCATGACTGCTGGAGACACCCCACCTCATGAAGGTCATGACCGTTTCCCCCTCTTCCCCCGGCCCTTCTCCCGCAGGGGGAGAAGGGAGCTTCGTGAGTCGCTTGCGCGACTTTCACATTAAACGGCCATTTCCAGGCAACACCTACATCGAGGCAAGCTGAACATGCGGTTTTCGGATAAACCCCTCTGGCTAGTCGGTTTCAGACCGTTCTTCGCCCTCGCCTGCCTGTCGGGGCTGACCCTGCCGGTCCTCTGGGCACTGCTCTTCTCGGGCACTCTGGCGGCACCGGCGGCACCGACAGCACCATTTTCGCCGACCCAGTGGCACGCACATGAAATGTTCTTCGGCTTCGGCTGGGCAGTGATGGGTGGTTTCCTGCTCACCTCGACCAAGAACTGGGTGAAGATCCGCGGCTACCACGGCACGGCGCTGATCCTGCTGGTCAGCGCCTGGCTGCTCGAACGCGCTGGCATGTGGTTTGCCGGCGCCCTGCCGCCGCTACTCTTCCGCCTCTCCAACAACCTCTTCCTGGCCACGATTGTCGCCATGCTGTTGTGGTCGCTGATCCGCCACCGGCAGAGCGATTCCTTTCGCGACAACTACTTCTTCCTGATCATCCTGCCGCTCTTCCTGGTTGCCAAGAACCTGCTGCTCAGCGAAGCGCATTTTCAGGCCGGCGCGAGCATGGCCCTGGCCCTCTTCCGGGTGGCGTTTCTGGTCATGCTCGAGAGGACGCTGACGCAGTTCATGAAGAACGCGATGCAGGCCGAAATCCTGCGCAAGGCAGTGCTCGACACCGGCATCAAGATGCTCGCCGTGGTACTGGTTTTTGCCAGCCTGCTGCCTGCCCCCGTTTCGGCATGGAGTGGCCTCTTGCTGGCGCTGCTGCTGCTCGTCCGCTTCGCCTTCTGGAAGCCGCAGCTGGCGCTGCGCCGGCTGGACATCGGCATCATGTATCTCGGCTACCTGGCGATCGTCGCGCAACTGCTGCTCGAGTTCGTGGCGCTGGTTGCGCAGCCGGCCTGGGTCGGCTCGCTACCGATGCACGTCTTCACTTTCGGCGCCATGGGTCTGGTCATCCCGGCCATGTTGATCCGCATCGTCAACGGTCACACCGGCCGGAAAGTCGTTTTCGATGGTCTCGACAAGGCCGTACTGTGGATCATGATTGCCGGCTTCGTGATCCGCATCGTCATCCCGCAGATCGATCCGGCCAACTACCTGCGCTGGATCGATCTCGCCGCCGCGTGCTGGTTCAGCTGCTTCGCGATTCTCGGCTGGCGTTACATCCCCTACCTGCTGCAAGCACGGGTCGACGGCAGGGAACACTGAGCGAAGCGCGCCGACATCGTGCGTGCTGTAGGCTTGCCGGCCGTCAGCCGCAGGACTTCTGCGGCGGTGACGATGTAACGCTCATCCGTGCTTGTGATGAGCACCGTTAACGTGGTGATTCAGCGCCAGTTCCCTGCTCGCTTCTTCTTCGATGTCCTTGAGATCGGCGAGCAAACCTTCATCGGACAAATCCACCGGCGTGGAATGCTCCCAGTCATGATGAACGACCTGGCGCAAAGGCTTCGCGACATCCTCATCATGCACAGCGATGGCCAGTTCGCGGCGGCTGTCGAAGCTGCCCGGCGCCAGGTTGATCGAACCGATCAGCGCGCGCGCACTATCGGCGAAGGCCATCTTGCCGTGCAGTTTGAGCCCTTTGAGCTTGTGCACCTTGGCCCCGATATCCTGCAGGATGCGCAGGCCTTCGACGCCTTCCACCAGTTTTCCTTTCTTCAGCGTGTGCGCCGGGCGTGCCAGGATGTGCAGCTTGACGCCGCGGCGAAGCGCCCGCACCAGACGCTCGATGATCACTTCGTCCTGATAGCGCTCGTTCTGCAAAAACAGGGTTTCCTTCGTTTCGTCGATGAACTGCGCGACCCGGTTTCGCCCATTGATGTTGCACCAGATAAGATGCGAGTCCTGGCCCGGATCGAAGGGCTGGCGCTCCCAATCGGCATCGAAACACTGCACGACCTCGTCCACCTCGTGGCGATGCGTCGTGACAATCGCGTAGTCGCGGGTTTCGGTGAAATTCCGCGTTTCCCAGTTGAGCGACTGGATGAATGCCAGCTCGCCATCGACGACCATCGACTTTTCGTGGGTCACGTCGATTGCCGGGTTGCTGTCGAGCACCGCGACACCCGCCTCCTCCAGTAGCTCACGCGTTTTCTGGTTCTCGGGTTCGCCACTGCGCCGGGCCGGATTCAGCATCACACGAACCATGACGCCACGCTGATGTGCGGCAATCACCGCCGCCAGCAGCGTCGGCTCGGAAAACAGAAATATCTTGATGCGAATCGATTCCTGCGCCGCCTCGATGGCGTCCAGGATGGGCTTGCCCGTGTCGTCGGGCATTACGATTAGCGAGCGTGCAGCCATGAAACCTCCTCGAATTCAGATGATGTGCGGCGAATCCTCAGCTTGGCGAAGCGTCGGAGATCGCTTGTTCTTTGGCTTCCTTGGGCTCCTTGGGCTCCTTGGGCTCCTTGGGCTCCTTGGCTGGGGCATTTGCCGAGAATTCCTCCTGCATGCTCGTCAGCTTGCGAATCCCGAAAAACACGGTGATCGACATGAAAATGACGAGGAAGCCGGTGAACATTTCTTCGGCGTGGAAGTGCGCCGTGCGATTGGCCACATATGCGGCGAGAATGGTTGCGAGCATGGTCAGGTTGAGTAGCCAGTTGGTCGTCTTGGACACCAGATAGCTAAGAACGCCGAAGCCGGACAGCTGGTAGATCATGAACGGCAGGATGGCAGCAAAGGGGATGAGTTCGGAGGCTCCAAGCGCAATATCCGCGGCACCGGGTGCCTTGGCGTGCAGCAGCGTGCTGTTCGCCAGCTGGTGAAACAAGGCTGGCAATGCGCAGAGAAAGGGAACGACAGACAGGAATGCGATGACCAGTTCCCCACACCACAGACTGATCTGCGACTGCGTGTCGGCCCCTCCACTCGCTGCCTGCGTAGCGATGAAGAGTCCTGCAACGACCGCCGTTGCACAGGAAAGCAACAGCAGTTCGATGGTGACCCCGAATGCGGCGGGCTCGCCGGCCTTGATCAACAGCAATGCGACAAAGCCCGGGGTGAAGAACATCACCCGTACCAGCCGGGTCCACAAGCGAGGATCACGGTCGGGGGGAAGAATCGGTAAGGCGGTGCCATCGACGCCGACGCTTGGTCTTTCTTTTGACATATCGTGTTTCCTCCGGAATGTTCGAGAAGCTGATCTGCCGATTATATTGACTTCACTCGACCGGTAGCGCGGGATTTCGTGCGCGCCGGGATCACCGCCTACTCGCCTACTCGTTTATTCGTCCACGCTGTGGAGCTTCTGCACGATGACCGCCAATATCGCCGTCGACCAGCCGAACATCAGCATCGCCGTCATCGCTTCAAATGCCGACACGCCCTGCCATTCGTGCGGTAGGGTGATGCCCGAACTGCCCAGGGTGGTGTAGGCATTGACCGAAAAGAGCACGGCCTCCCTGCCTTTCGGCAGTATGCCCATCAGCAGATAAAACCATCCCCACGCCAGTACCTCTACCCAGTGGGTCACCAGCATGATGGCGACGACGCCCACGACAACCAGCCAACGACCAAAGGCACGGAAATGGCGCCCCAACAATTCGAAGCGTCGGTAGAAGGAACGGGCGAGACCGATTCCAAGGGCATGAATGACGACGCAGATGGTCACCGGAACGAGGGCGCTGGCGCTTTGCTTCAGGTAGATGAAGTGGAGAGCCCACAACTCCAACAAAGTCTC
This sequence comes from Candidatus Accumulibacter meliphilus, assembly GCF_036625345.1. Taxonomy (NCBI): domain Bacteria; kingdom Pseudomonadati; phylum Pseudomonadota; class Betaproteobacteria; genus Candidatus Accumulibacter; species Candidatus Accumulibacter meliphilus. The sequence goes on along the minus strand of NZ_JAZKTZ010000013.1, from coordinate 21,766 downwards.
TTCCATCGTACTTGGTTCGGCCTTTCCCCTGCTGCATTCTGCAGTGACGCACTGCCGGAAAATTATACACAGCCCGACGAGCGCGGGATCATCCTGTTGTCCTGTTGCTTTCCCGGCAGGAGAACGACAGGTTTTTCCAGCGCCCGGCCGGCGCTACTTTTCCGCCTCTCCGGCACGCTCTGGTACCCTCAGGTACGCAACTTTCACATTAACGCATGCGGCGTACAAGCACCGCGACCACACACCACAGGGCCACCGGCAACCAGTCGAGCACCTGCGCCCCGGCAGCGGCTGCGCCGCCAGAAGCCGCCAGCCCGATGCGTGAAAAAGCCGCCACCGCCAGTGTCGCCATCAAGGCGCCGGTATGGCGGCCGGTGTGCAGCGGATTGCCGCTCTCGGCGGCCAGACCGATGGAAGCGCAGAGGATGGCGGCCCAGAAGATCCCGGTGACGAACTGACTCAGCAGCAAGGCCGCCAGCGAAACGGCAAGCGCCGTGCCGGCCAACGCCAGCGCACCGAGTGGACACGCCACCCGCAACACCTGCAGCGGGCCACGCGCACGCACCAGGCGGCCGACACCGAGCAGACCGAAGCTGAAGCCGATCCAGAAGACCGGCATCAGCCAGGGCAGCAGCGCCGGGTCCGCCAGCCGCTTGAACTGTGCCGCCGAGTTGAGCACCGAGTGCACCTGTTGGCCGAAGGCGAGCAACAAGGCCAGCAACAGCAGGAAGGCCCACGAGGCTTTCACCGCGCCGCCCGCTGTCGGAAAGGCCTCTGCTGCCGCCAGCGTCGGCGCCGCAGCCGGCAAGCGCCGCTCGACATAGACCAGCGCCAGCGCGGAAGCAGCCACTGCCAGGGCGCTGAGCAGGAACGGCAGCGCCGCATCCACTCCCTTGAGAAGGATTGCCAGGTAAGGCGCCAACGCCGACGCCAGCGCCAGCCCGAGCAACTGGATGCCGGCCAGGCGCGGCAGCGTCACCCGCCCGGCGTAGCGCGACAACAGCACGTACGGCGGTGCCCGCAAGGCCGACGACGTCGCCACCCAGACGCCGATGGCCAACAGGAAAAACACCGGCGTTGCGGCCAGCCAGGGCATCAGCAGCATCGCCAGCGCCGAAATCGCCGACAGCAGCACCAGCATCGGCCCGATCCTGCGCAACGCTGCACGCGCCCGATCGACGGCCACCCCCATCCACCAGTCGGCCAGCGCAAAGATCAACTGGTCAGCGGCAATGATCCACGGCAGATAGTGCTTGTCGATACCACCGCGCGCCAGTAGTTCGGGAAGAAAAATGACGTAGACCACCCAACTCAGCGCAAAGAAAAACTCCACTCCTGCCAATAACCAGGCAGCGCGGGTATCGCCCAGGGGGGATGCGGTAGTCATGGCGGCAATCGTGGCATGAAAATCCGTGCTCGGGGAAGCGCCATGTGCTGTGTGCCGGGCCTGGAGCAGCGCCTCTCAAGCGCTGGCTCCGGAAAGCTGGCCCTTCCGATATCGACGCCTGGTCAGCACTGTGGCAGCGACGATAGCAAGACAGGCAAGCGCGTTGCCGAAAAAAATCACCGCCATGACCAGGTCGCCAAGACAAGCGACCGAATAGGCGACAGTGGTTAAATGCGACAACAGAAAAAGTCCCCAGGTCAGACAGGAAACTGCCGTGGCGCCGTTCTCGTCACGGGCCGCTTTGAGGATCTGAGGGATGTAGGCGAGAATGCGGAGGGAATTGACTAGAGTGAACGCCGCGAAAACGGCACTGACCATCCATTTCTCGTGCAGCTCGAAATACGCTTGCCAGGAAGGCCCCAACTGGGACAAGGTCTGAACAACACTTTCAAGGTAGGCAAGCATCACGACACTCCCCTGCTGTAGCGAGATTAGTGGAGGGACCTGTGCGGAATCTACGGGAATCCCCCTCCGCGAACAAGACACGGCGGCCAGCGGCAAGCCTTCGTTGCGCGCTGGCCGCGAAAACCCCAAGAACCCACTCGAGGGCCTGACTTCAATGACACCAATCACCGTTGATCTCGCCAGAATCCTGCAAACCGTGCGCCGCCCGGGCGACTTTCATGTCACTGGCAGGAGTGAAATCTTTGCCCCGCAGATCGCGGTCGCCGGTGTCGGACTCATCTCATTGCCGCTCCTCCGGGCACAGGCCGAGCAGCTTGCCGCCGTCGCCGAGCAAGCCCCCTACGGTCGCGGCACAGACACGCTGATCGACACCGACGTCCGGCGCACCTGGCAGATCGGTCCGGATCATATACGCATCGACGGGCGCCACTGGCAGCAGAGCCTGTCGGCCATCGTTGCCCGCTGCACCGCCGGCCTGGGAGTGAGCGAGCCCGTCTCGGCCGAACTCTACAAGATGCTGGTCTATGACACGGGCAGCTTTTTCCTCAGCCACCGGGATACGGAAAAAGTGCCGGGGATGTTCGCCACCCTGGCCATCGTCCTGCCGTCGATCTACACCGGCGGCGAGTTGCTCATCCGCCATCGCGGTCGCGAAGTCTGCCTCGACCTGGCCTGCGCGGACAGCGCCGAGGTGGGCTTTGTCGCCTTCTACGCCGACTGCCAACACGAAGTGCGTCCCGTCACCTCTGGCTGCCGCCTGGTCCTGATCTACAACCTTGTTCGCCAGGGGCCAGGCCGCCTGCCCGAGCCGCCGGCCTACGACGCGGAGCAGGAGGGCATCAGCGACCTGCTCCATCGCTGGGCCAAGGCCGCCAACACGTCGGCGCCGGAAACTGACCCATCAGACTATCCCCTCGACAAACTGGTCTATCCGCTGGAGCATGCCTACACTCCCGCCGAGATCGGTTTCGCACGCCTGAAGAACGCCGATGCGGCGATGGCGACAGTGCTTGCCGCCGCGGCCCGAAGTGCTGCTTGTGAGCTTTATCTGGCCTTGCTCACCATCGAAGAAAGCGGCAGCGCCGAGTTCACCTATCCCAGCCGGTCGTCACGATACAGCCGTTATGGCGACTACGAGAGTGCAGACGAGGACAACTTCGAGGTCGGCGAAGTGTTCGAGCGCTCGCTGACGCTTTCCGACTGGCAGGCGCCCGACGGTAGCCGGCCGCCGCTCGCCAGCCTGAGCTTCACGGACGAGGAACTCAGCCCACCGGATGCACTGCAGGACGAAGAGCCCGACGAGCAGATGTTCCTGGAAGCCACCGGCAACGAAGGCGCCAGCTTCGAACGCAGCTATCGGCGGGCCGCTTTCGTGCTCTGGCCGCAAGCCGGGCGGCTGCAGGTCATCGTTGGCGGCGGCCTGGACGTCTCGCTGCCCTACCTGGCAGATCTGGCGCAGCGCTGGGCCGCAGGCGCCGAGGAGATCGGCTCCGCTCTCTGGAACGAGGCACACCAGCTGGCGACCCTGCTGATCGCCAACAGCGACGACTGGCGCAAGCGCCGCTGGCCCCCCAGCGATGCTCCGGCGCGGGCAGCAAGTATGCTCGCCAGCCTGAGCCAGCTACACGACAGCAATGCCATCGCCTCCTTCCTGGCCAGCGTCACCGCCAATGGCCACTACGGCCGTGACGACAATGATGCAATCGCCGAAGCCAGCAGCCTGCTGCCAGCGTGGCAAGTCGGCGAACTACTCGAACCTATCCTTGCCCGTAACACGGCCTACCACGCCGACGCTTGCGCTGAACTGCTCGAACGCGTGTCCATCCGCCTTTCTCCTGCCGAGAGTTCCGCCGGCTGTTCGAGCTCCGCCGCGGGCCACGAGCCCGGCGTGCTCCTCGAATCTGCAGCGGCAGCCCTGCTCGCCGCACTGCCGGGCGACCCGGCCCTGACACCCGGACCGGAAGTCTGGCCACGACCCGAGCCTATCACCACGGCGCTGGTCACCAAGCTGCTTACCGCCATGTGCCGTCTTGGCATGCTGGCGATGGGCGAGCGTGCCGTCGACCACCTGCTCGCCTGGCCCCAGGTTTTTGCTCTCGACACCACCCTCGTACCCGCTGCCCTGCAGCTCAACCAGGAAGCCGCCACCGTTGATTGGCCTCCGACACGACGCCTCAAGGCGGCCTGCCTGGCGCATCTCGAAAAACGCATCGCCGAACCGCTGGCAGCACCGACGGATTTCACCCGCGCGAGTCATATTGCGTGCCGCTGCGAGTATTGCGCCGAGCTCTCTGCCTTTCTGGCCGACCCCGTCCGTCAGCTCTGGCTTTTCAAGGCCGCCCAAACGCACCGCCAGCACGTGGAAAATTCGATTCGCACTCATGGCTGCGACCTGGACCGCGAAACGCGGCGCCAGGGTAGTCCGCATGGTCTGCTGTGCACCAAGAACCAGGCGAGCTACGAACGGCGGCGAACGCAGCGCCAGAAGGATTTCGAACACCAGGCTCGCCTGCGCAGTGCGCCGCCCGAATCCTGAAGTCCTCTGCCTCGACTGCCCCGCCCGCAGCCCGGCCCCGTCGCCTCAGCGCTGGCGCAAGGGGTCGAGCAATCCGGAGAGGCCGTTGTGGTCGAGCTCGTGCATCAGCGCCAGGAGCTGGCCGAGCTTGCCCGGCGGGAATCCTTCGCGGGCGAACCAGTTCAGGTAATTGCCCGGCAGGTCGGCGATCAAACGGCCTTTGTACTTGCCGTAGGGCATGCTCCAGGTCAGCAGCAGTTGCAGGTCGTCGGCGTTCACTCGCCGATAGCCGCCAGGATTGCCGTCAGGAGTTGCCAGGCGCGTCCGACGGAAGCGATCTCGACACGCTCGCCCGGCGCATGCGCGCCGCGGATGGTCGGCCCGAAGGAGACCATATCCAGACCCGGGTAGCGGGCAGCAATGAGGCCGCACTCGAGACCGGCGTGAATCACCTGCACCGTCGATTCGGCGCCGAACTGCCGCCGGTAGACCGACTGGCAGAGCGCCAGTAGCGGCGAAGCCGGATTCGGCGTCCAGCCCGGATAGTGGCCGGCTTTCTCGACGGCCGTTCCCGACAGGGCGAAAAGCGCCACGATCTCGTCAGCGAGGGCGGTGCTGCCGCTCTCGATCAGCGAGCGGACCATGAAATTGCAGCCGCCACCGCTCGGCGTGATGCTGACCATGCCGAGGTTGTTCGAGGTCTCGACCACTCCGGCAACGCTCAGGCTCCGGCGGCGCACTCCGTGCGGCGCGGCAGCGAGCGACGCCAGCCAGATGAACTGATCGTCAGACGACATCACTTCCGCAACCGAGGCCGCGGCGAGATCGATTTCCAGCGCCTCGTCGACGCCCCGCAATTCATCGCGCAGCAAGGACTGCCACGCCACCAGGCGGGCTGCCAGGGCATCGCCATCCCCGACCGGCACGACCAGCGTCGCCGAGGCTTCCCTGGGCAGAGCATTGCGAGCCGACCCCCCATTCAGTGCTGCCAGGCGAAGCGGAAAGCGGCTCTCCAGATCACGCAGCACGCGCACCAGCAGTTTGATGGCGTTGCCGCGCTCGGCGTCGATATCGATACCCGAATGCCCACCGCGCAAGCCGCGCAGATCGATGCGCCAAGCCGTGAAACCGGCCGGCAGAGCTTCCGCGCGACCCTCGCGATGCACATTGACATCCATACCACCCGCGCAGCCGAGGTAGAACTCGCCCCACTCCTCGGTATCCAGGTTGAGCAGCAGCTGCCCCTGCAGCAAGCCGCCCTCCAGGCCGTGCGCCCCACCCATGCCCGCTTCCTCGTCGACGGTCAGCAGCGCTTCGAGCGCTCCATGCGTCAGCGAGTCATCCGCGAAGACGGCCAGGATCAGGGCCACGCCAATGCCGTTGTCGGCTCCCAGCGTCGTATCCTCGGCCAGCAGCCAGCCATCGCGGCACAGCGGCTGAATCGGATCGCGGGAGAAGTCGTGCACGGTGTCGCTATTCTTCTGGCAGACCATATCCAGATGCGCCTGCAGAACGACGCCCGGCGCCTCTTCCATGCCGCGGCTGGCCGCTTTGCGGAGCAGGAGATTGCCGGCCGAATCGACCGTCGCCGACAGTCCCCTGGCCAGCGCCCAGGCCTGAATCTCGTCGCGCAAGCCCCCTTCCGCTTTCGACTGGCGCGGAATACGGCACAGCGTCGCGAAATGCGCCCAGACGGCTGCCGGCTCGAGGGTGGAGAAAACGGGGTCGATACTTCCAGGGAGGGTGTTGGTCATGGCGGATGCGCACGTCTTGGCGCCAGGAAATGTGTGGTGTGCAGGATACGCGCTCCTGGCCTGCGCTTCCAGAAGCCTGAAGCCTGATGCTTGCCTCCGAATTCACGTCCGCGCCCTGCCCGAAGCTCGCTGTTCAAGGACGCCCCCCTGCCGAAGCCGTAGAATTGGCAAACAGCGACGCCCCACAGGAGCCAGGATTGGAGCACAGCACGCCGTCTCGAGATCAACACACGCAGGCCACGGTCATCCTGGTGCACGGCCTGTGGACGCCAGCCGCCGTGTTCAGTCTGCATAGCCATTGGCTACAGCGCCACGGTTACCGCACGCGACGCTTCGGCTACCCCAGCGTGCGCGCGACACTGGCGCAGAACGCGCAGGCGCTCAAGACCTTTATCGCGGCGACGAGCGCCAGCGAGATCCACCTCGTCGGCCACAGCATGGGCGGCCTGATCATCCTCGACCTCCTGGCGCAGGCGCCCGACCCGCGCCTGCGCCGGGCGGTCTTGCTCGGCACGCCCAGCCTCGACAGTCACTGCGCGCGGCGGCTGGCCAGGGTCGCCGGAATGCCGACGCTGCTTGGCCGCTCGATCATGGAATGGTTGTCGCGGCCGACGACGACAAGAGTCTTGCCGCCGTCGGCGGTCCCGGTCGGCATACTTGCCGGCACGCGCAGCGTCGGCCTGGGGCGCATCGTCCCCAGCCTGCCACAGCCCAATGATGGCGTCGTCAGCGTGGCGGAAACACGCCTGCCCGGTGCGGCCGACTTCATCACCCTGCCGGTCGCGCATTCGGAGATGCTCGCCTCACGCGCCTGTGCGGCACAGATCGTGTCTTTTCTGGAGACGGGTCGCTTTCGGCATGCTCAACAGGCTACGTAGAAACGCACACTGGCTGCCGCTGCTACCACTGCTGGCAGCCTTGCTGGTGGGCTGCGGCAACGCCGGCTACTACGCGCAGGCGGTCGGCGGACACCTGGCCGTGATGCGTGCCAGCACACCGATCGACGCGCTGTTGCACGACCCGGCCGACGACCCACGCCTGAAAAACCAGTTGCAGGAGGCGCAAGCGATACGCGACTTCGCCAGCCGCGAACTGGCACTGCCCGAGAACCACAGCTATCGCAGCTACGCCGACCTCGGTCGCCCTTACGTGGTATGGAACGTATTCGCCGCGCCCGAACTGTCGCTGCAGGCCAAGACCTGGTGCCTGTGGATGGTCGGCTGCGTCAGCTACCGCGGCTACTACGAGCAGCGCGAAGCGGAAGAGCTCGCCGTCGAGCTGCGCGAGCAAGGTTACGACACCTATGTCGCCGGCGTCCCCGCCTACTCCACGCTCGGCTATTTCGACGACCCGCTGCTCAACACTTTCCTGCGCTTCGGCACGCCGGAAGTGGCACGCATCATCTTTCACGAACTGGCCCACCAGCAGCTCTTCGTGAAGGACGACTCACTGTTCAACGAGTCCTTCGCCACCGCCGTGGAAAATGAAGGCATGCGCCGCTGGCTGGCGGCAAACGCCGCACCCGAGCAGCGCGCCGTTTTCGAGACGCAGCGGGCACGCAAGGCGGCCTTTGCGGCGTTGATGCAGGCGTATCGCGAAAGATTTCGCGCGCTGTATGACGCTGACGGTGCTGACAGCACTCGTCCGACCGTCGAGCAGCGCGCGGCCAAGGCGGCGCTGTTCCACGACCTGCGGCGCGACTACGCCGAACTGAAAGCCGGCTGGGGCGGCTATGCCGGCTATGACCGGTTCTTTGCCGACGACCTGAACAACGCCAAACTGGTATCGCTCGCCCTCTACAACGAACTGGTGCCGGCTTTCGAGGCCCTGCTCGCGCAGCAGGATTACGATCTGCCGCAGTTCTACCAACGCGTCGCCAGCCTGGCAGCGCTCGACAAGGCGGCGCGGCATGAGGCGCTGATGCAGCTCCTGCCGGCAGCCAATGAAGCCAGGCAGGCACAAGGCCGCGTAACGGTCATCGTTCCCGCCACAACAGGCATCAGCAGAGGCAAGAGCGCTGCGCAGTGAATAGAGCATTGATCCGCGGCAGTCCTTGGCGCGACCTCCCTGTCCACCGTTACACGCAACAGGCGAGCCTTTCGGAGTGGAGCGACCGAGGCAGAGGCTTCCCGATAGCCAGACAGGGTGCTATCCTCTTAAGCGGATAGATGCTTATACACGGATGAGAGCCAATGGCCAACGAAGACACTACGCGGCTAACCGTTACCTTCTCGCGAGAAACGGACCTCGCCTTGCGGGCTTTTCTCGGGGCTCAGGGAATGCGCAAGGGCGACCTTTCCAAGTTCATCGAGGACGCCGTGCGCTGGCGAATGTTCGACCAGGCGGTTCAAGGCATGAAAGCTCGCAACGCTGATATCGACCCTGACGACCTGCAAGCAGCGATTGACGAGGCCTGCGCCACAGTACGCGAAGAAATGTGGCCGACCCCAGTGAAGGATTCGTAGTTGGAATGCGCTTGATTCTCGACACCAACATACTTATCGCAGCACTGATCACGCGCGGTACGCCACCCGATCAGCTGTATAAGGCATGGCGGGACGGCCAGTTCACCCTAATTACCTCAGAGCTGCAAATCGAAGAAATCCGCCGCGTCACGCGTCGCGACGGAATCCGATTCCGAATTCACCCTGCAGAGGCAGGCCGCTTGGTCAACGATCTCCGCCGCTTGGCAGCGACCATCGAGAACCTGCCGACCATAGACATTTCACCAGACCCCTACGACAATTTTCTGTTGGCGATGGCCCAGGCAGGACAAGTCGACGTTCTGGTCTCCGGTGACAAGCGCGACCTGCTCGCCCTCTCACGCCATCAGCGGACGCACATGCCAGCGGCCTAGGTCTTCAGCCGATACCCGGTCTTGAAGATCCACGCCACGATGGCCAGAAACACCGCCAGGAACAGTAGCGTCATGGCCAGGCTGATGCCGACACTGACGTCGGCGACGTCATAGAAACTCCAGCGGAAACCGCTCACCAGATAGACCACCGGGTTGAACAGGGTGATCGTCTGCCAGATCGGCGGCAGCATGTTGATCGAGTAGAAGCTGCCGCCGAGGAAGGTCAGCGGCGTGATGATCAGCAGCGGCACCAGTTGCAGTTTCTCGAAATTGTCGGCCCAGATGCCGATGATGAAACCGAACAGACTGAAGGTCACCGCCGTCAGCACCAGAAAAAGGATCATCCAGACCGGATGCGCGACCTGGAGCGGAACGAACAGCCCTGCCGTCGCCAGGATGATCAGGCCGAGAATGATCGACTTGCTCGCCGCGGCGCCCGACATAGGCTGGCTGCGATTTCGAGATACGAAACCGGTGCCGACAGCAGCTCGTAGATCGTGCCGGTGAATTTCGGGAAATAGATGCCGAACGAAGCGTTGGAAACGCTCTGCGTCAGCAGCGACAACATGATCAGCCCCGGCACGATGAAAGCGCCATAGCTGATGCCGTCGATCTCGTCGATGCGCGAGCCGATCGCCGCGCCGAAGACGACAAAGTACAGGGAAGTCGAAATCACCGGCGAGACGACGCTCTGCAGCAGCGTGCGGCGGGTACGCGCCATCTCGAAGCAGGTAAATCGCGCGCATGGCGTGCAGTTCATTGCTCTCCTTCACCAGGCTGACGAAAATATCTTCCAGCGAACTTTGCGTGGTGTGCAGGTCCTTGAAGGCGATGGCCGCGTCGTTGAGATCCTTGAGCAGCGCGACGATGCCGGTGCGCTCGCCTTGTGCGTCGTAGGTGTAGATCAGCTCGCTGCCATCGCTCGACAGTTCCAGCTGGTAGGCGGCCAGCGCGGGCGGGATGCTCCAGCGGGGTCTGCAGCTGCAGCGTCATCTGCTTCTTGCCCAGCTTGCGCATCAGCTCCGCCTTGTCGTCGACCAGAATGATCTCGCCCTTGCTGATCACCCCGATGCGGTCGGCCATTTCTTCGGCCTCGTCGATGTAATGGGTGGTCAGGATGATGGTCACCCCGGTGGCCTGCAGCGAGCGCACCAGTTGCCACATGTCGCGCCGCAGGTTGACGTCCACGCCCGCCGTCGGTTCGTCGAGAAAGAGAATCTGCGGCTCGTGCGACAGCGCCTTGGCGATCAGCAGGCGACGCTTCATGCCGCCCGACAGGGTGATGATCTTGTTGTCTTTCTTGTCCCACAGCGAGAGATCGCGCAGCACTTTTTCGATGTAGTCGGGATTCGCCGGCTTGCCGAACAGGCCGCGGCTGAACGACACCGTCGCCCACACCGATTCGAAGGCATCGGTGGTCAGTTCCTGCGGCACCAGGCCGATCATGGCACGGGCGGCACGGTAGTCGGCGACGATGTCGTGGCCATCCACGCGAACGCTGCCCTCGCTGGCATTGACGATCCCGCAGATGATGCTGATCAGCGTCGTTTTCCCGGCGCCATTGGGGCCCAGCAAGGCGAAGATTTCGCCACGGCGAATATCCAGATTGATGCCCTTGAGCGCCTGGAAGCGTGACTCGTAGGTCTTGGAAAGTTCGGATACGGAGATGATTGTCTGCATCCGTGCGACGATAACAGATCGCGGCGATTCATCCAAAAACGCAGCAGGACCTTCGTCCCCCTCGTCACGTCATATGTCTCTCGCGCCCGCGAAGATCGAGGCTCCGATAGAATGCGATCGCTGCAATCTGTTTATCAATCGGATGTTCATGATGGGGCGACATCAGTCGTCCCCACACCTGCGCACAGCCTTCATCAAAACTCAATATCCTGTCCGCGTAATCCGGGACGAGAAGATCGAACCAGCTCTCGAGCCTCTTTGCTTGGGGCAGGTCGCCACGCTGCCGTATGTTCTCCAGGTCCCGCCGAATCTCGCCGATTGTCTGCACCGCGACGTAGAGTTCTGTGGCGTCGGATGCCTGAAAGAAGTTCTGCACGCCACGGTTGGCCCTCTTTCCCGTGCGCGCCTCGCTAATCACATTGGTATCGACGAGGTACACGCGTCATGCAGCCGACCCTTGAAAGCTTGTACCGCTGGGTGGAGCGCTCCTGGCCGTACCTCTCGGGACGGTCACGGCTTCCCCGCTTTCTGCGCTGTCCCTCATCCGTCCGCCCCACGCGGCAACTGCTCGCCCCGTCCACCGCCACCGCCGCGCCCCTCGCGCGGCTGCCCACCCGCCTCGCGCGAGCGTTCAGGGCGCGACTGACGCCCATCGGGCGACGGCGGCGGCGACTTGGCATCGCCGGAGGGTGCCACTGAGCGCTGTGGCATCGCCGCGGGCCGCGCATCGACTGACGCTTCTGGCTTCTGTTGCCGAGCGAACGCCTCGCCGCGACGCGCAACATCATCGGCGCGACGCGGCTCGACACGGCTAGCAGACCTTTCCAGGCCGGGCGCTTGCGGTGGCCGTGACGCTTGCACTTGCGGTTGCGGTTGCGGTTGCGGTTGCACTTGCACTTGCACTTGCGGTTGCGGTTGCGGTTGCGGTTGCACTGGAGCCTGCGCTGGAGCCTGCGCTGGTGCCGACCGTGGCGCTTGCACCGGGGCAGGCGCGGCTACAGTGGGCCGCTCGGGAAATCTCGGAAGCGTCGGCGATAGCGGTGGCGCCGCTACAGGCGGAGCGGGCGGCTTGGCGTGTTCTTCAGGTCTTCCCGAAGCGGCGCCGCTTACCGAGCGCTCTACAGCCGTGACCGGTCGCTCCGCGCTCTGCGGTCGGCGACCAGCAGTTGCCGCTGGCAAGCGATCAGGGCGTTCCGCTGGAGCAGCTGTGCTCGCCGCGCCCAGAGATGAGGGCGGCATCGACACGGCTGGTGGCGCCAGCGGTACTGCCGGTGACCCGCGATCGATTGGCGAGGCTACGCCAGGCAATGGGCTCAGCCGCGGCGGCTCGCCACGCCCAGCCAAAGGCTCACTGAGCGGAACGCGACCAGATTCCCGCTCAGGCCGCGCCCGCTCCGACGCCTGCCCTGCATCGGGCCGCTGCCCGGCAGCAGGCAGTGACGAAGGCGATCCGGCCGCCGGCAGTGCTCCCAGCTGCCGTGGTGGCGCACCTGCAGGCACTGCTGCGGCTGCAGGTGCCGTTGCGGTTGCAGGTGCTATTGCGGGCGCGGCTGCCGTTGCTGGCGCGTGCTGCGGCTGACCGATCGCCACGTCGTTCGGCCTGGCCGCCGGACGCTGCTGTGGCTGCGGCTGTGGCTGTGGCTGTGGCTGTGGCTGCGGCTGCGGCTGTGCCTGTCTGGGAAGGCCGCCCGTTGACGGCTCCCTCCTTTCCGCAACCGGCCCGCGCTCACGGCCATCCTGCGCCATCGGTCGACGCCCTTCGCCGCCGCGCCCGGCTTCTACCGGCGGTACGGCAACCGGCGCCTGCACCTGCACCGACCGAGCGCCAAGTGACTTGCCGTCGCGCGGCAGCATCGCGGCGCGATCGATCGGCCGCTGCTGGGCGACGACATCGGCCGGCACCATGGTCACCGCGCGCGGCATTTGCCGATGCGCGTAGGGCATGCGTTCGACCGCCGCCTGCGGATTGCTGGTGATCGTCGTGATGTTGTTGATCTGGGTGACATGGCTGACGTTGACCGCACGGACATGTTTTGCGCTGGACCGGTAGGGCGGCACATAGACTTCACGTGGCGCGAGGGGAAACCAACCGACGGCGGGCCGCGCGCCGACCTGTACCGAGACACTGGCGCCCGGCGAGCCGACCCAGGCGACCAGCGCCGGTGCGTACACCGGTCGCGCCACACGCTTGCCGGGCACCCATCCCCAGGCACCTGCGTGGAACACCCAGCGGCCGTAGTGGAAAGGCGCAAAACCCCAGGGCTCGTCGCCGACCCAGGTCCAGCCCCAGGGGGCGACCCACATCCAGCGACCGTGCCGATAAGGCGCCCAATCGGCGGCAACCGCTTGCGGGAACCAGACCGCACCGTACTCCGGGCTGTCGTACCAGCGCCCGTGTGCGTCAAGGTCGGCTGCGCCGGTCATTTCAGGAGACACGTAGCGACCGTACGCGACACTGGCAGGCCCCTGCTCTCGCGCGGCACTCCACAGGACAAACGCGTCCTCCAAGGGCGCTGACACCTGGTAGCGGATCCCGCCATCGTCCCAGAGTTGCGCACGCTGGCCGGCGCGCAGATCGAGCGCGCCGTCGCTGGCTGCGAAGCGCAGGCTGCCGTCATGAACCGTGGCCACGGTGGCGGCAGGCTCGGTATCGAAACGGTAGCTGCCCGCCTCGGGAAAGCTGAAGCTGCCATCGCGACTGCTGAGCTCGAATTCGGCGGCCGCTTCCGGTGAGCGGAGGCGAATGATCACGCTACCTGCAAGCAAGCGCAGGCGAACGCGCTGATCATCGACCGTGACAAACTCCAGGATGCTGCTCGAATCAAACTGCACCGAGGTCGACCCGAGCTGCACTTCGCTGCGTGCACCAGCCGCGGTCGACAGGATATCGCCACTGGTAATCGGCCAGTTGAGCAGGGCATTGGTCGATTCGCCACTGTCCGCACGATGCAGGTGAACCGAGCCTGACAACCAGGCGATACGCCCGACGCGACCCGTCGGGTCGGCCGCAGCAGGCGCCGCCAATAGCAGCGCGACGAGCAGGAGAGGCATGAGGAGCGCACGGCGCAAGGCCGCACGGTGACACGAGGGGGCAAGCGACAAGAACATGGCTTCGGTCTCGAAAAGCGCTGCGTGGACAACCGCGGATGGGCACGGATGGGAGCTTAACGCGCGAGCAGGTGCTTGGTCGGACACGCGCAACAGTTTGTTACACGATTCCTGGCGACTGCTCGCGTGGCGGCATTCTCGTCCGCACGCGCGCCGACCGTTCTGCCGTCGCTTCGGCGCCGGCCAAATTGCAGTGGAGCGGCGTAGTTTCCACCGCGTCGCCGCGCGCGCCTTACGGAGGCACGAGCGAGCGTTGCGCGCATCGCCACAGAAATATAGACTAGACGGATGTACAAACATGAGAGCTCACCCATGACTACCTCCGCGACCGCCAAGATCTTCAAGAATGGCAACTCCCAGGCCGTACGGCTTCCGAAGTCTTTCCAGTTCGATGTGGACGAGGTCGAGATCCTCCGCCGCGGCGACGAGGTCATCCTGCGCAAGCCACGTCAGAACCTGTCCGAGGCTTTCGATCTGCTGGCCACCATGCCGGACGACTTCTTCGCCGAAGGCCGCGACGACGCGCCGCCGCAGGATCGGGAGCCCCTGGCATGAGCGCCCGTTATCTGCTGGATACGGACATCTGTATTTACACGGCTAAAGCCCGGCCGCCGGAAGTGGCCCAACGCTTGCGCAACCTGACCCCCGGCTCGGTGGCCATGTCGGTCGTGACCTTGGGCGAGTTGGTGTTCGGGGCCGAGCGCAGTCAGGCCAGTGCGCAGGCCATTGGGAATCTGGCGCGGCTGGTCGAGCTGATACCGGTCCTCGGCCTGCCCGAATCGGCGGGCCGTCACTATGGACGCATACGCGCCGCCCTGACCGCAGCAGGGACACCCATCGGCAACAACGACCTGTGGATCGCCGCCCATGCCGCGGCCGACGCCCTGATCCTGGTCAGCAACAACAGTCGCGAGTTCGAGCGCGTGCAGGGGCTTCAGGTCGAGAACTGGGTCCGTGAGCTGTGAGCAGGAAACCGTGATCCGTCCCCGGTTTCACGATCTTCCCCGGTTTCACTCCCCGACCTGATTAGAGAACAGCCAAAAAAATGCAATTCAAAAATAATATCAATGCTCTGCGGGCGGTTGCGGTCCTGGCGGTAGTCTTGTTCCACTTCAAGATTGACGGTTTCAAGGGCGGATTTACAGGAGTCGATATATTCTTCGTTATCTCCGGGTTTCTGATGACTGGCATCATCTTCAGCGGCTTACAGGAAAACCGATTTTCACTGCTCGGTTTTTATGCATCCAGAGCAAACAGAATCATCCCGGCACTGTTCGTTTTGTGCATGGCACTGATGATCTTCGGATTCATCTACTTGCCCATTCAGGATTACCGAAGCCTGCTGAGAACTGTAAAAAGCAGCATGTTGTTCAGTTCCAATTTCCTGTTCGCCAGCGAAGGGAGCTACTTTGACGCCCCCGTGCATGAGAATTGGCTGCTGCACACATGGTCCCTTTCGCTGGAATGGCAATTCTACATTCTTTACCCCGTCCTGCTGATGGCTATATTCAGAGTCCTCGGAGAAAAAAAGGTCAGAGCCACGCTGGTGCTGCTGGCGATAGCCTCGCTGGCAGCCTCTATATATTTCACAAAGACACATTCGGTCTTTTGCTTCTATATGCTTCCCACACGCGCATGGGAGTTGATTGCCGGCGGGCTGGGATACCTCTTCCCCCTGAGAACAACAAGACGCGCAGGATATGCACTCGAATTTTTGGGTATGGCCGTGATCATGGCCAGCTTGTTTTTTCTTTCCGAGCAAAACCATTGGCCCGGTTATCTGGCAACGCTCCCTGTTCTTGGCGCTCTCCTTTTTATCTACGGAAACACCAACTCCGTTTTCAGCCGCAATCGCTTCCTGCAGTTCGTTGGCAAGATTTCATATTCTACATACCTCTGGCACTGGCCGATCGTCGTCCTCCTTTACTTCTGTGGGCTGCTCGAAAATTGGGCATACGTAGCCCCAGCAGTTCTTCTCACTTTCGCCTTGGGAGCGCTTTCTTTCCACCTCGTGGAGAAGCGCAGGAAGAAACCTCGGGAGACCGCAAAAGTTGTCTTGCGGTACGCGGCTCTGACTGCCGCTACCGTATCAACGGCGGCAATCACTGCAGCAGTAGCCAAAGATCATCCCGGCATCCGGTTTGCTTCCCTTGAGCAGGGTCAGCCCGAATACACCAGCAAACTCTATACGCAAGACTGTTTTCCGAACGAGTTTGGCGCAGCTGATTGCAAGCTCGATTCCGGCGAGATCTCTGTCATTCTGTTCGGCGATAGTCACGCACAGTCTACGGCAGCTGCCGTCCAGCTGGAAAACCGGAATGCCGCATTAGGCTGGGCTCTTGCCGGCTGCCCAACCCTGAAAAACTTTGCAATGGACGATAAAAAGCAGGAAAAGAAATGCCACAGCTTCATCAAGGAAAAACTGGATATATTGAAAAATAAATACTCTGGAGCACCAGTCATTCTATTTAGTCGTTCAGGAATCTATTTGGACCCCAGCAGGGAGAATCGCTTTCGCGTCTACTTCAATGGAAAAACCAATGAAAATGGACAGTCATTGGAAAGCGAGTTCTCAAAAGAGTACGTCAACACAGTTTGTGAAATATCTGAAAACCATCCGGTCTACATCGTCAGACCCATTCCGGAAATGCCTTTTAGCACATACAAGGGCCTAAGCCTGAAAGCGAGACTGTTTCAAAGCAGTTCAGATATATCCAGCCCTCTGGAACGCCATGAAAAACGCACCAGGGTCGCCAATCTTGCCATTGATGCCGCGGCCGCAAAATGTAAGGCACAGATCATTGATCCGATACCCTACCTCTGTCCAAACGGTCAATGCATGGGCTCAAAAAACGGCGAATCCCTGTATTACGATGACAACCATTTGGTTGATCATGGTAACGTGCAGCTAAGAGGTTTGTTTAAAGGGATTCTTCGCCCCTTGTAAATCGGAAGTCTGGCACTGCTCAAAAAACCCCACCGTCAGTCCGCCAACAAGCCGCTCGCACGCAGCACCTGCCTTTGCGCCGCTTCTTCCAGGAGCTTCACCGTTCCCGGCATGGCCACGGTCAGGAAAGCGCGAGCGCGGGTGATGCCGGTGTACAGCAACTCACGGGTCAGGATCGGACTCAGCGTTTCGGGCAGGAGCAGCGCGGCGTGGGTGAATTCCGAGCCCTGCGCTTTGTGAACGGTGAGCGCGTACGCTGTTTCCACGGCCTGCAGGCGGCTCGGCAGGACCCATTTGATGCCCTGGCTGGCGTCGCCGGCAGGAAAGGCGACGCGCAGAATCCACTCATCATCGCTCGCGCCGGGCAGCGCCAGGGTGATGCCGATGTCGCCGTTCATCAGTCCCAGGCCGTAGTCGTTGTGCGTGATCAGCACCGGGCGACCAGGGTACCAGCCGTCGCTGGCCGGAATCAGACCGGCCTCGTGTAATACGCGCGCGATACGCTGGTTGAGCCCGGCGACGCCCCAGGGCCCGCGCCGCAGCGCGCACAGCACCTGGAACTGGCCGTGTGCGCGCAACACTGCACGCGCCCAGTCGTCAAACGCTTCCTGGCTGGCGGCGGGCGCGGGCTGCTGCTCGCGCAGGGTTTCGAGGTAGTGGCGATAGCCATTGCGCTGCGGCGGCGAGGCCACGGCGGTTGGGTCGCGGTCAGCGTCGACGGTGCTTGCTGTTGCTGCCCTCGCCGGGCCGCCATCGACGATCAAGGCGCTGAAGCCAGCCTCGTCGTCATCGTCGCCGCCGCCAAGCGGCAACAGGGCGAGATCGGCATGGGCCTGCTGCCAGAGCCGGCCGACCCTGACGGTATCGCCGGCATTGACCGCCTCGGCCAGTTGCCCGATGCCGCTGCGCGCAGAAAAGCGGTGGCTGTGGCGCAGCATCACCACCGCCTGATCGAGGACACTGCCCGCAACATCAAGCAGCTCCGGCGCCACGCGCTCGCCGCTCGCCTGCTCCAGCCAGTCGCAGGTGGCCGGCGTGTAGTGGCCGTCGCGAGCACGCTGGCACAGCTCGCCAAGCACCGCTCCGGCCTCGACCGAGGCCAGTTGGTCCTTGTCGCCGAGCAGGATCAAGCGCGCCGAAGGCGGCAGGGCGGCGAGTACGGCGGCCATCATTTCCAGGTCGACCATCGACGCTTCGTCGATCACCAGCACGTCGAGCGCCAGCGGATTGCCGGCATGGTGGCGAAAGCGGCGGCTATCGGGCCGGCTGCCGAGCAGGCGATGCAGGGTGCTCACGGTCACCGGGATCGTCGCACGCACCGCTTCGCCGTGCGGCAACGCGGCCAGCGGCAGGCGGGCAACGGCGTTGGCGATCGACTCGTTGAGGCGGGCCGCAGCCTTGCCGGTCGGCGCCGCCAGGCGGATGCGCAAGGGTCGCGGCGGCTGCTCGGGTGATTGCGTGCCCAGTGCCGGTTTCAGGGCCACCGCCTGCAGCAGCGCCAGCAAGCTGACCACGGTCGTCGTCTTTCCGGTACCCGGGCCACCGGTGATAATGCTGAAGCCACTGCGCGCGGCGAGCGCGCAGGCGATCTTCTGCCAGTCAGTGGCGCCACCCGCAGCCGCAGCCGGCGCAAAGAGCAGGTCGAGCGTCTGGCGCAGCGCGGCAATCGGCAGCGCTGCCTGCAAACTGCTCGACATTGCCAGGCGGCGCTCGAGCGCGCCGCGCACGTCCTGCTCGTACTGCCAGTAGCGGCGCAGGTAGAGGCGCCCGCCGACACGCAGCAGCGGCGTATTGCCGGCGCCGGCACCGACCAGCAGCGGCTGCGCAAGCGCCTGCTGCCACTGGCTGAGGCTCAAGCCGGCGAGGACTTCGGCGGGCAGCGGTGGCGGCTCGAGTGCCTCGGCCGGGCTGCTTCCTGCGCTGTCCCCTTCGGGTGGCAGCGACAAGGCGAATGCCGGCGCTTTCAGCGTCGCCTCGAGATCGAGGCAGGCATGGCCACGCCCAAGCTGATGGCTGGCCAGGGCAGCGGCGAGGATCAGGAACGGCGGCGCGTCGGGAACTTCGCGCCACAGAAAATCGGCAAAGGCGGTATCGAGCGGGCGCAGCCATTGCCGCGCTGCCCAGCTCGCCAACAGCGCCTGCATTGGCTCGCGGGCGTCGAAGCTGCGGGCATTCATGGCCGCTCTCCGGCCATTCTTGTCCTCGCGCCACGACGCCTGAACAGCGCATCGAGCGCTTCGATCAATGCCCGCGGCGGTCGCTCGACGTGCAAACCCTGACTGGGCGCGTACACCCCGCGCAGGAAGATGTAGACCGCCCCGCCGACGTGGCGGTCGTAGTCGTAATCGGGCAGGCGCGACTTGAGCAGGCGATGCAGGGCGAGCAGGTAGAGGACGTACTGCAACTCGTAGCGCGCGTGCAGAATCGCGGCGCGCATCGCCACCGGCGTGTAAGCGGCATCGTCGGGCCCCAGCCAGTTCGACTTGTAGTCGGCAACGTAGTAGCGGCCCTGATGTTCGAAAACGAGGTCCATGAAGCCCTTGAGCATGCCGTTCAACTGCGCCGGCAGCAATGCCGGGCGTGCCGCGCCAGCGAGCGTGTGCGCGCAGACCAGCGCGTCGATGCGGGTGGTGGGAACGCTGTGCACGGCCAGCCAGAACTCCATCTCGGCCATGGCCGCATTCAGTTCGGACAGGCGGATCGAGGTTTCCGGCGCACCAGGCATGGCGTTCAGCCGCAGCGGCGTGTTCAGGAAGTACTGTAACCAGGCCGTCAGCGGCTCGATCCAGTGCACCCAGCCGCGGGCCTGGCAGCGGCGCGCGATCATGTCGCGCTGCAGCGCCTGATCGCCGGCGCCCGTAGCGAAGCCCTGCCTGGCCACTGCTTCAAGCAGATCGTGCAGAAAAGTGCCCGCCTCGGCGCCGCGCGGGAAGCCGTGCAGCGAGCCGAGGCCGCTGGCGACGGCCAGCGCAGGAAGCGCTGTCCGGGCGCCAGACAGCGGCGACAGCCCGGATTCCGGCATGCCAGCCTGCGTCGCCAAAGCCAGCAGAGGCAGCTGTGCCAGCTGTGCCACCATGGCCTCCTGAAAAACCGCTTCGCTGGCTGTCTCGGCCGCGGGCGCGGCCGCAGCTGGCGCAGCGCCGCTCTCGCCCTCGGTTTTCAGCGCCGAATAACTGGCGATCCACCAGTGCTCACCCGCGACGCGCTGCGACTGCCTTGCCGCACCCACAAACGGGGTCACTCCGTTCAGCTCGAAGCGTTCATTGCCGGGCTCCGGCGCCGGTTCGACGAGGATATCCGGACAGCCATCGCCCCAGTCCTGCAGCGCCTGCGGCAAGGCGCTGGCGGCGATCGCCTGCCCGCCGCCGAGGAGATAGGCCAGGGCGCTGCGCTCCAGCTCCTTCAAAGGCGCGACCCCGACCCAGGTCGCGTAACGGGCGCGCGTCAGCGCGACATAGAGCTTGCGCAGATCTTCGCCAAGGCGCTCGCCGTCGGCGCGCTCGACGATGTCCGCATCAGCGGCCAGCGAGAGGCGCAGGCAGCCGTCTTCGTCGTGCCATTTCAGCGGCAGATCGCTGCCTTTGGTGAGCCGATAGTTGCAGGCAAAGGGCAGGAAAACCAGTGGATACTCCAGTCCCTTGGACTTGTGCACAGTCACCACCTGCACCAGGTCGGCATCGCTTTCCAGGCGCAGCTGCCGGGCATCGCCGCCAGCGCTCGCGGCGTCCTGCTGTTGCTCGGCCAGATAGCGGATCAGCGCGTGCTCGCCGTCGAGCAGCGTGCTCGCCTGTTGCAGCAATTCCGCGAGATGCAGCACATTGGTCAGGGTGCGCTCGCCGTTGTTGGCGTTGATGGCCTTATTGGCCTCGCTCGATCCTCGCGAGCCGTCATCGCTCGCCCTGCCCTGGCCAAGCAGCCGCGCTGGCAGATGGAAATCGTTGAGCAGCCGGCGCAGCATCGGCAGCACGCCCTGGCGACGCCAGCAGTCGCGGTAGGCGCGAAACTGCAGGACACGCGCCTCCCAGGCGAGCTCGTCATGGTTCAGGCAATCGAGTTCCTGCCAGCTCAGGTCGAGCGTCGCCGTGGCCAGCGCGGCACGTAAGAGACGCACATCGTCGGGCTCGGCGCAGGCGGCGAGCCAGTGCAGCAACTCGACCGCTTCGGCGCTCTCGAAAACCGAATCCTGGTCCGACAGATAGACGCTGCGCACGCCACGCTGCGCCAGCGCGCCACGCATGGCATCGGCTTCGCCGCGGTTGTTGACCAACACCGCCATGTCCGCCGGGCGCAGCCATTTCGCCCCCAGTTCGCAGACAAAACCCGCCCGCCCGGCCTGGCCGAGATTGAGCAGGGTCACCATCTCGCTGGCGCAGGCGGCCGCCATTTGCTCGAGATAGTCGGTCTTGCTCAAGGGCTTGCCGTCCGCCTTCGCTGGCAAGCACCAGGCGATCAGCGCCGGCAGCGGCTGGCCGGCCAGCTGCCATTCCTCCTGGCGGCCGTTGGCCTCGGCGGCGACGAAAGGCACCGGATTGTCGTCGTCGCGGCGGAACAGGAAAGCCCCGCTTCCCGCCGCGCCTGCTTCAGCGACCGCAAAGCAGTGATTGGTCGCCGCAAGCAGGGCCCCGGTCGAGCGGAAGTTCTTCTGCAGCGTGTGCAGCCGGTCGGCACAGGCGCGTCGGGCGGCCAGATAGGTGTGGATGTCGGCACCGCGGAAGGCATAGATCGCCTGCTTGGGGTCGCCGATGAGGACCAGCACGGTGTCCGGAGCGTTCTGCGCGACGCGATAGACGGCGTCGAAAATACGGTACTGCACCGGGTCGGTGTCCTGGAACTCGTCGATCAACGCGGCCGGGAACTGGCGACGGATGATCTCCGCGAGGCGCGCCGCATTGGCACCGTGCAAAGCGGCGTCGAGGCGGGTCAGGAGGTCGTTGAAACCCATCTGCGCGCGCCGCGCCTGCTCGACCGAAAAACGTTCGGCGACCCAACGCGCAGCATGGCAGAGCAGCTCTTCGCGCGCACTGGGGAGTGCCGAGAGCTCGGCAGCGAGCAC
>NZ_JAZKTZ010000012.1:0-155266 GCF_036625345.1 Candidatus Accumulibacter meliphilus | reverse complement strand
CCGGGCGCTGCGGCACCATCCGGTAGAATTGCCGGATGCATGCTCTGCCCTACTGGCGTCTTTCCGGCTACTACTTCTTTTATTTCGCCTTCATCGGCGCGTTCTCACCGTATTTCGGGCTCTATCTTCAGTCGCTGTCGTTTTCGGCCTGGGACATCGGTCTGCTGATGTCCCAGATGCAGTTGATGCGCCTGTTCGCTCCCTATCTGTGGGGCGCGCTGGCCGACCGCATGGGGCAGCGGGTGGCCATCGTCCGCCTCGCCGGCATCCTCAGCCTGATCGGTTTTTCGCTCTTCTTTGCCGTGCGCAGCTTCGAGGCGATGCTGCTGGCCATGGCCTTGCTGGCGTTTTTCTGGAGCGCGGCGTTGCCGCTGGTCGAGACGCTGACCTTCGATCATCTGCGCGAGCAACCGGCACGTTATAGTCGCATTCGGCTGTGGGGTTCGGTCGGTTTCATCGTCGCGGTGATGGGCACCGGAGCGCTACTCGACCGGCTGCCGCTGTCCGCGTTGCTGTGGGTGATCGCGGCAACACTGGCCGGAATTCTGGTTTACGCACTGGCGGTTCCCGAGGCGCCGGCGCACGCGGCCAGCGATGAGCAGCGGCCGGTGGGTGAAATCCTTCGCCAGCGGCGCGTCAGGGCGCTTTTTGCCGCCTGTGTCGCGATGTCGGCGGCGCACGGCGCCCTGTACGTGTTCTACTCGATTCACCTCGCGGAGCATCACTACAGCAAGTTCCTGGTCGGTTGCCTGTGGTCGCTCGGCGTTCTTGCCGAGATCGTGGTCTTCTTCTTCATGGTCGGCTTGCTGCGTCGCTTTGGCTTGCGGACCATTTTGCTGCTCAGCTTTGTGGCCGCCATCGTGCGCTTCCTGATGATTGGCTGGGCTGTCGACAGCGTGTCGCTGATCGTCGTCGCGCAGCTGCTGCATGGCTTCACTTTCGGCGCCTACCATGCGGCGGCGATCGCCGCTGTCAATCGCTGGTTTCCGGGTCGCTCTCAGGCGCGTGGCCAGGCCTTGTATTCGAGTCTGTCTTTTGGCGCCGGTGGCCTGGTCGGTAGTCTGCTCAGCGGCTGGAGCTGGGACGTCTGGGGGGCGGCTTCCACTTTCACCATGAGCGCGGCGTTTGCGCTGCTCGGTCTGATCTTCGTCGCCGTCGGAGTGAAGAGAAACGATCTCGACGATCCTGGCGGCGGCCAAGCGGCGCCAATTGCCGCGCTGGCACAAGCTTCTGGAGGTAAATGATGAGTATCCGTTCTTGCTGTCGTTACTGGCTTCTCGTGCTCGCAGCGTTCGTCGTCGCCGCTTGCGCAACGACCCGCACGACCAGCGCTGGCCGGGTTGGCGTCGATCGTGAGCAGATGATGCTGGTTTCGTCGGCCGAAGTCGATCGCTCCGCCGCCAAGGCTTACCAGGAGGCAATGCAGGCGGCGCAGAGCAAGAAGCTGCTCAATAGCGATGCGCAGCAGAGCGAACGGGTGCGGGCGATCGCCAAGCGCTTGATCCCGGTGACCGCGGCTTTTCGCGCCGATGCGCCGGGCTGGCAATGGGAAGTCAATGTCGTCAGCTCCAAAGAGCTCAAACGCCTGGTGCATGCCTGGCGGCAAGGTCGCCGTGTACTCAGGTTTGATCGACCGGCTGCAGATCACCGACGACGAGCTGGCCGGCGTCATGGGGCACGAGATCGCGCACGCGCTGCGTGAACATGGGCGCGAAAAAGTCGGCCAGGCGACGGGCCTGAACGTCGCGGCAGCGCTCGGCGGGGCGTTGATTGGTGCCTATTTCGGTGTCGATGCCGGCATCGGACAGAGCGTGATCGGCAGCGTCGGCGATCTTGCCTTCATGCGCCCCAACTCGCGCGCATTTGAGCAGGAAGCTGACCGCATCGGCGTCGAGCTCGCGGCGCGCGCCGCTTACGATCCGAGTGCGGCGATCTCGCTGTGGGAGAAAATGGGGCGCGTCTCGGAAGGGCAGCCGCCGCAGTGGCTGTCGACCCACCCCTCGCACGAGTCACGCATTGCCGATCTGCGCGTTTATGTGCAGCGCGTGCAACCGTTGTACATGGCGGCGCGCAAGTCGCGCTGAGCGTAGCGAGGAGCGGTGGTGGCGTAGCACTTGCCGCGCGTGCAAGCCAGCACTGACAGCGACCCGCGCGGTGTGACATAATCCTGCCCTCCATGGACCCACCGGGGCCGAACTTCGTCGGATCGTCGACCTATGCCGCAGACCTTGTACGAAAAACTTTGGCAGGACCACGTCGTCAACCAGCAAGCGGACGGAACGGCGCTGATCTATATCGATCGTCACCTGGTGCACGAGGTGACCAGTCCGCAGGCCTTCGAGGGCCTCAAGCTGGCCGGCCGCAAGCCGTGGCGCGTATCTTCGATTGTCGCTACGGCGGACCATAATACGCCCACCGAGCATTGGGATCGCGGCATCGAGGATCCCGTCTCACGCCTGCAGGTCGAGACCCTGGATGCCAACATCCGCGAAGTCGGGGCCCTGGCTTTTTTCCCGTTCAAGGATCCGCGGCAGGGGATTGTGCACGTGGTCGGTCCAGAAAGCGGCGCCACCCTGCCCGGCATGACCGTCGTCTGCGGTGATTCGCATACCAGTACGCACGGTGCTTTCGCGTGCATGGCGCACGGCATCGGTACTTCCGAGGTCGAGCACGTCCTGGCGACGCAGTGCCTGCTGCAGAAGAAGTCGAAGACCCTGCTGCTGCGTGTCGACGGGGTTCTCGGCAAGGGCGTCACGGCCAAGGATGTCGCCCTGGCGATCATTGCCCGTATCGGTACCGCCGGCGGTACCGGCTATGCCCTCGAGTTTGCCGGCAGCGCGATTCGCGGCCTGTCGATGGAAGGGCGGATGACGCTTTGCAACATGGCCATCGAAGCCGGTGCGCGCTTGGGCATGGTGGCCGTCGATGAGGTGACCATCGACTATCTTCGCGGTCGCCCCTTCGCTCCAAAAGCGGAGCAGTGGGAGCGTGCTGTCACTCACTGGCGGTCGCTGCGCAGCGACGACGGCGCCGAGTTCGACAGCGTGATCGAGTTCTCTGCCGAGGACATCCAGCCACAGGTGAGCTGGGGAACGTCGCCCGAGATGGTGGTGGCGATAGATGCCCGCGTTCCCGATCCGGCGCAGGAGCCCGATCCCGTCAAGCGCGAAGGGATGGAACGGGCGCTGGTTTATATGGGGCTTGCCGCCAATGTGCCGATCCGGGAGATCCCGCTGGACAAGATCTTCATTGGCTCGTGCACCAATTCACGGATCGAAGATTTGCGTGCCGCTGCTGGCGTTGTCCGCGGCAAGAAGGTGGCCGACAACATCCGTCTGGCGTTGGTCGTCCCCGGTTCGGGGCTGGTCAAGCGGCAGGCCGAGGAAGAAGGGCTCGACGAGATTTTCCGCGCCGCCGGCTTCGAGTGGCGTGAGCCCGGTTGCTCGATGTGCCTGGCGATGAACGCCGACCGCCTCGAGCCCGGCGAACGCTGCGCGTCGACCTCGAATCGTAACTTCGAGGGGCGCCAGGGGGCCGGTGGTCGCACGCATCTGGTCAGCCCGGAGATGGCCGCGGCGGCGGCGATAGCCGGGCATTTCTGCGATGTACGTGAGTGGCTCTGACGGAAAGGAGAAGGCATGAAACGCTTGATACTGCTGCTGGGGGCACTGGTCGCGACTGTTTCGCTGACCGCCTGCAATACCATGCAGGGCGTTGGCAAGGATATCTCCAAGGGCGGGCAGGCGATTGAAAAGGCGGCCAAGTAGGGGCCCCATACAAGGAAGAGCATGGACAAGTTCGTTCGTCTTGAAGGCCTGGTCGCGCCGCTTGACCGGGCCAACGTCGATACCGACGCAATCATTCCCAAGCAGTTCCTGAAGTCGATCAAGCGTTCGGGCTTTGGTCCGAACCTGTTCGACGAATGGCGCTACCTGGACGTCGGTGAGCCTGGCAGGGACAACTCGCAGCGCCCGCTGAAGCCCGATTTCGTCCTCAATCAGCCGCGCTACCAGGGCGCACAGATTCTGCTGACGCGCAAGAACTTCGGTTGTGGAAGTTCGCGCGAGCACGCGCCATGGGCCCTGCTCGACTTTGGCTTCCGGGCGGTGATTGCCGAGAGTTTCGCCGATATCTTTTTCAACAACTGCTTCAAGAACGGCATTCTGCCGATCGTATTGCCGGCGGCCGAGGTTGACGCCCTGTTTGCACTCGTCGAGTCGACGCCCGGCTGCCGGCTGCTGGTCGATCTCGAGCAACAGCAGGTGCTTTGTCCCGACGGCCGCACTTTGTCGTTTGCCGTCGATGGCTTCCGCAAGGAATGCCTGCTCAATGGCTGGGACGATATCGGCCTGACCTTGCGGCACGCGGAGCTGATCCGGGCCTTTGAAGAACGGCGCCGAATCGAGCAGCCCTGGCTGTTCGCCTGAGGAAATGAACATGAAGATTTGTCTTCTCCCCGGCGACGGGATTGGCCCGGAAATCATGGCCGAAGCGGTGCGCGTCCTGCAGGCCCTCGATCTCGATTGCGAGATGGAAGAAGCGCTGCTCGGTGGTGGCGCGGTCGATGCCACCGGTGATCCCTATCCGGAAGCCACGCAACGCCTGGCGCAGGCCGCCGATGCGGTGCTGCTCGGTGCCGTCGGTGGCCCGCAATGGGACGCTCTGCCGCGTGCGCAGCGTCCGGAACGCGGTCTGCTGGGCATCCGCAAGCAGCTTGGCCTGTTCGCCAACCTGCGCCCGGCGATCCTTTATCCGGAGCTGGCCAATGCCTCGACGCTGAAGAACGAAGTCGTCGCCGGCCTCGACATCCTGATCGTCCGCGAGTTGACCGGCGACATCTATTTCGGGCAGCCGCGCGGGATCGAAATGCGCGACGTCGATGGTCGTCAGGAGCGTTTCGGTTTCAACACCATGCATTACAGCGAGAGCGAGATCCGCCGCATCCTGCGGGTGGCTTTCGCGGCGGCGCGCAAGCGCCGCGGCAGGCTGTGCTCGGTGGACAAGATGAATGTCCTGGAAACGACGCAGCTATGGCGCGACGTGGCCATCGAGACGGCGGCCGACTATCCCGATGTCGAGCTCAGTCACATGCTGGTGGACAATGCGGCGATGCAGCTGGTCCGCAATCCGAAGCAGTTCGACGTCATCGTTACCGGCAACATGTTCGGCGACATTCTTTCCGACGAGGCGGCGATGCTCACCGGGTCGATCGGCATGCTGCCTTCGGCGTCTCTGGACGCCAACAACAAGGGCATGTACGAGCCCTGTCACGGATCGGCGCCCGACATCGCCGGCAAAGGCGTGGCCAATCCGCTGGCCACGATCCTCTCGGCGGCGATGATGTTGCGCTACACTTTTACGCGCCATGACGCCGCCCAGCGCATCGAGAACGCAGTCAAGAAAGTACTTGGCCAGGGCTACCGGACGGCTGACATTCATGAGCCGGGAATGCGGCAGGTCGGTACCCGGGAAATGGGCGATGCGGTCCTGGCCGCGCTGCAGGTCGGGTGAGGGAAGTGATTGAAGTGATTCCGTGGGATTTCTCAGAGGCAAGCAAATGAACAAGGTCGGTTTGGTAGGTTGGCGCGGCATGGTCGGCTCGGTGCTGATGCAACGAATGCTGGAAGAGGGCGATTTCGAACACATCGAGCCGCTCTATTTCTCGACCTCTGCGGTGGGTGGCAAAGCGCCGCTGCTGGCGGGCAAGGACGCGGGCAGTCTGCAGGACGCGATGTCGATCGAGGCCCTCAAGCGGATGGACATTGTCATCACCTGTCAGGGCGGCGATTACACCAGGGAAGTCTTTCCGCGGCTGCGCGCGGCGGGCTGGAACGGACACTGGATCGACGCCGCGTCGACCCTGCGTATGCAGGAAGATGCGGTGATCATCCTCGATCCGGTGAATCGCGAGGTCATCGATGACGCTTTGGCCAAGGGCGGCAGGAACTGGATCGGCGGCAACTGTACCGTCTCGCTGATGCTGATGGGGCTCGGCGGACTGTTCAGGCATGATCTCGTCGAGTGGCTCAGTGCGATGACTTACCAGGCGGCATCGGGTGCCGGCGCGCAGAATATGCGCGAGCTTCTGTTGCAGATGGGTGCCCTGTACGATGCCGTGAAAGGCGAGTTGGCTGATCCGGCGTCGGCGATTCTCGACATTGACCGCAAGGTTGCTGAAACAATGCGCTCGCCGGACTTCCCGACCCGCAACTTCCGTAGTACGGCGCTGGCCGGCAGCGTTATCCCGTGGATCGATGCGGCGGTCGCAGGCGGGCAGTCGAAGGAAGAGTGGAAAGGTGGCGCCGAGGCCAACAAGATCCTCGGCCGCCCGCCGTTCCGTTCGCCAGGCAGTATTCCCGTCGACGGGCTCTGCGTACGCGTCGGCGCAATGCGCTGTCATGCGCAGGCCCTGACCATCAAGCTCAAGGGTGATGTGCCGCTCGACGAGGTCAATGAGATCATTGCGCAGGCAAATCCGTGGGTGCAGGTGGTTCCGAACGAACGTGAAATCAGCGAGCGCGAGTTGACCCCGGCGGCGGTTACCGGCAGCTTGACGGTCCCGGTCGGTCGCTTGCACAAGCTGGCGATGGGTGCGGACTACCTTGGCGCTTTCACGGTTGGCGACCAACTGCTCTGGGGGGCGGCCGAGCCACTTCGGCGCATGCTTCGCATTCTGCTTGACAACTGATTGAAGCTGAACGAAAAAACCGGCTCCAGAAAGCCGGTTTGCGACTTTCGCAGGGCCTCGATTCAGAAGCAAGTTTAGCTTGCAGTAACTCCTCAATAACCCCGGGCATGGCCGTTCGCTGAATCTGGAATTCTTGCTTGCAGGTAGTGCTGGACACAGCTCGCGAAGCGTGGTTCAATTGCAGGCATGAGCACGGAGCCCCCTCGGACACTACCCCGTATCCCTGATATCTCTGCCGACGAGATGACGCCGGTGGTCGTGCTGCTGCTGGAAATCTGTCATGGGCAGCAGGAACAGATTCAGGCGCTGCGCGATGAGCTTGCGCAGCTGAAGGGTCAGAAGCCGAAACCGGTGATCAAGCCCTCGGCGCTGGAAGGCGAGCGAAGCGGGAAGGAGAAGGGGAGCCGGCCGAAGTCCCGTGGCAAGCGCGACAAGACGGCAAAGCTTGAGATCCACGAGTCGGTCAAGCGGCCGCCGGCGGCGGATGTTCCGCAGAACAGTCGCTTCAAGGGGTACCAGGATTTCGTGGTGCAGGACATCCGGATCGGCGTGCACAATACCCGGTATCGGCTGGAGCGCTGGGTTACCCCCGAGGGAGAGCGCTTGATCGGGCAGTTGCCTACCGAGATCGGGGGTATGCACTTCGGCCCGCAGCTGCGCGCTTTCATCCTCTATCAGTACCACCATGCCCATGTGACGCAGCCGTTATTGCTCGAAGAGTTGCGGGAGTGGCAGATCGACATCTCGGCCGGGCAGCTCAGCGCCTTGATCACCGATGGCCATACGGACTTCCATCGCGAGAAAGACGCTCTGCTGCAAGCCGGACTACAAGGCAGCCGGTACGTTCAAGTGGACGATACGGGGGCGCGCCATCAGGGCAAAAATGGGTACTGTACGCATATCGGTAACGAACGCTTCGCCTGGTTCGCGAGCACCGGCAGCAAGAGCCGGATCAATTTCCTGGAATTGCTCCGCGCCGGGCACGATGCCTACACCCTTAACGAAGCGGCACTGGCCTACATGGCCGAGCACAAGCTGCCCGGCGCTCAACTCCAGGCACTCACCTCCCTGGCACCGGCGGCATGGACAGGTCAAGCCGCCTGGCAGGCGCTGTTGGCTCAGCAGACCATCACGGATCCGCGCCATGTCCGCGTGGTCACCGAAGGCGCGTTGCTGGGTACCGTCGTCGCGCACGGCGTCGCCCCCGATCTGGCGATCCTCAGCGATGACGCCGGGCAGTTCGATGTGCTGATCCACGCCCTGTGCTGGATCCATGCCGAACGGGTGCTCGCCAAACTGCTCGGCTTCAATGCGCCGCAACGCGCGGCGCTGGCCTCGACGCGCAGCGAGCTGTGGGCGATCTACGATGCGCTCAAGGCGTACAAAGAAGCGCCTGATGTGCTCACCGCCGCCGCGATCGAAGCACGCTTCGGGAAGCTTTGTGCCACCCGGACCGGCTATGCCAGCCTCGATCAGGCATTAAAACGAATGCGCCGCAACCAGGCGGAGTTGTTGCGCGTGCTGCAACGTCCCGAGCTGCCCCTACACAACAACCTCAGCGAGTCGGATATCCGCGACTACGTGAAGAAGCGCAAGATCAGCGGCTCCACCCGTAGCCCGTCGGGCCGCCGCTGCCGCGACACCTTCGCCAGCCTCAAGAAGACCTGTCGCAAGAACGGGCTGTCATTCTGGAAATATCTGGAAGACCGCATCTTCGGCTGGCATCGGATTGCGCCTCTTGGACAGTGGATCTTCGAGGGCCCGCCGACGGCGAGCATTCCCTGACGTGACCTCTGAGGCGACTCCCTGGCGCTATTGCGGGCGCCCCTTCAGCAGAGTGGAACTCGACCAGATCCGGGAGCTGATCGCGGCCAATCCGGCTGCCTTGCGCGCCGAGTTGTCCCGGCTCGTCTGTGCCAAGCTTGGCTGGAGCCGCGAGGACGGGCGGCTCAAGGACATGAGCTGCCGCGTGGCGATGCTGCGCATGCAGGCCGACGGCTTGCTGCAACTCCCCCCGCCGCGCAACGGCAATCACAACGGAAAACCCTGGCGCCGTCGCACCGCTCAGGCCGAACCCGAGGGGCCCCTAAGGGCAGATGGCCCTCGTGCCCTGGGGACACTGCAACTGCACCGGGTCAGCAATCGCGCCGAATCGCACCTGCACAACGAGTACCTCGACCGTTATCA
Source organism: Candidatus Accumulibacter meliphilus (assembly GCF_036625345.1). Taxonomy (NCBI): domain Bacteria; kingdom Pseudomonadati; phylum Pseudomonadota; class Betaproteobacteria; genus Candidatus Accumulibacter; species Candidatus Accumulibacter meliphilus. The sequence continues at coordinate 146,391 of NZ_JAZKTZ010000012.1, read as the reverse complement.
CTACCTCGGCTATCAACCGCTGCCCGGCGCCCAATTGCGCTACTTCGTTCGGGCGGGCGGACGGCTCGTCGCCTTGCTCAGTTTCGGCGCCGCCGCCTGGAAGACCCAGCCGCGCGACCACTACATCGGCTGGACCCCCTCGCAACGCCAGGCGCACCTGCACCGGGTCGTGAATAATGCTCGATTCCTCATCCTGCCGTGGATCGAATGCAAGAATCTGGCCTCGTCCATCTTGGCTCGCGCCGCCCGGGAGATCGCCGCCGACTGGCCAGTCCAGTACGGTTACCGGCCGCTCTTGCTCGAAACTTTCGTCGAGCAAGAGCGCTTTCGCGGCACCGCTTACCGAGCGGCCAACTGGCTCTGCCTTGGACAAACCACCGGTCGCGGCAAGCTCGATGTCCACCACCAAGCCTTGCTGCCCATCAAAACCGTCTGGGTCTATCCCCTCGACCGAAACTTCAGGCGCGTGCTCTGTCGGTGACCGTAGCGTTCCGGCTCCGACCCAAGCGCATGCACGCACGCCCGGGGTTATTGAGGAGTTACAGCTTGCATGGCTAACCCCATGATGTTATTTTAATAATCCCGATTTCGACGCTCAGGTGGCGCCGTGGCCAAAAAAATAAGTCAAACAGCAAGGAATCTCAGATTGCGGACATCGGTATGGGCGGTCGCGTCATCGCTGGCGCTGGCCACTCTGCCATTGGCCAGCGAAGCCGCCGGCCTGGGCCAGATCACCGTCCTTTCGGCGCTCGGTCAGCCTTTACGCGCCGAGGTGGAAATCTTTGCGACGCCGGCCGAACTTGCGGAAATGCAGGCCAAGCTAGCGGCTCCGGATGAGTTCAAGCGGGCCGGCGTCGACTACTCGTCGACCCTGCTCGGCATCAGTTTTGCGATTACCAAGAATCCCCGCGGCCGCTCGGTCATCAAGCTGCGCTCCGCTCGCCCGATCAATGACCCCTTCGTCGACTTGCTCCTGGAACTCAACTGGGCCACGGGGCGCCTGGTTCGCGACTACACCTTTCTGCTCGATCCTCCCGAGTTTGCCGCCAGAGGAAAGGCCTCTGCAGCCCCGGCCCTGGTTTTCAAGCCGCTGGCGCCAGTCAGATCGCCTGGCGCAGCACGCTTGCCCGAGGGCAGAGGGGCGCGACCCGTGTCGCCACCGCCCATGGTGCAGGCTCAGCCCCTGACTCCGCCTGAGCAAGGGCCAAGCGGCGGCGGCACGCATCGCGTCGAACGCGGTGAAACGCTGAGCAAAATTGCCCGTGAAACCCGTCCTGAGGGAGTGTCCCTTGATCAGATGCTGGTCGGTCTGTTCCGTGCCAACGAGGACGCATTCGAGCGCGGCAACATGAATCGCCTGCGTGCCGGCAAGATTCTCTCGATACCGGAGACGAGCACTCTGGAAGCGATCCCACAGGGAGAAGCCAAGCGCTTGGTGATTGCGCAGTCGTCGGACTGGAGTTCCTACCGCCGTAAACTTGCTACTGCGGCAGCCGATGCGCCGGCCGCTGAAGAGGAGGCACGGCAGCAAGCGTCCGGTAAGATCACGACCAAAGTCGACGATACTGCGGCGCCACCTGCTGAGCCCATGGATCAGCTGAAAGTCTCGAAGAGCGAACTCGCTGGCGCCAAGCCCGCGACGCCCGTCAAGCGCAGCGACGAGGATCTGATCGCCAAGGAACAGGCGCTCAAGGAAGCCAACGAGCGTTTGGCAGCTCTTGAGCGGAACGTGGCCGAGTTGCAGCGGCTGGTCGAGTTGAAGAACCAGAGCCTGGCTGAGCTGGAGAAGCAGTCATCTGGCAAGCCCGCGCCGGTAGCACCGGTTGCCGCCGCAGTTCCTGCTGCTGCTCCTGCGGTGGCGATGGAAAACCCAGCAGAGCCACCCGCTCCGCCCGCCGAGAGCCGTCCGAGCGAAGTCCCCGCCCAGGCCGAGCAGAAGGCTGAAGAAGTTCGAACTGAGAGCCAAGCGGTAGCGCCCAAGCCGGTCGAGCCGCCAAAACCGACAGTCGCGCCGAAAGCCAAGATTGTCTTGCCGCCGCCCGAAGAGCCAAGCTTCCTCGAAGACTTGCTGACCAGTACGCCGTTCATGGCGGGCGGTGGTGGCATCCTCGCGCTGCTCGCCGCTTACTGGCTTGCCAGACGTCGCCGCCAGGGCGCGGCCGAGAGACCTCTGGATTCACAGACCAGCACGCTTGGAGCGAAGAGCGACAGCCTGATCGCCAACTCAGTATTCCGCAGCACCGGCGGACAGAGTGTCGATACCTCGCACTCGATGGCGCAGACTGATTTCAGCCAGGCGGGTCCCGGCAGTATCGACACTGACGAAGTTGATCCGGTTGCCGAGGCTGATGTCTATATGGCGTATGGACGGGACGCGCAGGCCGAAGAGATTCTCCTGGAGGCGCGCCAGAAGGATCCGCAGCGGCTTGCGATTCATCTGAAACTGCTCGAGATTTACTTTGGTCGCAGGGATGTCAAGCCTTTCGACGCACTGGCGACGGAGCTGTTCAACGCTACCGGTGGCATCGGCAACGAGTGGGAAAAAGCGGCCGAGATGGGCCTCAAGCTCGATTCCAGAAACGCCTTGTTTGGTTCGGCTGCGCAGGCGGAGCCCGCGCTGGCGACAATCGACTCCCGGCCGGCGGGCGACGATGGCCTCGATCCCGGCGACAAAACTATCGCCATTGAGCGGCCCGTTGAAAAAACCATGGCCTTCGAGTCGCCGTACGAAAAGACGATGGTCGTCGGGCGCGATGCGCCTGCGGCACACTCCGCAGAGCCCGTCTACGACGATACGCTTGTCAAACCGGCCGAGCCCGAGCCGCTGCCGGCGCAAGCGCCGACAACGGCCGCAGCGGGTGTCGCGGCGACGGCAGCAAGCTTGACCGCGATGACCGATCTGGGGGACCTCGATTTTGATCTTGGCATAGGCGACGCGAAACCACAGACGCCAGCGCTTGCCGACGACGATTTTCTCGAGACGACGCTCTCCTTCCCGATCCCAGCCGCAGGGGATGTGCTTGATTTCGACCTGGCCACCTCCTTGCCGAAAGCGCCGAGCTTGCCGGATGCCGAGTTTGACGACGCCGAACCTGATGCTCCGCCAACACCCGTGGAGGAGGTTGGCATGCCCGAGGAGACCATGCTGATCGGATCCGGTTTTCGGGAGACGTCTTCGCCGCCGAGTGGGGACTTCGACTTCGAGTTCGATCTGCGCCCCGAGGAGTCGGTCGACCAGCGCGCCGAGAGAAAAGAGCGGCCGCTGGATGAGCATGAGGAGTTGCTCGATATCGGGACGGCGGGCGCCGACTCGTTGGAGTTCGATGTCACGCTGACCGAGTCGACCGTCCTTGGCGAGGGGATGCAACATCCTGCGTTCGACATGGCGTCAATCAGTCTGGACCTTGATTTGGAAGACAATGACTGGGATGATCGCGCCGCCGCGGCCGAAGCCGGTGAGCTGCCAGATGCGACCGATGCCGTGGACTCGTTTTTCGAAGCCGACCAGGAGGACACGCTGGTCAACCCGGATTTCTCGACGACGCGGGCCGATAGCATGCTCGATTCCGCCTTTGCTTCGGACATGGACCTGAGCAGCGAAGTCGAAATCAGCTCCAGTGAAGAGGTGGCCACCAAGATCGACCTCGCCAAGGCGTATCAGGAAATGGGCGATCTCGAAGGCGCACGTGAACTCCTGCAGGAAGTCATCAAGGATGGCGATGCCGCGCAGCGCGAAGCGGCGCTGGCCATCCTCGGCGAGCTGCGCGAGTAAATATCGACCGCTCAAGCGTCTGACCATGCCGGCCGTGGTAAGGCCATGACGTGCACACGGTCAAGGGCGTCTCGACAGCTCATTACCGTCGCTGACGCGACGTTCACATAAAGCGGGGGCGCTGCAGTGCATCCAACCACCCGCCTTGTCGTCTGGCTGCTGCTGTTGCCGGCGAGCCAGTGCATGCGTGGCGAACAACTGCTCGTGGTATTTCTGGTACTGCCGTTTTTTGGCCTGGCCGCACTGCGACGGGTGGCGCGCCTCGCCTGGCGGACGCGCTGGCTCTTCCTGTCGCTATTCGTCATTGTCGCTTGGGGGGAGGCTGGCGAACCCGCTTGGGACGGTGCTCTCGCTCCCGCTGGCGAGGGTCTGCTTGCCGCTTGCACGCAAAGCGGGCGTTTGCTGCTGGCCTTGTGGGCGGTGGCGATCCTTCGCGAATGGATGGCTGTGCCTGAATTGCTGCTGGCCACCCATCGCTTGCTGCAGCCGCTGCGACACTGCGGCGTCGATTCCGACCGCGGTGTCGTGCGACTGCTGCTGGTCATGCGTCACATCGAGACCTTGCCACGTCCGCGCGACTGGCGGATTCTGCTCCAGGCGCCGGCCAATGACGGCGATGAAGTGCTTGAACTTGCGGAGCGCCGTTTTTCGTGGTTCGACCCCTTGCTGATGCTGCTCGTTGCCGGCCTCGTTGCTGTCTTTTGTTTGCGGCAGGTGTAGGGCATGCGCATCGCCTTGGCCGTCGAGTACGATGGCAGCGGTTTTCGCGGCTGGCAGAAACAGCCCGCTGGCGGCACCGTTCAGGATGCCTTGCAGGAAGCCCTGCAGCAGTTTGCCGGGATGGCGGTGCGGGTGATCTGCGCCGGGCGCACCGATGCTGGCGTACATGCGCTGGGGCAGGTGGTGCACTTCGATACGCCGCTCGATCGGCCGATGCATTCCTGGGTGCGCGGGATCAACACCTTTCTGCCGTCGGCGGTTGCCGTGCGCTGGGCGCAGCCGGTTGCCGACGATTTTCATGCGCGTGCTTCGGCTTATGGCCGGCACTATCGCTATCTGTTGCTCAATCGGGCGCATCGCACGGGGCTCTGGCCAGGCAGGGTGGGCTGGTGTCACTATCCGCTCGACCTGGCGGCGATGCAGGCGGGCGGCCAACTGCTGCTCGGCGAACGCGACTTCTCGGCTTTTCGGGCTGCCGAGTGTCAGGCCAACTCACCCATAAAACTCATGCGCCAAGCAAACATCACGCGTCTCGGCGAGCTCCTCGTCTTCGATTTCGAGGCCTCTGCCTTCCTGCACCACATGGTGCGCAATCTGGTCGGAAGTCTGGTCTATGTCGGTCAGGGCAAGCACCCGCCGGCGTGGATTGGCGAGCTGTTGACGGCCGGCGATCGCCGTCTGGCGGCGCCCACTTTTGCCGCCGCCGGGCTCTATCTGGCCGCCGTCAGCTACCCTTCGCAGTTTGGCTTGCCACTTGCTGAAGAGAGCTTGCTGCTACCCGTCGGGCCGGGATCGTGAGTGGCGTGCCGGCCATGGCCAGGATTCCGCGCCTCAAGATTTGCGGGCTGACTCGCCGCGAGGATCTGCTGTGCGCCGTCGAGGCCGGTGCCGACGCGCTGGGCCTGGTTTTCTACCCGCCGAGTCCGCGCTTCGTCGATCTGCCGACCGCTGCCGCGCTGGCCTGTGCCGTGCCGCCTTTCATTAGCATTGTCGGACTCTTCGTCAATGCCGATCCGGCCGTGGTGCGCGCGACGCTGGCCGCGCTGCCAATTCATCTGCTGCAATTTCATGGCGATGAGGACGAAGGGTATTGCCGACAGTTCGAGCGGCCCTACATCAAGGCGGCGCGCGTCAGGCCGGGAATGGATTTGATACAATACGCGGCTGGCTTCCCGTCGGCGCAGGCCATCCTTCTTGATGCTTTCGTCGAAAGTTACGGTGGAGGCGGCAAGGTTTTTGACTGGGCGCTGGTGCCGGACACCCTGGGCAAGCCACTGATTCTCTCGGGTGGCCTGGATGCGGACAATGTCGCGGCGGCGGTACGCCGGCTACGCCCGGCAGCGGTGGATGTCTCGTCGGGTGTTGAGGCGAGCAAGGGAATCAAGGATGGCGCAAAGATCCGTGCCTTCGCAGCCGCGCTAAGGGCGACGGGCAGGGCCGTTTGATGCTGTGCAGGTGTTGCAAGCCGCCGCAAGGAGACTGTTGATGGCCGTTGATGTTTATGATTTGCCGGACGCCAGGGGCCATTTCGGCCAGTATGGAGGTATCTTCGTCGCGGAAACCCTGATCGGTGCGCTCGACGAACTGAATGAGGCCTACGCCAGCGCGCAGCGCGATCCGCAGTTTCTCGCCGAATTCGACTACGAGCTGCGCCACTATGTCGGCCGACCGAGTCCCATCTACCACGCCCGGCGCTGGTCAGAACTGCTTGGCGGCGCGCAGATTTATCTGAAGCGCGAGGACCTGAACCACACCGGGGCGCACAAAATCAACAACTGCATCGGCCAGGCCTTGCTCGCCCGGCGTATGTGCAAGCCGCGCGTCATCGCCGAAACCGGCGCCGGTCAGCACGGCGTGGCCACGGCCACCGTGGCCGCACGCTACGGCATGGAATGTGTGGTCTATATGGGTGCTGACGATATCCAGCGGCAGATGGCAAACGTCTACCGCATGAAGCTGCTTGGGGCGACGGTGGTGCCGGTCAACAGTGGTTCACGAACCCTCAAGGATGCACTCAACGAAGCGATGCGCGACTGGGTGGCGCAGGTTTCCGATACTTTCTACATCATCGGCACGGTGGCCGGTCCGCATCCGTATCCGATGATGGTGCGCGATTTTCAGGCGGTCATTGGTCGTGAGTCGATTGTGCAGATGCTGGAGCACTGTGGTCGCCAACCCGATGCGGTGATTGCCTGTGTCGGTGGTGGCTCCAATGCGATGGGTATTTTTCATCCCTATATCCCGGTGGCCGGAGTGCGTCTGATTGGTGTCGAAGCGGCGGGCGACGGGATCGCGACCGGGAAGCATGCCGCTTCGCTTACCGCCGGGCGCCCCGGCGTTCTGCACGGTAACCGGACCTATCTCCTGCAGGATGAAAACGGCCAGATCATCGAGACGCATTCGATTTCGGCGGGCCTCGATTATCCTGGCGTTGGCCCGGAGCACGCCTGGCTCAAGGATTGCGGCCGCGCCGAGTACGTCAGCATCGACGACGCCGAGGCGCTGCAGGCCTTTCACGACCTGTGCCGTCTCGAAGGCATCATCCCGGCGCTCGAATCGAGCCATGCCCTGGCCTACGCCGGCAAGCTGGCACCGACTTTGTCCAAAGACAAGATCCTGCTGGTCAACCTTTCCGGTCGCGGTGACAAGGATATGCACACCGTTGCCGATAAATCGGGCATCAAATTCTGACCATGTCGAAAATACAGGCTGTATTCGAGCGTCTGCATGCGCAGGGGCGCAAGGCGCTGATTCCGTTCATTACCGCTGGTGATCCGGACCCGCTACTGACCGTTCCCTTGCTGCATTCGCTGGTGCTGGCCGGCGCCGACATCATCGAACTTGGCGTGCCGTTCTCCGATCCGATGGCTGACGGGCCAACCATCCAGAGGGCTTCCGAACGGGCCCTGGCCAAGGGCGTCAGCTTGCGGAAAGTGCTCGAGATGGTGGCCAATTTCCGTGCCGACAACAACGAGACGCCGATCGTTCTGATGGGCTACGCCAATCCGATCGAGGCAATGGGAATCGAGGCTTTTGCCGCTGCGTCCTTCGACGCCGGGGTGGACGGCGTCCTGGTGGTCGACTACCCGCCAGAGGAAGCGAGCGCCTTTGCGCAGACTTTGCACCGCCACGCGCTTGACCCGATTTTTCTGTTGGCCCCGACTTCCAGCGAGGCGCGCATGGCGCAGGTCGGTGCGCTGGCCAGTGGCTACATCTACTACGTGTCGCTGAAAGGTGTGACTGGCTCGGCGGCGCTCGATGTCGCCGCGGTTGCCGTCCGCATCCCGGAGATTCGGGCACGCACCGGAGTGCCGGTAGGCGTCGGTTTCGGGATTCGCGATGCGGCGACGGCTGCGGCGGTGGCCGAACATGCCGATGCCGTGGTGGTCGGTAGCCGAATCATCGAAGAACTGGAGCGCTCGTCACCCGCAGAGGCCTGTGAGAAAGTACGTGCCCTGGTCGCAGAACTTCGCCAGGGGATCGATACCGCAACGAACGCGTCGCGAGGAATGCCATGAACTGGTTGAGCAAGCTGCTTCCACCGAAGATCAAGAGGAACGGCCCAGGTTCGGCGCGCAAGTCGGCGCTACCGGAGGGCCTGTGGAGCAAATGCCCGAGCTGTGAGGCCGTGCTCTACGCCACGGACCTGGCCAGCAACTGTCACGTCTGCCCAAAGTGCGCTCACCACATGCGCGTAAACGCGCGCGCGCGAATCGAAATGCTGCTCGATGGCGAGGGGCGTGTCGAGATCGGCGACGATGTCTTGCCGGTCGATTCGCTGAACTTCAAGGACAGCCGGCGTTATCCGGAGCGTTTGCAGGCGGCGACCACCGACACCGGTGAAACCGAGGCGCTGGTGGTCATGCACGGGACGATGAAGACTCTGCCGGTAGTCATTGCCGTTTTCGAGTTCAACTTCATGGGCGGTTCGATGGGCGCGGTACTCGGCGAGCGCTTCGTGCGTGGCGTGCAAACCGCTGTCGAGCAGCGCCTGCCCTTCATCTGTGTCGCCTCCTCGGGTGGCGCACGCATGCAGGAAGGTCTTTTCTCGCTGATGCAGATGGCCAAGGTGACGGCCGTCCTGACGCTGCTTTCGCAAGCCAAGCTGCCGTTCGTCTCGATTCTCAGCGACCCGACAATGGGCGGGGTGTCGGCATCCTTCGCCTTTATCGGCGATGTGGTGATCGCCGAGCCCGGAGCTCTGATCGGCTTTGCCGGCCCGCGGGTGATCGAGCAGACGGTTCGCGAAACCTTGCCGGAGGGTTTTCAGCGCTCCGAATTCCTGCTCGAAAAGGGGGCTATCGACATGATCGTCGACCGCCGCGAGATGAAGGACCGGGTCGCGGCTGTGCTGGCCCTGTTGCTGAGGCTGCCGGCTCTGCAGTGAGGATAGCGGCATGAGCGGGCGGCAGGGCGGCAGCGCATCGGCAGTTTCTGCTGCCGTCGCGCCCGCCTCTCTGGCGGCATGGCTGGCTCATCTCGATAGCCTTCACCCCAAGGGTGTGGCGGGAATCGAGCTCGGGCTGGAACGTGTCTTGCTAGTCAAGGAGGCTCTAGGCCAGCAGTTGCGCTGCCCGCTGATCACGGTTGCCGGGACCAACGGCAAGGGCTCGACCTGCGCCTACCTGGAAGCCATCTATACTTTTGCCGGCTATCGCGTTGGCTGCTATTCGTCGCCGCATTTGCTCAGCTACAACGAGCGGGTACGGATCGCTGGGCGACCGGTAAGCGACGCGCTGTTGTGCGCGGCCTTCAGCAAAGTTGAGACGGCGAGAAAAGCTTGCGCTGAGGTCGCGCTCACCTACTTCGAGTTCGGCACCCTGGCGGCACTGGAAGTGTTTGCTGCGCAGGAGGTCGAGGTGCTGATTCTTGAAGTCGGCCTTGGCGGGCGGCTGGATGCGGTCAATGTCTATCCTCCTGATTGCGCGGTGGTGACCAGTATTGCCCTTGATCACACCGCATGGCTGGGCTCGACGCGCGAAGCGATTGGCTTCGAAAAGGCCGGCATCTATCGTGCCGGCAAGCCGGCGCTCTGCGCCGATCCCGATCCCCCCGCCTCGCTGATCGCGCAAGCCCTCGCTGTCGGCGCCGATCTGCAGCTGCTGGGCCGCGACTTCGGTTATTTCGGGGACCACACCCAGTGGACCTTCTGGGGGCGTGGCGGTCTGCGGCGAGGCGGCCTGGCCAATCCCGGTTTGCGTGGCCGTTGCCAGTTGCGCAATGCCTGCGCTGCACTGGCCGCCGTCGAAAGCCTAAAGTTGCGGCTGCCGCTGGCGATGAGCGCGGTACGGCGCGGGCTCATCGAGCTGGATTTGCCCGGGCGCTTTCAGGTTCTTCCTGGTCGGCCGGCAATCGTCCTCGACGTTGCCCACAATCCGCAGGCCGTGGGCGAACTGGCCGACAACCTTGCCGGCATGGGCTTCTTCGCCAGGACTCTCGCCGTGGTCGGCATGCTTGCCGACAAGGACATCGCCGGCTCGCTGGCCCCGCTGGCCGGCAAGATCGATCATTGGCTGCTGGCCGATCTCGACGTGCCACGCGGTGCCTCGGCGGCCGCCCTGGCGGCGGTGGTGACGGCGTCTGGCCTGGGCGGTGAGATCGAATGTCTGCCCTCACCTGCGCAAGCCTTCGCGCGTTCCGCCAAGCTGGCCGGTGAAAATGATAGAATCGCCGTTTTTGGATCGTTCTACACAGTCGCGGTCGTCATGCGTAGCCTGCAGAACGGTCACTGATCGAAGCGACGGCAGTGGATTCCACGATGCAGATGACTGAAACATCCGACCCACAGTTACACCTCAAGAAGAAGGCACGGCGCCGCCTGGTAGGCGCGGTGGCGATTGCCGGACTGGCCGCGGTGGTCCTGCCGATGGTCATGGACGAAGAGCCGAAGCAAGTGGTGCAGGACATCCAGATCCGCATCCCGGGTCAGGACCAAAAGCTGTTCGATCCGGCGGAACTGGCCGCTCGCGCGTCGCCGTCGGCTGCCGTGGCCGCAGCTGGCGCAGAGCACGACGCGGCGCTGCAAGATGAGGCGGCATCGGCAGAAGAGCCGATCGCGAAGGCGGTGGAAGAGGGCGCCAAAACGAAAGCGGCCAAGCCTGTCGAGAAGTCGCCGCCGAAAAAAACCGAGATCCCGGTAGCGCCGCCTGCTCCGCCCATCGTCAAGAAGCCGCAACCCTTGCCGCCGCCGCCACCACCCGCACCGCTGGCGTCAGACGGGCAGTTCGTCATTATGGTCGGCGCATTCGCCGATCCTGAGAACGTCAAGAAGCTGGTCGCCAGCATCAACCGCATTGGCGTCGCCAACTATACTGAAATCCTCAATTCGCCAGCCGGAAAAAGAACGCGTGTGCGTGCCGGCCCCTTCCCGAACCGCGAGGCCGCTGAGAACGCTCTCGAGAAGCTGAAAAAGATCGGTGTTGGCGGAGTCGTCGCTGGCCGCTCATGACCGTTTTCGACTATGTCGTGCTGTTTGTCGTCGCTGTTTCCCTGATAATCGGTATGTGGCGTGGCGTCGTTGGCGAGATCATCGCCCTGGTGGCGTGGGTGCTCGCCTTTTTTGCTGCGCGCTGGTGGGGTTCTCTGGTCGCCGAGGGCTTTACGTCGATTGCCGACCCGGCGCTGCGCCTGGTCGCCGGCTGGGTGACCATCTTCGTGGCCGTGCTGGTGGTGATGGCACTGCTGCGTCTGGCCGTGCGTAGCCTGCTCAAGGCGCTGGGGATGACCCTGACCGATCGCCTGCTGGGAATCATTTTTGGTGCTGCCCGGGGTGTGGTGATCGTCCTGGTCCTGGTGGCCGTTGGCGGCATGACGTCGCTACCCAGCGAGAAGTGGTGGAGTGAGGCGTACTTTTCGGCGCCGCTCGAAACGGCAGTCCTGGCCAGCAAGCCCTGGTTGCCATCGGAAGTGACTAAACGAATCAGGTTCGGCTAGGAAAAACACTATGTGCGGGATTCTCGGCGTTGTCGCTACCACACCGGTAAACCAGTTGCTTTATGATGGCTTGATGGTCCTGCAGCATCGCGGCCAGGACGCGGCCGGAATGGCGACCGTCGAGGATGATGCCTTCCATATGCACAAAGGTTCCGGGCTGGTGCGCGACGTCTTTCGCACGCGCAACATGCGCGCGCTACCCGGCAACATGGGAATCGCTCACTGTCGCTACCCGACCGCTGGTTCGGCGTTCGATTCTTCGCTGTCACAGCCTTTTTATGTCAACTCGCCATTCGGGATCGTTCTCGGGCACAACGGCAACCTGACCAACACCGAAGAACTCAAGAAGGAGATGTTCCGCCAGGACCTGCGGCACATCAATACCCACTCCGATTCGGAAGTGCTGCTCAATGCACTGGCGCACGAACTGCAGGCCACTGCCAAGGGCTATCATCTGGATCTCGATACCATTTTTGGTGCGGTGTCGGCGGTTCATCGTCGTTGCCGAGGCGCCTATGCCGTGGTGGCGATGATCGCCGGTTACGGCATGCTCGCTTTCCGTGACCCCTTTGGCATTCGTCCACTGATCTTCGGCAGCAACGAGACGCCCGAGGGCACCGAGTATCTGTTTGCTTCCGAGTCGGTGGCGCTCGACACCCTGGGATTCAAGGTCCTGCGCGACGTCGAACCCGGCGAGGCCATCTTCATCGATCTCGAACACCGCATCCACCAACGTCAATGCGCGCAAAATTCAGTGCTTGCGCCGTGCATTTTCGAGTTCGTCTATCTGGCACGCCCCGACTCGGTGATTGACGGCGTTTCGGTCTATGAAGCGCGGCTGCACATGGGCGAGCATCTGGCCGACAAGCTGGTGAAGCATATTCCGGTCGAGGAAATCGACGTGGTCATCCCGATTCCCGATTCCAGTCGCCCGTCGGCGATGCAGCTCGCGCAGCGCATCGACGTCCCCTATCGCGAGGGTTTCGTCAAGAACCGCTACATTGGTCGCACCTTCATCATGCCCGGTCAGGCAACACGCAAACGCTCGGTTCGCCAGAAACTCAATACCGTTGCCCAGGAGTTCAAGGGCAAGCGCGTGCTCCTGGTCGACGATTCGATCGTGCGTGGCACAACCAGCCGCGAGATCGTCGAAATGGCGCGCGCCGCGGGTGCACTGAAGGTTTACTTTGCCTCTGCTTCGCCGCCGGTGCGCTATCCGAACGTTTATGGAATCGACATGCCGACGCGCAGCGAGTTGATCGCCACCGGTCGCAGCGGCGAGGAAATCGCCCGTGAAATTGGTGCCGACGCGCTGGTGTACCAGGATCTCGACGCGCTGAAGGCGTCGATTCGAGAATTGAAGCCGTCGCTGTGCAACTTTGACACCTCGTGCTTTGATGGCGTCTATATTACCGGCGACGTCAGCCCGGCATATCTGAATGCCATTGAACTGGCGCGCGAAGGTGACGGCGCGGCAGCGCGGGACGAGCACTGGTCGTCGAATCAATTACAGTTGAACCTGATGTCCGTAGATTGATGATAAAGGCCATGCAAGCAATGGAAGCAATCGACCCCCCTCGCGGCTATTCCCTGGAGACGCTGGCGGTGCGCGCCGGTCAGGAACGCAGCCAGTTCAACGAGCATAGCGAGGCGCTGTATCTGACCTCGAGTTTTGTCTTCGACAGCGCCGCTCAGGCAGCCGCCCGCTTTTCGGGTGAGGAAGAAGGGAACGTCTACTCGCGCTTTACGAATCCGACGGTGACGGCATTTCAGGACCGTCTCGCGGCGCTCGAAGGCGCCGAGGCTTGCGTGGCCACGGCATCGGGAATGTCGGCGATTCTTTCGCTGGTGATGGCGCTGTGCAGCAGCGGCGACCATATCGTTGCGTCGACGGGGCTGTTTGGCGCGACGCAACAGATGCTCGGCACCCTCATGCCGCGCTTCGGGATTCAGACCAGCTTTGTCGCGCAAACCGACGTCGCGGCCTGGGAAGCAGCGCTGCGGCCAGAAACCAGGCTCCTGTTTCTGGAAACGCCGTCAAATCCGCTGACCGCCATCGCCGATATCGCCGCGCTGGTCGCCATCGCGCACGCACGCGGCATTCTGGTGGTCGTCGATAACTGCTTTTGCACGCCGATTCTGCAGCGGCCGCTCGATCTCGGTGCCGATCTGGTGCTGCATTCGGCGACCAAATACCTCGACGGCCAGGGCCGGGTACTCGGTGGCGCCGTCGCCGGGCCGAAAAGACTGACCGACGAGGTGTTCCGGTTTCTGCGCACCGCCGGCCCGACGCTCTCCGCGTTCAATGCCTGGGTGCTTCTGAAAGGCCTGGAAACGCTACAGATTCGCATGCACGCACAGTCGGCGAAGGCGCTGCAACTTGCGCAGTGGCTGGAGCAGCACCCCCGGGTGGCGCGTGTCTACTATCCTGGCCTGCCTTCGCATCCGCAGTTCGACCTGGCCTCTCGGCAGCAGAAAAGTGGTGGGGCGATCGTTTCCTTCACCGTCAAGGGGGCGCGTCGGGAAGCCTGGAAGGTGGTCGATAGCTGTCGTTTGCTGTCGATTACCGCCAATCTGGGTGATACCAAAACGACGCTCACTCATCCCGCCTCAACGACACACGGCCGCATCACACCGGAGCAGCGTGCTGCGGCGGGCGTCAGCGAGGATTTGCTGCGCATTGCCGTCGGTCTCGAAGCCGTCGTCGACCTGCAGAACGACCTCGAAAGCGGTTTGGCGTCGATCTAGCGGCCGACGCTGCCAGGTTCCCGGCGCTTCGGTCGGGCGAGATCCTCACGCTCACCGGCGGCTTTCATCAGCGCTTCCTTGGCGTCTCTGGGCATCATCAGATAGGTCATCAGACTCGAGCCAATGCAGACCAGCCAGAAGAGCAGAAAACCCGTCGAGTAGGTCGCGGTCAAGGACCATTCGACACGTTGCCCGAAAAGGTATAACTGCTCTGGATCGATCATCGTAAAGAAGATCGTTTCGGCGATTCCGGCGGCGATAAAGGCCGGCCAGAACACCCAAATCACGTATTTCATGTTCTCTCCCTGTTACTGCTGTGCTTCATCGTTGTTGTTTCGACGCGGTGCCGACGATGTATCCGCGGACCGAATCGACGTGCACAAGACCGCGAATGTCGCACAGACGGCGCTCCGGTTCAAGGAGTACACAGAGTACAGAGAGTACACGGCGCCGGGAAGTGCCTGGCTACGGTAGAGGCAGCCTGTGAAGCGGATACTCGCTTTTCAGCATGGTCTCCTCCTCGTGGCAAACTGTTCTTCGGAATATCGAACCAGACGGTTGAAGACCTGTTCCATCGCCCTGCGATCGGCGACGCCACGGTACTCGTTATGGAACTCGTTGATCAGATCGAAAAGAAAGCGATGCTCCTGGTCGATGTGCTCAACCCCGACGCGATACTGGTCTCACCAGCTCAGAAAAGCCGTTCTTGCTCCCGCTCATCAGTTGATCGCCCCCTACCCACCCCACCAAAAAAAAAGCGGGCGCCACGTGGGCGCCCGAAGGGGAGAGTTCATTATGACCGAAGGGCTCAGTAGTGGTAGGCCGACTCGCCGTGTGCGGTGATGTCAAGGCCTTCGCGTTCCTCGTCTTCCGGTACCCGCAGACCGATCAGCAGGTCGACCACTTTGAAGGCCACGACCGACACGATGCCCGACCAGACGATTACCGTGCCGACGCCCCACAACTGGCTGATCACCTGCGCGGTCATGTCGTACTCGCCGACGGCGTTGGCGACATAGTCATAGACGCCGGTGCCGCCAAGCGAGGGCGAGGCGAAGACGCCGGTCAGGATGGCACCGAGGATGCCGCCGACACCATGGACGCCGAAAACGTCGAGGGAATCATCGGCACCGAGCATGTGCTTCAAACCATTGACGCCCCACAGGCAGACCACGCCGGCCAGCAGACCAATGGCGATGGCACCCATGACCCCGACGAAACCGGCTGCCGGGGTGATGGCCACCAGTCCGGCAACGGCTCCGGAAGCGGCGCCGAGCATCGAAGGCTTGCCCTTGAGCATCCATTCGGCGAGCATCCAGGAGAGGGTTGCACAAGCGGTTGCCAACCAGGTATTGACCATTGCCAGAGCCGAGCCACCGCTGGCCTCCAGTGCCGAGCCGGCGTTGAATCCGAACCAGCCAAACCACAGCAGCGAGGCACCGATCATGGTGAAGGTCAGGCTGTGCGGCGCCATCGATTCGCGGCCGTAACCAATCCGCTTGCCGATCATGAAGGCGCCGACCAGTCCGGCAACGGCGGCGTTGATGTGCACCACGGTGCCGCCGGCAAAGTCGAGAGCGCCTTTCTGGAACAGGAAGCCGGCGGTCTTGCCGGCGGCTTCGCCGGCAGCGGCGTCGATATAGGCATCCGGACCCGCCCAGTACCACACCATATGCGCCATGGGTGCGTAGGAGAGCGTGAACCAGATGATCATGAACACCAGGATTGCGGCAAACTTCGCGCGTTCGGCGAAAGCGCCGACGATCAGGCAGCAGGTGATCGCTGCGAAAGCGCCCTGGAAGATGACAAAGGTCAGCTCGGAGATGAACACGCCCTTGGAGAAGGTGGCGCCAAGCGAGTCGGCGGTAATTCCTTTCAGGAAGACCTTGTCGAGCACCCCGAAGAAACTGCCGCCTTCAGTGAACGCCAGGGAGTAGCCATAGACCACCCACAGCACGCTGATCAGCGAGAAGGTCACGAAGACCTGCATCAGCACCGAGAGCATGTTCTTGGTGCGCACCAGCCCCCCATAGAAGAGGGCCAGCCCGGGCAGCGACATCAGGATGACCAGCGCGGCGCAGACCATGATCCAGCCGTTGTCTGCCTTGCTGAGCTGCGGCTCTGCTTCGACTGCTGCAACTGCGCTGGCGGTGGCTGCGACTTCTGCAGCCGCTGCCGGAGCCTGCGCCAAGGTCATCGCGGGGCTCGCCGCGCTGACTCCGGCCGGCGTCTCGTCAGCCCAGGCCGGGGCGCCGATAGCGACGGCTCCGACCAGGGCGAGAATGGTAAAAAAGTGTTTCATGGCAGGCTCCTCACAGGGCTTCCTCACCGGTTTCGCCGGTGCGGATGCGAATGACTTCTTCAACGGTTGTGACGAAGATCTTGCCGTCGCCGATCTTGCCGGTGCTCGCCGACTTTTCGATGGCCTCGATCACCTGCTCGAGGATGTCGTCGCGGATCGCCGCTTCGATTTTTACTTTCGGTAGAAAATCGACGACGTACTCGGCACCGCGGTACAGCTCGGTGTGCCCTTTCTGACGTCCGAAGCCTTTGACTTCGGTGACCGTGATCCCTTGCACGCCGATCGCCGACAGCGCTTCTCGTACTTCGTCAAGCTTGAACGGCTTGATGATGGCAGTAACCAGTTTCATGTTGCACTCCATGTCAGGTGAGGGCGAAGCCTCTCCGATTGAACCAAAAAATTGTCCAGACCCTACGCTTCAAAGGCTGTGCGGCGTCTTCCATTGAGGAATGGCCTGTGGTCTGCGTGGCGGCCACAGTGCGGCGGTGAACGGCGCGGCAAGAGCACTATTTTTCATGCGTGAGCCCTCCAGCAAAGCGAACGACGAAAGAAAAGAATTGCTACCCAGCTATTAGCAGGTTTCGTGCCAGGCTTGTTTTATGCGGGTAATCAGTGCCCTGCGCAATCTGTACGGCGCAGGCGGATGCTTGTTGCACTGCGATAGAGCAGCGCCCATAGGTCAATGCACCCTTCTGGTGCGTATCCGGTTGCGCGCCGTGCCTGTGCTAAACTCGACGCACTCAGAAACCAGAACCCGTCGGTGATTCCCATGCTCGACCCCAGAATTCTCGAAGAACTTGGCGCTCGACTGGGTGGCATCATCGCTGCCAGCCCTGCTGCGGATATCGACAAGAACGCACGTGCGCTGCTCGCCAGTTTCTTCAGCAAACTCGATCTCGTCAGCCGCGAGGAGTTCGATATCCAGACCCAGGTTCTACAACGCACCCGGGAAAAATTGAAAGCCCTCGAGCGGCGCCTGGAGCAGCTGGAAAGCCCACCCGACCCGTCGGCCTGAGCAGGGGGCTTCGGCGCCGAGGACCGATCTCTTTTCCGCTTGCTGGCCGCCCCCTTCCAGCCCCTGGCCTGTGCATTGACCATCAACCCCGATGTCGCTTGCCATTGTTCATAGCCGCGGACTGGACGGACTTTCTGCCCCGGAGGTCGCCGTCGAGGTGCATCTTGCGGGTGGCTTGCCGAGCGTCACGCTGGTTGGCCTGCCGGATACCGAGGTCAAGGAAGCGCGCGATCGGGTCAGGGCTGCGCTGCAGAACTCGGGCTTTGCTTTTCCCAGCAAACGGATTACGGTCAACCTCGCGCCGGCCGATCTGCCCAAGGAGTCGGGCCGTTTCGACTTGCCGATTGCGCTCGGAATCCTCGCGGCTTCAGGCCAGATTCCCGATTCCGCGCTGGCCGACCATGAATTCGCGGGCGAACTGTCGCTCTCGGGCGAACTGCGGCCGATCCGTGGCGCCTTGGCGATGGTCCTCGCCGCCGGTAGTCAGGGGCGAAGCTTTGTCCTGCCAACGAGCAGTGCGCGTGAGGCTGCGCTGGCCGGCCAGGTGCGGGTGCTCGCCGCCACCACCTTGCTCGAGGTTTGCGCCCACTTGACGGGGCAGGGCGTCCTGGCCGAATGTCTGCCGGCCGACGAAAGCATCGCTGTCGGCAGCGATTATCCCGATCTGGCAGACGTGCGCGGGCAGACACAGGCAAAACGCGCGCTCGAAATTGCTGCCGCTGGCGCGCATTCGATTTTGCTTGCCGGCCCGCCGGGTACCGGCAAATCGATGCTCGCCAGCCGTTTGCCGGGCTTGCTGCCGCCAATGACCCTGGCCGCCGCGCTTGAGTCAGCTGCAGTGTTGTCCTTGGCCGGGCAGTTTCGCCCCGAGTTTTTCCGCCGCTACCCCTACCGCGCGCCGCACCACACGGCGTCGTCGGCAGCGCTGGTCGGCGGCGGCAGCGTGCCTCGTCCCGGCGAAATATCGCTGGCGCATCACGGGGTCCTCTTCCTCGACGAGATTCCCGAGTTCGATCGGCGAGTACTCGAGGCGCTGCGCGAGCCCCTCGACAGCGGTCGTATCCACATTTCGCGCGCCGCCCGCCAGGCCGAGTTTCCGGCCCAGTTTCAGTTGGTCGCGGCGATGAATCCCTGTCCCTGCGGCTATCATGGCGACTCAACTGGCCGCTGCCGCTGCACCCCCGAGCAAGTGCGGCGCTATCGGAGTCGGCTCTCTGGTCCGCTGCTCGACCGCATCGATCTGCAGATCGAAGTTCCCGCCTTGCCGGCTGAAGCGCTGCAAAAACCGGCGGATGGCGAAGCGTCGGCGGTCGTTCGTTGCCGCGTCACGCTGGCGCGCGAGGTGCAGATAAAGCGCCAGGGGAAAGCCAACGCACATTTGACGACCGGGGAAATCGACCAGTTTTGCCAGCCCGAAGCGGCCGCTGCCGCCCTGCTGAAACACGCCATCAGGCACTTTGACCTTTCTGCTCGCGCTTACCATCGTTTACTAAAGCTGGCCCGCACAATTGCCGATATAACAGGGGTTGGTACGATCGAGGCGCAGCATGTTGCTGAGGCCGTGCAGTACCGTCGGATAGCGAAAGACTGACGTGCCTGATTCTGAAACTTTGCCCGCTCAACGCGGCATCGGCTCGGTCGTGGCTGCTCTGGCCACGCTTGGTCCCTTCTCGATCGACACCTACTTGCCGTCGTTCGGCGACATTGCCCAGTCGCTGCTGGCGACGCCGCAGGAAGTCCAGCAGACCCTGACCGCTTTCCTGCTGCCCTTTGCACTGATGACCCTGTGGTATGGCCCGATCTCCGATGCGCTCGGCCGTCGCCGGGTAATTCTGGTGGCTGTGGCACTTTTTGCGCTGGCCTCGCTGGGCTGCATTTTCGCCACATGCATCGAACAGCTGTGGCTGCTGCGCGCCTTGCAGGGGATGACCGCTGGTGCAGGCATGGTCGTCAGTCGGGCGATCGTGAGTGATCTCTACCACGGCGCGCGAGCACAGCGGCTGATTGCGCAGATCATGATCACGTTTGCGGCGGCGCCGGTGATCGCCCCGGTAATTGGCGGTTGGCTACAAACCTGGTTTGGCTGGCGTGCGGTGTTTGCGCTGCTGGTCTTGCTCAGCGTCGCCCTGTGGCTGGCCTGCTGGAAGTTCCTCCCGGAAACGCTGCCCGCGCACCGGCGCCAGTCGCTGCGCGTCGACTATCTGGCAAAGGCCTACCGTGGCGTGCTCAGCTCACCATCCTTCCTGCTGATCTGCGGCGCGCTGGCCTTTAACTTCGTCGCGTTCTTCATCTACGTGCTGTCGGCGCCGGTTTTCCTGGTCCGCCACCTGGGGGTTTCTGAGACCGGTTTCCTGTGGCTTTTCGGGCCGGCGATGGGCGGTCTGGTGCTCGGCGCGGGCTTGTCCGGCGCGCTCGCCAAGCGCTGTTCTCGCGCCCGGACGATCATCGCCGGCTACCTGATAATGGGGCTTGCGGCGACCCTTAACCTGGGCTTGAATCTGGACGGCGCAGCGGCGCTGCCGTGGAGTGTCTTGCCGCTGTTCGTTTTCACCCTTGGCCTGTCATTGCAAATCCCCAGCCTGACCCTGCTGGCCCTGGACATGTTTCCGGAGCAGCGCGGTCTTGCCGCCTCCTGCCAGGCTTTCGTGCAGGCCGCGGTCAATGCGCTCGCTGCCGCGCTGATTGTGCCTGTGCTGTGCGAATCGACGCTGAGCCTGGCGCTCGGCATGGCGGGCCTGAGCTTGCTCGGCGCTGCAGCCACTGCCACCCATTTCCGGCGCAGCATCGGCAAAGCCGCAGGCCATTTCTGTCAAATAACCACCCATCTTGCTTGTCGTTTCGTCCGTCTTCTGTGTTACGACAATAGTTACATGGTTCGACTATGCGCCTGCTGTCAGGCCTTGAAGCCGACAGAAAATCCGGCGCAATCGGGTACGTCCTTTTCCGGCAATCGCCTTATTTGCTCTGTTGACAAGCGGTTTCCTTGGCAAACGGGATCAGGCAGAGCGAAATGACCAGGCAGCTGGCCATCAGGCTGAATCCGGCCTGATAGGCGCTGGCGTCGTAAAGGCGGACGCCAGCCGCCGTGGCACCCAGCCAGTGATCGTCGAGTACCCAGCCGACGGCCGGTTGCAGCAACATGCCGCCGAGTAGTGGCCCCATGTTGCAGACTCCCGACGCGGTGCCCATCAGGCGGACTGGCACCGATTCCTTGGCGAAAGCGAAGCCGATGATCAGGTTGCCAGAGACCAGGCCGGTGAACAGCAGGGTGACGATCAGCAACCAGATCGGTATCGGCGCGAAAATGACCACCAGCCAGCCAGCCAGAGCCGCGGCGGTGGTCCAGATATAGAGCGGTCGCCGGCGGCCCATGCGTTGGGAGAGGGTGCCGAGGACGGGTCCGCCGACCGCCCAGGCGATCAACAGTAGCGAGGTGATTGCTGCGGCGCTGTGGGTGTCGAGGCCATGCACCTGGCGCAGATAGGGCACGCCCCACAGGCCGGCAAAGGTAAGTACCGATCCGGCAATGCCGATCGGGGTGATCAGCAGAATCCAGGTATTGCGGTAGGAGAGGACTTCGGCCATGCCGCGCAGGATCGAGCCGTGGTGTCCACTGCCGTGCGCGCTATGCGCATGGCTGGCATAAGCGCAGTCAACGGGATCGTCGCGCACGCGCAGCCAGATGGCGACCGCCAGCAGCGCGGTCAGCGCTGCCGAGACGCCCATCACCGAGCGCCAGCCCCAGGCTTCGATCAGCATCCGCAGAGGGACGCCGGCGATTACCCCGCCGACGACACCAAAGACCAGTGCCAGTCCGGAGGCCAGCGCAAATTGCTGCGGGGCGAACCAGTGGCTGGCCAGCTTGAGCATCGAGACGAAGGCGACGGCGACCGAGGCGCCGATCAGCAAACGTCCGCCGTTCGCCCACCACAGATCAGGGGCGCTGGCAAACAGCGCACTGCCGATGGCCGCAACCAGCGCGCCCGCGGTCAGCAGACGGCGCGGTCCCCAACGATCGGCGATGATCCCGGTCGGGATCTGCATGACCACATAGGAGTAGAAATAGAAGGCCGAAAGATTGCCGAGTTCGGTCGCCCCGATCGAGAAGTCGATCATCAGCTGGTCGGTCATTACCGCCGGCGCGACGCGCTGGTAGAAACCGATCAGATAGAGCAGGGCGCCCAGCCCCCAGACACTCCAGGCGAGGGAGGCGGGTGGGTAGCCGCGCGGGGCGGTGTTCAAGGTCGATCCTGGCGACGGCTCACCGCGTGGGCGCCGGCTGTGGCCGAGCAAAGCTGCGGTCTCTTTCCGTGCTGGGCCCGGGGACAGCTCGACGGGGACGGCTGCGGTGCAGTGGCTTGCTTGCTGGCGGCTTCGCTCGGGCTCAAAAGTCCTCCATGCACTCGTGTCGTCTATACTCGTGGCTTCGTGGCACCAATTCTAGCCGCAGTGAGTGGAGCGCGGTAAAACATGTCGATCAAACTCTTGCCAGGTGCTTTTCTTTCGGGCCTGGTCGCTCTTGCGTTTTCGGCATGCGACGCCGACAAGCTGAGCAAGCTCAAGCCCGGCATCACCAGCGCCGATGAAGTGCGCCAGCTGATGGGCGAGCCAAGCCTGGAGTGGGTGGAGACCGACGGTACGCGGGTCTGGGAGTATCCGCGCACGCCCCAGGGCATCGTCAACTACATGCTGGTCATCGGTCCGGATAAGGTCTTGCGCGAAGTGCGGCAGGTGCTGACCGAGGAGAACTTCGCCAAGGTCCGGCCCGGCATGAGCAGCGAGGAAGTGCGTTACCTGCTCGGCCGACCGGCGCACGAGCTCTACTTTTCACTCAAACAGGAAAAAGTATGGGACTGGAAAACCAAGGTCGAGCCGGGCATGACCTGGTATTTCAACGTCCATTTCAACAACGATGGGGTGGTCACCAGGACCAGCGCCAACTTCACGCCCGGCCCTTGACGCCGCGCTTGTGTCAAAGCCGGTCGCTGAAGCGGATCGCCAGGGTATCCCGGGGTATACTTCGCGGATTCGCTGAACAAGAAGAATAAGGGGAAATTTCGTGGAATCGCTGCACATTACTCTCGATCAGTCCGAGATTCCGACGCACTGGTATAACGTGGTCGCCGACCTGCCGACACCGCCGCTGCCGCCGCTTGCCGCGGACGGCCAGCCGGTTTCACCGGAGCAGATGGGGGCGATCTTTCCGGCGGCGATCATCGAGCAGGAAATGTCGAGCGAGCGCTGGATTCCGATTCCCGAGCCGGTCCGCGAAATTTACCGCCTGTGGCGTCCGTCGCCCTTGATTCGCGCTCGTCGACTCGAAGAAGTACTCGGCACACCGGCCCGGATTTACTACAAGTACGAGGGGGTTTCCCCGGCCGGTTCGCACAAGCCCAATACCGCCGTACCGCAGGCGTTCTACAACCGGCAGGCAGGAATCAAACGGATCACCACCGAGACCGGCGCCGGCCAATGGGGCTGCTCGATGGCTTTCGCCGGCCAGATGTTTGGCCTTGACGTGCGGGTCTACATGGTCAAGGTCAGCTATCAGCAAAAACCCTTCCGGCGTTCGATGATGCAGACCTGGGGCGCCGAGGTGTTTGCCAGCCCTTCGTCGATGACGCAGAGCGGGCGCGATCTACTGGCCAGCGATCCCGACAACCAGGGTTCGCTCGGAATTGCCATTTCAGAGGCCGTCGAAGAGGCGGCTGGGCGCGCGGATACCAGTTACGCGCTCGGCTCGGTCCTCAATCACGTGGCGCTTCATCAGACGATCATCGGTCAGGAAGCCAAGAAGCAGTTCGCGAAAGTCGGAGATTGGCCGGACGTCATTTTTGCGCCTTGTGGCGGCGGATCGTCGTTTGCCGGCGTGGCCTTTCCGTTCATCGCCGACAACGCCGCCGGTGGCCGAAACGGTCGCCCGACACGGCTGGTGGCGGTCGAGCCGACTTCCTGCCCGAGCTTGACGCGCGGTGCCTACGCCTACGACTTTGGCGATGCCTCCGGCTTCACGCCGTTGATGAAAATGTACACCCTCGGGCATGATTTCATGCCCCCAGGAATCCACGCCGGCGGATTACGTTACCATGGTGATTCGCCGCTGGTTTCGCAGCTCTATCACGAAGGCTTGATCGAGGCGGTTGCGGTCTCGCAGCTCGCCACCTTTGAAGCTGGCGTCATGTTTTCTCGCGCCGAGGGGATCATTCCCGCACCGGAGTCCAATCACGCGCTGCGGGCGGCGATAGACGAGGCTTTGCGTTGCAAACTGAGTGGCGAGGCGAAAACGATCTTCGTCAATCTCACCGGCCACGGGCACTTCGACATGGCTGCCTACGACCGCTATTTCGCCGCTGAGCTCGAGGATTTCGATTACCCCGCCGAAGCCATCCGGGCTTCACTCGAACACTTGCCCAAGGTCGGATAAGCGCCTCGATGCGAATCACCGTTTTCCTGCTGCTGCTCGCCAATCTGCTGTTGTTCGTATGGACGCAGGGTTACCTGGGTGCGTCGGTCAACCCTGATGCGAGGCACCTTGCACAGCAACTGCTGCCGGAACGTGTGCGTATCGTTTCGCGTGGCGAGCCGCCGCCGACCGCGAAAAAGAAAACGGAAGCTGAGAAAGTGGTCGAAAAAGTGGTCGAGAAAGTGGTCTACAGCGCGGCTGACAACGAGGGCGACAAGAAGCCCGTCGAGAGCTGTCAGCTATGGAGCAAGCTGGCCGCTGGCGATGCCGAACAGGTCGAGCGCCTGCTGACGGAACGATTTTCAGCGTTCAAGGGGCAACGTCGTAGCGTTGGCGAGATCACTGGCTACTGGGTCTTCATCCCACCACTTGCCAACAGGGAGGAAGCGGTTCGGAAAGTGGCCGAGTTGCAAGAGCTCGGCGTAAAGGATTATTTCATCGTGCCGAGCAGTGGCTCCCGCCCACTGGCTATTTCCCTGGGAGCCTATCGCGGCGAGGAGGCCGCCAGGGTGCGGCTCGAAGCGCTTCGCGCCAAGGGGGTACGCTCGGCCAGAATCGGCGAGCGCAGGAGCGAGCCGACACTCAGTACGCTCGAAATCCATGGCCCGGAGGCGGATATGGGCGCGCTGCGTGAGGCGATTGCGGCGCTGCTGCCGAAGGCCGTGGCGGCCCCTTGTTCTGAGCCGACTGAGGTGACGCCATGAGCTTTGTGGTGGGTTTGACCGGAGGCATCGGCAGTGGCAAGAGTACGGTCGCGGAGCTTTTCGCCGCGCGTGGCGCGGTGCTTGTCGATACTGACGCCATTGCCCATGAACTGAGCGGCCCGCAGGGTGCGGCGATGGCCGCCATTCGAGCCGCTTTCGGCGACACCGTCTTGCGTCCCGACGGCGGCCTCGATCGGACTGCGATGCGTCGTCTGGCCTTCGCCGATCCACTGGCCAGGACGAAGCTCGAAGAGATCCTGCATCCGCTGATTCGGCTACGCAGCGACGCCTGCTGCGCCGCTGCCGAGCACGCACCGTACGTCCTGTTGGTCGTGCCCTTGCTGGTGGAAACCGCGAGCTATCGTCAGCGCGCCGATCGGGTGCTGGTCATCGATTGCGACGAGGCTCTGCAGATTGCCCGGGTGACGGCGCGAAGCGGGCTGAGCACCGAGGCAGTGCAGGCGATCATGGCTACGCAGGCGACCCGTGCGCAGCGGCGAGAGGTGGCCGACGATGTGCTGAACAACGAGGGTGGACTGGACGCCTTGCTGCCAGAGATTGACGGTCTGCACCGGCGCTATCTGGCGCTGGCTAGTGCCAAACTTCATGCTGGACGTTGAGGTTTTGTTGCAAATGCTTCAGAATTATCGAAAATTCCCGTTTCTGACGCTGGCGGAAGTGTGATTACCTACGAATATCCTTTCAATGAACGCATACGCACCCTGTTGCGTCTGGAGGACTTATTCCAGAAGGTCGGCCGCTTCATGCAGCGTGACGGGGCGCACGAGCACCACGTCGCGCTGCTGACCCTGTTCGAGATCCTCGATGTCTCCGGGCGGGCCGATCTGAAAATGGACTTGATTCAGGAGCTGGAGCGACAGCGCCAGAGCCTGCTCGCTTATCGCAACAACCCCGAGATCTCTGAAGAAGCGCTTAACCTTGCCCTCCAGGAGATCGAGCAGGCGTCGGCAGCCCTGCTCGCCATGACCGGCAAGATCGGCCAGCATCTGCGCGACAACGACTGGCTGATGAGCATCAAGAGTCGCGCCAGTATTCCCGGCGGCGTCTGCCAGTTCGACCTGCCGTCATACCACTACTGGCGGCATCAGGCGCCAGGCGCACGGCGTGAAGCACTGCTGGGCTGGCTGCAACCGATGTTGCCCTTGCGTGATGCCCTGGCCATCGTCCTGCGTTTGTTGCGTGCGAGCGGTCGTGCCGAACATCACGTGGCGGCCAATGGTGCTTTCCAGATGATGCTTGGCGGCAGCAGCTCGCAGATGGTCCGCATTTCTCTGAAGATCGACGATCCCTATATTCCCGAGATCAGCGCCAACAAGTATGCACTGAATATCCGCTTCACTCATCCAGACAGCGATCATCGACCACGGCAGTCGGATAGTGAAGTCGAATTCGACATGCTGTTCTGCAATCTCTAGGCGGCGACTAGCGAGTATGCTCTGCCGGTCCGCTTCCGGATCGCTGCGGCTTGCCGTCGGCCGTCGCCAGTTGGTCGCTGGCGATCATCGGACTGACGAATATCTTCGGCAGCCTCTATGCAGGTGCCTGCGTCGGTCGCTATCGGAGCAAATACGTTCTGTTCTGGATGTACGCCTCGCGCGCGGCGCTGATCGCCGTCTACCTGGCGGCACCGAAGACGGATCTGACTTTCTACCTCTTCGCCGCGGGGCTGGGTTTTCCTGGCTGGCGACGGTGCCACCGACGGCGGCGATCGCCGGCAAGCTGTTTGGCCTGCGCTATCTCGGGATGCTGTTCGGCATGACTATGCTTTCGCACCAGATCGGCGGCTTCTTTAGCGCCTATCTTGGCGGCCTGGCGCTGACGCAGTTCGGCGACTACGGATGGATGTGGTACGCCGACATTGCGTTGGCGGCTGTGGCGGCGCTGTTGAATCTGCCGATCAGGGAAGCGGCGTTACCCAGCCCGGCAGTTTGACCAGGAAAGCCGGCTTGCCACTCGGCGACGGGCATGCAGTACTTCAGCGCCGCAGCGCGTCGCAGCGTTGTCGGTAGGCCGCTTGGCGCGCAGCGCACCGGCAAGTGCTGCAAGCGCGTATGCTCGCTCCCTGATGTGGCTCGAAAGCTTGCGCCTTGCTAGCTGAGGATAAGGTTGTCGCGGTGGATGATCTCGGGCTCCTCGATGTAGCCGAGGAGGCTTTCGATTTCCCGGCTGGCGCGGCGTGCAATGCGGCGCGCGTCGCTGCTGCCGTAGTTGATCAGGCCACGCGCGATCTCGTGACCTTCGTTGGAGACGCAGGCCACCGCGGCGCCACGTTCGAAATCGCCGCGGACGGCGGCGACGCCAATTGGCAGGAGACTTTTTCCTTCGCGCAGGGCATTGATCGCGCCGTTGTCGAGAAGCAGTTGTCCGTTCAGCTGCAGGTGGTCGGCAAGCCATTGCTTGCGTGCCGTCAAGGGCTGCGTTTCGGCCACCAGCAAGGTGCCCAGCGGCTCGCCCCGAGCCAGGCGCAGGATGACGTCCTGTTCGCGGCCACTGGCGATGACCGTATGCGCGCCGCTGCGTGCTGCGCGCTTGGCGGCGATGACCTTGGTCAGCATGCCGCCGGTGCCGAACTGGGTACCGGCTCCGCCAGCCATGGCCTCGAGAGCCGCGATCCCGGCGCGCGCTTCGCTGATCAGGCTGGCCGCCAGATCCTTGCGCGGGTCGGCGGTGAACAGGCCCTGCTGGTCGGTGAGAATGATCAGGCAGTCGGCTTCGACGAGGTTGGCGACCAGCGCCCCGAGCGTGTCATTGTCGCCAAACTTGATCTCGTCGGTGACCACCGTATCGTTTTCGTTGACGATTGGTACGACGCCGAAGCGTAACAGTGTGTTCAGGGTCGAGCGCGCGTTGAGGTAGCGCTTGCGGTCGGCGAGGTCGTCATGGGTGAGCAGGACTTGCGCGGTGTGCAACGAGTACTTGGCGAAGGCGCGCTCGTAGACCTGTGCCAGCCCCATCTGGCCGACGGCCGCCGCTGCCTGCAACTCGTGCACGGCGTGTGGGCGCTTGCGCCAGCCAAGACGCTGCATGCCGCAGGCGATGGCTCCCGACGAGACCAGGATGACCTGCTTGCCGGCCAGGCGCAATTCGGCAATCTGCCTTGCCCATTCCTCGATGGCGGCAAGATCCAGACCTTCACCGTTCTTGGTAACCAGCGCCGATCCAGCCTTGATGACCAGTCTGCGGGCGGTGGCGATGCGGCTGCTAGTCATCTTCGGCCTTGTCTTGGTGGTCGGCGAAGAGGTCGTCGGGGAATGTGCCGGTGGCCGCGCCTGGGCTCGTTGCTTCTTGCGCGGGGGTGGCGGCGGCCAAATTCTGCAGCGCTTCCTGCAACTTGTGCGTGAGTTCGCGACAACCGGCACCGCTGATGGCGCTGATGCGAAAATGCGGAATGCCCATTGCGCTGGCCTGACAGCCCTGCAGAAAATCGCTAATACGCTGCTCGCGTTCGTCCTCGGGGATCAGATCAAGTTTGTTGAGCAGCAGCCAGCGCGGTCGAGTGGCGAGTTCGGGGTCGTACTTTTCGAGTTCGTGCACGATCGTTTCGACATCGCGGACGGGATCTGCGTCGGGGTCGAGCGGTGCCAGGTCGACGATGTGCAGCAGCAAGCGGGTTCGTACGAGGTGTTTGAGAAAGCGGATGCCGAGGCCGGCACCCTCGGCAGCGCCGTCGATCAGTCCGGGAATGTCGGCGATGACGAAGCTCTGGTCGTGGTCTACTCGTACCACGCCGAGATGCGGCTGCAGCGTGGTGAACGGATAGTCGGCCACCTTAGGGCGTGCCGCCGAGACGGCGCGCAGGAAGGTGCTCTTGCCGGCGTTGGGTAGGCCGAGCAAGCCGACATCGGCCAGCAAGCGCAGTTCGAGGCGCAATTCGCGCTGCTCGCCTTCTTCGCCGCGCGTGCATTGGCGCGGCGTGCGATTGACGCTGGACTTGAAATGGATGTTGCCGAGGCCGCCGCGCCCGCCTTTGGCGAGGAGAACTTTCTTGCCGTCGACGTCAAGGTCGGCAAGGATCTCGTTGCTGTTGACGTCGGCGATGGTGGTGCCGACAGGCACGCGCAGCGTCAGGTCCTTGCCGCGTTTGCCGTAGCAGTCGCTCGAACCGCCGTTCTGCCCGCGCTGGGCGCGGTGCCGACGCGCGTAGCGGTATTCGATCAGGGTGTTGACGTTGCGGTCGGCGATGAAATGAACGCTGCCGCCGTTGCCGCCATCGCCCCCGTCCGGACCGCCTTCGGGCTCGTACTTGTCGCGCCGGAACGAAGCGATGCCGTTGCCGCCGTCACCCGCGCCAACAAGAATTCTCGCCTCATCGATAAATTTCATGACTGCGTCTGCCCGCTTCGTCCGTATTGCCAGTTGCTAACGGTCATGACCGTTTTTCCCTCTTCCCCGACCCTTCTCCCGCGAGGGGAGAAGGGAGGTTCGTGAGTCGCTTGCGCGACTTTCACATTAATGAAAAAAGCCCTATCGCCAGGGATAGGGCTTTGTACCGCCGGGCTGGCCTGTGTTGCCGTAGCCAGCGTGCCGTTCACTCCGCAGCAGGAACAATGCTCACGGTGCGCCGGCGCTGCGCGCCTTTGATGGCAAATTGTACGTGCCCGTCGACCAGCGCAAACAGCGTGTGATCCTTGCCGAGGCCCATGTTCTCGCCTGGGTGAAAGGCCGTGCCACGTTGCCGGACGATGATGTTGCCGGCGCGTACCAGTTGCCCGCCATAGCGCTTGACGCCCAGGCGTTTTGCTTCGGAATCGCGGCCGTTACGTACACTGCCGCCAGCTTTCTTGTGTGCCATGAGTCAGGCTCCTCTCAAATCAGGCTGAAGGGTCGAGCGTAGCGTCATTGGCAATCGCGTCAACCCGAATTTCGGTGTAATTCTGACGATGCCCCTGATGCTTCTGGGAATGCTTGCGACGACGAAACTTGAAGATCCGGATCTTGTCGTGACGACCTTGCGAAAGCACAGTGGCCTTGACCGAGGCGCTGGCGATAAGCGGTGTGCCGATGACCACCGTTTCGCCTTCGCCAAGCATGAGAACATGGTCAAAGGTGATTTCTGCGCCAACGTCTGCCGGTATCTGTTCTATTTTCAATTTTTCGCCGTTGACAACGCGATATTGCTTGCCACCGGTTTTTATGACCGCGTACATGTTGGACTCCAAAGAACTGAACGAAGTGAGACGAAGAACCGCGCATTATACGTAATCTTCCTGCTCCGTCAAAGAGTTTGCGATCGTCACCAGCCCTGACGCATGACCCAGCCGAATCAGGCTCATTTGCCGGTAACGCCCGCTTTTGCGGTCGAGGCGGTCAAATTGCGGTTGGCTAGCGGCAAAGGACGGGTGGTGGAGTCAGCCAGGAGGATGCCGAAAGAATTTTTTGGACGGCGGTACGATCGCCAGGCGAGCCTTTCCGAACGCGGCGTACGCCGCGCTCGAGAGGATGTTTCGGGTACGCCTGTGTGAGGTCACTCAAGTTGAAGCAGGAATGGAGCGGCGAGGAGCGCGCGGATTCGTGCTGGGTCGAGCCAGGGGGCGGCGCAGGAGCTTCGAATGAAGGCGATGGCACCGCGCACGCCGAGTTGCTGATAGAGATCGCGTAGCTGTCGGGTGAAGCGTGCCAGGGTATTGAACACATGCGCCAGGCGCATGAGGAGGTGATAGCCTTTCATGGCATTCCAGTCGAGGGCAAAGGCATGCTCGTAGTGGTAGCCCTGATGTTTTTCGACGAGGAAGCCCGCTTCGATGCCCCAGCGGTGGCGGGCCCCGAGGTTGCAGCGCTCATGGACATTGTCTTGGCTGAGCGGTTGGCTGGAGAGCCAGGCGTGGCGCGATGTTTCGGTGACGGTCCTGGCCTGTTCATCGATCTTCTCCCAGCTTTCCTCACAGACCACCAGATTCAGCTTGAGACGCTGACGCCCGTTGGCAGCGAAGGCGTAGTCGATGTCGTTGACCCAGCTGAAGTGTTGTCGGCGTCTTCCCCAACCGCGCTGCACAACTTGTGGCTTCAGGGCGTGGAGCGCGCGGAACTCCTGCCAGACCGTGGACAAATCCTTGTCCTTGAGCACGATCATGAACTGCCAGTGGGCGCGCAAGCAGCGCCGCATCACCGGCCCGTTGGCGTAGAGGCCGTCGAGCAGGAGCAGGATCGGCAGGCGGGGGAACAGCGTCTTGAGCCGGTCGCTCAAGCGCACAAAGCCGCGCAGCTCGCAGTCCTGCTTTTGCGCTTCGGGTTCGCCCAGCGCGTGTTCGAGGAACTCGCTGAGCAGTGGGATGACCAGGCCGTTGTGGAAGGCAAAGCTGGCCTCGAGGACGTAGACGAAGTACTGGGTGTGACGGGTTTCCTCCTTGCCGACGGTACGTTGCAGGAGTTCCTCCGTCCAGAGGGTGTCGCCAGCGAGCTTCTGTGAGCCGTCGATGGCGATCGGATAGCAGTGGTCGATCAGATAGCGGCGAAAGTTCTTGCCGCGAATCAGCCGCCTCACCAGATCGACGTGGGCCTGTTCGAGCTGTTCAAGGTCAATGTCGCGCAACAGCCGAAACAGGGTGTCGGCGTGTGGCAGGGTATCGATCTCCGGGAACAGCAGGTGGAGGTTGGCCATGAACTGGGGACGGGATATTTCGCGGTTGGTCTCGCGCCGGGAGGAGAACTGAAAGACGAACATCAGCAAGCCGTAGAGCAGAAGCACGGTCAGCTTGTGCCGGCGCTTTTTGGGATCTCTCGGGTCGGGAATTTGTTCCAGTTGAGCGAGCAAGGCGGGCAGCTCTTTGCGCAGGAGGCGCATCTGTTTGCTCACGGCGTCCTCGCGGGCCTTTTGTTCCTCGTCGACGGTCGCGAAGGCCGAGCTTCTGTTGGGCAATGGAGCGGCTGAGTGGGGGACTTGTCCCGTTGCGCGCAGCTTCGCGTTCAGTACCTTCTCCTGCCGTTTCTTCTCTGAGCGCAGCTTCTTGATGGCCACGCGTGTCGGGCGACGGCAAGGTTTGCTCATGACCGCGGGCTCCCCGGCGCGGCACACAACGAGGCGCAAGCATCCGAGGTCAGCGCTTTGACCCACACCTGGCGGGGCGTGCTGTGATAGGACTGGCCAGGGCGGGCCAGCCCGCGCCCGCTGCTTGCCCCAAGCAACTGCCAACCGGCGGCACGGTAGCAGGTGCCGGCATAGTGACGCGGATCGACGAAGGTCTCCAGCAGCAGGGGCTCGAAGCCCCAGTGTTCGAGCCAGTCCGCGCGTGTGCGGCGCGCGAGTTGCCCGAGCACATGACTGGCCAGATGCGGCACCCGGACGTGCGGAAAGATCAGGAAGCGGCTGTTGTTCACCACCCGCGCCAGGTTCTCGCGGCGGGCCTGGGCCGTCCAGCCGATCCACTGATCGCGCACGGCCACCGCGCGGGCAGCACCGGACAGCAGGACGCAGCCCAGCCGCCGGTCGCCCGCCGTGATAAAGTAGCGCAGCCGGTAGCCGAAGGCCCCCTGGAAACCCAGCGGGTGCCAACGCGCCACCAGCGCATCCCACTGCGCCACCCGGGTCGCGTCGCGAACCACTTCCAGGGACACCGGCGCGAGCGCCGACAGGGCGCAGTGCACCGCCGGCTCGGCAACGGGGGCGACGGATGCCGAGGGCGGCGCGCAACGGCGCGGCGGCGAGGGCCTCAACGCAGGCAGTACCAGCAATCCGGCCGCCTGCAAACGCTCCAGGAAGTCCAGGCAGGCGCTGATCTTCGCCGTCCCCGTCAGGGTGGTCCAGCCCAGGTGCTCGCAGACCGTCGCCGCCAACTCCTTGCGTGCCAATCCCGGCAGCCACGCGACCGTCGCGCAGAGCTCGGCAATCTCCGTCGCGCTGAACACGCGACCACAGTGCACCCATTCCCCCGCACTCGTTGCAAGCATCGCAAAACCTCCGACTGAAGCGCAGATTGATTACGCTCCACCTATCCTGCCAGAAGTCCGCCCGGCTGTCTAGCCCTCTTGTGCGAAGGTTTTTTTTGCCTGCCCACCGCAACGCCTTGCCACTACTGGGCCGGCGTCGTCATGCTTCAGCGCTGGATCGTCACGGCCATCTGTCGCTTGACGCAAGACCGGCCGGCGCCTAAGATTCGCGGGTTTTGTGCCAAGGTGCCTTCTCGTGAGAATGGAGCAGTTGTATAGCCTGATCGGGGCGGACATGAAGGCCGTTGACGCGGTGATCCGCCAGCGCCTCCATTCCGAGGTGGCTTTGGTCTGTCAGGTCGCCGAGTACATCGTTCAGAGCGGTGGTAAGCGGCTGCGTCCGGCGCTGGTGTTGCTGTCGGCCGGGGCATTGGGCTACCGAGGCCGCCATCATCACGAGTTGGCGGCGGTGATTGAATTCATCCATACGGCGACCTTGTTGCATGACGATGTGGTCGATGGCTCAGATTTGCGGCGCGGCCGTGAAACGGCCAATGCCCTGTTCGGCAATTCGGCCAGTGTGCTGGTTGGCGATTTCCTGTATTCGCGGGCCTTCCAGATGATGGTGGTGGTCGACGACATGCGCATCATGCAGGTGTTGTCGGATGCGACGAACGTCATCGCCGAGGGTGAAGTGCTGCAGTTGATGAACTGCCATGACGCGGGGATCGATGAGCAAGGCTATCTGCAGGTCATTCGCTACAAGACAGCCAAGTTGTTCGAGGCGGCTGCGCAACTGGGTGCCATCCTTGGTGGTGGTGACGCAGCGGTCGAAAAGGCGATGGCCATTTACGGCATCCACCTGGGTACTGCGTTTCAGTTGATTGATGATGTGCTCGATTACTCGGGGTCCGAAGTTGAGACCGGCAAGCATCTGGGCGATGATCTGGCTGAAGGCAAGCCGACTCTGCCGCTGATTTTTGTGCTGCGCAATGGCAACCCGGAACAGGCTGCCTGCGTACGGCGCGCCATCGAGAACGGCGGCCGCAACGATTTCCCGCTGGTCCTGGCCGCCATTCGTGCAAGCGGCGCGCTGCAATACGCGAAGCAGAAGGCCAAGGCCGAGGCTGAACTTGCTGCCGCCGCTCTCGATGTTCTTCCTGCTTCTCAATACAAGGATTCCTTGTTAGAATTATGCCTCTTCGCTGTTGCTAGAAATCATTAGCGCAGTTGTCGCCTCGGTCGGGGCGTAGCTCAGCCCGGTAGAGTACTGCGTTCGGGACGCAGGAGTCGGAGGTTCGAATCCTCTCGCCCCGACCAACCGTTTCACCACGGCCTTTCTGGCTGTTGCTGCATAGCGTGACATTCGTGGTTGCGCGTGATCCGTGATGTGACAAGCCGCAATCCTCCTCGCGGTAATCGCGATACCGGTGGCCTGCGCCATAATGCGAGCGAGTTTCTCGCCGCTGCGGGTCTTCGCTGGCGAGGCTTGCTTCTGCCATCCTGTGCTTTGCGGCGTCTCCGTCCGGGGGAGCCCAGGCTATGCTTGAACGCTGCTCTCGGCTTGTCTTTCAATGACGAAATATCTACTGCTAATCGGGCTGGTCTGGGCCGTGTGGTGGTTCTGGCGCAAGTCGCGGATGTCGTCACGCGGCAGCGCTGCCCGCCACACCGCTGTCCAGCGCGATCCCGAACGCATGGTGCAGTGCGCGCGCTGCGGCGTCAATCAGCCGGTGAGCGAGAGTATTCTCGTCGAGGGCCGCTATTACTGCAGCGCAGCCCATCTCGACGATAGCGCGTCCGACGACGCCTGAGCGGCCATCTTGATCTCCGCAACGCTCGGCGTTGAGCATTTCTCCGCGACGCACTGGAAGTCTCTGCGCTACTTCAACCTCTACCGTTTCGTTGTCGCCACGCTGCTGTTCACGTCGGCGCTGCTCTATCCCTCGGCTTTTTCCATCCTCAGTCCGAACCAGAGTCTGCAGCACCTGGCCTTGGCCAGCGTGTACCTGTTGAGCACGACGCTGGCAGTGATCCTGGCGTTTCGTCATCGCTGGCATGCCAGAATGCAGTTGACGGCCAGTGTGCTGGTCGATGTGCTGGTGATGACGCTCTTGATCCATATTGGCGGCGGTCTGGATAGCGGCCTTGGCGCGATGCTGCTGGTGACACTGGCCGGTGCCGGTCTGGTCGGGGAGGGGCGCCTGGTGTTGTTCTATGCGGCGATGGCCACTCTGGCGCTGCTGTTCGAGCACGCCTACCGGGCTCTACAGCACGATATCGATGTGGCCGGATTCTTTCACGCCGGCTTGTTTAGTGCCGGCTTCTTTGCGGTGGCGGTTTCGGCTCGCTTGCTGGCCCGCCGGGTCATCGCCAACGAGGCCCTGGCGCTTCAGCGTGGTGTCGATCTGAACAACCAAACGCTGATCAGTCAGCGGGTCATCGAGGAAATGCAGGACGGCGTGGTGGTCCTTCGCCGTGATGGTCGGGTCAAGCAGTGCAACCCGCGCGCCAGGCAAGTGCTGGGCCTCGACGGCAGCCACGAAGATGTGTTGGCCGAATATTCGCCTGAACTGGCGCTCGGTTTCGTCGAGTGGTGTCGGAGCGGCAGTGACGAGGTGGTGCTGGCGCGAGTTCCTGCGAGTGGCATGCAGTTGCGAGCGAGGTTTGCGCCGAGTGAGAGTTCGGACAGCGATGTGCTGGTTTTTCTTGAGGATCTGGGTCGCCTGCAGGAGCAGGCTCAGCAGCTGAAGCTGGCCGCCCTCGGGCGCCTGACGGCCAACATTGCGCACGAAATCCGCAATCCACTATCGGCGATCAGTCATGCTGGCGAATTGCTGCGTGAAGAACGCCGTGGCGAGACGTACGAGCGCTTGCTGCGCATCATGCTGGATAATACCCGCAGGCTCGAGCGTATCGTCAGCGATGTGCTGGAGCTTGGGCGTCGGGATCGCGCTTATCGGGAACTGATCGACTTGCGTGCGACCTTGCCGTTGTTGGTCGAGGAATATCTGGCCAAAGAGGCGCTGTCGGCCGATGTGGTGCGCCTGGAGTTGTCGGGTGTGGCGGCCCTTTGTTTTGATCGTTCGCACTTCCATCAGGTGTTGGGAAATCTTCTCGGCAATGCGCTGCGCCATTCGCAGCGCATTGCCGGCAGTGTGCGTCTAGTGGCTTGTGACGGCAAGGCAGAAACGCAGGTGGAATTGCACGTCATTGACGACGGTGAAGGGGTTGGCGAGGCGCAGCGCGAACACATCTTCGAGCCGTTCTTTACGACGCATCATCGTGGTACCGGTTTGGGTCTCTACATCGCGCGCGAGTTGTGCGATGCAAACGCTACCCTGCTCGAACTGCACGCTTCCGGGCCGGGGGCCGATTTTTGTTTGTTGGGGAGGTCTTCAGGGTGTCACTAGTCAAGATGGAGCGTCGCCCGCGCGGCGAGTTGGCGAGAGTGCTGGTGGTTGATGACGAGGCAGACATTCGTGAACTGCTCGACCTGACGGTGGCGCGTATGGGCTTGTCCGCAGACTGTGCGGCAAGCGTTGCCGAGGCGCGAGGATTTCTCGCAGGGCAGCACTATCAGTTGTGTATCGCGGACATGCGCCTACCCGATGGTGACGGTCTTGAAATCGTCAAGCTGATCGGCGAGCATTACGGGGAGACGCCAGTGGCGGTGATCACGGCCTTCGGCAGCGCCCAGAACGCCGTCGCTGCGCTCAAGGCGGGTGCCTTTGACTACTTGGCCAAGCCGGTCGCCCTGGAGCAGTTGCGCAGCCTGATCAAATCGGCCCTGCGCTTGCCGCGCCAGAAGGGCGACGAGGGCGACAGGCAGGCGGCCGCCGCGGCAGGCCAACTGATCGGCGCCTCGGCGGCGATTGAGAATGTTCGCCAGTTGATCGACAAGCTGGCGCGAAGTCAGGCGCCGGTCTATATCTCGGGCGAGTCGGGAACCGGAAAGGAACTCGCTGCGCGCCTGATTCACGATCAAAGCTCACGACGTGCGGCACCCTTTGTCCCCGTGAATTGCGGTGCGATTCCCGAAAATCTCATGGAGAGCGAATTCTTCGGCTATCGCAAGGGGGCTTTCACGGGCGCCGATAGTGACCGCGAGGGTTTCTTCCAGGCAGCTAAAGGAGGGACGCTCTTTCTCGACGAAGTCGCAGATTTGCCATTGGCGATGCAGGTAAAGCTGTTGCGTGCCGTGCAGGAGAAGAAAGTCCGCAAGGTGGGTAGTGCCGCCGAAGAAATCGTCGACGTACGCATCATTTCGGCGACCCATCAAACGCTCAAGGCCTGCGTCGATGAGGGGCTCTTTCGCCAGGACCTTTACTATCGGCTGAACGTCATCGAGCTGCGCATGCCGCCGCTACGCGAGCGTCACGAAGATGTGGCGCCGCTGGTGGTGGCTCTGCTGGCACGCATCTGTGGCGAGAAACCGCCGCGTCTGGAGCCGCAAGCCTTGCGCGCACTGGAAAACTACAGTTTTCCAGGCAATGTGCGCGAACTTGAAAATATTCTCGAACGCGCCACCGCCTTGTGCGTTGGCAATGCGGTGGTCGTTGACGATCTGCAACTGGCGCCGAGGGCGGCACCTGGTGACAGCGTCGGCCGGGACGGGGAAACGCTCGACGACTATATCAACCGTATCGAGAAGCAGGCGATCCTGGAGGCCTTGAGCAAAACCGCTTTCAATCGTACGGCGGCCGCCAGGCTGCTCGGTGTGAGCTTCCGTTCCTTGCGCTATCGCATCGAGCGCCTGGGCATCGAGGAGTGACGCTGCGGCGCGATGCTGTCGTTGGCGAGCCGGCGGCTGACGGTTGGTTGCCCGGCGCAAGGCGAGTCGAATCGGCCAATCATGACGCTCGCCCGGAAGGAGAAGTCGTGTCATTGATCGTGGTGCATGCGATCAGCCTGCCGCCGGGAGTGTTCGGTGGTGAGGGGATTGTTGGTCTATTCAGCAATTGTCTGGACGCGTCCGCTCATCCCTACTTCGCGCAAATCAGTAGCTTGCGGGTTTCGGCGCATTTTCTGCTTCGTCGTGACGGCGAGCTGATTCAGTTCGTCTCCTGCGCCCAACGTGCCTGGCATGCGGGTCTGTCGAGCTGGAACGGACGCCAGCGTTGCAACGATTTTTCTCTGGGAATCGAACTCGAGGGCTGCGACGACATGCCTTTCGAAACGGCGCAGTACTGCGCTCTTCGCGAGCTGATCCGCGCCTTGTGCATGGCCTACCCGATTGAAGCCGTTGTTGGCCACAGCGATATCGCGCCCGGTCGCAAGACCGACCCGGGCCCTTGTTTCGACTGGCGTCAGCTGGCGTCGATCGGTGATTTCCCGGGAGCTTGCCGCTGACGGCCTGGCGCATCGAGTAGAGGCCGTTTTCAAGAGCGCTCAGCCGAGAAAGCGGCGAATTCGGTCGACGGCTTCAGCCAAACGTTCGACGCTGGCCGTGTAGGCAAAGCGCACGTATTTTTCGGGCTGGTTGCTACCGAAGTCGAGGCCGGGCGTGATGGCCACGCCCGCTGCCTCGAGCAAGTCGCGCGCAAAGCGATCGCTGTTGTCGGTCAGCTCGCTGCAATTGGCGTAGACGTAGAAAGCGCCCTCCGGCTTGGCCGCTTGACGGAAACCGAGCTCGTCCAGCGCTGGCGCCAGGAAGTCGCGGCGGCGCTTGAACTCCCGGCGCCGTTCCTCGAGGATGCTGAGGGTGGCTGGCGAGAATGCGGCCAGCGCCGCATGCTGGGCCGGCGTTGATGGCGAAATGAACAGATTTTGCGCCAGCTTCTCGATGTCGCGTGTGAAACGCTCGGGAACAACCAGCCAGCCCAGTCGCCAGCCAGTCATGTTGAAGTACTTGGAAAAGCTCTGCACGACAAAAATGTCATCACCGAACTGCAAAGCCGTTGCTGCGTCACGCTCGTAGGTCAGGCCGTGGTAGATCTCGTCGGCCACCAGTTGTCCACCTTTCCGGCGCACAAAGTCGGCGATATCGGCCAGTACATCGTCATCGAGCAGGGTGCCCGTGGGGTTGGCCGGCGAAGCCAGCAAAACACCGGCCGTACGTTCCGTCCAATGCGCTTCCACTTCGGCCAGCGTTGGCTGAAAGTTGTTCTCGGCGCGAACCGGGATGTTGACCGGTCGTCCGTCGAAGCTGCGCACGAAATTGCGGTTGCACGGATAACCCGGATCCGAGAGCAACCATTCGCTGCCCGCTTCCGCGAGGCAGGCCATGCTCAGCAGCAAGGCGCCTGAAGCGCCAGCAGTGATCACTATTCGTGACGCCGGGA
The DNA here is from genome assembly GCF_036625345.1 of Candidatus Accumulibacter meliphilus. Taxonomy (NCBI): domain Bacteria; kingdom Pseudomonadati; phylum Pseudomonadota; class Betaproteobacteria; genus Candidatus Accumulibacter; species Candidatus Accumulibacter meliphilus. Next base: position 107,566 of record NZ_JAZKTZ010000012.1, on the reverse strand, counting down.
CATCGACGCCATAGCGCGTGGTATAGAAAGCAGCGATGGCTGCACGCAATTCGGGAAGTCCGAGAGCTGGCGTGTAGAACACACGGCCGCTGGCAATATGCGTCTGCGCGGCGGCGACAATCGGCTCGGGGGTCGGGAAATCAGGTTCGCCGACCTCCATATGGATAATGTCGCGTCCTTCGGCTTCCAGCGCTCTGGCGCGGGCCATCAGTTCCATGACGTAGAAGGGGGCGATGTGAGCAAGGCGACTGGCGGGAAAGGTCGGCATGGTTCGTCGGTAGCGCTTCTTGGCAAAGGGACCAGTTTAACGATTGCGCGTGATCGAGGCCAAAAAAAAAAGCCGCCCGAAGGCGGCTTTCCACGACCAGGCTGGGGTCGGGATCACGGATCAGGCAGCAAAGCCTTGCTCGAGTTCGTCGCGGATGCTTGCCAGCTTGGGAGGCAACTTGTTGCCCATCTTCTCGAACCATTCCTTGACGCCATCAAGCTCGCTCTTCCAGGCTTGCTTGTCGAGGCTGGTGACCTTGGCGAATTCCTCCTTCGAAAAATCGCTTCCTGACCAGTCGATGTCCTCGTAGTTGGGCATCCAGCCGAGGGTGGTCTTGTTCGCTGAAACCTTGCCTTCGCAACGGTCGATGATCCACTTGAGGACGCGCGCATTGTCGCCGAAGCCCGGCCATGCGAACTCGCCTTTTTCGTTCATCCGGAACCAGTTGACCATGAAGATCGGTACCGGCGTGTCGGCGGCGCTGCCCATTTTCAGCCAGTGGTTGTAATAGTCGGCCATGTTGTAGCCACAGAATGGCAACATTGCGAACGGGTCGCGGCGAACCACACCTTGCGCGCCGAAAGCGGCGGCCGTTGTTTCCGAACCGAGCGTCGCAGCAGCATAGACGCCGTGATCCCAGTCAACTGTCTCGCAGACCAGCGGCACCGTCGAGGCGCGACGGCCACCGAACAGGAAGGCCGAGATCGGCACCCCTTCCGTGCTCTCCCACTGCTCATCGATGCACGGGCATTGCGAGGCGGGAGCGGTGAAGCGGGAGTTCGGATGCGCGGCCTTGGTGCCCTTCTCCTTGGCGATGGCTGGCGTCCAGTCGTTGCCCTGCCAGTCGATGGCGTGCTCGGGGGCCGGGCCCATGCCTTCCCACCACACATCACCATCGTCGGTCAGCGCGACATTGGTGAAGATGGTGTTCTCGGCTAGCGAGGCCATGGCGTTGAAGTTGGTCTTGTCATTGGTGCCGGGGGCTACGCCGAAGAAGCCCGCTTCCGGGTTGATGGCGTAGAGACGGGTGACGCCGTTGGCATCCTTGCGCGGCTTGATCCAGGCGATGTCGTCGCCGATGGTGGTCACTTTCCAGCCGCTCAGGGTGGCTGGCGGGACGAGCATGGCGAAGTTGGTCTTGCCACAGGCCGACGGGAAGGCGGCAGCGACGTAATGCTTCTTGCCCTCGGGCGATTCGACGCCCAGGATCAGCATGTGTTCGGCCATCCAGCCGTCATCGCGCGCCATATTCGAGGCAATGCGCAGGGCCAGGCACTTCTTGCCGAGCAGCGCGTTGCCACCGTAGCCGGAACCGTAGGACCAGATTTCGCGTGTTTCGGGATAATGGACGATGTACTTGGTGGTCGGGTTGCATGGCCAACGCGGATCTTCCTGGCCGACTTCCTTGGGTGCGCCGATCGAATGCACGCAGGGAATGAAGCTGCCGTCGGTGCCGAGGACCGGGAAAACGGCCTTGCCCATGCGGGTCATGATCTTCATGTTGACCACGACGTAGGCACTGTCAGTGATCTCGACGCCGATCTGCGCGATCGGTGAGCCAACCGGGCCCATCGAGAAGGGAATCACGTACATCGTGCGACCCTTCATGCAGCCTTTGAAGACGCCCTTGAGTATTTCGCGCATCTTGGCCGGGTCTTCCCAGTTATTGGTTGGGCCGGCGTCTTCCTTTTTCTCGGAACAGATGTAGGTGCGGTCTTCGACGCGCGCCACGTCCGACGGATCGGAAAAGGCGAGGAAGGAGTTCTTGCGCTTCTTGAGCTTGGTGAAGGTGCCGGCTTCTACCAGTTCGGCACAGAGACGATCGTACTCTTCCTGCGAGCCGTCGGCCCAAACGACCTGGGCGGGCTCGGTGAGGGCCGCAATTTCGGCCACCCATTTTTTCAGGCCTTCATGTTTGACGTAGTCCGGGGCGTTGATGGAAACACTTTGGTTCATGGTAATCACTCTCTAAAGTAGGTGGAGGAGCGGAATTTACCGTGGCGTGGCGCGCGCGGAAGCGGACCAACGGAGCCCGGACCGGCGATGGCCCGTCCAGCTCAGTCGGGGGCGACGCGTCGGTCGCGGCTGGAAAACAAAAACGCGGTGCAGGCGGGGGGGCTCGGCATGCTAGGCGTTGGTACTGCAAGGTTGTCTGTGTTTGTGTAATTATGCCACAGGTCCGACTCGAACTGACGATCCATTGACACCTGCCGTACTGTCGGCAAGGCTGCCTGGAGCACTTCGGGGCTGATCGTTAGTCGATTGTTGGGGCGCCATCAGCATCCGCTGTGGCTTGTCATACGCTGCCAGGAGAATAAGTCATGAGCAAAGAAAAAGACCAGCTGCGTGCAGCCGCTCTCTTTTACCACCGCAATCCGAAACCGGGCAAGGTGGCGATACTGCCAACCAAGCAACTGACCAATAACTATGACCTGTCGCTGGCTTATTCACCGGGGGTGGCTGCCGCCTGCGAAGAGATTGTCGCGTTTCCCGCCGAGGCGAGCACGCTGACGTCGCGCGCCAATCTGGTGGGTGTGATCACCAATGGGACGGCTGTTCTCGGACTCGGCGCGATTGGTCCGCTGGCGGCCAAGCCGGTCATGGAAGGCAAGGCGGTGCTGTTCAAGAAGTTCGCCAACATCGACGTTTTCGACCTCGAGATTGAAGAGCGCGATCCCGATAAACTGGTCGAGATCATTGCTTCGCTGGAGCCGACCTTTGGCGGCATCAATCTTGAGGACATCAAAGCGCCGGAGTGTTTTTACGTCGAGCAGAAACTACGCGAACGGATGAAAATTCCGGTCTTCCATGATGATCAGCATGGTACGGCGATCGTCGTTGGGGCGGCGATTCTCAATGGCCTGCACCTGCTCGGCAAGGATCTCGACAAGGTCAAGCTGGTGACCTCCGGCGCTGGCGCTGCGGCCCTGGCCTGCCTCGATCTGCTGGTGATGCTCGGAATTCCGGTCGAGAACATCTGGGTGACCGACATCAAGGGGCTGGTGTACGCGGGGCGGGTCGAGGACATGGACGAGATCAAGGCGCGCTACGCCAAGCAGACCGACGCGCGCACGCTCGGCGAGGTCATCGCCGACGCCGATGTCTTCCTGGGTTTGTCGGCCGGTGGCGTCCTGAAGAAGGAGATGGTGGCCAAGATGGCGCCTTCGCCGTTGATCATGGCGCTGGCCAACCCCAATCCGGAGATCCTCCCGGAGGATGTCAAGTCCGTGCGCAGCGATGCGATCATGGCCACCGGGCGCTCGGACTATCCCAACCAGGTGAATAACGTCCTCTGCTTCCCGTTCATCTTCCGTGGCGCGCTTGACGTCGGAGCGACAACCATCACAGAGGCGATGAAGCTGGCAGCAGTCAGGGCCATCGCCGAACTGGCGCGTGCCGAGCAGTCCGAGGTGGCGCTCAAGGCGTACGGCGAGAAGGTCGCCAACTTCGGCCCCGAGTACCTGATTCCGAATCCCTTCGATCCTCGCCTGATCAGCAAGATTGCACCGGCAGTTGCCGAGGCGGCCATGGCATCAGGGGTGGCTACGAGACCGATCAGGGACCTGGAGGTGTACCAGGACAGCCTTGACGAGTTTGTCTATCACTCCGGCCTGATCATGAAGCCGGTCTTTTCGCAGGCCAGGCAGGCGCCGCGACGTATCGTCTTTGCTGAAGGCGGTGACGACCGCGTGCTGCGCGCGGTGCAGGTGATCGTCGACGAAGGCATCGCCAGACCGATTCTCATCGGCCATCCGGGTGATATCGCCCGCAAGCTTGAGGCCGCGAACCTGCGCGTTCGTCCGGGAATCGACTTCGAGGTCATTTGTGCCGGCCATAGCAGTTTTTTTGACGATCATTTCGAAACTTACTGGCGAGAGTATCGACGGCTGATGGAGCGTAAGGGCGTTTCGGTAGATTTCGCCAAGCGTGAGGTGCGCCGTCGGCCATCGCTTTTCGGGGCGCTGATGGTCCGCATGGGCGACGCCGACGGCCTGATCTGCGGCACTTCTGGTCGTCACCGCAATCACCGCGAGCACGTCGAGAACGTCATTGGTCTGGCGCCGGGGGTGAAGAGTCTGTACGCGATGGGTGTGCTGCTGCTGCCTGATCGCACCCTGTTCATCGCCGATACCTATATCAACTACGAGCCAACGGCTGAACAACTGGTGGATATGACGCTGCTCGCTGCCGACACGGTTCGCCGTTTCGGTGTGACCCCGCGCGTGGCGCTCCTTTCGCATTCGTCTTTTGGTTCGGAGAATACGCCGACGGCCCTGAAGATGCGTGACACGCTGCGTCTGCTGAAGGAGCGCGCGCCACGCCTGGAGGCCGAGGGCGAGATGCACGGTGACGCCGCCATCGATGATGAAATCCGCCAGCGCGTGTTTCCGAGTGACGCGCGCTTGAAAGGGCAGGCCAATCTGTTGATAATGCCAACCCTTGATGCGGCCAACATCTCGTTCAACCTTCTCAAGGTCGCCTCGGGTAACAACGTCACCATCGGGCCGATTCTGCTCGGAGCTGCGCAGCCCGCGCATATCCTGACGCCGACGGCGACGGTGCGCCGCTTGGTCAACATGACTGCTCTGGCGGTTGTCGACCGGCTGATGAGCGAGCGCTGAGCGTCGGGCGCGGTCGTACTTCGACCCGCTGGCTGCTGTTCGAGAAATCCGATGCCGCCGCGCTGAGCGATCTCGCTTGACGCGGCGGCAGGGTGCGTGGCGATGGCGTAAACCAGCGCTGAAGCATGACGACGCCGGCCCAGTAGTGGCAAGGCGTTGCGGTGGGCAGGCAAAAAAAACCTTCGCACAAGAGGGCTAGACAGCCGGGCGGACTTCTGGCAGGATAGGTGGAGCGTAATCAATCTGCGCTTCAGTCGGAGGTTTTGCGATGCTTGCAACGAGTGCGGGGGAATGGGTGCACTGTGGTCGCGTGTTCAGCGCGACGGAGATTGCCGAGCTCTGCGCGACGGTCGCGTGGCTGCCGGGATTGGCACGCAAGGAGTTGGCGGCGACGGTCTGCGAGCACCTGGGCTGGACCACCCTGACGGGGACGGCGAAGATCAGCGCCTGCCTGGACTTCCTGGAGCGTTTGCAGGCGGCCGGATTGCTGGTACTGCCTGCGTTGAGGCCCTCGCCGCCGCGCCGTTGCGCGCCGCCCTCGGCATCCGTCGCCCCCGTTGCCGAGCCGGCGGTGCACTGCGCCCTGTCGGCGCTCGCGCCGGTGTCCCTGGAAGTGGTTCGCGACGCGACCCGGGTGGCGCAGTGGGATGCGCTGGTGGCGCGTTGGCACCCGCTGGGTTTCCAGGGGGCCTTCGGCTACCGGCTGCGCTACTTTATCACGGCGGGCGACCGGCGGCTGGGCTGCGTCCTGCTGTCCGGTGCTGCCCGCGCGGTGGCCGTGCGCGATCAGTGGATCGGCTGGACGGCCCAGGCCCGCCGCGAGAACCTGGCGCGGGTGGTGAACAACAGCCGCTTCCTGATCTTTCCGCACGTCCGGGTGCCGCATCTGGCCAGTCATGTGCTCGGGCAACTCGCGCGCCGCACACGCGCGGACTGGCTCGAACACTGGGGCTTCGAGCCCCTGCTGCTGGAGACCTTCGTCGATCCGCGTCACTATGCCGGCACCTGCTACCGTGCCGCCGGTTGGCAGTTGCTTGGGGCAAGCAGCGGGCGCGGGCTGGCCCGCCCTGGCCAGTCCTATCACAGCACGCCCCGCCAGGTGTGGGTCAAAGCGCTGACCTCGGATGCTTGCGCCTCGTTGTGTGCCGCGCCGGGGAGCCCGCGGTCATGAGCAAACCTTGCCGTCGCCCGACACGCGTGGCCATCAAGAAGCTGCGCTCAGAGAAGAAACGGCAGGAGAAGGTACTGAACGCGAAGCTGCGCGCAACGGGACAAGTCCCCCACTCAGCCGCTCCATTGCCCAACAGAAGCTCGGCCTTCGCGACCGTCGACGAGGAACAAAAGGCCCGCGAGGACGCCGTGAGCAAACAGATGCGCCTCCTGCGCAAAGAGCTGCCCGCCTTGCTCGCTCAACTGGAACAAATTCCCGACCCGAGAGATCCCAAAAAGCGCCGGCACAAGCTGACCGTGCTTCTGCTCTACGGCTTGCTGATGTTCGTCTTTCAGTTCTCCTCCCGGCGCGAGACCAACCGCGAAATATCCCGTCCCCAGTTCATGGCCAACCTCCACCTGCTGTTCCCGGAGATCGATACCCTGCCACACGCCGACACCCTGTTTCGGCTGTTGCGCGACATTGACCTTGAACAGCTCGAACAGGCCCACGTCGATCTGGTGAGGCGGCTGATTCGCGGCAAGAACTTTCGCCGCTATCTGATCGACCACTGCTATCCGATCGCCATCGACGGCTCACAGAAGCTCGCTGGCGACACCCTCTGGACGGAGGAACTCCTGCAACGTACCGTCGGCAAGGACGAAACCCGTCACACCCAGTACTTCGTCTACGTCCTCGAGGCCAGCTTTGCCTTCCACAACGGCCTGGTCATCCCACTGCTCAGCGAGTTCCTCGAACACGCGCTGGGCGAACCCGAAGCGCAAAAGCAGGACTGCGAGCTGCGCGGCTTTGTGCGCTTGAGCGACCGGCTCAAGACGCTGTTCCCCCGCCTGCCGATCCTGCTCCTGCTCGACGGCCTCTACGCCAACGGGCCGGTGATGCGGCGCTGCTTGCGCGCCCACTGGCAGTTCATGATCGTGCTCAAGGACAAGGATTTGTCCACGGTCTGGCAGGAGTTCCGCGCGCTCCACGCCCTGAAGCCACAAGTTGTGCAGCGCGGTTGGGGAAGACGCCGACAACACTTCAGCTGGGTCAACGACATCGACTACGCCTTCGCTGCCAACGGGCGTCAGCGTCTCAAGCTGAATCTGGTGGTCTGTGAGGAAAGCTGGGAGAAGATCGATGAACAGGCCAGGACCGTCACCGAAACATCGCGCCACGCCTGGCTCTCCAGCCAACCGCTCAGCCAAGACAATGTCCATGAGCGCTGCAACCTCGGGGCCCGCCACCGCTGGGGCATCGAAGCGGGCTTCCTCGTCGAAAAACATCAGGGCTACCACTACGAGCATGCCTTTGCCCTCGACTGGAATGCCATGAAAGGCTATCACCTCCTCATGCGCCTGGCGCATGTGTTCAATACCCTGGCACGCTTCACCCGACAGCTACGCGATCTCTATCAGCAACTCGGCGTGCGCGGTGCCATCGCCTTCATTCGAAGCTCCTGCGCCGCCCCCTGGCTCGACCCAGCACGAATCCGCGCGCTCCTCGCCGCTCCATTCCTGCTTCAACTTGAGTGACCTCACACAGGCGTACCCGAAACATCCTCTCGAGCGCGGCGTACGCCGCGTTCGGAAAGGCTCGCCTGGCGATCGTACCGCCGTCCAAAAAATTCTTTCGGCATCCTCCTGGCTGACTCCACCACCCGTCCTTTGCCGCTAGCCAACCGCAATTTGACCGCCTCGACCGCAAAAGCGGGCGTTACCGGCAAATGAGCCTGATTCGGCTGGGTCATGCGTCAGGGCTGGGCGTAAACGTCTTTCTTGGACTCCGAAGACTTGATGTGCTACATTACTTAGTCTGTCTATCCCCTTATTTTTTCAGCTGTTGGTTCGCGGGTGGTGGGCTGTGCGGGAATTGTTGCCAATTATCGGATCATGCAGGAGGCTTGCGATGCGGACGATGCTGAGAGCAGTAGTGCTGTGGGGCGTACTGGTGGTGGGTGCCGGTTTGGCCTCAATGGAGGTGGTGCACGCGGCAGACAAGGCTGGCAGCAAGAGCGAAGTGCAGAAAAGCAAAGCACCGACGACGCAAAAGGCCAAGGCGCGACCGGTCAGCAAACAGAGTTCGAGCAAGATCGTCGCGCAGCAAGGCAAGACAGTACCGCCGGTGTCGAAGGCTAAATCGACCGGCGTGGCCAAGGCCAAATCCACCCGCGTGGCCAAGGCGAGTAGTTCGGCTGCCCGGGCGGGAAACAGCAAGTCTTCGCGCGCAGATCGGAGACCGGGAAATGTAGCCCCGTCGATGGCATGGCATGGCCAGGAGCATCTGGCGGTCCGCTCGGGCTCGGCCCTGGTGATCGCGCAGGATGGCGGTGAGGCCCTGTACGAGAAGAACGCCAGAATCGTTGTTCCCATCGCTTCGATCACGAAAATCATGACGGCGATGGTCGTACTTGACTCGATGCCCAACTTGCAGGCACCGATTACCATTACCGACGACGATGTCGACTACCTGAAGGGGAGTCGATCACGCTTGCAGGTGGGCTCTGTACTCACCCGTGAAATGGCGCTTTTGCTGGCGCTGATGTCTTCGGAAAATCGTGCCGCAAACGCCCTTGGACGTCACTATCCGGGCGGCTTGGGGGCCTTCATTGTGGCGATGAATCGCAAGGCAGCGTCGCTGGGAATGAGCCGAACGCATTTCGAGGATCCCACCGGCCTGACCAGCAATAACGTTTCGACCGCGCACGATTTGGCACGAATGGTTGCCGCCGCCTATCGCTACCCCTTGATTCGCGAGTTTTCGACGACCTCCGGTGTCACCGCCGAAGTAAAAGGGCGTGACCTCGAATATCGCAATACCAATCAGTTGGTCAAGAGCCCGGCTTGGGAAATCGGTCTGTCGAAGACGGGCTACATTCAGGAGGCGGGCAAGTGCCTGGTCATGCAGGCGCGCGTCGCCGATCGACCGGTGGTGATCGTACTGCTTGATTCGTCTGGCAAGCAGACTCGTATCGGCGATGCGAATCGTATCAAGCGCTGGATGGAGAGCGCGTCGGCAGCGGGCAAAGCAACGCCCGCGTGACTTCCAACAGCGGTCGACAGCCACGGTGCGCCGTGGCTTTTTTTTTGTCGATGGGGCACCCGATCAGGCGTGGTTTCTGCGATCATTCCCGACCCGTGCCGGAGGGGTGGGGGTTTCGTGCAGGGGTCGTGCTTCAGGGCTGCTGTCAGGCGCTGCGTCGGGAATCCGGCCGTGGGCGCAGCGGTGGCTTGACTGCCGCTTGGGAAAATCGCCCTCCCGCGTTTGCTGGTGCGCGAATTCTTGCGTTGCTTGTCTGGTAGGATGCGCCGTGATGGAAAAGCTTCTTACCATTAAATTCGTGACTTGGATTGGCCGGGCGCTATTGCTCTGCCTGCTGGCGGCCGCTCTGACTGCCGGGAAAGCGCAGGCCCAGCCAGCTGAGCCGGAGATGGTTGCCGTCGCTCATCCGGCGACCAGCGAAGAAGCGATTTCGCGCGCGACCTTGCGCGCAATCTTTGGCATGCTTTTGCAGAAATGGCCGAACAACACCGCGGTGAAGGTCTTTGTTCTGCGGGATGACGCGCCCGAGCATGCCACTTTCAGCAAGAGTGTGCTGCAGGTGTTCCCCCACCAATTACGAATGGCATGGGACCGTCAGGTTTTTTCGGGTCAGGGGCAATACCCCGAACAGCTTGCTTCGACCCAGGAGATTCTGTCTCGGGTGGCGTCCACCCCAGGCGCCATGGGTTACATCAAGGCGAGCGAGGTTGATCACAATGTCCGTGTACTCCAGGTTCGCTAGGGCCGCCTCTGGCATGGCCATGATAGCGCTGCTTTCGCTCTCGGCCGGGTTCGCACGGGCCATCGATTTTCTGGACGGCGATTTGCAGTTGCATGGCTTCTTTTCGCTGACCTTGGTCAACACCTCGGACAACAACTTCTTCGGGCAAAGCGACGATCAGATCAGCAGTGAGTACAGCGAGGTCGGGGCCAATGCTTCCTGGCGGCTGACGCCCGACGTTCAACTGTCTGCCCAGTTGCTTTCGCACCGGGCCGGCGGCACTGATGATGGCGGCGTGCGCCTCGATTATGGTCTGCTCGACTGGACCATGGCCTCCAGTGAGGAGGGGCGGAGCGGCGTGCGCGTGGGACGGATCAAGACGGCCTACGGTTTGTACAACAAGACGCGCGACGTTCCTTTTACCCGGCCGAGCATCATCCTGCCGCAATCGATCTACTTCGATCGAACACGCAACTTGACCGTTTCGGCCGACGGTGGGGAGGTCTACCTCGAACGCTACTATGAAGCCGGTTCGCTTTCGGCCAGCCTCGCTCTCGGGCAACCGCAGACAGACACCGATGCTGCCACAGTCGCCCTCGTCGGCCTGAACCCGCCTGGTCACCTCGATGCGAAGTTGGCACCCGATTTCCAGGTCATGTATGAGGGTTCCGGCGGCAGGTATCGCCTGGGGTTCACCGCCCTGCATCTCGATCTGCGCTACAAGCCGGGCTACGCTGACCGCCTCGGCGCAGGCCGTTTCAAGCTGACGCCACTAATCTTTTCAGCCCAGTACAACGCCGAGAACTGGAGCCTGACGAGTGAGTACGCGAGTCGTCGTATCTCGGTCAAGGATTTTGGTCCGTTCTTCTACAACGGCGATGCGCTTGGCGAGAGTTACTATCTGCAGGCTACCTACCGATTGGCGCCGAAGTGGGAAGCGCTCCTGCGCTACGATGTGTACTATGCCGACAAGGGCGATCGCAATGGCCGGGATTTTGCGGCAGCCACCGGTCTGCCCGGCTTTACGCGCTATGCCAAAGACTGGACCCTTGGCGTCCGCTTCGACGTCACTCCGCAGTTCATGCTCCGTGCGGAAGCGCATCAGGTTGACGGTACCGGCTTTCTGGCGGTGCAGGACAATCCCAATGCGCAGGATCTCCGTCGTTACTGGGACAGCTTCATGCTCCTCGGCTCGTTCCGTTTCTAGCCTCTTCCGATGTCAACCCCTCCGCCACCGACGAAAGTGCGCAGCACCTTCGGCTTCCTCAGTCTGAGGTGGAAGATCTTGTTGATCCTGGGAGGGGTGATGCTGTCGGTCAACGGTGCGCTGTCCTGGCTTCACTTCCATGACCTGACGACGCGCTTCGAAGTGCAGCGGACGGCGACCAGAGAACGCCTGGTCGAACAGGCGTTTGCGTTGCGTACCGACTTCGGACTCCGCTTGCAGGCTCTGGCCGGCATGCTGGCCGCTCTGGACTCGGTCGGCGTCGATCTTTTTCAGACGCCGGCGGGCAATGCCTTGCTGCGACGGCACTTCGACAGCTACTGGTCAGTGCTGCAACTCGATCTCGGGCTGGACTCGCTGCAGGTTTACGCGCCAAGTGGTCCTCCCGTGGCGAGTTGGCGCACCAATGCACTTGTCGAGGAGGAGCAGGGCGCCCAGGTTCGCGACGTCATCGGGCAGGAGCGGGCGATGCACTGGACGCGCTGCGAGCAACTGTGCACGCAGTTTGCCGCGGCACCAATCCTCGTGGCCGGTCGCGTTGCCGGAGCGGTGGTCTTGGGCACTTCTCTGGCCGACGTGGTGGTTTCTTTCCACCGCCTGTCCGGCGCTGATCTTGGCGTTCTCGTTCCGGTCGCCAGGCCGGCAGGCAAAAATGCACTGTCTGCCCTGGGTCTGCAGGTGATTAGCTTCAGCAATGTGGAGCGCAACCTGCCCTTGCTGCAGCAGTTGACGGCGCTTCCGCCGCTGCGTGGTGAGAGCGCCTGGCGCAAGCTGTTGTACGGTGGCCAAGAGTTCGAGTTGTCGTTTTTGGCGCTTGACGCCCGCGCTGACGCGCAGTCGTCAGCTCTGCTGGTGGTGGTCGACGATCTCACCCAGGCGCGTGCCGATATTGACAAGTCGGTCTTGGACCGCTTGCTGGGCGAGTTGGCGGCTTCGCTCTTCTCGCTGCTGTTGTTGGCGCTGCTGGTACACGCGCCCCTGCAACGCATGACCCGGGCGGTGCGGGCGATTCCATTGCTCGGGCGTAGCGCTTTTGCCGAGGCGCGGGCGAGGATTGCACCGCGCGCTCGGCGTCTGGTCGATGACGAGATCGACAGCCTCGACAAGGCCGCGAGTGACCTGTCGTATCGGCTGGAAACGCTGGAGAGCGACGTCGCGGCTCATTCTGCCCAAATGGAGGAAATGCTGCAGGGAATTTCGGAGCAGCGCGATTTCAACAAGAATCTGCTCGATACCGCGCAGGTGATCATCCTGACGCAGTCTAGCGACGGCCAGATTCTTACCCTGAATCGCTACGGACGGCAGCTGTTGGGTTGGACGGAAGACGATTTGCAAGGCAAGCGCTTTCCGGAACTGGTCTGCCCGGATGGCTCCTCGGAACCGGCGATCGACGAGGCGGTGCAGAAAATTGCCGCAGGCGAACTCGATGACGTGCAACTGGAGTCGATACTGGCGAGCGCGAGCGGCTCACCGTACAAGATTACCTGGAACCACTCACGTCTTTCCGGGTCGAGCGATGTGGTGATGATCCTCTCGGTCGGGATCGACCACACGGAACGTAAGCTCGCCGAGTTGCAGGTCAAGGATTTGAGCGAGCAACGCAAGCAATTGCGTGAGCGCGATCCCTTGACCGGCTTGTTGAATCGCCAGCATTTCCAGGATCAACTTGAGCAGGCGCTAGCCAGCGCCGGCCGTTCGGCGCGTGACGGGGCACTGCTCTATCTCGACCTCGACGGTTTCAAGTACGTCAACGATCTGAACGGGCACCAGGCAGGCGATGCGCTCTTGCGGATCGTTGCCGACGCCGTCGGCCATGTAGCGCGCGGCAGCGACCTGCTCGGTCGCCTGGGCGGCGATGAACTCGGCATTCTGCTGCACGAATGCGATGATGACGGGGCCGTCCAGGTGGCCGAGAAGATCAACAAACGACTCGCGGCGATCAAATTCCCGGGCCTGGGAGCGAACCATCGTGTGTCTGCCAGTATCGGCATCGTCGTTTTTTCCGAGGCCACGATGGACGTCAAGCAGCTTCTCGCCAATGCCGATATCGCGATGTATCAGGCCAAGTCCAAGGGCGGCGCTGGTTGGCACCTCTATTCGGACGGGGAGGGCGTCCAGGAGAAGATGCAGAGCCGTCTGCACTGGGAGGAGATGATCAATCGCTCACTGGGCGATCGCGGATTCATAGTGCATTACCAGCCGATCCTGGATATTCGCGCTCGCCAGGTCAGTCACTACGAGGCTCTGGTACGCATGCGGGCAGAAGATGGCTCGCCGATCCCGCCCGGGGTGTTCATGGAAGTTGCCGAGAGCAGCGGACTGATACGCGAAATCGATCGCTATGTGATCCATGAGGTTTTCGGCAAGATGTTGAGCCTGTTTGCTGCCGGAAAATACTACAAATTCTCGATCAACCTGTCGGGCGTCAGCATCAATGATCCGCGCTTGCTCTCCTTCATCCGCACTGAACTCTCGCGTAGCGCCTTGCTGCCGAGCCATGTGGTCTTTGAAATCACCGAAACCGCGGCGGTATCAGATTTTTCCAAAGCACGCGCCTTCATGAACGCCGTACGAGAACTCGGCTGCGCGTTTTCGCTCGACGATTTTGGGGTTGGCTTTTCCTCGTTCAACTACATCAAGCAGTTGCCTGTGGACTACGTCAAGATCGACGGCTCATTTGTCCGCACCCTGGTCGACAGCCCCGATGATCAGGTCTTCGTGCGGGCGTTGGCCGAGGTCGCGCGCGGCTTTGGCAAGAAGACGGTGGCCGAGTTCGTGGAAGACGAGCGCGCACTGAATATGTTGCGCACCTTCGGGGTGGACTACGCGCAAGGTTACTTCATCGGCAAGCCTGATCCGGAGATTGCCTGAGCAGAGAGCTTGCGCAGGGTTCGGCACGGTTCGGCACAATTCCACCCTCGGGGAGGCGTCCGGCGGCGGTGCTATAATCGCCTGCTGACTTGCCACTCCTATTGCCTACCGTCCCCCAAGCATGGCGCTGTTCACCCTTGGTATCAACCACCACACAGCACCACTCTCGGTTCGCGAGCAGATGGCGTTTCATGCCGAAAGCCTGCCTCGGGCTCTGGCGGACCTGGCCCACTGCAAAGCGGTCCACGAGGCGGCGATCCTGTCGACCTGCAATCGTACCGAGCTGTACGTTGCGAGCGATGTCCCTGACGCGGCGACGCAGTGGCTCGCCGACTACCATCGTTTGGCGCGCCATGAGATCGCGCCTTACCTCTATACCTATCCCGAGCGCGATGCCGTTCGACATGCCTTCCGGGTTGCCAGTGGGCTGGATTCGATGGTTCTCGGCGAGCCGCAGATTCTCGGCCAGATGAAGGAGGCGGTACGCGTTGCCGAGGAGGCGGGCACTCTTGGTACGACGTTGCACAAACTCTTTCAGCACTCCTTCGCGGTGGCCAAGGAAGTGCGGTCGACGACGGCGATCGGGGCGAATGTGGTCTCCATGGCCGCTGCCGCGGTGCGCCTGGGTGAGCGGATCTTCGAACGTATCGCCGATCAGAAGATTCTCTTCATCGGCGCTGGTGAGATGATCGAACTGTGCGCCACGCATTTCTCGGCACAGCGCCCGAAGCAGGTGGTCATCGCCAACCGGACGGTCGAGCGCGGCCTGGTCCTGGCCAATCGTCTGGGCGGGACGGCGATCAGGCTGGAGGACATCGGTGAGCGCTTGTCGCAGTTCGACATTGTCGTTTCGTGCACCGCTAGCCCGCTGCCAATCCTCGGCTTGGGCATGGTCGAGCGGGCGATCAAGATCCGCCGTCATCGCCCGATGTTCATGGTCGACCTGGCCGTTCCGCGCGATATAGAGGTCGAGGTTGGTGAAATGGACGACGTTTTCTTATATACGGTTGATGATCTGGCGCAGGTCGTTGAATCGGGTATCGAGTCGCGCCAGGCCGCGGTGGTGGACGCGGAGTCGATCATCGGCGAACGCGTTGAGAGCTTCCTGCGCTGGCTGGCCACGCGTGCTACAGTGCCGCTCATTCGTTCGCTGCGGGATGCTGCTGACCGTGCGCGTCGCCACGAGATGGAGCACGCGCTGAAACTGCTGGACAAAGGTGAAGACCCGGCCCGCGTCCTCGAACGTTTCTCGCATCGTCTGACCAACAAGTTTCTGCATGCACCGACGCAGGCCTTGAACCAGGCCGGTGCTGACCAGGACGAGTTGCAGACGCTGGTCGGACGCCTGTTCCATCTCCATCCGGATTCCCGCTTCGGCGAGTAGCCGACTTCGGCAACCGACGCCAGGCTGCTGGATTCCCTGGAATCCTTTTCGTAGCGTGGCGCGCTTTAAGCGACTTTCTCATGAACCAGAGCATTCGCGACAAACTTGAACAGCTGAGCGGTCGCCTTGACGAACTTGGCCGCATGTTGGCCAGCAGCGAAGCAACGCAAGACATGGACGAGTTCCGCAAGCTGTCGTGCGAGTACGCCGAAATTGGCCCGGTGGTCGCTCTCTACCAGACCTGGCGGCAAGCCGAGGGCGAACTGTCGTCGGCGATCGAGATGCTCGCCGATCCCGAAATGAAGGAACTGGCCGAAGCGGAAGTCACCGCTGTCAAGGAGCGCCTGCCGCAGATCGAGGAAGAGCTGCAGAAACTGCTGCTGCCCAAGGACGCCAAGGACGATCGCAACGTCTTTCTTGAGCTGCGCGCGGGTACCGGTGGTGAAGAATCGGCGCTCTTTGCCGGCAACCTCTTTCGCATGTATACGCGCTACGCCGAACGCCAGCGCTGGCAGGTCGAAGTCATTTCGGCCAGCGTTTCGGACCTCGGTGGCTATCGCGAGGTTATTGCGCGCATCATTGGTAACGGCGTCTACTCGCGCTTCAAGTTCGAGTCCGGTGCGCATCGCGTGCAGCGCGTTCCGGACACCGAAACGCAGGGGCGCATTCACACTTCCGCCTGCACAGTGGCGGTGATGCCCGAGGCCGATGTGCTCGAGGAAGTGCAGATCAACCCGGCCGATATTCGCGTCGACACCTACCGCGCTTCGGGTGCCGGCGGACAGCACATCAACAAGACGGATTCGGCGGTGCGGATTACCCACCTGTCGACGGGGATCGTCGTCGAATGCCAGGATGATCGCTCGCAACACAAGAACAAGGCCCAGGCCTTGTCGGTCCTGGCGGCACGCATCAGGGACGTGCAGGAGCGTGAGCAGCACGCGAACATGGCGTCCACGCGCCGGGATCTGATCGGCAGCGGTGACCGCTCGGAGCGCATTCGCACCTACAATTTCCCGCAGGGTCGAGTCACCGACCACCGCATCAACCTGACCCTGTACAAGATCGAAGCGATCATGGATGGCGACCTGGACGAATTGCTGGCGGCGTTGGCCGCAGAGTATCAGGCAGATCAGCTGGCGATGCTCGCCGAGAGCGAGTGAGACGTTTGGCCGCAGCGAAGACTGGAAATTGCGCTGGCGGCGGCTGCTCACCACTTCGTCGCTACGCCTGCGCTGCCCCCGATGCCAATGACGCTTGACGCTGCGTGGCGCTTGGCCTGCCAGCGCATCGCGCGCCTCGATGCGCGTCTGCTGCTTGAGCACGTAACGGCCTGTACACACGCCGATCTGATCGCCCACCCGACGCGGATGCTCTCCGCAGAGCAGCTGGCCAGGCTCAATACCTTGGTCAGTCGCCGTGCTGAAGGTGAGCCACTGGCCTATCTTGTCGGCAGCGCGGAATTCTACGGCCTGGAGTTTTTCGTCACGCCTGCGGTGCTGATTCCGCGTCCGGAGACGGAACTCCTGATCGACCTGGCAACCGAACATCTACAGTCCTTGCCCCACGCGCAGATACTTGATCTCGGTACCGGCTCCGGTGTTCTGGCGGTGACCCTGGCTCGGCTATGCCGGGGGGCGTCGGTTACGGCAGTTGATCTGTCGTCGGCAGCACTTGCCGTGGCCCGTGGCAATGCTGCACGGCACGCGGTGGAGGTCAGTTTTCTGCTGGGTGACTGGTATGCGCCGCTCGGAGGAAGTCGTTTCGATCTGATCGTTGCCAACCCGCCCTATATCGCGTATGCGGATCAGCACCTGCAGCACAGTGGTTTGCCTTTCGAGCCACGTATGGCGCTTACGGACGGGGTGGTCGGTGGTGACGGTATGGCTTGTCTGCGTGCGATCATCGACGGCGCGGCAGCGCATCTGCGGCCGGGTGGTTGCGTGCTGGTTGAGCACGGATACGACCAGGCCGCTGCGGTGCGGCAGCTGTTGGCTGAGCAAAGGCTGGTCGAGCTCGATTCGTGGCGTGATTTGGCGGGGATTGAACGCGTTAGTGGTGGCCAGCGCTGAAGCATGACGACGCCGGCCCAGTAGTGGCAAGGCGTTGCGGTGGGCAGGCAAAAAAAACCTTCGCACAAGAGGGCTAGACAGCCGGGCGGACTTCTGGCAGGATAGGTGGAGCGTAATCAATCTGCGCTTCAGTCGGAGGTTTTGCGATGCTTGCAACGAGTGCGGGGGAATGGGTGCACTGTGGTCGCGTGTTCAGCGCGACGGAGATTGCCGAGCTCTGCGCGACGGTCGCGTGGCTGCCGGGATTGGCACGCAAGGAGTTGGCGGCGACGGTCTGCGAGCACCTGGGCTGGACCACCCTGACGGGGACGGCGAAGATCAGCGCCTGCCTGGACTTCCTGGAGCGTTTGCAGGCGGCCGGATTGCTGGTACTGCCTGCGTTGAGGCCCTCGCCGCCGCGCCGTTGCGCGCCGCCCTCGGCATCCGTCGCCCCCGTTGCCGAGCCGGCGGTGCACTGCGCCCTGTCGGCGCTCGCGCCGGTGTCCCTGGAAGTGGTTCGCGACGCGACCCGGGTGGCGCAGTGGGATGCGCTGGTGGCGCGTTGGCACCCGCTGGGTTTCCAGGGGGCCTTCGGCTACCGGCTGCGCTACTTTATCACGGCGGGCGACCGGCGGCTGGGCTGCGTCCTGCTGTCCGGTGCTGCCCGCGCGGTGGCCGTGCGCGATCAGTGGATCGGCTGGACGGCCCAGGCCCGCCGCGAGAACCTGGCGCGGGTGGTGAACAACAGCCGCTTCCTGATCTTTCCGCACGTCCGGGTGCCGCATCTGGCCAGTCATGTGCTCGGGCAACTCGCGCGCCGCACACGCGCGGACTGGCTCGAACACTGGGGCTTCGAGCCCCTGCTGCTGGAGACCTTCGTCGATCCGCGTCACTATGCCGGCACCTGCTACCGTGCCGCCGGTTGGCAGTTGCTTGGGGCAAGCAGCGGGCGCGGGCTGGCCCGCCCTGGCCAGTCCTATCACAGCACGCCCCGCCAGGTGTGGGTCAAAGCGCTGACCTCGGATGCTTGCGCCTCGTTGTGTGCCGCGCCGGGGAGCCCGCGGTCATGAGCAAACCTTGCCGTCGCCCGACACGCGTGGCCATCAAGAAGCTGCGCTCAGAGAAGAAACGGCAGGAGAAGGTACTGAACGCGAAGCTGCGCGCAACGGGACAAGTCCCCCACTCAGCCGCTCCATTGCCCAACAGAAGCTCGGCCTTCGCGACCGTCGACGAGGAACAAAAGGCCCGCGAGGACGCCGTGAGCAAACAGATGCGCCTCCTGCGCAAAGAGCTGCCCGCCTTGCTCGCTCAACTGGAACAAATTCCCGACCCGAGAGATCCCAAAAAGCGCCGGCACAAGCTGACCGTGCTTCTGCTCTACGGCTTGCTGATGTTCGTCTTTCAGTTCTCCTCCCGGCGCGAGACCAACCGCGAAATATCCCGTCCCCAGTTCATGGCCAACCTCCACCTGCTGTTCCCGGAGATCGATACCCTGCCACACGCCGACACCCTGTTTCGGCTGTTGCGCGACATTGACCTTGAACAGCTCGAACAGGCCCACGTCGATCTGGTGAGGCGGCTGATTCGCGGCAAGAACTTTCGCCGCTATCTGATCGACCACTGCTATCCGATCGCCATCGACGGCTCACAGAAGCTCGCTGGCGACACCCTCTGGACGGAGGAACTCCTGCAACGTACCGTCGGCAAGGACGAAACCCGTCACACCCAGTACTTCGTCTACGTCCTCGAGGCCAGCTTTGCCTTCCACAACGGCCTGGTCATCCCACTGCTCAGCGAGTTCCTCGAACACGCGCTGGGCGAACCCGAAGCGCAAAAGCAGGACTGCGAGCTGCGCGGCTTTGTGCGCTTGAGCGACCGGCTCAAGACGCTGTTCCCCCGCCTGCCGATCCTGCTCCTGCTCGACGGCCTCTACGCCAACGGGCCGGTGATGCGGCGCTGCTTGCGCGCCCACTGGCAGTTCATGATCGTGCTCAAGGACAAGGATTTGTCCACGGTCTGGCAGGAGTTCCGCGCGCTCCACGCCCTGAAGCCACAAGTTGTGCAGCGCGGTTGGGGAAGACGCCGACAACACTTCAGCTGGGTCAACGACATCGACTACGCCTTCGCTGCCAACGGGCGTCAGCGTCTCAAGCTGAATCTGGTGGTCTGTGAGGAAAGCTGGGAGAAGATCGATGAACAGGCCAGGACCGTCACCGAAACATCGCGCCACGCCTGGCTCTCCAGCCAACCGCTCAGCCAAGACAATGTCCATGAGCGCTGCAACCTCGGGGCCCGCCACCGCTGGGGCATCGAAGCGGGCTTCCTCGTCGAAAAACATCAGGGCTACCACTACGAGCATGCCTTTGCCCTCGACTGGAATGCCATGAAAGGCTATCACCTCCTCATGCGCCTGGCGCATGTGTTCAATACCCTGGCACGCTTCACCCGACAGCTACGCGATCTCTATCAGCAACTCGGCGTGCGCGGTGCCATCGCCTTCATTCGAAGCTCCTGCGCCGCCCCCTGGCTCGACCCAGCACGAATCCGCGCGCTCCTCGCCGCTCCATTCCTGCTTCAACTTGAGTGACCTCACACAGGCGTACCCGAAACATCCTCTCGAGCGCGGCGTACGCCGCGTTCGGAAAGGCTCGCCTGGCGATCGTACCGCCGTCCAAAAAATTCTTTCGGCATCCTCCTGGCTGACTCCACCACCCGTCCTTTGCCGCTAGCCAACCGCAATTTGACCGCCTCGACCGCAAAAGCGGGCGTTACCGGCAAATGAGCCTGATTCGGCTGGGTCATGCGTCAGGGCTGAGTGGTGGCCAACTCGATTGACGCTGGGTGCCGCCAGCCGCTACACTGCTCTGTTGAGTGTTTTTCATAACGACTAGTCACTAAGAGGTTTTACGATGGATGCGCAGCAATTGATCAAAGAACAGGTAACCAGCAACCCCGTGGTCCTCTACATGAAGGGGACGCCGCAGGCGCCGCAATGTGGCTTCTCGTCGGTAACGGTGCAAATCCTCAAGGCCTGCGGAGTGTCCAGCTACCTGAGCGTGAACGTACTCGATAACCCGGAAATCCGTAGCGGTATCAAGTCCTACGCCAACTGGCCAACGATTCCGCAGCTTTACGTGCGCGGCGAGTTTGTCGGCGGCTGCGACATCATGCGTGAGATGTACGAAGACGGTGAGTTGCAGAAGCTTCTTGACGGCCTGGTTGATCCGGCCTGATCACCAAGGCTTCTTGCCGGTCGGGCGGTGTGGCGCACTGCCAAGGCGCTGCGCACGCCAGGCCACCGTAGCGCGCGTCGCTGCGTTGGCTTTCATCAAGTGCTGGCCGTTGCCGACTTGCCCACGCTCAATTCCTCGTAGGCCCTTACGGCTTCCGCGGCGTACATCAGTGCCGGGCCACCGCCCATGTAGGTGCAGACGGCAAGCGTTTCCATGAGTTGCTCACGACTGACACCCAGGCGAATCAGCGCCTTGACATGAAAGCCGATGCAGGCATCGCAGCGGCTGGAGACCCCGATCGCCAAGGCGATGAGTTCTTTATCCAGCGCCGAAAGCACGCCTGGCGAGAGGGATGCCTTGGCCAGCGCATTGAAGCTCTGGATGGTCTCCGGGATGTCCCGACGCAGGCTGCCGATGGCCTTGGAAACATCGTTGGTAATGGTGCCGAACGATTTACTCATCAGCGTTTCTCTCCATTTATCAGAAAACACTAATATACCGTGGTGGAGCTTTCTTTGGCAACCAGTTTCCGGTGCCGGAGCTTTGCTCGGTAGGGGATCCGGGCAGCATCAATAGCGGCGACGCCAATGCGTAATGGACGACTGCCGTGCCATCACTCGGGGCGGCTGCTTGCTGCACTGGCTCCTGCCTCTATCTCGCCGCCGGCGACGCACTTTCAGAAGCTTACCAGTCGCGTGTTCGCCGACGTCAGGCGCTCGCTCAGGACTGCCAGAAAAGACTGATAGAAGTGTACTCGGCAGGCTTCCGAAGACGACCGCAATGAGCGGGCAGTAATCCGCACCAGCTTGGCTTCGGTCAGGGCGACGACATCGGCGACGCGTGTGCAGTTTGATTTGCCGATGACGGCCATTTCGCCGAAGCAGTCGCCGGCCGTCAGCATATCCAGGATCAGGCCACTCTTGAGTACTTTCAACTCGCCTTCTGCCAGGAAGCAGAAGAAGTCCCCGAGGTCGCCGTCGCGCATGATCAGAGTGCCGGGCGAAGCGCGGCTCCACTGCGAGAAGCGCACTATCTCCCACATCTCGACGTCAGAAAAATCGGCAAAGAATGGGAAGCCACGCAGGGTATCGAACTTCTCGAGATCGGCGATCTCGTCGGCGGGCACTTTCGGTTGCCGCGCGCGAAAGGCCTGTGCCAGATCCTGCGCAAATTCTTGCCAGCTAGCGTAGCGAGTATCGAGTCGCTTGCTCATCGCACGGGCAACGATAGCGTCGAGCGCCGGCGGGACCTCTCGGCGCAGCGTCGACGGCCGGCGTGGTTCAGCGTTGATGATCTGGTAGATCATGTCGTAACTGGTGCGCGCCTGAAAAGGCAATTGACCGGTCAGCAGCTGATACATGACGACGCCCAGCGAGTAGATGTCGGTCCGCTGATCGAGCGCCTGCTCTTTTACCTGTTGCGGCGACATGTAGGCGGGTGAGCCGATCCCCTGCACCAGCGTGCGATCGGGTGAGCCGATGATCGCCGCACCGAAATCCGAGATCTTGATGTCGCCTTCGTTGTGGTCGGTGCACGTGAGCAGGATGTTCGCCGGCTTGATGTCGCGGTGGATGATGCCGGCCTGGAAGGCGAAGTCGAGTGCCCGGGTGCACTTGAAAACGATCTCGACGATGCGTTCGACCGACAATAGCTGGCCGGGCGCGCAGACCGTTTCCAAAGTGCCGCCAGCGACGTATTCCATGACGATGTAGCAGATGTGGTCGTCCACGACGGCGTCATAGGTCTGGACGATGTGCGGGTGCGACAGTTTACCAATCAGTGCCGCTTCGTTGAGGAACAGATGGGTGTAGAGTCTGCCCCGCTTGGGGTCTTTCAGGATGCCGGGAAAGGCGACCTTGACCGCCACTTCGCGCTGCGTAAATGCGTCGCTGCCGAGATAGACGGTAGACGTTGCCCCGTGGCCGACTTCGCGGATCAGCTCGTATTTGCCGATCTTCTCCATTGCCGGACGCTGCGGCGGACCTACTAACCGCGACGGGCCCGGGAAATGGCTGCCAGGACCTGCTCCGGCGCTGTGCCGCCGATGTGCGCGCGCGCGGCCAGCGAACCGTCGATCGTCAGCACCGCAAAGACTTCCTCGTCAAGCAGCGGTGAGAAACTTTGCAGCTCGGCGAGCGGGAGTTGAGCCAGGTCGACACCCAGTTCCTCGGCGCGACGTACTGCCAGGCCGACGGTTGCGTGGGCGTCGCGGAAAGGCAGGCCCTTGCGGGTCAGGAAGTCGGCGAGGTCGGTTGCGGTGGCGAATCCTTCGGCCAGGGCGTCGCGCATTCTTTCAGGATTGACGGTGATGCCGGCAATCATCTCGGCAAAAATGGATAAAGTGTCGCTGACCGTGTCGATGGCGTCGAACAGCGGTTCCTTGTCTTCCTGGTTGTCCTTGTTGTAGGCCAGAGGCTGGCCCTTCATCAGGGTCAGCAAGGCCGTCAGGTGACCGTACACGCGGCCGGTCTTGCCACGCGCCAGTTCCGGAACGTCGGGATTCTTCTTCTGCGGCATGATCGAACTGCCGGTACAGAAGCGATCTGCGATCCTGATGAAGCCGAAGCGCGGGTTCATCCACAGCACCAGTTCTTCGGACAGGCGCGACAGGTGCATCATCAACATCGCGCAGGCGGCACAGAATTCGATCGCAAAGTCTCGGTCGGAAACCGCATCGAGCGAGTTTTCGCAAATACCGTCGAAGCCCAGTAGCTCGGCGACGAAATGGCGGTCGATCGGATAGGTGGTGCCGGCCAGCGCCGCTGCACCGAGGGGCAGACGGTTGGTACGGCGGCGGCAGTCGCTGAAGCGTTCGGCGTCACGTTGCATCATCTCGAAATAGGCGAGCAGGTGATGGCCGAAAGTGACCGGCTGGGCGACCTGGAGATGGGTGAAGCCGGGAAGCGGCGTGGCGGCTTCCTTTTCAGCCAGGTTTAGCAGGCTGGTCTGGAACTGACGCAGCAGTGGCAGCAACGCGTCGATCGCGTCACGCAGATACAGGCGAATGTCGGTCGCTACCTGGTCGTTCCTCGAGCGGCCGGTGTGCAGGCGCTTGCCCGCGTCGCCAACGAGAGCCGTCAGGCGCTTCTCGATGTTCAGATGGACGTCTTCGAGGTCGAGCGACCAGACAAAGCTGCCGTTCTCGATCTCGCGGCCCACCTGTGCCATGCCGCGCTCGATATCGGCGAGGTCTCCGGCGCTGATGATTTCCTGTCTGGCGAGCATGGTCGCGTGCGCGACCGAGGCGCGAATATCCTGGCGCCACATGCGGCGGTCGAAATTCACCGAGGCCGTATAGCGTTTGACGAGTTCGGACATCGGCTCGGAGAAACGGCCGGCCCAAGTGTATTGGGAAGAATCCGATGGGTTCATGCGGGAGGGGTTCCTGGGCTAGAATCTCTCGTAGAACCTTGGACAGGCACCACTTCGAGTGATGGCAAGTATAAAGCAAAACCCGGCCGGCCAGCCGCTACCGGATTTCCGGAATTCCGGAGTCATGTTGCGAATTCTGCTCGGCGTGAACCTGCTGGCGCTGGCTGCCGCACTGGTTCAGAGCCAGGGTGTGCAGGACAGCCTGCAGCACTTCATCGACATGGCGGCCTGGGTGCAGCCCTTGCTGCTTTTCAATCTGGCGCTGCTGGCAGTACTCGGCAACAGCCTGCAGCGAGCACCTGCCTGGATCGGGCGCACGCTGGTGTTGTTGCTGGCCGCCGCTTCGGCGATCGTGTTGTCGGCGCTGTGGAGTCACCTGATCTTCGCCGATGCTGGTGGTGGTGGCCAGGCTCTGCTCAGGGCGGGCCTGCTGGCTGCGCTGGCGGCCGGGCTCATGCTTGCCTACTTTGCCTTGCGTGCCGGGGCCTTGTCGCCGGCGCTAGTCGAGGCGCGATTACAGGCGCTGAGTGCGCGCATCCGGCCGCATTTCCTGTTCAACAGCCTGAATGCGGTGCTGTCGCTGATTCGCGCCGATCCGCGACGCGCCGAGACGGCGCTTGAGGAATTGGCCGACCTTTTTCGCGTGCTGATGCGTGATCATCGCGAGTTGGTGCCGCTGGCCGACGAGCTCGCCCTGTGCCGGCAGTATCTGGCCCTCGAAAAATTGCGTCTTGCCGAGCGCTTGCACGTCGAATGGGATCTCGCACCTGATTTGCCGCTGCATCTGAAAGTGCCGCCACTGATGGTGCAACCGCTGCTGGAGAATGCTGTTTATCACGGCATTGAGCCCTTGGGTGATCCAGGTACTATTCGCATTCGCCTGGCGCGCCGCGCTGATGCCTTGCAACTCGATATCGTCAATCCCTGCGCAGGCGGTGACGAGAAACCGCGCGGCAGCCACATGGCGCTGGACAATATCCGCGAGCGTCTGGCACTGTACTACGACCTTGAAGCACGACTCGATACCGATGCGGTAGCGCTCGGCGACGGCCGGCACGAGTATCGGGTACGTATCCTCCTGCCTTGTCGGGCGCAGCGGCAATGAATGCGCCTGCGCTCGCTTCGCCGCTATTGCTGCTGATTTGCGACGATGAGGCGCCAGCGCTGGCGCGTTTGCGTGATTTGCTGGCCGATATCGCTCTGGAGCTGCCGCATGTGATCGTCGCCGAAGCCGACAGCGGCCTGCGTGCACTCGCCGCCATCGAGGGTCTGCGGGTTGATGTGGCGCTGGTCGATATCCGCATGCCGAAAATGGACGGCATTGAACTCGCAGCTCACCTTTCTCGGCTCGAATACCCGCCGGCGGTAATTTTTGTGACGGCCTATGATGCCTACGCGGTGCAGGCCTTCGAGCTCAACGCCGTCGACTATCTGGTGAAGCCGGTGCGCGCCTTGCGTCTGCTGGAGGCGCTGCGAAAAGTTCACCGCCACCCGCTGCCTTCGGCCTTGCTCGCGCAACTGCCACAGGGAGCGCGAAGTCATCTTTCCTGCCATGAACGGGGCCGGCTGTTGCTGATTGCCGTTGCCGAGATCGTCTACTTCCGGGCTGACCTGAAGTACGTCACAGCACGTACCGGTGATCGCGAATTCCTGCTTGACGAGTCGCTGACCCATCTTGAGCAGGAATTCGGCGCCCAATTCATTCGTCTGCATCGCGGTGTGCTGGCGGCGCGGGAGGCGATTGCCGGCTTCGAGAAGAGTGGCGCTGGCGACGACGCCGAGACGCAATGGCAGGCGATTCTACGCGACGTTCCCGAGCGGCTGCCCGTCAGTCGCCGGCAGTGGCCCTTGCTCAAGTCTTTTGCGCGCCGGCTCAGTTCCTGATCGGCGGTCGCTTCTTGACACTCATCAAGGTCGCCGGTGACGGTTTTCCTATAATTCCCGCTGCCATCCGACGAGGTCTTCATGAAGTACGCTCAAGGCTTGAGAAAATTTTTCTATATCCTGCTCGGGGGGGGCGTCATTCTGCCGGCTGCGGCGCTCGATCTGGAACGTGCGAAGGAAGTTTATGGCCCGTGTGCCGCCTGCCATGGCCCGTTCGGGGCTGGTGGCAAGCAAGGCGAGTACCCACGCATCGCCGGCCAATCGCCGAAATACGTGGAGCAGCAGTTGCAGGCCTTCCAGAGTCAGTTGCGAATCAACCTGCCGATGTATCCGTACACCCGGGCGCGCGAACTCGACGATGAAGACATGAAGTTGCTCGCCGCCTACCTGGCGCAGATCGAACTGCCGACACGGCCGCCGGTCTTCAAGGACAGCGATGACGCCCTGGCGCGGTTGCTGGCGATGGAGAAAGTGATGATCGTCCCGCGTGCCGCCGGTAATATCGAAAACGGCAAGGCGGTGTACCAGAAAAAGTGCGCCGTCTGTCATGGCAAGACCGGGCAGGGGCGCGGCATGTTCCCGATGCTGGTGGGCCAATATACGAACTACCTGCAGAAGCAGATCGCTGCCTACCTCGAGGCGGATCGCCCGCACGACGAAGAAGGTGCCAAGACGGGAGTCTTGTACACCCTGAAGGTCAGCGATGTCCAGGACGTCCTGGCCTATTTGACGACTCTGCAGGTGGCCGAGCAGTAGGAATCACCGCTCGTCGGCGCAGGCCGGTTTCCTCGCTGTCGCGAGCGTCGAGAAAACGACTTCAGTGTCGGAGCAAGCGTGCACGCCAAGCATGTTAGAATCGTCCCCTGATCAAGATGCCTTTTGGGTGATGCCGCCCTCGCGCACCGGCTTTCTGGCGAGGGTTGGCAGCGCGCTTACCGGAAACCTGCCTTGAACTCTGCAAATCCAGATCAGTCGCGTATCGTCATTGCCTCGCGAGAGTCGCGGCTTGCCATGTGGCAAGCGGAGCATGTGCGCGGACGTCTTGCCGAATTATACCCACAGCGCAAAGTCGAGATTCTGGGCATGACCACTCGCGGCGACCAGATTCTCGATCGCCCGCTGTCGGCAATCGGTGGCAAGGGTTTGTTCATCAAGGAACTCGAAGTGGCGATGCAGAACGGTCAGGCCGACCTCGCCGTGCATTCGATGAAGGACCTGCCGATGGACCTGCCAGATGGCTTCGTCCTGGGCGCCATTTCGTCGCGTGAGAATGCGTGCGACGCCTTTGTTTCCAATCGCTTTGCCGACCTCGACGACCTGCCGGCCAAGGCCGTGATCGGCACCTCGAGCCTGCGCCGCGAGGCGAGTCTGCGCGCTCGCTACCCCGAACTGGTCATCAGAAGCCTGCGCGGCAATCTTGATACGCGCCTGCGCAAGCTTGATGCGGGTGAGTACGACGCCATAATCCTCGCCGCCGCGGGCCTGATTCGACTTGGTCTGCCTGGCCGAATTGCGTCGCTGTTGACCCCGGAGCAGTCCTTGCCGGCGCCGGGGCAAGGCGTCCTCGGTATCGAGGTGCCAGCGCAGCGCGCCGATCTGATCGCCTTGGTGGCGCCGCTCAACGATCCGGCAGTGGCTCAATGTGTGCTTGCGGAGCGTGCTTTTTCACGCGCGCTGGGCGGCAGTTGCCAGCTCCCGCTGGCCGCACATGCGATGCTTGAAAACGGTCGGCTGTGGCTGCGTGGCTTCGTCGCTACTCCGGACGGGAGGCAACTGCTTGCGGGTGAGTTGCGTGGCGCCGCGGAGGACGGCGAGTCGGTCGGCCGTGGCTTGGCGCAGAGCTTGCGTGACCAGGGCGCTGGCGCCATTCTTGATCAGCTTTCGGCAGGCCAATGACCGGGGCTCTGTACGGCAAGAGAATCGTCGTTACGCGGCCACGTGCGCAAGCACCCCGGCTGGCCGCCTGGATTGCCAAAGAGGGCGGAGAGCCGCTGCTTTTCCCATTGCTCGATATCGCGCCGACTGACGAGCCGGAACCGCTGCGCGCGGCGATCGCACAGCTTGATGCTTATGCACTGGCTGTCTTCATCAGCCCGAATGCCGTCGAGTACAGTGTTCCGGCGATCCTTTCTTCCCGCGGCTGGCCGGCCGACTTGCAGGCAGTGGCCATTGGTCAGGGGAGCGTCGCCTTGCTGGCGGCGTACGGCATCAAGAATACGCTGGCGCCGCTTGAACGCTTCGATTCCGAAGCCTTGCTCGAACTTCCGGCATTGCAGCGGCCTTGCGTTGCCGGGAAACGGGTAGTGATCTTTCGCGGCAACGGCGGCCGTGAGTTGCTTGCCGACAGCTTGCGAGAACGCGGGGCCGAGGTCGACTACGTGAGTTGTTATCAGCGCTCCGCGCCCGACAGTGCGGCAGTGCTTGAAGCGCTGTGGCGCAGCGAGCAGCTTGACGCGCTCACAGTTTCATCCAGCGAGGGTTTGCGTAACCTGGTCGACCTGCTCGACGCCCCCGCGCGTGCGTCTCTGCGCACTACTCCGGTGTTCGTGCCGCACCCACGAATTGCCGAGCTGGCGCAGAAACTTGGTTTGCAGCGGGTGATTCTGACCGAACCGGCAGATGCTGGGATCATTGCTGCTCTGAACGTATATAATTGGCGGTCATGATGAAAGAAGAAATCGACCCAAGGTCTTCACTCCCCGAGCAAGCTGCCGCTGCGTCTGCTGACAAGTCGCCAGCAGACGAGCAGCCGTCGCCGGGATCTCGGACATTGCCGGAGAGCGAGTCCTTCCCGGCGAGTGAGCAGCGGCCGGAGACGCATCCGCTGCCCGAAAAGGACTCCTTACCGGAGGCCGAGCGAGCGGCATCGGAAGCTGAGCCCCTGGCCGAACAAGAGCCCTTGCCTGACGCGCAGCCAACGCTCGATGGCTCCACCCCCGCCGCAGCGACACCCGCCGCTGTCGAGGATCCTGCAGCGACGCCAGCCGTGGCTGGTGAGCCGGTGTCTGACGGTGCGTCAGTTGCGAGGGGGCAGCCGGCGGCAAGCGGGTCAGCGGCTAATCCGGCCGCGGCGAGTCAGCAGCCACCTGGCTGGCGCAACCCCTGGTTGCTGGTGGTGCTGATAGCCCTTGGTCTGGTGGCCTGGCAGTGGTTCGAAACCCGGCAGAAGATGGCCGATACGCAGCAGGAGTTGGCTCGCCGCCTGGCCGATAGCGATTCGAGTGGCGCGGAAATTCGCGCCCTCTCCAAGGGGGCGAACGATCAGATGGCTGGCCTCCTCGGCCGCCTCACTGCGCTTGAGGCGAAGATTGGTGAATCGCAGAGCCAGCAGGCGATGCTCGAGAAGTTGTACCAGGATGTGGCTCGCAACCGGGATGAGCTGGCGCTGGCCGAGGTCGAGCAAAGCCTGACCATGGCCGCTCAGCAGTTGCAGCTGGCAGGCAACGTGCAGGCCGCCGTCCTCGCCCTGCAAAGTGCCGAAGCCCGTTTGGCGGCGAGCAGCCGGCCACAGTTCGTCAGTCTGCGCAAGGTTTTGAGCAGCGATCTCGAACTTCTGCGCGCCTTGCCGCAGATCGATGTTGCGGCCATGAGCTTGCGTCTGGAAAGCGTCATCAATGCTCTCGATACGATTCCCCTGGCGGTCGATGGGCGTTCCCCGGCGCCTGGCGACGACGGGAAAGATGCCGCGCAGGCAGCCCCGGCGCCAGAGCCTGCCGAATGGCCGGCGGTGACCAGTGTCGAGTTCTGGCAGAAACTGGTCAGCGCCGAGTTGTGGCAGCGATTCGGTCGTGAGGTCTGGGGCGAAGTGAAATCCCTGGTCCGCATCCAGCGTTTTGACCGCGATGAGCCGGCCTTGCTGACGCCCGGGCAGGCGTTCTTTCTGCGCGAAAATCTCAAGTTGCGTTTGCTGAATGCCCGCCTGGCTCTGCTGGCCCGCGATCAATGGACTTTCCAGAACGAGCTCAAGCATGCTCAGGCGTGGATGAATCGCTATTTCGATTCCAGCGCTGCCTCCTTGCAGACGGCGCAAGCCAATCTCGAACAGCTCATCGCCACCGAGATCAACATCGAGATGCCGACGCTTAACGAAAGCAGGTCTGCAGTCAAGACCGTCAAGCTTGGTCAGGAGCGCCAGTGAGAGGACTACTTTGGCTACTGGCACTTGCTGCCATGGCTGTCGGCGTTTCGCTGACAGCACGGGTCAACGACGGCTATCTGCTGCTGATCGTACCGCCGTATCGCATTGAGGTCGCCCTCAGTCTGGCGATCATCCTCTTCGTTCTCGCCTTCGTGCTGCTGTTCTTGGTGCTGCGCACCATTGGCTTGGCGCTCTCCCTGCCAAGTCGCGTTGGCGGCTATCGCTCACGTCGCCGTCGTGAGAAAGCCACGGCGTCGCTTCACGAGGCCATTCGCCTGCTTTTCGAAGGACGTTTCACACAGGCCTTGAAGAAAGCCGGCGAGGCGTACACTGCCGGGCAGGATCCGGGCTTGGCAGCGCTGCTGGCAGCGCGAGCGGCGCATGGTTTGCGCGAACCCGAGAAAGAGCAGGAGTGGCTGGGTCGCGTTAACAACCCGCGACTGGACCCTGCACGGCTGATGCTGGAAGCAGAGATGGCCATTGACCATGAACAATACGGTGAGGCCGTCAGCGTGTTGCAGGCGCTGCAGAACGTTTCTGGTCGGCACATTGCGGCCCTGCGCCTTGAACTACGTGCCCAGCAGGGTTGCGGCAACTGGCCGGAGGTCCTGAAACTGGCGCGCGTACTCGAGAAGCGCGAAGCTTTGGCGCCTGAACTGCTGCAGGAAATAAAGACCCAGGCCCATCAGGAAACCATCCGCCAGCAGCAGGTGGCGGACGAGGGCCAATTGCTGGCCTACCTGCGCGCCATACCGGCCAAGGAACGTAGCCTGCGGCTGACGCACACCTCTTGCCAGGCCTTGCTTGAACACGGGGTTGACGATGAGGCGCAGCGGATGATCGAGAAGCAACTCGACACGCAGTGGGATTCGGATCTGGTACAACTCTATGGCCAGGTGCGGGGCCGTGACCTGACGTCCTGTATTGCGCGCGCCGAGAAATGGCTGCCGCAGCATCCCGAGGACGCGCAACTACTACTCACTTTGGGCCGCCTGTGCTTGCAGCAGCGCTTGTGGGGCAAGGCGCAAATCTACCTTGAGGCTTCGCTATCGCTGGTCGATCAGCGCGCAGTCAGGCTGGAACTTGCCCGCCTCTTCGAACAGACCGAACGTTGGGATGAGGCCATGCCGCACTACCGGGCAGCTGCCGAGCAGGTCGCCCTGCGCCCGGCGACGCAGCTGCTTCGACTGGCTGTCAGCTCAGCTCAGCAGTCACCGTCAGTACCTCGATTGCCTGGCTAAGCCCCTTCTTCTCCCGCACCGGGAGAAGCGAGATTCGTGAACCGCGTCTGCGACTTGCACCGTAGGCTAGGCCCTACTAGGCCCAGTCGCGCGGTTGCAGCATCTCGTAGAGTTCGGCCTCCGGGCTGCCGGCTGTGGGTTGCCAGTCGTAACGCCATTTGACGATCGGCGGCAGTGACATCAGGATGGATTCCGTTCGTCCGCCCGACTGCAAGCCAAAAAGCGTGCCGCGGTCCCAGACCAGATTGAACTCGACATAGCGCCCGCGCCGATAGGCCTGGAAGTCACGCTCGCGTTCACCGTAGGGCAGGTCCCGGCGCTTGTCGATGATCGGCAGGTAGGCTTCGGTAAACGCTTCGCCGACGGCTTGCGTCAGGGCAAAGCAGCGCTCAAAGCCGCCCTCGCTCAGATCATCGAAGAAGACGCCACCGACTCCGCGTGGCTCCTTGCGGTGCTTGAGGAAAAAGTACTCGTCGCACCACTTCTTGTAACGGCTGTAGACGTCATCGCCGAACGGCTGCAAAGCTTGCTTGCAGGTGGCGTGGAAATGCCGGATGTCTTCACTGACCGGATAGTAGGGGGTGAGGTCCATGCCGCCGCCGAACCACCATACCGCCGGAGCATCGGCCTTGCTCGCCACCAGCGCGCGCACGTTCATGTGCGCCGTCGGGCAATAAGGGTTTTCCGGGTGTAATACCAGGGAGACACCCATGGCTTCAAAAGCGCGACCGGCCAGTTCGGGGCGTTTTGCGGTCGCCGAAGCGGGCAGCGCGGAGCCGCTGACTTGCGAGAAGGCAACCCCACCGCGTTCGAATACGCGGCCACCCTCGATAATGCTGGTGCAGCCATTGCCGGCGAGCGGTTCGCCCAGCGCTTTTTGCCAGGCATCGGCGCGGAAGGCTTGCCCCGGCGCACCCTCGATCACTTCGAGCGCCTCGACAATGCGCGTCTGCAGGCCGGTGAAGTAGCTGCTCAGGAGGGCCGTGTCGATCATCGCAAACTTTCGCTGGCCGAGCAGGCCTGCCTTGCTGCATTGCTCATCGCTGCACGGCGCGGTGGCCGATGTCGTGGCGATACTGCATGCCGTCGAAGTGAATCCCGATAATCAGGTCGTAGGCGCGTTTCTGCGTTCGCTTGACGTTGTCGCCGAGCGCCGTGACGCAAAGTACGCGGCCACCGGCGGTGACCGTCTGGCCATCGCGTTCGCTCGTTCCGCCGTGGAAAATGTGGCTGTCTTCGCTGTCCTCGCCGTATTCGTTGTATTCGCTGACTTTCGGCAGACCGCTGATGACGTCCCCTGTACGCGGTGTACCCGGGTAGTTGGCTGCGGCAAGCACGACGCCCAGCGCCACGCGGCGATCCCAACTGGCTTCGACCTGGTCGAGTTTGCCGGCGACCGCGTGGTCGAGCAGCGTGAACAGGTCGGACTTAAGGCGCATCAGGATCGGTTGGGCTTCCGGGTCGCCCAGGCGACAATTGAATTCCACCGTCTTCACCGAGCCGTCCTTGCCGATCATCAGTCCGGCGTAGAGGAAGCCGGTGTAGGGGGTGCCCTCCGCAGCCATTCCCCTGACTGTCGGCAGGATGATTTCGCGCATCGCCTTGGCGTGAACCTCTGGCGTCACCACCAGTGCCGGCGAGTAGGCACCCATGCCGCCGGTGTTGGGACCGCTGTCCCCGTCGCCGATACGCTTGTGATCCTGGCTCGATGCCAGTGGCAGTACGTCCTTGCCGTCGACCATGACGATAAAGCTGGCTTCTTCGCCTTCCAGGAACTCTTCGATGACCACCTGTGCCGGCGGGCCGCCTTTCGGCACGTTTGTGCCTTCTGCCGGCAGCATGCGGTCAAGCGTGGCGTGCGCTTCGTCAAGAGTCATCGCCACCACCACCCCCTTGCCGGCGGCCAGACCATCGGCCTTGATGACGATTGGCGCGCCTTCCTGGTCGACGTAGGCGTGCGCCGGAGCGCGCTCGCTAAAGCTGGCGAAGCGCGCCGTCGGAATGCCGTGCCTGGCCATGAAGCGCTTGGCGAAGTCCTTCGAGCTTTCAAGCTGCGCGGCTTCCTTGCTCGGGCCGAAGATTTTCAGGCCACGGGCGCGAAAAAGATTGACGATACCGGCAGCCAGGGGCGCTTCGGGGCCGACGACGGTCAGCGACACCTTTTGCGCTTCGGCGAAATCGGCGAGGGCGTCGAGATCGGTGATGGCGACATTTTCAAGCGCTCGGTCCGCAGCCGTGCCGGCGTTGCCCGGCGCGACAAAGACCTTCTGCAGACCAGGCGTCTTCGCCAGACACCAGGCGAGTGCATGCTCGCGACCGCCTGAACCGATGACCAGTAGTTTCATAAAAATCCTCTCCCCTCAGGGCGGTCACGGCTGCCCGCTGCTGGTCCGCAGCAGAACGATCGCCATTGAACTCCGGGTATTGAAGTTGGCTCAAGAGAGCCTGGCATACCCTTAACTGCCGCCGTCCTCGTTGAAATTTGCTCAGTGCCGGAAGTGGCGGGCGCCGGTGAACACCATCGTCAGGCCATGCTCGTTGGCGGCGGCAATCACTTCCTCGTCGCGCATCGATCCCCCGGGCTGAATGACAGCCTTGGCACCGGCGGCCGCGAGAACGTCGATACCGTCGCGGAACGGGAAGAAGGCGTCCGAAGCGACCACCGAGCCGGCCAGATCGAGGCCGGCGCCTTGCGCCTTGCTTACGGCAATTCGGGTCGAGTCGACGCGGCTCATCTGGCCGGCACCAACGCCCAGGGTCATGCCGTGACCACAGAAGACGATGGCGTTGGACTTGACGAACTTGGCGACGCCATAGGCAAAAAGCAGGTCTTCAATTTGCGACTCGTTCGGCGCCAGGGCGCTGACAACTTTCAGGTCGGACGCTTGAACGTTGAACTTGTCGGGCGTCTGTAGCAGCAGGCCGCCGCCGATGCGTTTCATCTCGAAGCCGTGGTAGACCCTGGCCAGTGGCAGCTCCAGGACGCGCAGGTTCTGCTTTCCGGACAGCAGTTCCCGGGCGGCAGCCGTGAACGCGGGAGCGAGCAGGACCTCGACGAAGTGCTTGCGCGAGTTCATGGCCAGGATGACGTCGGTGTCGACCGTGCCGTTGAAGGCGATGATGCCGCCAAAAGCCGACGTCGAGTCGGTCTGGAAGGCTTTTGCGTAAGCCGACAGCAGATCGGTGCTGACCGCGACGCCGCAGGGATTGGCGTGCTTGATAATCACGCAGGCCGGAGTCGCGAAGCTCTTGACGCACTCCCAGGCGGCATCGGCGTCGGCGATGTTGTTGTACGAGAGCTCCTTGCCCTGCAGTTGCCGGTAGTTGGCGATCGAACCGGAAACTGGTTCCGGATCACGGTAGAAAGCGGCTTGCTGGTGTGGATTCTCACCGTAACGCAGCGTCTCGCCGCGATCGAAAGCGAGTTGCAGGCGCTCCGGAAAAGCTTGCACCTGTTCGTTTTCATCGAGAGAAGTCAGCCAGTTGGCGATTGCCGCGTCGTAGCGCGCGGTGTGTACGAAGGCCTTCCTGGCCAGGGCGAAGCGGGTGGCCGCCGTCAGGGCGCCCTCGTTGGCCGCCATTTCCGAGAGCAGCGCCGGGTAGTCGTCAGGATCGGTGACCACGGCCACGCCGGTGTAGTTCTTGGCCGCCGAACGGAGCATCGCCGGACCGCCGATGTCGATGTTCTCGATTGCCTCGGCGAGCGTCACCTCGGGTTTGGCAATCGTTTCACGGAAAGGATAGAGATTGACGCAAACCAGATCGATGGTCGGAATGCCATGTTGCGCAATGGTCGTCAGGTGTTCGGGCAGATCGCGGCGGGCGAGGATGCCGCCGTGTACCTTCGGATGCAGTGTCTTCACGCGGCCGTCGAGCATTTCCGGAAAGCCCGTGTAATCACCGACCTCGGTCACTTCCAGGCCGGCATCACGCAGCATTTTTGCCGTGCCGCCGGTCGACAGCAGTTTGACGCCGTGGGCGACCAGGCCCTGGGCAAATTCGAGAGCATGATCCTTGTTGGAGAGGCTGATCAGGGCTTGACGTATTTTCATGGTGGGCAGGTCTGCGGCAGGGGAAGGAGGATTGGAGCAAGAAGGCCGTTCAGGCGATGAGCCGGTGATCGACCAGCTTCTTGCGCAGCGTGTTGCGGTTGATTCCGAGTATCTCGGCAGCGAAAGTCTGGTTGCCGCCGGCCTGCTTGAGAACGACTTCGAGCATCGGGCGTTCGACGCTTTTGATCACCATCTCGTAAACCGGTGCCGGCTTCTCGCCGTCAAGGTGCAGGAAATAGCTTTCCAGCGCCTTGCGGACGAAACTGGCAATATCTTCTTCATCGTCGTGATGTCGCTTCATGCGGCGAGATCCTCACAATGGGCGTTGCTTGGCACCGGCGCGGCCGGATCGCTATTGACGTAGGGCAGGTGCTCGTTATGCTCGGCGAGCATCAGGAAAAAGTCGTTGACCGCTTGCCGCTGCAGGGCGATGGTCGGCAATTGGTTCATCATGTGGCGGAAGGCGGCCGATCCGACCAGGCCCTTGGTGTACCAGGAGATATGTTTGCGCGCGATGCGCACGCCGGTCTCCGTGCCATAAAAGAGATAAAGGTCTTCCAGGTGGGCAAGCAGAATGCGATGAATCTCCGTGACTCGGGGCGGCAGCAGATGTGTGCCGGTGTTCAGGAAATGCTCGATCTCACGGAACAGCCAGGGGCGGCCCTGGGCCGCGCGGCCGATCATCAGCGCGTCGGCGCCGGTTCTGTCGAGAACGAACTTTGCCGTTTCCGGTGAGACGATGTCGCCGTTGGCGATCAGCGGAATGTGCGCCTCGGCCTTCACCGCGCGGATGGTGTCGTACTCGGCGTGCCCGCTGTAGCCACAGGCGCGTGTCCGTCCGTGCATCGCCAGGGCCCGGATACCCGACTGCTCGGCGATTTTCAGAATGCTCAGGGCGTTGCGGTTGCTGCTGTCCCAGCCGGTTCGGATCTTCAGCGTCACTGGTGTCTGCGGGATCGCATTGACCACCGCCGCGAGGATCTTTCCCACCAGCGGCTCGTCGCGGAGCAGGGCCGAGCCGGCCATGACGTTGCAGATCTTCTTGGCTGGGCAGCCCATGTTGATGTCGACGATCTGCGCTCCGCGATCGACGTTGTAGCGCGCGGCAGCGGCCATCATGATGGGGTCGGCGCCAGCGATCTGCACCGAGATCGGCGCCACTTCGCCCTCGTGATTGGCGCGCCGGCGGGTCTTTGCGCTACCGTAGAGCAGCGAGTTCGAGGTCACCATCTCGGAGACCGCGAGGCCGGCGCCCAGGCTTTTGCAAAGTTGCCTGAAAGGCCGATCGGTCACACCTGCCATTGGTGCGACAAACAGGTTGTTGCGAAGCGTAAATCCGAGGAATTCCATGGCGGTGAGGTGCCGGGGCGCAAGGCAAGACCGGGATTCTACCGCGATTGGCGCCCGAAAAACAGACGATCTTGCTTACCGACGACGTTGATCAGTCGCGTTGCCTGGTATCACGTGGCCCCGCACAGTCCAATCGCCAAGCAGTACCTCAGGTAGGCAGCCAGGCCCCGCTTTCCGCGTGCGCGGCGGCAGCCTCCCTGTGGCTCTCATTCTGGCGCCGTGCCGCCCCGCTTGGCCGTTGAGCGTCAACCTAGGTCTTGTTGGCGGTGTCCGGCATGACGATGTTCACCTCGAGCACTTCCATGTTTCCCTGCTTCTCGATTGCCACCTTGATGTCGTCCGGGTTGACCGAGATATATTTGGAAATCACGGCCATCAGTTCCTGCTGCAAGGCTGGCAGGAAGTCCGGCGTATGGTTGCTGCCATGGCGTTCGTGGGCAATGATCAGTTGCAGGCGTTCCTTGGCAATGGCCGCCGTCCTGGGCTTGCTGCCGCCGAAGATCAGGGAGAACAGGGACATCCTTATTTCCCCCCGAAGAATCGCTTGAACAGGCCGGGCTTCTCGTAGTCGACGTAACGTAGCGGGATGGTTTCGCCGAGGAAACGGCCAACCACGTCAAGGTAAGCGCCGGCAACATCGCTACCGGCAAGGTGGATCGCCGGCGAGCCAGCGTTTGATGATTGCAGTACCACTTCGGACTCGGGAATGACGCCGATGATCGGCACGCGCAGTATCTCCTGCACGTCCTTGTACGAGAGCATTTCCCCGTCCTCGACGCGTTTGGGCGAATAGCGCGTAATCAGCAGATGCTCCTTCACCGGCTCGCCGCCGCTCAGGGCGCGGCGTGACTTGGCCTGGATGATGCCCAGGATACGATCCGAGTCGCGTACCGAGGACACCTCGGGATTGCTGACCACCAGCGCCTCGTCGGCAAAGGTCAGGGCCAGCACCGCGCCGCGCTCGATGCCTGCCGGAGAATCGCAGATGACGTAATCGAAGGCCATGTGTTCGAGTTCCTTGAGAACTTTCTCCACTCCTTCTTCGCTGAGCGCATCCTTGTCGCGAGTCTGTGAAGCCGGCAAGACGAAGAGATTGCCGTTCTCGCAATGCTTGTCCTTGATCAGCGCCTGAGTGAGCGTTGCCTCGCCGTTGAGAACGTTGACCAGGTCATAGACCACACGGCGCTCGCAGCCCATGATCAGGTCGAGGTTGCGCAGGCCGACGTCAAAATCGATGACCGCAGTTTTGTAACCACGCAGAGCGAGGCCCGATGCGAAGCTGGCGCTAGTGGTGGTCTTGCCGACCCCCCCCTTGCCGGACGTTACGACGACAATACGTGTCACAGATCTTTCCCCGCAGGTTAAAGATGGGATTCTACCCGCAGAATGGGAGTTCTGCTGTCTGGCGCCGTCGTTGAAATGGCATTGCCAGTGCCCGCATCGTTGTTAATCCGTCTAGATCGGCTCGACGACGAGTTTCCCCAAGCTGTCGCCGGTTTTTTCAGTGAGCCTGACCTGTACCGTCTGGCCTGCCAGATCGGCCGGGACGCCGCTGTCGAAAGTCCGATAGAGGCCCGCAATCGAGACCAGCTGAGCATCGAAACGGGTGCTGAAAATGCGCGCCTCGGTGTCGCCGCTGGCGCCTGCCAGCGCGCGACCGTGCAATGGGGCGTAGATGTGGATGTGGCCGTCGGCGATCACTTCGGCTCCGGAGTTGACCGCGGCGAGAACGATCAGGTCGCCACCACGAGCATAGATCTGTTGCCCGGAACGTAAAGGCCGGGTGAGGAACAGCGTTGCCGACTTGGTGCTTGCAAGCGTGCCGGTGCTGGGCTCGGGTTTCGCTTCCGGTCGCGTTGCCGCAGGCGCTGGCGGCGGCGCTGCTGTCTCCATTGCCGGCACGCCGGTTGGCGGTGGCTCTGAACGCTCCTCATCCGCGCGTGGCAGCGCGCGTGCCGAACGGTCGACCGCCGCGTAGGTCGGCAGGCCGGCGGTGCGGGCGCTCTGGCGAAGCTCGTCGCTGCCGCCGCGTACACCCATCACATTCAGCCCGTGGGTTCGGAAAAGCTCCTTCAAGAACTGCCATTTCGCCGACGACACCGCGCCGGCCTGTGACAAGTCGAGCACCGCCGCCTCGCCATCGAAAAACGGATCGTCGCCGAACAGGGCATTGGCGGCTTCGCCGAGTTCGCCGAGTTGCAGGGATCGCAGGCTGACCGTGACGACCGGCAAGGTGCTTCCCTTGAACTCAATCAGCGGTGGGGTGATGTTGTTTTGCGGCATGGGATCGTCAGGGCGCTTTGGCAGGGACTGGGGAAGCGACGAAGTCTAGCGGAATCATCCGCAAAAGCGAACTGCCGTGACGACCTTTCCGTCGCCTGCAGCCGCTGGCACGAGCGCTCACCCGGCGCCAGTGGTCTGGCGTCGACGGTCTATGGCCAGGCCCGGGCACCCCAGATCATGCGTCTGGCAACGAAATGGCGCAGCGGCGGCAAGATGTCGAGCGCCAGCAGTCCGAGGCCACGCGCGATGCGTAGCGGTGCCAGGTCATTGCCAAAGACGCGCACGATGCCGTCGGTGAAAGCGATACTGCCCTTGCGGTCGAGGCGGCGAGCGCGGGCGTAGCTGTCCAGGGTGGCGGCATCACCGGCGTCGCCGCTGGCGTTGGCGAGCAGCGCGGCGGCGAGTTCCCAGGCGTCGCGCAAGCCAAGGTTGAAGCCTTGGCCGGAGACCGGGTGCAGGCTTTGTGCGGCGTTGCCGATCCATACCTGGCGTGGGCCGAGCAGCTGTTCGCGCACGCGCAGCGCAAGAGGAAAGCTGGCGCGCGGGCCGCTGGCGACAAAATCGAGGCGGTTGCCGAACTGTGTACGCAAGGCGGCCAGGAAAGCCCCCTCGTCGAGGTCGAGCAAGCGAGCGGCTTTTTCCGGCGGCACGGTGAACACCAGCGAGTAGTCCTGGGCCAGCGGCAGCAGCGCCAGCGGACCGTCGGGAGTGAAACGTTCCCATGCCCGCTGCTGGTGGCCAGGAACGGGGCGAACCTCGGCGACCACGGCGTGCTGCCGGTAATCGTACACGCGCACGGCGGGGTCGTTGGCGGGAGTGCCTTCGGCATGGACGACGAGTTTGGCCCGGATACGGCGTGGTGCGGCGGGTGCGGCCAGAGTAATCTCGGCGGCCTCGCTGTCGGTGGTGATGCCGAGCACGGTGCGGCTGTGCAGGCGCTGAGTTGCCGTGTTGTGCGCATCGATGCTCGCGTCGAGGGTGGCCGCGAGATCGCGGTAGCGCATTACGTAGCCGAGTGCGGCGATTCCATACTCCCTGGCGTCGATCAGCGTGCGGCCGAAGCCGCCACGCTGCGAAACGTGGATGGTGGCGATCGAGGTCGCTGCAGCCTTGTTCCAGGCGCCGAGGCTTTCGAGTAGCTGGCGGCTACCGTGTGCCAGCGCCAAGGCGCGCGGATCGCCGGCCCAGGCCGCAGCATGCGGGCGGCTGTCGAGCAGCAGCACGCGCTGCGACCCCGCCGCCAGCGCCAGGGCCAGCGCCATGCCGACCGGCCCGGCGCCGATGATGGCGACGTCGACGTCGACGCTGCTCTCATCGCTGGCGCCGGTGGTGCTGTCGGTACTCTTCAGCTGTTCACTCATGGCGCATCACTTCCTCGATTTCGGCGACTGTTCGTGGCGCGTTGGTGTAGGTCAGGCAGCCGTCGCTGGTCACCAGGACATCGTCCTCGATGCGCACACCGATGCCGTGCAGATGCTCGGGGACGCCACTGCCGGGCCGCAAGTAGAGGCCCGGCTCGACGGTCAGGGTCATGCCGGGAAGCAGCCTGACCCAGTCCTCTTCGGCGCTGCCGGTCTTGTATTCGCCGGCGTCGTGAACATCCAGGCCGAGCCAGTGGCCGGTGCGGTGCATGTACCAGGGCTTGTAGGCTTCGTTCTCGATGGCGCCGTCCACGCTGCCGCTGAGCAGCTTGAGATCGATCAGCCCCTGTGACAGGACGCGCAGCGCTGCCTGGTGATAGGCGGCGAACGAGGCGCCCGGGTGTACTGCGGCAATCGCCGCCTGCTGCGCCGCCAGGACGATTTCATAGACCTCGCGTTGGGCGGCGGTAAAGCGTCCGCTGACCGGAAAAGTGCGGGTGATGTCCGAGGCGTAGCCAGCGACCTCGCAGCCGGCATCGATCAAAACCAGTGATTGACTGGCCAGCAGTTTGTTGTTGTCGACATAGTGCAGGATGCAGGCGTTGGCGCCGCCGGCGACGATGGGCGTGTAGGCATGGCCGTCGGCACCGCGGCGGCGAAACTCGTAGCTCAATTCGGCTTCGAGTTCGTACTCGGCCATGCCCGGTTTGCAGGCACGCATGGCGCGGCTGTGGCCGGCCGAAGCAATGTCGGCGGCGCGCCGCATGAGCTCGATCTCCTGCCCATCCTTGATCAGTCGCATCTGGTCGAGCAAGCCGCGCAGGTCGCGGATTTCTCCGGGCGCGCGCGTGCCACTGCGCCCCTGAGTGCGAACCGCATTCAGGGCGCTGGTGATGCGCCGGTCCCATTCGCTGTCGTGACCCAGCGAGTGCCACAGGGCCGCGCGGTTGGCGATCAATTTGGGCAGCATGTCGTCAAGAAGGCCGATCGGATGCGCTTCGCAAAAGCCGAAGGCCGCGGCCGCGGCCTCAGGTCCGTAGCGGAAACCGTCCCAGGTTTCGCGTTCCGCATTTTTCTCGCGGCAGAAGAGAATCGCTTTCGCGTTATCGCCGCCGACCAGAACCATCACCGCCTCGGGCTCGGCAAAGCCGCTCAGGTACCAGAAGTAGCTGTCGAAGCGGTAGGGATAATGGGAATCGCGGTTGCGCAGACGTTCGGGAGCCGTGGCCAGGACGGCGACGCCGTCACCGAGGCTGTCGAGTACGCGTTGGCGACGTTTGGCGTGGGCTGTGTGGCTCATCGGTTTTGCGCCAGCGCCAGGTCGAGTTCGGCAAGGCGCTCGCTGGTGCCAACGTCGACCCAGCGGCCGTTGTGTCGTTGGCCAGTGACCGTGCCACCGGCAATGCCGGCGTCAAGCAAGGGGCGCAGCTTCATCTTGACGCCGGCCGCCACAGGGGCAAAGAAATCGGGCCAGAAAACGCCAATGCCGGCGTAGGTGAGTGCGCCGTCGCGCCTCCCCGTCGTCGTGCGCAGGTCTTCGCCGTCGAGGCAGAAGTCGCCGCCGGGATGGTGCGCTGGATTGTCGACCAGCAGCAGGTGGGCGCGGCGCTTGTCGAGAAGGCAGGCGATGCGCCTGGCCTGCGCAAAGTCCCAGTCGCACCAGATGTCGCCATTGACCACCAGAAAGGGATCCTCGCCAAGCAGTGGCAGTGCCGTGGCGATGCCGCCTGCGGTTTCCAGCGCTCCGACCGGTTCGGGCGAGTAAGCGATGCGCAGGCCGAAGTCGCTGCCGTCGCCAAGTGCTGCTTCGATCTGTTCACCGAGATGGGCATGGTTGATCACCACCTCGCGCCAGCCGGCTCTTGCCAGGCCTTGCAGATGCCAGACGATCAGCGCTTTGCCGCCGGCCATGAGCAGTGGTTTGGGGGTGCTGTCGGTGAGCGGTCGCAGGCGTTCGCCGCGGCCGGCGGCGAGAATCATGGCCTTCATCAGAAGCTGTAGCCGACGCTGAGCGGGCGCTTCTCGAGCACGTCGAGCAGGCGGGCGAGCGGCCGCAGTTCGCTGTAGCGCTCGCAGGTACGACGCAGATAGCCCAGCACGCGCGGCATGTCGGCCAGGTAATCGCTCTTGGCGTCGCGATGGCAGAGGCGGGCAAAGATGCCGAGCACCTTGAGCTGGCGCTGCACGCCCATCCATTCGTAGTCCCGATAAAAGTCGTGGAAATCGGCCTGCACCGGCAGTCCGGCCTGGCGCGCCCCTTCCCAGTAGCGGATCACGAAGTCGAGCTCCTGATCTTCCGGCCAGTCGATGTAGGCGTCACGATAAAGCGAGACGAGATCGTAGGTCAGCGGCCCGTAGACCGCATCCTGGAAATCGAGAATGCCGGGGTTGCTCGGAAAAGCTGGCGCGGGCTCGCCGACGAGCATCAGATTGCGCGAGTGGTAGTCGCGATGGACATAGACCTGTGGCTGTTGCAGGTTATTGACCAGGATCGCTTCGAACACCTTTTGCAAAGTGCCTTGCATGCCTTCGTCGATGCTCACTCCGAGGTGGCGGCGCAGGTACCACTCGGGAAACAAGGCCAGCTCGCGGCTGAGGAGGTCGCGGTCGTATGCCGGCAGCACACCGGGTCGACTGGCGAGCTGGATGGCGAGCAGAGCCCGGTTGGCGTCGGCGTAGAGTCGTGCCGCGGCGCTTCTGTCGCCTTGCAGGGCACTCAGGTAAGTGGTGTTGCCAAGGTCGGAGAGCAGCAGGAAGCCTTGTTCGAGATCGCTGACGAGGACCTCGGGGAGATGCACGTCGGCCCTGCGAAACAGCGCGGCGACCTGGATAAAGGGGCGGCAGTCTTCTTTCTCTGGTGGCGCGTCCATGACAATGCGCGTCGTTTGATCGGGGAGCAGGACGCGGAAATAACGCCTGAAGCTGGCGTCGGCCGAGGCCGCTTCGAGGTGCACATCCCAGCCGGGGAACGCCGACTCGAAGACCTGGCCGAGCCAGTTGCGCAGCAGGGTGGTACGCGGCATGCCGCTTCTCCTTGAACGATGATGCTAAAATGTGCGACCGATTTTACCATCCGGGCACGGCTGGAAGCGCCGTCGCAGGCAAGAAGCCAATGACCCCACCGCCTGGCACCCGAGCAATCCGTCGCATCCTCCTCCACTGACGACTCTGGAATGACGTTTCCCTTTCGGCGCAAGCCGCTGACCTTGATCTTTTGCTGCAGTGTCGCCAGTGCGCTTGCCGGCAGCCTGCCTGGCGTCGCGCAGGCGCAGACGGAACCAGCGCTGCGCGTCGATCCTGCCTTGCTTGGCTTGCCGGCAGCGGCACCCGCCGTGCCGCTCCAGGAGCCACCCGTTCAGCCGCCGGTTCAGCCGCAGCCGCTGCCGGTGATCAGCGAGCCCGAGGAAAGCCTGGCCGAGCCGCTCGAGGAGATGCCGGAGGCCAGTGCGGCCGAGGTCCAGGAGAGTGTGGCGCCGACACACGCCCCCGACGCAGCGGCGGCCACCATGAGCACCACGACGGTCGCCGTGCCACTGCCTGCTGAGCAGGCGGTGCCCACGACGATGTCCTTGCCTGCGCCGGCGCCCGCACCGGTGCCGGCCACGCAAGCCGAAGCTGCTGCCGCGCCCTCGGCAGCGGAAAACGCCGGGCCGCAGTCAGCTCAAACGGAAGCCGGGTCGCAAGCGACCTTTCTGAGCGCGCAGAGGATATCGGGCATCGTCGACCGGGAAGTTATTGCTCAGGACAATGCCGAATTGCGCCAGCTCGACAAGGTATTGACCGCCGACCGGATGACCTACTGGCCGGTGGACGACGAAGTCGAGGCGGTCGGGAGTGCGCGTTTTCAGCAGCGTGATGACGTTGTTTCGGGTACCAGGATGCGGATGCGGCTCGAAGATCAATTTGGTTTCTTCGACGATGCTTCCTATTTCGTAAAGCGCCCACCCCGTCAGGCGCCGGGTGCGGAATCTGGCGGCGCGGGGGCACCCGACCTGGCACCAAGCGAGCTCGGCAGCGGGTTCTCCAGCGGTTTCGCAGCACCTCGTTCCTACGGCGTGGCGCCAGGGGAGACCAAAGTCAAGCATCGCGTTGGTGCCGACGGGACGACGGAAGCACGCGGCGCAGCGCAGCGCATTGACTTCGAAGGCGAGAACCAAATTAGTCTGAGCTCGGCTACGTACACCACCTGCAAGCCTGGCAATGACGACTGGTATCTCAGTACCGCCGCTTTGCATCTCGACTACGACAATGAGGTGGGCAGCGGTAACGACGCCACCGTCCATTTCCTCGGGGTGCCGATTCTCTACTCGCCGTGGTTTTCCTTTTCGCTCAACAACCAGCGTAAATCGGGCTTTCTGACGCCAAGCTATGGTTCCAGTAGTGACAGCGGTTTCGAGTTGACTCTGCCGTACTACTGGAATATTGCGCCGAACATGGACGCCACATTTGAGCCAACGCTGCTCAGCAAACGTGGCCTGCTGATGGGCACCGACTTCCGCTACCTCAACACCGCGTATGGCGGGACCTATGTCGGCAATGTCCGCGGCGAGTACCTGCCGAATGATCGCGTGGCGGACAGGGATCGCTGGGGTGTCGCCTTGACGCACAATCAGCTCATGGGTGGCTGGTCTGGCGCCATCAACTACAACCGCGTCTCGGACAGCGACTAC
Source organism: Candidatus Accumulibacter meliphilus (assembly GCF_036625345.1). Lineage (NCBI taxonomy): Bacteria > Pseudomonadati > Pseudomonadota > Betaproteobacteria > Candidatus Accumulibacter > Candidatus Accumulibacter meliphilus. Next base: position 62,645 of record NZ_JAZKTZ010000012.1, on the reverse strand, counting down.
TACACTGACCTGTCGAGCGAGATCACCCAGACGTCCGAAACGCAGCTTCTGCAGCAAGGTTTGCTGACCTATAGTGGGGGCGGTTGGTGGAACGCGACGGCCAACGTGCAGTCCTTTCAGACGCTGCAGCCGGACCCCGAGAATCCGGTCACGCCACCCTATCAGCTCATGCCGCAAATCACCGTAAACGCGCGGCAGCCCGACTTCTACTCGACCGATAGCGCCTTCTTCGGGCAGTACACTGATTTTGTTCGTCCCGATGCGTCGACCGTCGAGGGACAGCGGACGGTCATGCAGCCGCAGATTTCAATCCCCTACGTCACTCCAGGGTGGTATGTCACGCCGCGGCTTGGGGTGAATGTCACGAACTATGCATTGTCCTATCCGGGCTCGGCGAACGTCCTCCCGACTTCGATCAATCGCAATCTGCCTATCTTCAGCGTCGATTCGGGGATGACTTTCGAGCGCCCCAGTAACTGGTTCGGTCGCGACTACACGCAGACCCTCGAACCACGTCTCTACTACCTCAACATCCCGTACGAAGATCAGAATGACATCCCGATCTTCGATACCGCGCTGGCCGACTTCAACTTTGCACAGATTTTTGCCGACAACCAGTTCTCCGGCTGGGATCGTATCAACAACGCCAATCAATTGACCGCCGCTCTCTCTTCGCGCCTGATCGATCCGGCTTCCGGGAACGAGATCATGCGCGGCATGATCGGGCAGCGACTTTATTTTACCGACGACAAGGTCGCGTTGCCCGGGACCACAACCAGGGAGTGGAACAGGTCCGATTTCCTGGCCGGTTTTACCGGGCAGGTGTTGCCTAGAGTCTATGCCGACGCGGCGCTGCAGTACGACGTCGACAATCAGCAGACCGACCGCTTTTCGATCGGAACGCGCTATTTCCCGGCAGCCGGCAAGCTGCTCAACGCGTCCTACAGCTACAATCCGCAGGCGGTGACGCCGATCAAACAGGTCGACGTTGCCGGGCAGTGGCCGATTACTGGCCGCTTGCAGGCGGTAGGCCGCTACAACTACTCTTTTCTTCAGAACCAGCCGATCGAGATTATCGGTGGCCTGGAATACAACGCTGGTTGCTGGGTGGTGCGCGTCGTCGGTCAGCGTCTGCAGACCACCGAGGCGGACGCGACGACGAGAGCCTTTGTGCAACTTGAACTGAGCGATTTCTCGCGCCTGGGATCGAGTCCGATCAACCTCCTGCAGCGCAGGATTCCCGGTTACGGCGTCGCCAATCAGCCGCAGACCGATTCGGCTCTGGCCGAACAGTAAGGGTGACCATGATGCTTATATTTCGCGCGTTGCTGCTATCCCTCGTTCTCGTCGGGGTGGCGGCGGCACAAGGCGCTGCAAAGCAAGGCAGCCAGCCGGTGCCTACCGACCGTATCGTTGCCGTCGTCAATGACGAAGTGATAACCCATCACGAGTTGCGTTCGCGTCTGGATTCCGCGCTGGGGCAACTGCAGCGACAGGGGACCGCCCTGCCGCCGCGGGAGGTGCTCGAAAAGCAGATGCTCGAACGCCTGGTCATCGACAAGGTGCAGTTGCAGTTTGCCCGCGAGGTGGGCTTGCGCGTCGACGATGCACAGCTTGACCAGGCGCTGCAACGTATTGCCGCGAATAACCATCTGACGCTCGCGCAGTTCCGCGTGGCGCTGGAAAAGGACGGTATCGCGTTTGCCAGCTTTCGCGAGGAGATTCGCGCCGAAATGACCATTGCGCGCTTGCGTGAGCGCGAGGTTGACAGCCGGATTTTCATTTCCGAAGGCGAGATCGACAATTATCTGGCGGGCGAGGCGGGACAGGCCGGTGGTGAAGAGTACCAGATGGCGCATATTCTGCTGCGTGCCCCCGAGTCGGCAAGCCCGGAGCAGATTCAACAGCTACGCGCAAAGAGCGATCAGATCGTCGAGCGCTTGCGGCAAGGCGAGAACTTCGCCCAACTGGCTGCTGCTTATTCGGATGCGCCGGATGGTCTGCGTGGCGGCGATCTTGGCTGGCGTTCACTCAATCGCCTGCCGACGATGTTTGCCGAAGTGGCCGCGAAGCTCCAGGTGGGCGAGGTGTCGCCGGTCATGCGTAGCTCGAACGGCTTTCATCTGGTCAAGTTGCTCGGCAAGCGGGGCGGTGGCGCCTTGCCGGCGGTTCAGCAGACGCGCGCCCGGCACATCCTGATCAAGGTGAACGAAGTGGTCTCGGAACCGGAGGCCAGACATACCGTGGAAACTCTGCACGAACGCATCAAGCACGGTGAGAACTTTGCCGATCTGGCCAGGCTTTTCTCGCAGGACGGCTCGGCGTCGAAAGGCGGGGATCTTGGCTGGATCTACGCCGGTGACACGGTACCGGAGTTCGAGGGGGCGATGAATAAACTGGCTCCTGGCGAGCTCAGCGAGCCGGTGAAATCGCCTTTTGGTTACCATTTGATCGAGGTCACCGAGCGGCGCGTCCAGGATGTATCGAGTGATCGTCAGCGCACTGCGGCACGGCAGGTGCTACGCGAGCGCAAGCGGGACGAGGCCTATCAGGACTGGCTGCGCCAGATGCGGGACCGCGCCTACGTGGAGCTTCGCCTGGAGGAAAGATGAGTACCATGTCGCGCGCGCCGGTGATTGCCGTTACCAGTGGCGAACCGGCCGGCATCGGTCCCGAGATCTGTCTACGCCTGGCCCACTGCTCGCTGGACGCTCGCTTTCCGGCGCGAATCGTTGTACTGGCGGATCGCTCGCTGCTCGCCGAGCGAGCTGCGGCATTGCACTTTCCCGGCACACTGCGTGACTGGCAAGCGGCTCTGTCGCCACAAGTCGGCACCCTGGATGTTCTGCATCTGCCTGTAGCTGCCGCGGTCAGGCCCGGTCATCTTGATGCGGCCAATTCCCCTTACGTACTGGCGCTGCTGGACCGGGCGCTGGACGGCTGCCAGAGCGGCGAGTTTGCGGCCATGGTTACCGCGCCGGTGCACAAGGGCATCATCAATGACGCCGGGATTCCCTTCAGCGGGCACACCGAGTATCTGGCGGAAAAGACGGCAACGCCACGTGTGGTCATGATGCTCGCCGGCGGCGGTTTGCGGGTGGCCCTGGTGACCACGCATCTGCCGCTGCGGGACGTGCCAGCGGCGGTTACCCAAGGTGCTGTCGAGGAAACCCTGCGCATTCTGCATTGCGAGATGGCGGCGAAGTACGGGATTGCCCGCCCACGCATTCTGGTTGCCGGTCTCAATCCACACGCCGGTGAGGGAGGCTACCTGGGCCGTGAAGAGATCGAAGTGATTACGCCGGTTCTCGAGCGCCTGCGTGCCGCAGGCATGACCCTGCTCGGTCCCTTGCCAGCCGATACGATGTTTTCTCCGCCGCTCCTCGAACGCGGCGACTGCGTTCTCGCCATGTACCATGATCAGGGTCTCACGGCGCTCAAGTACGCGAGTTTTGGCCAGGGCATCAACGTCACGCTGGGCCTGCCGATCATCCGCACCTCGGTCGACCATGGCACGGCGCTGGAACTGGCGGGCAGCGGACGAGCCGATCCCGGCAGCTTGCTGGTGGCCATCGAGCAGGCCATCGAGATGGTGGCTCGGGTGGCGCGGGTGGCTCCGCTCGCTGAAGCCAGCGGCAGCAAGCAAGTGAGCGCATGACGACGCATGTCGCGCGCAAGCGCTTTGGCCAGAATTTCCTGGTCGATCAGCAGGTCATCGCCGAGATCATCGACCAGCTGGCGGTGCAGCGTGACGAGACGGTGGTCGAGATTGGCCCGGGGCTGGGCGCCCTGACCGCTCCCCTGCTGCGGCGACTCGACCACCTGCACGTCGTCGAAATCGATCGCGACATTGTTGCCCGGCTTGCGAAAAGCTATCCGACCGAGCAACTGACGGTGCACGCGGGCGATGCGCTGGTTTTCGATTTTGGCCGCCTGGCCAGCGCCGCTGGCGGCCAGCTGCGCATTGTCGGCAATCTGCCGTACAACATTTCGACGCCGCTGCTCTTTCATCTTGCTGGCTATGGCACTTGCGTGCGCGACATGCATTTCATGCTGCAAAGGGAAGTCGTCGAGCGCATGGTCGCCGAGCCGGGAAGCGGCGACGTCGGCCGGCTGACGGTGATGCTTCAATACCGCTTCGTCATTGAGCGCCTGCTCGACGTGCCGCCCGAAGCGTTCGATCCGGCGCCGAAGGTGCACTCGGCGCTGGTGCGCCTGATTCCGCGTCCCCCGGAAGCCTTGTCGGTGGTGAACCAAGCACACTTCGCTGCGCTGGTCGCCGCTGCTTTCAGGCAGCGCCGCAAAATGCTGCGCAACAGTCTCAGGGGAATGCTTGACGAGGATCAGCTGGCGGCGCTCGGCGTTTCGCCGACCTGCCGGGCAGAGGAACTGTCGGTTGCCGACTATGTTCGCCTGGCCAACACCTTGACATGAAAACGGCGTACCGAGACTGGCTACGCCGTGCGCTCGGTTTGCTCGCCGTTCAGCCGCTTTTCTTGACCGCACAGGTGTTGGCTCCGAGCAGCAAGTAGGCTGGACAGACGCCGAACAGACCAGTCAGCAGCGGGACCACACCGATCCAGCCCCAGGCGCCGACGACGCCCAGAGCAGCCATCGAGACGAGCACGATACCGACGACGATACGCAGGATTTTGTCGATTCCACCGACGTTTGTTTTCATGATTGGCTCCGTGAACCTTGTTTAGTGAAGACGACAGCGTACATCGCTACGGCCTTGCAGTATGTAACTGCAGTCACAGAGGAAAGCGGAGACAAAAAATAGGGAGTAGTCCAAGGGCAGCGCCGCAAAGAGCGCGCGGTCTGGCACGCACGCACGCGGCCAGACACTGTCAGCGCGAGCCGTCGGCCAGTTGCTGCAGTCCGCTCGGGTCGATCACCGTAATCTGTTCACGACCCAGCCTGACCAGTCCCTGTAGGGCGAAGCCCTTGAGCAAACGGCTGACCATCTCGCGGACGCTGCCGAGTTCTTCGGCCAGCGCCTGGTGAGTGGCATGGATGGTTTCACCCTTGGCGAGGAGCAGTTTTGCCAGGCGTTGATCAAGGCGGTGGAAAGCGACTTCTTCGACCAGTTGCATCAGTTCGGCGATGCGTTCGGCAAACAGGTGGAAAACGAAGTTGCGGAAGCTCGCATGTTCGGCGAGTAGTTTTTCGAAGCTCGCGATTGGCAAAAGCATTAGCGACAGGGGGGTTTCAGCAATGCCACGCGCCGAATACGGCGTGTGACCGAGCAGGCAGCTCGAGCTGATGATGCACGAGCCGCCCGGTTCGACACGGTAGAGCAGGATCTCGCGACCGCCGGCGGTGCTTTTCACGACCTTGATCGTGCCCGCGAGAAGCAGCGGGAAACCCATACAGTCCTGCCGCTCGCTGAACAGTTGCGTGCCGGCGGGCAGATCGCGCTGAGCCATTTGCTGGCCGAGGGCCGCCAGTTGTTCGGCCGCTAGCGAACGCAGGCTTGGATAGAGCGCGAGCAGGGATGGCGGCAGGCTGCCCACTGGCGTGCCAGGCATCAGTCGGCCCAGTCAGTCAGTTCCGCGGTCACCGGTGCGTGATCCGACGGCCGCTCGAGCTTGCGTAATTCGCGGCTGATGCCGGCCGCCGTGCAGCGCTCGGCGAGTGCGTTCGAGAGGAGGACGTGGTCAATGCGCAGGCCGCGGTTCTTCTGGAAGCCGAGCATTCGGTAGTCCCACCAAGAAAAGCTTTTCTCCGGCTGCTCGAAAAGGCGAAAACTGTCCTCCAGGCCAAGGCCGAGCAGGCGCTGGAAAGCGGCGCGCTCGGGTTCGGAACACAGGATTTGTCCAGCCCAGGCCGCCGGGTCGTGCACGTCGCGGTCGTCGGGGGCGATGTTGAAGTCACCAGCCAGGACCAGACGTGGGTTGTCGGCCAGTTGCTCGCCTAGCCAGTTGAGCAGCGCCTCCAGCCAGGCGAGCTTATAGGCGTACTTGTCGCTGCCGACCGCCTGGCCATTCGGCACGTAGGCGCAAACGACACGCATCCCGTTCACGCTTGCCGCCAGCAGGCGTTTCTGGGGATCCGCGTAAAGGGGGTTGCCACAAACGATATCTGTCGGCGCTTCGCGGCTCAGCAGAGCAACGCCGTTGTAGGTCTTTTGTCCGGAGAAGGCGACGTGATAACCGGCGGCCGCGAGCTCCTGCGTCGGGAAAAACGGGTCGTCGAGCTTGGTCTCCTGCAGGCAGACGACATCGGGTTGTCGCGCCGCCAACCAGTCGAGCAGCTGCGGCAGGCGGACCTTGAGTGAATTGACGTTCCAGCTGGCGATTTTCATTGGCTGGGCGCAGCGGCAGGTTTGAAGCCGTAGGGTGCGCTGACCGGATAGCCAGCGAAGTCGAGCAGCTCGTTCCATCTGGGGGCCGCAAACCCGGCCGCATTTTGCCGACCGACACTGATGCTGGGCAGTACGGCGTCTCCGCCCAGTTGCCGACCAAGCGCCGTCAGCTCTTCCTGGCTGGTGAGCAGCTTTTCCGAGAAGGGAACGCCGCGGCCATTGAGCAGTGCGCGCGCTTGCTCGCAGGCGCCACAGTTGGCGCTGGTAAACAGGGTCACCGGAAATTTTTCGCTCGCCTGGCGGAGGGCGTAGGGCAGTTGCTGCTGCTCGGCGGCGATGCTGGGTCCTTCCGTGACGGTCACGTCGCGCGTTCCCGGTGGCGGTGGCCGGTCGGAGATCACCGTGATGCCGCTGCGCGGGTCCTCCCAGCGGTAAGTGATTTGCGCGCTGGCGGCGGTAGCGGCCAGCAATGCCGTGGCGATGCAGGCGAAACGCAGGGCGCTTGTCGTGTCCATGGGTAAGTTTCCTTGACTGGGAAAGTCGCGCACGCGACTCACGAACCTCCCTTCTCCCCGTGCGGGAGAAGGGCCGGGAAAGAGGGGGGCGGTCGTGACTTTCATGATGTGGCGAGCCTCGACATGGCAGGACCGTTACACGGTAACCATGCCGCTGTGCCTGAGCAGCGCGTCGACTTGCGGATCGCGACCGCGGAAGGCGCGGAAGTTTTCGATCGCCGGACGACTGCCGCCGACCGCCAGAATGGTGTTCAGGAAACGTTGGCCGGTGTTCTGGTCGAAGGGGTCGCCGGCCTCTTCGAAAGCGCCGTAGCAGTCGGCCGAAAGGACCTCGGCCCACTTGTAGCTGTAGTAGCCGGCGCCATAACCACCGGCGAAGATGTGCGCGAAACTGTTCGGGAAGCGATGCCATGCGGGTGGCACGAGAACCGCAACTTCACGACGCACCTTGCCGAGCAGATCGAGGACACTGCCCTCTTCAGCCGGGTCGAAGTCGCTGTGCAGCAGCAGGTCAAAGAGCGAAAACTCGATCTGGCGAAGCGTTTGCATACCGCTGTGAAAGTTCCTGGCGGCCAGCATCTTGTCGAACAGCGCACGCGGCAGCGGCTGGCCGGTGTCGACATGGCTGCTCATCTCCTGCACGACGCTCCACTCCCAGCAGTAGTTCTCCATGAACTGCGACGGCAGTTCGACGGCGTCCCACTCGACGCCGTGAATACCGGCGACCGCCAGCTCATCGACGCGCGTCAACAGGTGATGCAGGCCGTGCCCGGTCTCGTGGAAAAGGGTGATTACCTCGTCATGCGTGAACAGGGCCGGCCGTGCCAGGCCATTCTTGCTGCCGATCGGCCGCGAGAAGTTGCAGTTGAGATAGGCCACCGGCTTCTGGATGGCGTCGCTCGCCAGCGATCCCGGCGACCGTCGGCGGCGAGTGATTGCTTCGTCCATCCAGGCGCCGCCACGCTTCGTTGCGCGGGCGTAAAGATCGAGGTAGAACTGGCCAAGGAGTTCGCCGGCCGGTGTTTCGATACGGAAAAAGCGGACGTCCTGGTGCCAGAGCGGCGCGCTGTCAGGCTTCAGGCAGACGCCAAACAGCGTTTCGATGACTTTGAAGAGACCGCTGAGGACTTTCTCTTCGGTGAAATACTGCTTTACTTCCTGCTCCGAGAAGGCGTAGCGCTTCTGCAGGAGCTTTTCGGAAACGTAGCCAACATCCCAGGCTTCCATGTTTTCGAGTTGCAGCTCGCGACGCGCGAAGGCGCGCAGCTCGGCGATATCCTGTTCGGCAAAAGGCCGGGCCTTGACCGCCATGTCGCGCAGGAAGTCGAGGACCTGTGGCACCGACACGGCCATCTTCGCTACCAGCGAGACTTCGGCGAAGTTGGCGTAGCCCAGCATTTGCGCTTCTTCGCGGCGCAGGCGGAGGATGTGGCCGATCAGCGGCGTATTGTCGAGCTCGGCAGGCCCGAATTCCGAGGCGCGCGTGGCGTAGGCACGGTACATCTGCGCGCGCAGGCGGCGACTGTCGGCGTATTGCATTACCGGCAAGTAGGAGGGCATGTGCAGGGTGAACTTCCAGCCGCTCTGACCGTCTTTCTCGGCCGCCTCGCGCGCCGCCTGGCGAGTGTCTTCGGGCAGGCCGGCAAGTTCTGCCTCGTCGCTTACCAGCTCGGAAAAGGCGTTGGTGGCGTCGAGCAGGTTTTCCGAGAACTTGGCCGAGAGCTGCGAGAGTTCCTCGGAAATTGCCTGGAAGCGCGGCTTCTGATCGTCCTGCAGCTGCGCACCGGCGAGTCGGAAATCACGAATCTCGTTGTCGATGATGCGCTGCTGCGCCGGCGAAAGGCGTGCGTATTCAGCACTCTCGGCGATTGCCTGGTAGGCGGCGAAGAGCTTGAGGTTCTGGCCGAACTCGGCGTAGAAGCGCGAGACTTCGGGCAGCATGTGGTTATACGCCTCGCGCCATTCGGGGACGTCATTGACCGCGTGCAGATGGCCGACGATTCCCCAGGCGCGCGACAGCGGTTCGAGGCCGTCGGTCAGCGCGGCGGCAAAGTCGTTCCAGGTCGTCGCGGCACCTGGCGAAGTCAGCCGCACAATCAGCGCGCGGGAGTCATCGAGCAGCTGGCTGATCGCCGGCTGCACGTCGCTCGGCGCGATGGCGTCGAAGCGCGGCAGGCCGGACAGGTCAAGAAGAGGATTTTCGGACGGGGTGGTAGCAGTCATCAAGGGTTCCGTGGGTGCAGGGGAGGGTGCTCGCCGAGCGCCGGGCGCGTGTTCCGGCCAGGGCTAGCGTCTGGCTGTGACTGGCGGGCTGTCCGGATGGTCGCTGGCGGTTCGCTGTTCTACAAGGTCGCGATAGGCGTGCCAGGAGGCGTGCCCGATCAAGGGCATGAGAACGATCAAGCCAAAAAACAAGGTCCCGATGCCTAACACGGTCAGCGCTGCAACCAGTGCCGCCCAGAAGACCATCAAGCGTATGTTGGCATCGACGGCACTCAGGCTGGTGCGCATCGCGACGATGAAGTCCACCTGACGATCGAGCAGCAGCGGCACCGAGACGACGGTGATGGCGAAGACCAGTAAAGCCAGACTGCCACCACTCATCAACCAGATGATCATCAGATCGCGATTCTCCGGCAGCTTGGGCATCTCGGCCAGCAAGATCAGCAGGTCAGGCGGGATATGTGGTGCCAGGACCAGGAAGAGCAGCGTCGAAACGCGTTCCCAGCATAGTCCGATGATGGCCAGCAGCAGCCCGAGTTTGATCAGTTCGCCGGCGTTGCGGCGGCCGCCCGCCAGCGATTCCAGGAAAGTCGAAGACTGGCCGGCCTGGCGGCGGCGGCTGATCTCGTACAGTCCGCCGCAGAGCAGGGGCGCAATCAGCAGGAAGCCGGAAGTGGCGGCGATGAAGAGGTGGCCTTGCCGCCACGCAAAAATGGTGATCAGGTCGCCAATGATGGCGAACAGCAGGCCATACGAGACGCTGGCGATGGGATTGGCGCGCATGTCGCGCCAGGCCGCGGCCAACCATACCAGGGGCTGGCCGACGGCGACGCTGCGAACTTTCAACGGCGCTCGGCGTCGCTCGGATGACGTGGCTTCTAGACCCATGCGGTCTCCTTGCTGAAGGGGCGTCGGCCGATTGTCATGCGCCGAGCCTGCGCGGCGGTCACTGGACAGGCTTCTCTCCGGTGAGGCGCTGCAAGGCCTCGGCGTACTTGGCACGCGTTCCGGCGATTATCGCCAGTGGCAAGCGTGGGCCGGGTGCCTGCTTGTTCCAGGGCAGTGTTTCCAGATAGTCGCGGATGTACTGCTTGTCGAAGGACGGCGGATTGCTGCCCGCGCGGTAGTCATCGGCTGGCCAGAAGCGCGACGAGTCCGGAGTCAGGACTTCGTCGATCAGGTGTAGCGTGCCGGCAGCATCGAGGCCGAACTCGAATTTGGTGTCGGCAATGATGATGCCGCGCGTAGCGGCATGCTCGGCGGCGGCGCTGTAAAGAGCGATCGCCACGGCGCGTGCCTGCGTGGCAATCTCGGCGCCGCTTTTGCCGGCGACGGCAAGGAGGTCGGCGAGCGCACTCGCACAGTCGGCTTGCGCGCGCTCGAACGACACGTTCTCGTCATGATCGCCGATGGCGGCTTTCGTCGCCGGCGTGAAGATCGGCTCCGGCAAGGGGCTCGCGAGGCATAGTCCCGGCGGCAGCGGGATACCGCAGACGGCCCCGGTGGCCTGGTAATCCTTCCACCCCGAACCGATCAGATAACCACGCACGACGGCCTCTATCGGTAGTGGCCGCAAGCGCTTGACGACCAGCGAGCGGCCACGGACCTGGGCCCGCTCGTCATCCGCGACCACGCTTTCCGGGTCGATCCCGGTCATCTGGTTGGGGACGATCGCCGCAAGTTTTTCAAACCAGAAGCAGGCCAACTGGGTGAGCAGTTGGCCCTTGCCGGGAATCGGGTCGGGCAGAATGACGTCGAAGGCCGAGAGGCGATCGCTGGTGACGATCAGCAGCTTGTCGTCGCCGACGGCGTAAATGTCGCGCACCTTGCCGCGGCCTAGCAGGGGCAGGCTCTTGATCGTCGATTCAAAGATGGCATCGGTCACGTTGCTGATCCGGTTAGGAAATGGGTCGTCGCCAGTGCGAAAGTCGAGCGTTGGGATTATAGGACACATCCTGGCTGCCAAGAGCGCCGCGTCGGTCCGCGGCGTTTTGCCAACCGGAACGGCCCGGCGGCGATCTCCGTGACGGGTTCTGCGGCACGCCTTCCGGTCAGGCCGCGGGAGCCTTCTTTTCGCCGACGCGAACAATCTTCATCGTATTGGTGCCGCCGCTATTGCCCATCGGTTCTCCGGCTGTGATGACGATGAAGTCTCCCTTTGCGACCACCCCCTCCTTGATCAACTGTTGCTCCGCCGCGTCGAGCAGTTCATCGCGGGAGCTTGGCTGATGACTCATGTGTACCGGGGAAACGGCCCGATAGAGACTCATCTTGGTTACCGCCTCAGCCCGCGGCGTCAGCGCGTAGATCGGCACACCACAGTTCAGGCGGCTCATCCAGAGAGCCGTCGAACCGGAATCGGTGAGCGCGGCGATGGCCTTGACTTTGAGGTGGTGAGCCGCCCAGATGGCGGCCAGCGAAATCGTCTGGTCGATGCGCGTGAAAACGCGATTGAGGAACTCACGTTCGAGAGTCACTTCGGAGGATTTTTCGGCCTCCAGGCAGATTCGCGCCATCGCTTCAACAGTCTCCACCGGATACCTGCCGGCAGCGGTTTCAGCCGAGAGCATCACCGCGTCGGTGCCGTCGAGAACCGCGTTGGCGACGTCAGAGACTTCGGCACGGGTCGGGTTCGGCGAGACGATCATCGACTCCATCATCTGCGTAGCGGTAATCACCAGCTTGTTGTTCTCGCGTGCCATGTGGATCATGCGCTTCTGCAGCGCAGGTACGGCGGCGTCGCCGACTTCGACAGCGAGGTCGCCGCGGGCGACCATGATTCCGTCCGAAGCGGCGATGATCTCGGCCAGCGCGGCCACCGCTTCGAGGCGTTCGATCTTGGCAATGGTCTGCGCATGTCCGTTCGCGGCATGGATCAGTTGCTTGGCCATGTACATGTCGGCCGCACTCTTGGGGAAGGAGATGGCGACATAGTCAACGTCGATGGCGGCCGCGCTGCGGATATCTTCCATATCCTTGGCGGTCAGCGCGGGCGCCGAAAGGCCACCTCCCTGCTGGTTGATACCCTTGTTGTCGGACAAGTCGCCACCGTGGCGAACGACCGTAAAAATCTCGGAGCCGAGCACGCGCTGCACGTCAAGAACGATGCGACCGTCATCAAGCAGGAGGACGCTGCCCGGAGAGACGTCGCGCGTCAGGTCCTTGTAGTCGAGACCTACGCGTTCGATATTGCCCAACTCGCACTTGGCGTCGAGGATGAAGGGCGCGCCTTGCTCCAGCCGGATCTTGCCGTCGGCGAACTTCCCGACACGGATCTTCGGACCCTGCAGATCGGCGAGGATGCCTACCGGGCGTCCGACGCGGGCGGCTACCTCGCGAACCAGTTGCGCACGTGCAACGTGATCCTCCGGCTTGCCGTGGGAAAAATTGAGGCGCACGACGTCGACGCCGGCACGGATCATGCGTTCGAGTACATCGGGATCCGACGAGGCCGGACCGAGGGTGGCGACGATCTTGGTATCGCGGGACATGAGTTTCCTATTATTCGTGTGCAGACAGTGGTTTTGTCTGGGGCCTGTTTCCGGGCGCTGATTAGGGGGCACGAGCAGGGTTTCCTGCCGCTGCCTGGGACAGCGATGGGCACCATCAGGTTCAACGAGGATTTCCGATCTTGTCGGCGATCGACGGCGACGGCTGCAGGGTTGCACCGAGCAGATCCATCAGGCGCCGAAGTGGCGCAAAAAACCTGCACCGAAAAAGCACAGGAAAGCGTCGATCGAGGAAGCGCAGCAAGAGAAGGGAAGAATACGAGAGGGGCGCCCGAAGGCGCCCCTGAACGGCGGTTTAGCGCGCCATGACCTTGATCATTTCCAGCACCTTGCAGGAATAACCCCACTCGTTGTCGTACCACGCGACGACCTTGACGAAGGTACCGTCAAGCGCCATGCCGGCGTCCGCGTCAAAGACCGAGGTGCAGGTCTCGCCGCGGAAATCGGTGGCCACCACTTTGTCGGCGGTGTAACCGAGAACGCCCTTCATCGGGCCTTCCGAGGCCGCCTTCATCGCTGCGCAGATCTGCTCGTAGGTGGCGTCCTTGTTCAGCTCGACAGTCAGGTCAACGACCGAGACGTCCGACGTCGGCACGCGGAAGGCCATGCCGGTGAGTTTCTTGTTGAGCTCGGGAATGACTTTGCCGACGGCTTTGGCAGCACCGGTCGAGGACGGAATGATGTTCTCGAGGATGCCACGACCGCCACGCCAGTCCTTGTTGGACGGACCATCAACGGTTTTCTGGGTCGCGGTTGCCGCATGAACCGTGGTCATCAGGCCACGCTTGATGCCCCAGTTGTCATTCAACACCTTGGCCACCGGGGCCAGGCAGTTGGTGGTGCAGGAAGCGTTCGAAATGATCGTCTGGCCGGCATAGCTGCTGTCATTAACGCCGAACACGAACATCGGCGTTTCGTCCTTGCTCGGTGCGCTCTGGATGACTTTCTTGGCGCCGGCGGCGATGTGCTTCTGGCACGACTCGGTGGTCAGGAAAAGACCGGTTGCATCAACCACGATGTCCGCACCAACTTCGTCCCACTTCAGCTCGGCCGGATCCTTGACGGCCGTCAGGCGGACTTTCTTGCCATTGACGATCAGCGAATTGCCATCCACCGCAACCGTGCCCTGGAAACGACGATGCACGGAATCATACTTGAGCATGTACGCCAGGTAATCGGGTTCGAGCAGGTCGTTGATACCGACGATTTCGATGTCGTTCGAAAAATCTTGCACAGCAGCGCGAAACACCATCCGTCCGATACGGCCAAAGCCATTGATCCCTACTTTGATTGTCATGAAACGGTCTCCTTGAGAAATTACAACACTGACTTCACGGTCGTGACCACATTGGTCACCGTGAAACCGAAAAAGTCGAACACCTGGCCTGCAGGTGCCGACTCTCCAAAACGATCGATGCCGATAACGGCGCCATCAAGTCCGACGTACTTGCGCCAGAAATTGCTCACGCCCGCTTCGATGGCCACGCGCGGTAGCGCACGTGGCAAGACTGCTTCCTGGTACGCCCGGTCCTGGCGGTCGAAGACCTCGGCGCAAGGCATCGAGACGACACGCACGGCGACGCCGTCGTCGGCGAGCGCCTGGCGTGCGTCGAGTGCCAGCTTGATCTCCGAGCCGGTGGCGATCAGCAAGGCCTGTGGGTTCGCGCAGTCTGCCAGAACATAGGCGCCACGGCGAATCATGTCGGGCGCGATGCCGGCGCTGACCGTCGGCAGATTCTGCCGCGAGAGCGCCAGAATTGTCGGGCCGTCAGCACGTTCCAGAGCGGCGATCCAGGCGACCATCGTTTCGCTGGCGTCGGCCGGGCGCCAGACGTCAAGGTTGGGGATCAGGCGTAAACTGGCGACGTGCTCGACCGGCTGGTGGGTCGGGCCATCTTCGCCGAGGCCGATCGAATCGTGCGTGTAGACCATGATCTGGCGCAGCTTCATCAGCGCCGCCATGCGGATCGCGTTGCGCGCGTAGTCCGAGAAGACCAGGAAAGTCGCGGTGTACGGGATCAGGCCGCCGTGCAGGGCGAGGCCGTTGGCGATTGCGGTCATGCCGAATTCACGCACCCCGTAATAGAGGTAGTTGCCGCCCTGGGTCCGGCTGATGCCCTGCGAGCCTTTCCACAGGGTCAGGTTCGAGCCGGCAAGGTCGGCCGAACCGCCAAGCAGTTCGGGTAGCTGCGGCGCCAAGGCACTGATCGCGTTCTGCGAAGCCTTGCGGGTGGCGATGTTTTCGGCTTTGGCCGCGACTTCGGCCAGCGCTTGTGCGGAGCACATGTTCCAGTCGGCCGGTAGCTCGCCGCGCATGCGGCGCAAAAACTCGGCGGCCAATTCCGGGAAAGCGGCCTGATAGGCCGCAAAGCTCGCCTGCCAGTCGCTTTCCAGGACCTGGCCGCGGACGCGGCCGTCCCAGCTCTCATAGACGGCTGCCGGGACTTCGAAGGGCGGGTGTTGCCAGCCGAGATGCGCGCGCGTGGCGGCGACTTCGGCGCTGCCGAGTGGCGCGCCGTGAACGTCGTGGCTACCCACCTTGTTTGGCGAACCTTCGCCGATGCGCGTCTTGCAGCATATCAGCGTCGGGCGCTCGCGCTCGGCGCGTGCCGCAAGCAGGGCCTGGTCGACGGCGTCGCTGTCGTGTCCGTCGACGGCGGCGATCACCTGCCAGCCGTAAGCGGCGAAGCGTTGCGGGGTATCGTCGGTAAACCAGCCTTCGACATGGCCGTCGATGGAGATGCCATTGTCGTCGTAGAGGGCGATCAGCTTGCCCAGTCCGAGGGTGCCTGCCAGCGAGCAGGCTTCGTGCGAAACCCCTTCCATCAGGCAACCGTCACCAAGGAATACGTAGGTCGAGTGGTCGACAATGTCGTGGCCGGGGCGATTGAAATCGGCGGCCAGAACCTTCTCCGCAATGGCCATGCCGACGGCGTTGGCCAGACCCTGGCCGAGCGGCCCGGTCGTTGTTTCCACTCCGGGGGTATGACCCACTTCCGGGTGTCCGGGCGTCTTCGAGCGAAACTGACGGAAGTTCTTCAGGTCGTCAAGCGAGACGTCGTAGCCGGTGAGATGCAACAACACGTAGAGCAGCATCGAGCCATGACCGTTCGAAAGAACGAAACGGTCGCGGTCTGACCAGTGTGGATTGCCCGGGTTGTGTCGCAGGTGGCGACGCCAGAGCACTTCGGCGATTTCGGCCATTCCCATGGGCATGCCAGGGTGGCCGGAGTTGGCCTGCTGCACCGCATCCATGGCAAGGGCACGGATGACGTTGGTCAGGTCGCTGGATGCAAGAGGCACGATAATTAACCGATCAGGAGTGGGGCGATAGCTAGCATGGGCAAATTATCCGCCAAAACAGCGGGCATTGCCACCTCCCCTTGTGACGCAGCGCGCGGAGGGGCCTGCTTGTCACTACAGATAGGCATTGCTCATACGCTGCCCTCTTTTGAATAGTAAAAGCTAACTATAAACAGAAAAAAGTTTAACTTTTAATTATCTATTGGGCCGCCTACACTGGCCAGGATTGAACGACGCCAGGTGACCCGAATGCACAACCCGCCGGCCGAACGCCGCATGAGCAGCAGCCTCCTTTTCCGCGCGGAGCGGCGGCAAACGGTCAAGCTGCAGGCGCTCATTTTCCACGTTGACGGGACGCTCGCCGAGATCAAACGCGACGCTCAGCGCCTGGCCTTCAACCGCGCCTTTGCGCAGTTTGGCCCGGACTGGGAGTGGTCGGTCGTCACCTGCGGCAAGTTGCCCTTCACCATTACTCGACACGGAGACAAGCATGGACCAATCGAATCGTTACGCCGACCTCAGCCTCAGGGAAGACGAGCTGATCAGTGGCGGCAAGCATATCCTGGTGGCTTACAAGATGAAGCCCAAGGCCGGTTACGACTATCTGCAGGCGGCTGCACATTTCGCCGCCGAGTCGTCCACCGGCACCAACGTCGAGGTGTGTACCACCGACGATTTCACCCGCGGCGTCGATGCGCTGGTCTATCTGATCGACGAAGCCAGCGAAGAGATGCGCATTGCCTATCCGCTCGACCTTTTCGATCGCAACGTCACCGATGGACGGATGATGATCGTTTCCTTCCTGACCCTGGTGATCGGCAACAATCAGGGCATGGGCGACATCGAGCACGCCAAGATCTACGACTTCTACGTGCCCGAGCGCGCGCTGCAGTTGTTCGACGGTCCGGCCAGGGACATTTCCGACATGTGGCGGATTCTCGGTCGCCCACTCAAGGACGGTGGCTACATTGCCGGGACGATCATCAAGCCCAAACTCGGGCTGCGCCCCGAACCCTTCGCCAAGGCCGCCTACCAGTTCTGGCTCGGCGGCGACTTCATCAAGAACGACGAGCCGCAGGGCAACCAGGTGTTTGCGCCGATGAAGAAAGTCATGCCGCTGGTGGTTGACGCGATGAAGCGGGCGCAGGACGAGACCGGCCAGGCGAAGCTCTTCTCGGCGAACATCACCGCCGACGATCACTACGAAATGTGCGCCCGTGCCGACTACATCCTCGAAACTTTCGGGCCCGACGCCGACAAGGTCGCGTTCCTGGTTGATGGCTACGTGGGCGGTCCGGGCATGGTTACCACCGCGCGCCGCCAATACCCCAACCAGTACCTGCACTACCACCGCGCCGGTCATGGCGCGGTCACTTCGCCAAGCTCGAAGCGCGGCTACGATGCCTACGTGCTGGCCAAGATGGCACGCCTGCAGGGTGCCTCGGGAATTCATGTCGGCACCATGGGCTACGGCAAGATGGAAGGCACGGCCGACGACCGGGCGATCGCCTACATCATCGAACGCGACGAATATCAGGGCCCGGCCTACTTTCAGAAGTGGTACGGCATGAAGCCGACGACGCCAATCATCTCCGGCGGCATGAACGCCCTGCGCCTGCCCGGCTTCTTCGCCAACCTCGGCCACGGCAACGTCATCAACACCTCGGGCGGCGGTTCCTACGGCCACATCGACAGCCCCGCCGCCGGCGCGATTTCACTGCGCCAGGCCTACGAGTGCTGGCAAGCTGGCGCCGACCCGATCGAATGGGCTCGCGAGCATCAGGAATTTGCGCGTGCTTTCGAATCCTTCCCGGGCGATGCCGATACCCTCTATCCTGGCTGGCGCGACAAGCTCGGCGCCCATCGCTAACAGGCGCGGCGGGCGGGGCAGGGGCTAAGGCGGGAGTATGCGCAGACCCTCAGACCCCATGACCCGCCCGTCGTGTCGCTTTCTTCAGAACAGCGATCGCCAAAGGAACAGGACCAGGCCATGACCGACAAGGAGCAGTTCAAGGTTCGCGAAGAGCCTTTCTACCAACCGCAGGGCAATGAAGTCGCGCTCTACGAAGCGGCTTATGCGGCGCGTCTGCCGGTGATGGTCAAGGGGCCGACCGGCTGCGGAAAATCGCGCTTCATCGAATACATGGCCTGGAAGCTCGAGCGGCCGTTGATCACCGTCGCCTGTAACGAAGACATGACCGCGTCCGACCTGGTCGGGCGCTACCTGCTCGAAGCCAACGGCACGCGCTGGCTCGACGGACCGCTGACCACCGCGGCACGCATCGGTGCCATCTGCTATCTGGACGAAGTCGTCGAAGCGCGTCAGGACACCACCGTCGTCATCCATCCGCTGACCGACCACCGGCGCACCCTGCCGCTCGACAAGAAGGGCGAGTTGCTGCGCGCGCATGCCGATTTTCAGCTGGTGATCTCCTACAACCCCGGCTACCAGAGCCTGATGAAGGACCTCAAGCAGTCGACCAAGCAGCGCTTCACCGCTTTCGAGTTCGACTACCCCGATGCGGGTCTGGAGATCGCCATCCTGGCCAGCGAAAGCGGCATCGACGCAGCGACTGCTGCGCAGTTGGTGAGTATCGGCGCCGCGGCAAGGCGCCTCAAGGGGCACGGCCTCGACGAAGGGATTTCGACGCGCCTGCTGGTCTATGCGGCAACCCTGATCAAGGGCGGTGTCGCTCCCGTCGATGCCTGTCGCATGGCTCTGGTGCGTCCGATCACCGACGATCGCGACATTCGCGATACGCTGGACCACGCGATCGACGCCACTTTCGCCTGAGCGCGGTTGCCGAGTACAGGTTCAGGCAATGACCCCTTCTGACGATAGCGCCGCCCCTTCGTGGGACGAGCGCCTGCGCGGCTACCGCGAGCAGCTCGCCTGCGGCTTCCCGCAGGTCGGCGAAGTCTTTGAGGACTGCATGCGTGAAGCGCTGGCGGTGCTCTCGGCCGACGGGGTCGCCGGCTATCTCGATACGGCGCGCTTCCTCGGCGGCATGGGCCGTGGCGTCGAGCCGGTACTGGCTTTCCTTGAAGAGTGGCCGCCGATCGCCGTTCTGGTCGGCGAAGCGGCTTTGCCGGCGGTCACCGCCAGCATGCATGCGCTCTGGAAATCACCGAATGCCAAGGCGATCACTCCCTTCCTGCAGACCCTGGCCGCCGTCGCCCGGCGTCTGCCTTCGCGCCAGCAGTTGCAGCGCTACCTGGACCTGACGCAGGAGTTCACCGAGCGCACCACCGGTTCGATCCACGGTATCCATCAGACTTTCGCCAGCCCCGGCCTGCCCGATTTCCTTGCGCAGGCACCGACCCTGCTCAAGCAGCTATCGATCTCCGGGCTGCGCAACTGGGTCGATTACGGCATCCGCAACTACCCCAATCATCCCGAGCGGCAACGCGACTACTTCAGCCTCAAGTCGGCGGACAGCCGCGCCGTGCTGCAGCGCGAGCGCCACGGCACCCTGCTGGTCGACAAGGGGCGCCTGCTCGACCTCTACCTGCGCGGGCTGTGGGGCGACAGCACGCGACTCGTACCGTATCCGACCGATCCCGACCAGCAGCAGCGACCGCTGCCGTATTACGACGCCTCCGGCATCCGCCTGCCCGATGTCCTTGACGACGCGCAGGGCGTTTCCGGCATCGACCGCTACCGCGCCACCCTGGCGCACATTGCCGGCCATCGCCGCTGGAGTACGCCGATGTTCGCCGACAACTGCAGCCCGATGCAGCGCCTGGCGATCGAGGTTTTCGAAGACAGCCGCATCGAGGTGCTGGTCATGCGTGCCTACCCGGGCATGCGCCGCATCTTCCTGGCCCTGCACCCGACGCCGCGCGCCGGCGCCTGCGATCCCCAAACCACCTCCTGCCTGCGTCATCGCCTGAGCATGGTCTCACGCGCGCTGCTCGATGCCGAACATGGCTACCAGGACGCCGAGCTGCTCAAGTTCGTGCGTCACTTCCACGAGACGATGGCGCAGGGCGAGTCCAGCAGCGAAGCAATCGCCGAACTGGCTCTGGCCTACATCGCCCGCACCCGCCGCCAGAGCGACCAGCTGGCCAATATCCATTTCGCCGATACCGAGGTCGGCTATCGCGACGACAACCGCCACCTGTGGCGCTTCCACGAACTCAGCGACGACGAGGAAACGTTCGACGAGCAGCGCCCGACGCCCGTCGCTGCCGACGTCGATCGCCTGCCGCCGCGTCACTATCCCGAGTGGGACTACCAGAGCCAGAGCTACCGGCCGGACTGGGTCAGCCTCTACGAATCGCTGCATCCGGCGGGTGACGCCGGGGATATCGACCGCCTGCTCGAAAAGCACGCCGCCCTGGCCCGGCGTCTGAAGCGTCTGCTGGATATCCTCAAGCCGCAGGACAAGGTCCGCATTCGCTACCAGGAAGAGGGAAGCGAACTCGACCTCGATGTCGCCCTGCGCTCGCTGATCGACTTCAAGGGCGGCGCCAGCCCCGATCCGCGCATCAACATGAGCCACCGCACCGACGGGCGCAACCTGGCGGTGCTGGTCCTGCTCGACCTCTCGCAGTCGCTGGCGGACAAGGTCAAGGTCGGCGCCAGCGGCGGCGAGCAGAGCATTCTCGAACTGAGCCAGGAAGCGGTGTCCCTGCTCGCCTGGTCGATCGAGCAACTCGGCGACCCTTTTGCCATCGCCGGCTTCCACTCCGACAGCCGCCACGACGTCCGCTACCTGCACCTGAAAGGCTACAGCGAGCGCTGGGGCGACGTCGTCAAGGCCCGTCTGGCCGCGATGCAGGCCGGCTACTCGACACGCATGGGCGCCGCCATGCGCCACGCCGCGCACTACCTGGCGGCGCAGAAAGCCGACAAGAAACTGCTGCTGCTGCTCACCGACGGCCAGCCCGCCGACATCGACGTCCATGACGAGCGCCTGTTGATCGAGGATGCCCGCAAGTCGGTCGAGGACCTCGACCAGCAAGGCATTTTCACCTACTGCATCAACCTCGACCGCAAGGCCGATGAATACGTCGGCGACATCTTCGGCCGCCGGTATACGGTGATCGACAACATCGAGCGTCTGCCGGAGCGTTTGCCGGAGCTGTTCATGGCGCTGACCCGGTAAGCAGGGAAGAGCAGCGGCGATGCGCGTGCGCGCAGCTGGCAGTGCGAAATATTGCAACCAGTAACTTCGCAATAAGCCCGGGCATTCGTGGATGCGCTTGGGCTGGCGTCGGAACGATCCGGTCACCCGCGGAGCACACGTCTGAAGTGCCGGTCGAGAGGATAGACCCAGATGGTTTTGATGGACAGCAAGGCTTGGTGGCGGACATCGCGCTTGCCGCGACCGGTGGTTTTTCCGAGGCAGAGCCAGTTGGCCGCTTGGTAAGGCGTGCCGCGAAAGGGTGACTGCGCGACGAAAGTTTCGAGCAAGAGCGGCTGGTAACTGTATTGGACTTGCCAGTCGGCAGCGATCTCCCGGGCGGCGCGAGCCAAAATGGATGAGGCCAGGTTCTTGCATTCGATCCACGGCAGGATTGGCCGCCATCAGCTCCCGCAGCTGGTCGATCCGCCCTTCTGAAAGAGCGCCCGCAATAGCGCCAGGGAGGTGCCTCAGGGGCACGTCAGGGAACGGCCGCCGTCGGCGAGGCCTCGAAGATCCACTGCCCAAGAGGCGGCGCAATTCGATGCCAGTCGAAGATGCGGACTTCCTGATATTGCCAGAATGACAGCCCCTTCTTGCGACATGTTTTCTTGCGGCTGGCGAAGGTGTCGCGGCAGCGGCGGCCCGACTGGCTACGGGTAGCCGCCGATCTTGCGCTTCTTCACGTGGTCGCGGATATTCGACTCACTGAGGTCGTTGTGTAGCGGCAGCTCGGGACGTTGAAGCATGCGCAACAAACTGCGCCTGGTTACGGCGCATTCGTTTCAATGCCTGATCGAGGCTGGCATAGCCGCTCCCGGTGGCACAAGGTTTCGCGAGGCGCGCTTCGTTCGCGGCTGCGGTGAGCGCATCAGGCGCTTCTTTGTGCGCCTACCGCTACCGGTCGGAGACGCAATACCGCTTCAACCGCCGCTTCGACCTCAAGGTCATCCTGCTACGCCTCATCCGTGTCGCCGCCGCGACAGGCAAGCGCCCCAAGGTCTGGCTCCGGTTGGCTGAAGCACAGCGCTGATCAGGAGTAGAATTGTTAATAGGCAATTCGTGCAACCCTTGATAGCTCACCGTTCTTGGCGAACTTGGCGGCCAGTGATAACGCGGCGTGAAATAATGACACTGGCAATAATTGTCGCTGAACGCACTTGAGTTTGTCCGTACACAAGGTAAAGCACGATCTATGCCATGTTTCATTGTTGATTTATCGAGGTTGGCTATCAGTTTTCGCGACCCCCCCCGCGCGTCCTCTTCGACTCCAGTCCTGGTGAGTACGGTTGACAGTGCTGACAGTGCCGAAGATACTCGCTCTCCCAAACCGTTGCCTGTTTTGCTTCCTTGGTCATTATATGCACTGCAACGGCCAGTACTTCACGGGCGATTATTACAATTAACCGATCGCTACTATTGAAAATGCGTAGGTTTGCATGCGGGCGGAGCCCGGGTGTTATCAATCCACGTTCCTGGAGGGCTTAACTCTCATGAATTATCGACCATCAATTGTCGCCGGCCTTGTCGCGGCCATTTTGGCGTCGCAACCGCTATTGCCCCAAGCCGCACAAATTGAGCTTGTTCGGCCAGGTTTTCCGAGCAATCAAGTATCTGGTGCTTCGCCTGCGCAGGGCGAGGTCGACGAGGGTTTGAAAGCCCTTCACGCCGACGACCTAAAAGCGGCTGAGGCAGCATTCACGCAAGCGGCCAGGATCGATCCCAAATATTCCCCGGCCTACATCGGCCTGGCCGAAATCGCGGGGCGGAAAAACGATGTTGCTCTGGTTGAATCCTGGTTGCAGAAGGCGATCGCCGCTGACCCAAGCAGCGCGTATGCGCAGCTCGTATTGGGCCACTTTCAGTTTCGGCGTGGTCAGTTTGTCAATGCCGAAGCCACCTTCAAAAAGGCGATTGCCCTGGATGGGCAATCCGCATATGCCCAGATCAGTTTGGCAGAGAACTATTTGCGCGGCCTAAAAAACCCCAGCCTGGCAGAAGAAGCTTTCCGTGCCGCAATCGCACTCGACGCGAGCAGTGTGCCAGCGCATCTGGGCCTCGCCGCCACTTTGGCGGTGCTGAATCGCTTCGACGCAGCCGTTGCAGAATACGAGCAGGCGGCAATGCTTGCGCCGACGGATCCAATACCGACGCACTCACTGGCGCGCTTTTACGCATCACAGGCCAAGATCGATCAAGCCTTGGCAGCGCTGAAAAGAAGCAACGCGATTGCCCCGGACTTTCTGCCAGCATACATCGACCGCGGCGATCTGTACCTGGCCAAGAACGATCTTGACGGAGCGGCAGCAGCCTATGGTGCGGGCGCTAAGGCCAGCAACAAGCCGGCGATTGCCTACTTCAAACTCGGCGTCGTGCTTGCAGGGCAGCAACGCTGGGCGGAAGCCGAGCAGGCCTATCTGGCCGCCGTGAAGAATGACCCTTTGATGTACGGTGCGTACAACAACCTTGCGTTCATGGCCGCAGCGCGCAAGGAACATTTGGACGAAGCGTTGGGGTGGGCCAAAAAGGCAATTGAACTCGCGCCAGAAGTGACGACCTTGCTTGACACCCTGGGCTGGGTTCATTATGCCCGCGGCGAACTCGAGCCTGCTGCCAAAACGCTGGAGAAAGCCGTGGCTGACAACCCGAAGAATGCCAGCTTTCGTTACCACCTCGGTGTTGTTTACTTCGAACAGGGGAAAAAGCGTGAAGCCGCCTTAATGCTGAAAAAAGCACTTGAGTTGGACAAGAACTTCAAGAACGCGCCGGACGCAAAAAAACTACTGCAGCAAATCTCGCCAAAATGATGATCAGGCAACGAAAAAGCGGCCCGAAGGCCGCTTTTTCGTTGTGCGACGATTTGCCCTTTGCGTTACGAGCGGCGGCGCCGAGTTGCACCCATACCGAGCAGGCCAACAGCCATCAGGACCAAAGATGCCGGTTCAGGAACGGTCTCACCAGTAGTGAAGCGATCGGCTTCTGTGGCTACGATGCCCCCGTCCACCAGGGCAAAGGTGTCAAAGCTCTTGTCGCCAGCAGCGAGGCGCGTGAAGGTTACGTCGTAGGTGAACGTACGCTCGATCGACCGGTCATAGGTGCCCACCGCATCGGCGCCGACGCAGGCGCCGGTATCGGCCGAGACACACACGGTCGAGACGCCAATTTCAGGCAGTCCGCCACCCAGGTCACCCACCGTCACATTGGTGTAGTTCGCAAAGCCGGCCGAAACGCCCGCCAGAATGGCGTCGGCGATATCGTCCGGGCTGGTGGAGCTCGGGTAGACAGTAGCGCCAAGGGTAGCCATCGAGGCATCGAAAGAAGCACCGAAGCTGACACCGAAGAGCTCAACGTTCGCAGAGGTCAGCGCCGCGCTGGTGCTCGCCTGGTTGTAGGTACCGTTCTTGAACGAAGCATCGCCGAAGGCCACAATAAACCGGTTGGAACCTGCACGCCATGCGGTGTCAGCCGCAGCCTTGCCGATGCCGTCGTAGCCCACTTCAGGGGAATCTCCGCCGCAACTGCCGTAGCATGCAAACAGCGTGTTGATCCCCGCCTGCGTGGCGGCGACGCTAGCGGAGAGCGGGGCCACAATCGAGCTGCCCGGGTCGTCATACTGACCCGCACCGCTGAAGGTATTGCCATACGTCGCCGCGATCGTGTTGAGAACGCTGGTGGCCGAGGCCTTTGCGCCGTTGATGGCGCCACCCATGCTGCCGGTGGTATCGAACACGAACATGATATCGACGAGTGCCGTGCTGGTCGACTCTTCAACCACAACCGTCTTGCGGACGGTAGCACTTTCCCCGATGCCGAGGCTGGCGCTGTAGCTGGTTGGGGAGATGGTGTCAGCAAAAGCAGCTCCGGACGCAAAAATTGCCAATGCTCCCAGCGCGGCCGAACAGTGCTTGGACAGGTTCGGCAAAACTGAATATGAACTCATAAGAACTCTCCTTCAAGAAGATCATTAGGGTTTAGGTTAAGTAGCGAGGACTACGGAAAGTGTAAAGCAATAGTCGTGCCAAACAGCGATAAACACATCAACTAGTTGTTTAGTAAGCTATTTAATAGTTACCAACCAGACCAGAAGAAAAGACGTGTAAGATTTTTCGACAGCCCTACCCCTGTGTGCGGCGCCCATTTCGGTGGAATTAGGCGGTTTGCAAGTCGGGCCTGAGGACTGGCCGTGAGAGCGGTGATTGGCGGTTCAGTGCGGTCGTTCGAGCGATCGATCGGGGTTTTGATGCGGGGGTTTCGGCATGGCGGATCTGGCCAAGCGCGGCGAAAGGGGCGTGCCACGGAACAGGTGATAGCGCCTGTCGGGAGAAATTGACGGCGGGCGGTAGCGATGGGTTGCGGAGGCGAACGACCGTTTGCTACGCAGTAACGCGAGGTATTGATCGAAGGCCTCGTCGCTCAGGGCCTGCTTGACGATCTGATCGGCGTCGACAGTGAGCTTTTCGAGGAAAGCCCGTCGAGTCATTCCGGTGTGGCGGGCCAAGCGAGCAAGGGCGAGAGCCGCTGCGGTCGAGCCCCAGGTCTGCAAACGGCGTTCGCTGTTTTCGCCGGCGCAGGCTCGCTTGGGTCGATAGGCGCGTTGCCTATCTGCGGAAGTCGTCGTCATGAGCGCACGCCGGTTCGCGCGTAATGCCGCCCGGATAGGCGTCGGCGAATGACGAGCGAGCACAGATCGACGGGCAAACGGCGCCAGTCACGCCTCGATCTGGTCTTTCATGCGATAGCTCTTGCAAGATTTTGGTGGCCAAAATCACCGCGGGGCTGTGCTCGCAGGCGCACGAGAGGCTGGCCGACGACAAGGCCGAGCACTACCGAGTGAATCAGACCGTGGCGATCAAGCATCGGCCGAGCCTGACCGTGGCGTGGATACAAGGCGGTACCGAAGTGTTGGTGCGAAGTTTGGAAGAACTGAAGATCGGCTTCGGTACGGCGCGCATGCCCTGCAGGCAGTTTGCCGCCAACGCGGCGTTCTTTCGCAGCGGCGTCATCGCCCAGGCCATGGCAAGCCCTTCATGGCCGGCCAGCGATCCCTCTTGCTATCCCGGCAGCACTCTCCGCGTAGCGCTACGCGAGAATCAATTCGTCCAGAATTCGCGCCGGCATGCCATCGCGATCCGCCCGCCCTTCTTTTTAATGCTCCGCGACCCTCAGCATGCTCTGGCGCGAGCCATCTCGCGCCGCAGGACGGCTCCACCGTGCCTCGTGCGCGCACGCGGGGCCAGGTCCTTACTTTTGCCGAAGGCACGGGGAAAGAGGTGACCCCATAGGTAGTCCAATTTCGGTCGATAGGCACTCAACGACGGATTTCATGGAGTCCTTCCTGCGGCCAAGGCGCGCTGGCCCCCAAGGAACGTGCGCCATCAAGGTTATCGTAGATAGGCTAGAATCGAATAACCGTGATAACCCAAAAAGGAGAGTGTCCACGAGCGTCGTGTCAGACCATCCAGGGGTCTCGACATTGGTTGGCACCCCAAAGGAGGCGCAGGCTCGTCTTGGGGATTCGCATGCTGACCGCGTGCTGGTGGTTGCGTTCGAGCACATCAAACCGAACATCTTCCAGGCCCCGGCGGAGAATTTCACCAACGTGGCATCTTCCATGTTCGAGGTATTGCTGGAGCGCCATGACCGGGAGTCGCTGGAGCGATTGGCCGAGGTTCTGGTGCCGCGGACACCGCCGCCTCCCCGCTTGCTCAAGGAAGCAGCCATGCGGGTGCGGACGCGCAAGGCTGTGCTGGAAAGCGGCGATTGGTTGAACGCGGCCGACGTCGCGCAACTGGCAGGCCTGAGGACCCGTAACCCCAGAGCCCAGCCCAATAAATGGAAGAAGCAGGGGCCGATCTTCGCCATCAACCATGGCGGCGTCGATTGCTTCCCGGGCTATGGGCTGGACCGCGACGCTGGCTTCCGGCCGGTGAAGGCGCTCGCCAAGATCATCGAGACCTTCTCCGAACACAAGGATGGCTGGGGCATGGCCTACTGGTTCCACTCGGACAACAGCTTCCTGGGCGGCAAGCGGCCGCAGGATTTGCTGGCATAGGCAGCCGAGCGCGTGATGGCGGCGGCGATCGACGAGGTTCAGGCGATCGCTCATGCCTAACGGTCATGACATGTCGGGATACGCCGGATCATGAAAGTGATGACCGTTTCCCCTGTCCTGGGTTTAAAAGCAGGACGATTCGGCGCGGGCTGTTGTTCCTATTGGTGACCGTATCCCTGATGGAGCCCTTCGACCGGAAGCTGACTCACGCAGCCTGCTGGACGATGCCGACGCTTACGATGTGGTGCTCGATCTAGCCGAGCGGATAGGCGTCAGAACATAGTGTCGGGGAAACGCTGAATGAAGAGCCTCCGGATCGACGAGAGCGGCCATGCCGGATTCGACCTTCTCAACCCCGAGCAGGACCTTCCAGGGCGCGACGGTCGAGGTCATCAGCGCCGAGGATGGCGTTCGACTGATCAAGGAGCACTTTCCGAAGCGACCAGCCTCTGAGCTCAAATATCGATGGCTCTCCCGCCGCCCCGCAAACCATCCCCGCTTGCTTTGGGGCAGCGGGGCATCCTGACCAACTATGGGTGCGTCACCTACGTCGCTGACAAGCGTTTCCTGCTGTTGCTGATGGTCCTGGACGACGCGGTCGAGCCGCTTTACTACGAGCGGAGACTGAGCTTTTACGCGGATCGGCAGAACTACTTGCGGCCGCTCGTCCGCGCTCAGCACCCTGTGGTCAAGGAACTGCTCGCAGCGCTCGGGAAACAGCGCGTCGGCGACGGCCTGCTCGCGGCGCATCCGCCATTCCAGCCGTTGCCCAAGCGCGGACGGGTCACTTGCCGCCTGCTTGAGTTCATGTTCTACTGGCCTTGCGGACCAATCCGGTGCCCCGGTCGATGACGGACCGGCACACGAACAAGATCGCGCCTCCCCTTGAAGAGTCCTGCGGACCAAGCCTGTTTTGGCCAGGTCGCGTTTGTCACGGCGCTCTTTACCAACAAGCTGTCGGGCGCAGCATTTCGCTGCTGACCGCTGCATTCCCTGTGCTCAACCTTTGGAAGAAACCCCTATGGATCCCACCCCAAATCCCGCTGTCGCCCCCTTATCTGCCACTACTGCTGCGTTGAACGCGGCGATCAATCTTCGCCTTGCCCTGCTCGAATTGCCCCTCGCGGCCGGCGATGATGGCGCGTCCATCACCGAAATCATGGCACCAATTCTCGCGCGGCAGCGGGAAATGAGCCGTCGACTTTCCGACAGGCTTTGTCCTGTCGATACCCGGATTCAGAATTTTCTCAAGGAGTATCTTGCCGATGTCGGTCGCGCACCCCGTTTGCCGGGGAAAACCCTGGTGCTCGACCAGCCCGGGCTGGCGCGCGGCATTTCCCTGCCCGCCAATGGGGATCTTTACAAGTCGCCGCTGCTCAGCAGCTATCGTCTGCGCAATGGGGTCCTGCACAATCCCGCCAGCGATCGGCGCACCACCGCCGGCGTTTTCCACATCGTCGAGGGTGGTTTGCCAATTCCCGACGACAAGCGGGCGGTGCCCAAATTGGCTTTTTCAAAGCTGCTTGCCCTGGCCCTGAATCCGCCGCCCGAATCGATGCAGCTACCGTTTACCGCGGGCGAGAAGGCACCGGCGATGTGCTTCGTGTCCCTGCTTTTGCGTCCCCTGGTGGTGCCTGCCGTGCCCGGATTTACGACCGAGAAGCGCATGGAAACCCGCTTTTTCGTGCCCGGGGCGCTGGTCGCCAATCTCGATTTCGTCGAAAGCATTTTTGGCAATGCCGGCGATCCCTATCTGCCTGAAAATGATTCCTCGCTCGACCCGGATGGCTGGACCGGCCACACCGGTTGCGTGATTCTCGCGCCGCATCTCACGCATGTGCCCAAACACCTGCTCGGTCTCCCGCACTGGGATGCGGCGACGCCGCTGCAGCGGCGCGATGGCATGTGCTACAGGAATGAAGCCGAGTTGTATAACGGGGGTAGTGCATTCAAGTTGTGCGCGCGGGACGAGCGTGGCGTGGTGGTGACCCTCATTGCCGACAATTATTTTGGTTACTGCAAGAACAGACCTCCCGGAATTGCGACTCAGACGCCCCGCTAACCGCGTGATTCAAAAGCCTTATCGTCGTTTTTTGGACCTTCGTCACGCCGGGAACGGAAAACGTTTATTGGACAACGATGCTTATATCCTATTGTAAATACGCAATAACAAGTGCAATAAGCATAAATCTCATGCTAGAATCGCGTCAGGCAGCGGGGACCTGGGGGTGAGGGGTGACGCAGAGCGAGTTATTGGAACCAGCGGTTAAGCAGGAAGGCCGTTTCGACTTGGGCAGAGGCTATTGTCTGCACCTTCCGCGTGGCCCTCGCAGCCAGGGTGACCTTTATCATCATGGCAGTCTGAGCAAACGGGTGAATCTTGCCGACAAGGCCGAGCGGCGCCTCCTGGTGGTTGAGTTATTACAGAGGAAGCTGAACCAGACGCGCTTGGCCGAGGTGCTCAATCTCAGTCGCCAGACGCTGCACAACTATCGCGAGTGCTATCGGCTATTTGGGGTGACCGGCCTGCTGCATGGCTATAGTCCGAGCCGCAGCGTGAGCGAAGAACGGCAAGGTCGGCTGCATGTTGACAAACGCCGCCCCGGCTCCAAGGCCCGCGAACTCGAAGCTTTGCGGCGTGTCGAGAAGCGGCTGACTGCGGAAGTGACCCAAGAGGAACTCGCGTGGGATGGCGAAGCCGCGGCGCGGTGTGCGCTGGAGGAAGCGCCCCTCGAAGAGGTCGTGCGTGTCGATCAGCCGAGCCGCCAGACAGTCGCGGAGCAGGCCTCACCGGAACAGGTTCCCGCCGCAGTGATCGAGCTTCCCTATGCGGAACACCATGACTGGGAAGCCAGCCGCTATGCCGGCATTTTCCCTGTCTTGCTGGTCCTGATGAGCCAATGGCAGTGGATGCAACGGCTCTCCCAGCTGTTCGGGAACGGTTGGCGCATCTTCCAGGTGTTCGTGCTGATGGCGGTGCGTAACATCCGCTCCATCGAGCAGCTCAAACATGAGCGGCGCGAGGAGGCGGGACGGCTCCTGGGCTTGGGGCGGCTACCCGCTCTCGACACGCTGTGGTCCTGGTTCCATGACGTCGCCGGCAAGTCTCGGGCCGGTGCGCTGCTGAAGGCGTTTTTTGCCGATCAGATCCGCTGCGGCCTGGTCGCCACCCGGCTGTGGTTTACGGACGGTCATCTCTTGCCTTATACCGGACAGGACAAGGTGCATGCGGCGTGGAATACACAGCGGCGGATGCCGATGCCCGGACAGACCAATCTGGTCACTTGTGACGAACAGGGGCGCATCGTCTATTTCGACATTCAGGAGGGCAAGGGAGACCTGCGCGCCCAGATTCTGAGGCTTGGCGAGTATGCGCGACAACAGTCCCTGGGAACCCCGCCGGTACAGGTCTTCGACCGTGAGGGCGATGGACTGGGCTTTTTCAGCGAACTCGTGCGCAGCCGCACGCCCTTCATCACTTGGGAGAAGAACGCCAATCCTGCGCGGCTCATGGCCTTGCCGGCCGCAGACTTCACGCACAGCGTAGCGATGAACGGCACGGATTATCGCCTGTTCGAAGAGACCAAGACGTGCGTCTACCCACCTAAAACCGATCCCGACACCGGCACGGCCGAGTCGGTGCATACGTTCGACCTGCGCCGGGTGGTGTTGTGGAATTTGCGCACCAATCACCGCATCAGCGTGCTCTGCTGGGACGCTGACCTTCAGTGGTCGCCGCAAGAGGTGCTGACCGCGATGCTCAGTCGCTGGGGCGCCTCGGAGAACACTTTCAAACACCTCAAGGGGCGTCATCCCTATCATTACCATCCGGGTTTCGGCTTGGCCGAGAGCGACAAACAGGACATCGCCAATCCCCAGATCAAAGGGCTTGCGCAGCAGATCGCGAGCACCCAGGGCCATCTTGCCAAGCTTTACAAGCAACAGGCCAAGACTCAACCCAGCTTCAATCGGGACGGAAGTGAGCGCCACAACAGTCGGCATCGGCGGCTTGCTGCGGCCATCGCCGTGAGCGAAACGCAACTCAAACAACTCCAGGCTGACAAGGCTCGCTTGCCCGAGCGCGTCAATGTCACGGGGCTGTCCGATTACCGCTCCTTCAACGCCATCGATAACGAGGGCAAGAATCTCTTCGACTTCGTCACGAGTTCCGTATGGAACGTGCGCCGCCAGCTTCTCGATTGGCTTAACGACAGCTATGCCAAGGATAGCGATCGGGTGGACCTGCTCTATGCGATCTTCAACTGCCATGGCTGGGTACGCAGTGACGAGCACTGGGTGGTCGTTCGCCTGGAGCCGCTACAGCAACCCGCCCGCCGTTATGCCCAAGAACAGCTGTGCCGTAAGCTCACTGGTCTCGGCGCCAGAATTCCCGGCGGAAAATGGCTGCGCATCGAGGTCGGCCAGTCTCCGCTATGAGACGGCCTTCGCCGACCTACTGTCCAAAATTAGACCACGTTCGCCGGGGATTCCGGGAGGTCTGAAGAAAGAGGTGAAGACGCAGATCAGCTATTCGGCGAACCTGTTTGGCTCCGCCGAAGAAGAGCATTCCGGCGGCGCGCTGGTGTTTCCGAGTTATAACGAGGGTCAGGAGTACACCGATCTGACGGCGGGCGATGACTACTCGCTGCAAGAGGTGCTGGCACGCGATCCTGAACGCTTTGTCGGGCAGTTGGCCGGGCATGCCATTGATCGCGTTCAGCGCAATGTCGTCCTGGTGCCCGCGAAATCCACTTTCAGCCTGCGCTCGCGGACCGTCTCCTGGCCAAGCCCTGATGGCGAGACCTCGTCGATCAAGTTGCAGGCCGGCAAGACCTATATGGGCCCCAACGGCTACCGGGTACACATGGAGTCATCGCGTGCGGATCATCGCCAGTGGAACCTCGTCGGAACCTCGGCGGACGTGACTGCCTGCCACAAGCCGGCCACTGTTTCCGGGGGAGGGAAGTCCGAGATATCGAAGGCGATTTCGGACGCCATACTTGTCGGCCACGTTTTTGTTGCCGACGTGGAAAAGGACATGGACGCGGTTGCCGCCATTCTGGCGCGTGATTTCTCCGAGCGCTACAGCGATCCGGAAAGGAACGGCCTTGATAAGCGACTCATACTGAGCACTGACCGTTCGCTGGGTAGCGTCATCAAGCTGCTCACCCCGTCGAGACGGGACTATAACGAGGCCTACAACACGTGGTTGAGCGCTATTCCGCAACATATCAAGGAGCTGGTCTTCGTCGTCAAGCGCTTTCACCGCCCGGAATGGGGCGATAGCTGGCGGAGCCATTACTCCGTGGATCTGATCAACGGTCGTCCGGGGAATTCACTGAAGCTGGACGGAAGCACGCTGATCGTGAATACCCTGCGCGTGGGTTTCGAGAAGGACGGCGCCTGGCGTGTCTTCGGCCTGCGGCATGACTTTCACCCCGCCGGCAAGGTGCAGACCGAGGACGACATCACCGCCAGTGTGGTCGCCCCCGCGGAAGCGATTGCCGGAGAATCGGGGAGCTTGTCACGGAAGTACCTGCAAAACTGCGAGCGCCGCCTGTTTCAAAGGCCCGACGACGCCATTCATCGCGGCTACGATGGCCAGGCCGAAGCGGATATCGCGACACCCGGGACCTTTATCTCAAACTTCCAGCCGCTTGACGGTGCGGATGCGCGCGAACTGCTCGATGACGCGATCGGTTTCAATGAGTTTTCCCCACCGATGCAGAACCTGATCCTGGCTGCGGCCAAAGCGCCCGAGGGATCATCCCCCGCTTATTTCGTCTCCTCGGCACATCCGCGTATCGTCGATGGGAAGCCGACGAAGAACCCGCGCTATCTGCAGTTGCGCCCGGACCTCGCCTGCCCGGAAGACACGGAAATCGCCAGGCTGGCGATGCGTTTGTTGCGCAGGCAGTCAACTGCCGAGCCGCTCATGACCCCGGTCCATGTGGTCGCCGCCGGTCGCCGCAACAATCCTCCGGAGGAAGGCATCCGGGCGCTATGTCCCTACAATCCCTTGCACTACATGGAACTGCCCGAGCTGTTCATCGAGTTCATCAGCTCAATGACCGGCAAGTCACCCTCGACGACCGGGGCGGGTTCGGAGGGCGCCTTGACCAAGGGACCGTTCAATGCCTTGCCGGCGATCATCGACCTCAATGCGGCTTTCGTCTCCTTCGCACTCACTGGCTACGACGGCTGGGTTTCCTCTGCCGGTTACGTCGGGCCAAACATGCGCGTTGATCATGACGTCAGTCTGCTGGTGCCCGAAGTCTTTGCCCGCATGAGCCCCAGTGAACGCGACGCCAAGAATCTGATTGCCCGGGGTGCCCTTGAACGTGTGGACGATTTCGAGCACCGTGGTCAGCCGGTGCTGGCCAGCCGGCTCGGCTATCGCATGACCGCGCGTATGGCCAGCACCTACTTTGGCCGCATATTTCTGCATCCGCATGCCGTGTTCACCGAGGAAATGCTGCGCCCCGAGCTGCAGGACATGGACATCTTTGCCGACGGCGTGGCGAATATCGTCGCCACCCACCAGCGGGTTGCCGAAAGCTACTTCACTGATGGCACGATTTCCCTGGCCTGCCCGCCGTTGAAAGCGGTGCTGGAAATCATGGCGCACGGCAAGACCGCCGATGGCCACGGGCTGGAGTCGCCGGAAGTGCGTTCGCTTTTTTCGCGCGAAAGCGTACTCGCCAGTGACTGGTATGCGGCACGCCTGGATGCCAAGCAAGCCAGTGACGAGAAGCGCCTGACTCAGGCTGTCGCTTCGCTCTACGAATTCCTGGATCGCAGCGAGAATGCCGAGGTCGCGTCTCGCCTGGGACTTCTGGCGCGACGTGCGCAGATACAGGGCGAACGGGTTCTTGTCGGCTCGGCCGCCTATCGTGCCGGGCTGGTGGGGACCATCGGCCGGCAGCCCTTATAAGTCCTATAAGTTCTGGTGGCGATCGGGCAGCTAACGGTCATGACATGTCGAGACACCCCGGATCATGAAAGTCATGACCGCCCCCCCTCTTCCCCCGGCCCTTCTCCCGCGAGGGGAGAAGGGCGTTTCGTGAGTCGCATACGCGACTTTCACATTAATGCGGCGACCTGATCGCCGGACTGTCGCGTCAGCGGCGACAAGGTGTCGGCCGACGCTCGCCGCTGCGGGTTCGGCGATTCGTCGATTATTGTTCGCGGCGTCTCGTTGACTCCTTGTGCGCAGGGATCTTGAGGACGCTGGGTGAGCTGGCCTTTCATTCCACTGCGTGCAAAACGTCTTTGCACGCACGACCCTTAAGGAGACGGCCATGCCCACGAAGCGTGTTCGTCACGCTCACTTTGGAGGAGGCGGTCATTTGCGCCATCGACGAGGAGGCCAAAGCCCAAGATAGCTTGCTCGACGGCTGCTACCTCCTGGAAACCAACGTTCCGACGGACTTGATGGACGCGAAGACCGTGGATGAGCGCTATCGCGATCTGCAAAAAGTCGAACGCAACTTCCGCACGGTGAAAACCTCCTTCCTCGAAATCCGTCCGATCAGTGCTCGCGGCAGCCACTGGCTGGAATCAAGGTGGCGGTGAGGGACGCAACAGGCCGACTTCGCTGAGTGCTGCGTTCGCGGGCCGGAATGTGGCGTAAGCTTGCAGCCGGCGTGTCCTGGCAAGTTGGCTCCGCAGGCGCACCGGATCGTTTTTCTCCAACACGGCTGTCAAGCTGCTGTGGCAGTCGCCTCTCACGCAAGCGAAAGGAACCGCAATGGCACGAATCGAAAAGGACTTCCTGGGCGAGAAAGAACTGCCCGACGACGCCTACTACGGCGTGCAGACGATGCGCGGCCTGCACAACTTCCACATTACCGGCATCCCGATGTCGGCTGAGCCGTTCTTCGTGAAGGCTTTCGGCTACGTGAAGAAGGCGGCGGCGCTGACCAACCGCAATCTCGGCGTCATCGATGCCAAAATCGCCGACGCGATCATCGGTGCCTGTGATCGGCTGATCGCCGGCGATATGGACGACCAGTTCGTGACCGACTTCATCCAGGGCGGCGCCGGCACCTCGACCAACATGAACGCCAACGAGGTCATCGCCAACCTGGCACTCGAAAGCCTGGGCCACAAGAAGGGCGAGTACGAGTTCGTCAACCCCAATGACCATGTCAACTGCGGGCAATCGACCAACGACGTCTATCCGACGGCGTTCCGGCTGGCGCTGATCCTGCGGCTGAGCAGCTACATGGACGCACTGCGTCGCCTGGAAGATGCTTTCCACGCCAAGGGCAAGGAGTTCGAGGGGGTCCTGAAAATGGGTCGCACGCACCTTCAGGATGCCGTTCCGATGTCGCTCGGGCAGGAGTTTCACGGCTGGGGAACGACCATTGGCGAGGAGGTGCACCGCATCGCCGACGTGCGCCAGTTGCTGCACGAGGTCAACCTCGGAGCGACGGCGATCGGCACTTCCGTGACCGCCGCGCGCGGTTACCCGGAGCAGGTGACGCGCTGCCTGTCGGACCTTACCGGCGTCACGCTGATCCTCGCCGGCGACCTGGTCGAGGCGACTTCCGACACCGGCGCCTATGTGCAGCTGTCCGGCGTCCTCAAGCGCACTTCGGCAAAACTGACCAAGATCTGCAACGATATCCGCCTGCTCGCCTCGGGGCCGCGCTGCGGCTTCAACGAGATCAATCTGCCGCAGATGCAGCCCGGGTCGTCGATCATGCCGGGCAAGGTCAATCCGGTGATTCCGGAAGTCGTGAACCAGACCAGTTTCCTGGTCATCGGCCTCGACCTGACCGTTACGCTGGCCGCTTCGGCCGGCCAGCTGCAACTCAACGTCATGGAGCCGGTAATCACCTTTGCGCTGTTCACCTCGATTTTCACAATGGAACATGCGGTCAACAGCCTGCGCGTGAACTGCGTGCGCGGAATTACCGCCAACGCCGAGCACTCGCGCGACATGGTTCTCAACTCGCTGGGCATCGTTACCGTGCTCAAGCAGTCGCTGGGCTACAAGCAGTGCTCGGAAATTGCACGCGAGGGCTACGAGACGGGCAAGTCGCTGCAGCAAATCGTGGTCGAGGAACGCAAGTTGCTGAGCCAGGAAAAATGGGACGAGCTGTTCTCCTTCGATAACCTGATCAGTGGCAACGTCGACAAGTAGGGGAGAGCGCTTGATCGGCTTTTCGAGCGAGATTTTCCGGGCGTGGCCGCGCTGTAGCGAGCATGCCGGCCAGACCATGATCACACGCGAAACGAAACAGGATGGCCGCGAGGAGAAGCGGGACATCAAGTATTGATTGCCAGTAGCGGTCGAATGCCGTGCCCGCCAGCTGCGGAGCACGCTTCGACCGTCTCCCGTGCTCAATGGGTTCGCTTCGCCCAGATCCTCGCCGCATTTCCGGCAGGCCGCCAGGCCGCTCCAGTTTCTCTTCGTTCTCGTCGTTCGCTTCGAATTCGCCGATGAATCAAGCTCATAGCGTCAGCTGGCATGTTATGCGTGGCGACGCTGTGGTGTGCTACATTCACGCCGCCGCCACATGGGGTGGCGTGCCGCCATCACCGTTGCCGGCCCCATTCACCGCCGCATAGAAGGAGATCCCCGATGACCCCACCCCGCGAACCAGACTACGCACTGGAAGACCGTCTGTCACGTCGCCTGCTCGACGTCTTTATCCGCGCCGGCCTGGTCCTGGCGTTGGTGTTGCTGTGCTACAAAATCTTCTCGCCATTCATGTCGATGATGCTGTGGGCGCTGATCCTGGCGATCACGATCTATCCGCTGCACCAGATGCTCGCCGCGCGGATCGGTGGCAAGCAGGGGCTCGCCTCGACGCTGATCGTGCTGCTCGCCGTCGCCGTCATCATCACGCCGACCGTCATGCTGGCCAGCCAGTTCGGCGACTCGGTGCAAGGCGTGGTCCACGGCGTGCGCGACAACACGATCCAGGTGCCGGCGCCGTCCGACAAGGTGGCTTCCTGGCCGGTGGTGGGCGAGAAAGTGCATGCGTTCTGGTCGCAGGCGCACGCCGACCTGCCGGCACTGGTCAAGACCATGCAGCCGAAGATCGGCCAACTGGCGACCAAGGCACTGGGCATGGTCGCCGGCCTCGGCGGCGGCTTGTTGATGTTCATCTTCTCGTTCATCGTCGCCGGCATCATGATGGCCTGGGGCGAAGCGGGCGCCAAGGCGATGCTGGAGATTTTCGAACGTATCGCCGGGCTGGCCCGCGGCAAGGAGTTCACCACGCTGTCGACGGCGACGGTGCGTGCCGTCGCCTCGGGCGTCATCGGCATCGCCTGTATTCAGGCGCTGATCATCGGCGTCGCGCTGATGATCGCCGGCGTCCCATTCGCCGGCGTGCTGGCCGTGGTCGTCCTCGTGCTCGGCATCGCACAGTTGCCAGCGCTGTTCGTCACGCTGCCGGTGATCGGCTGGATCTGGACGAGCGGCGACTACGGTACCGTTGCCGCTGCCGCCTACTCCGTTCTGCTGTTCGTCGGTGGCATGGCCGACAACGTCCTGAAACCGCTGATGCTCGGCCGCGGCGTCGATGCGCCGATGCCGGTGATCCTGATCGGCGCGCTCGGTGGCATGGCCACGACCGGCATCCTCGGCATGTTCATCGGCGCGACCTTGCTGGCGCTGGGCTACCAGATCTTCATGCGCTGGGTCGCTGACAACCCGGAACGGACACCGACGCAGGCTGCTGCCGATTCCTCCTCCACCACCGCCTGAGCCGATGCGGCGGTGCTTCGCCGGCGCCAACGGTCCGCGCCTTCCTGCCCTCGCTGCCGCGCTGTTGCTCGGCGGCTGCGCGGCGGTCGGGCCGGACTTCAAGCGGCCCGAGGTGCCGGCGCTGGCTGGCTGGTCGGGTGGCTCGCTGGCGACGCTGGCAGCGGAAAAGGGCGAGCGTCCGCGGCCGGAGGGCGATGAATGGTGGCGCAATTTCGACGACCCGGTACTTGACGCACTGGTCGCCGAGGCGCAGCGTGCCAACCCGAACGCGCGCACAGCCGGCATGCGCATCCTCGAGGCGCGCGCGCAGCTGGCGATCGCCGGCAGCCTGCTCTATCCGCAACAGCAGCAGGTGACCGGCGCGGTACTGCGCACGGGAACCGAGGCGAGCAGCGGGCCGGACAGCGCGCTGACGGCGTACAGCATCGGCTTTGGCGTCGGCTGGGAAATCGATTTCTGGGGCAAGTTCCGGCGCAGCATCGAGGCCGCCGACGCCGCTTACTTCGCCAGCATCGCCCAGTACGACGACATGCAGGTGCTGGTGGCAGCGCAGGCGGCCTCTTTATATGCGGTGATCCGCACCCTTGAGTTGCGCCTGACCATCGCCCACGAGAACGCGGCACTGCAGAAGCGCAGCCTGGAGATCACCGAACGGCTGTTCAAGCACGGCAACGATTCCGAACTCGACGTGCAGCAGGCGAAATCGCAGTACCTGAGCACGCTTGCCTCCATTCCGCAACTGCAAGGCAGCTTGCGCCAGACGCAAAACGCGCTCTCCGTACTGCTCGCCCGCCCGCCGGGACCTCTGCCGGAAATGGCGGCAGGCCGGCAACGCATCCCGCAGGCCGGGCTCGCAGTCGTCGCCGACATGCCCGCAGGGATGCTGCGCCGCCGCCCTGACGTGCGCGCAGCGGAGATGCAACTGGCGGCGCAGTCGGCGCTGATCGGCGTCAGCGTCGCCGACCTCTACCCGTCGATTGCCTTGCTGGGATCGCTCGGCCTTTCGGCCACGTCG
Source organism: Candidatus Accumulibacter meliphilus (assembly GCF_036625345.1). Lineage (NCBI taxonomy): Bacteria > Pseudomonadati > Pseudomonadota > Betaproteobacteria > Candidatus Accumulibacter > Candidatus Accumulibacter meliphilus. Next base: position 23,866 of record NZ_JAZKTZ010000012.1, on the reverse strand, counting down.
CTGTCCGGTTCGCCGCGGACACTCGCCTGGGGAATAGGCCCGAGCCTGGTCTGGAACGTCTTCGACCACGGCCGCCTGAGCAACGAGGTGCTGGTCCAGGACGCTCGCTTCCAGCAACTCTATGAGCAGTACCAGGGGACGGTGCTCGCGGCGGCGCGCGAAGTCGATGACGCCGCCGTTGGCTTCGTCGCCAACCGCGACCAGCTGCCCCTGCTCGAGGAGGCGGTCAAGGCGGCGCGGCGTTCGCTCGCTATCGCCACCCTCCAGTACCGAGAGGGGATGGCCGGCTTCGAGCGCGTACTCGATTCGCAGCGCGCGCTGTTCAGCCAGCAGGAGCGGCAGGTCAACACCATGGGAAATGTTGCACAGAGTCTGGTCACGCTATACAAGGCGATGGGCGGTGGCTGGCAGCAGGGGCGCAATCGACCGCTGGTTGACGACGCGATGCGCGAGACGATGGCCGAGCGCAGCGCCTGGCGGGACATGCTGGCAGTACCTCTGCCGCCACCCGATGCCGGTCCGCCACAGATCACACCAGAGAGGGAAGCACGATGAGCCAGGAATCGTCCAGCCAGGACCCGTCGACCGTAGCCGCCAGCGAAGCGCCGCAAGCGGGGAAGGCAAGCCGTATCGGCGCGACGGTCGTGCTGGCGCTGATCGGCGGCAGCCTGCTCTGGTATTTTGCCGCCGATCGCGTCACTCCGTACTCCTCGCAGGCCCGCGTCCAGGCTTTTGTGGTGCCGGTGGCCGCCGAGGTGGCGGGCAAGGTGCTCGCGGTTCACGTCAGGAACGACGACGACGTGGGGCGCGGGCAAGCGCTCTTCGACATCGACCCGGAGCAATACCGGATCGCGCTGCAACGCAGCCGCTCGGACTTCGAAGCGGTGCGCAGTTCAGTCAATGCCGCGGTGGAGACCGTGGCCGCCGCGCGCGCCTCGCTGCAGGCAGCGCAGGCCAATCAAGTCAAGGCCGAAAAGGACGCGGCGCGGCACGAGGCGCTCTACGCCGAGGATCCCGGCGCGATATCGGTGCGCCGACTGGAGGTCACACAGGCGACAGGGGTCGAGGCGCGCAGCCGGACAAAGGCTGCCGAAGCCGACGTGCGCAAGGCGCAGGAAGCCGCCGGCGAGGCCGGTGACAACAACGCACAGTTGCGCAGCGCGCGCGCGGCGATCGAAAAGGCCGCGCTCGACCTGGCGCGCACGAAAGTGGTCGCCCCCGCCGGCGGCCGTGTCGCCGATCTGCGCACCGAAGTCGGTCAGTTCGCCCAGGCAGGTGCGCCGGTGATGACGCTGATTGCGATCCGCGACCTGTGGATCAGCGCGGACATGACCGAGAACAACCTCGGCAACCTCGAACCCGGCGACGAAGTGGCCATCGTTCTCGATATGCTCCCCGGCGAAGTGCTGAAAGGCCGCGTGCGCAGCGTTGGCAGCGGCGTCAGCTCCGCCCAGCAGGCGCCGCCGGGAACGCTGCCGACGATCGAAAACAGTCGCGACTGGCTGCGCCAGGCGCAGCGCTTCCCGGTGGCTGTCGAGTTCGATGCGACGGAGGCAAAGCGTCTGGGCAAGGTACGCATCGGCGGTCAGGCCGAGGTGATGGTCTACACCGGCGACAACTTCCTGATGAACACGCTCGGCGCGGCCTACATCCGCCTGATGAGCTGGCTCTCCTACCTCTACTGAGCCGATCATGATCGCTCCGGCTGACAAGGCGGTTCTGCGCTTGGCCGTCGGACTCGGTCTGGCCGTCCTGATTGCCTACGGCCTGGCCCTGTCGCTTCCGTACATCGTCTGCCTGATGGCAATGGTGGTGCTGTGCAAGCCGGGCCCGCCGATCCCGCCGGCCAAGGCCGTGGTCATCGCCCTGCTGTTTGCCGGACTGTTGGTGATGGGGGTGCTGATGGTCCCCTTGCTGGAGAACTACGCGCTGGCCGGCGTGCTTCTGACGGGGGTCATCCTTTACGCGCTGTTCTTCTTCGGTATCCGCACCGGCAACCCGCTGACAATGATTCTGGTCGTGGCCTTCACGCTGATCCCGGTCGCCGGGGTGGCCGACCAGGCGCTCGTCACCGCGATCAGCGTGGCGCTGGCCGTTGGCATCGCCGTTGGCAGCCTGGTCGGCGGTTTTTCGCATGCCTTCTTTCCCGACGCGCAAGAGCCGGCCGCGAAGGCAGCCAAGCCACCACGCCCCAGCCGTGAGACGGCAAGCTGGATCGCCCTGCGCGGCACGCTGGTCGTGCTGCCAGTGTTCGTTCTGGCACTCACCGACCCCTCGTTCTATCTGGCGGCGATCATGAAGACGGTGTCTCTGGGCCAGCAGGCCGGTTCGACCGATACCCGTTCCGCCGGTCGGGAACTGCTGGGATCGACGCTGATGGGGGCGGGAATGGCTCTGGTCGTCTGGTTCGGCCTGTCGCTGTGGCCGAACCTGTGGATGCTGATGCTGTGGATAATGGCGGCTGCTCTGTGGGCCGGCGCGCGGCTCTTCCGCGTCAAGGCGACGACATTCTCGCCCTCATTCTGGAACAACGCGCTGATAACGATGCTGATCCTGCTCGGGCCGGCGATCGAGGACAGCGCCAGCGGCAAGGGTGTACTCGCGGCGTCCGCCGTTCGTGTCTGCCTGTTCGTCGGCGTCGCGCTCTATGCCTGGGCGACCGTCTGGCTGCTCGAGCGCTGGCGCGCGTCGAGAAGCGAGGCCTTGTTTTTCCACCACAGCTGAAGGAGATGAGCGGCATGATACTGATTAACCTGGCAATCGGCTTGCTGACGATGATGATCTGCCTGACCGTGCAGGTGATGTTCACTCTCTGGAGCGTCCGCTACGTGGTGCGCCACGCGGACGAACCGGGGTTGGGCAGGGCACTGCTCACGGGTACCCGCAGGCTTTTGATGGCGATGGTGATCATGATGCTGGGCAATTTTCTGCAGATCATGCTGTGGGGCGCCCTGTTCTTGTGGCTCGGAGAGTTCACTGACTTCCATCAGGCGGCTTACCACTCGGGCGTCAATTTCACGTCGCTCGGCTATGGGGACGTGGTCATGAGCAACGACCGGAAACTTCTCGGCCCGCTCGAGGCGCTCAATGGCATCCTGATGCTCGGCCTGTCCAGTGCGGCCCTGCTCGGCATCGTGCAGCACCTGACAAAGGGGCATCCGGCGAATGCGGCAGCCCAATAAGAGGATCGAAAGAGCCGAACTTACCCGTGGTCGAAGTCGACTCGGGCCTGGTCGTTAACTCTCTGGCGCCGATTTGGGAGAGCCGACAATTAGCGGATCATCGTCACTGGGCCCGTTTAAACTGCGGTCACCGTCGGCACCATCGGCTAAAATCAGCGCAGCGTCTGCACGCGGCAATTGCGACTCGGGAAAGAACCGACGGCGGTTGCCGCCAATTATTGGCGACCGGAAACGTGGTGGAGGGCAGAAGCGGCACGCGAGCGTACGCTGGAGACGCGTTCTCGAAAGCCGGCTGCAAGACGCCAATCGTTGTATTTCTCTGAAACACGGCTGTCAAGCTGCTGTGGCAGTCGCCTCTCACGCAAGCGAAAGGAACCGCAATGGCACGAATCGAAAAGGACTTCCTGGGCGAGAAAGAACTGCCCGACGACGCCTACTACGGCGTGCAGACGATGCGCGGCCTGCACAACTTCCACATTACCGGCATCCCGATGTCGGCGGAGCCGTTCTTCGTAAAGGCTTTCGGCTACGTGAAGAAGGCGGCGGCGCTGACCAACCGCAATCTCGGCGTCATCGATGCCAGGATCGCCGACGCGATCATCGGTGCCTGTGATCGCCTGATCGCCGGCGATATGGACGACCAGTTCGTGACCGACTTCATCCAGGGCGGCGCCGGCACCTCGACCAACATGAACGCCAACGAGGTCATTGCCAACCTGGCACTCGAAAGCCTGGGCCACAAGAAGGGCGAGTACGAGTTCGTCAACCCCAATGACCATGTCAACTGCGGGCAATCGACCAACGACGTCTATCCGACGGCGTTCCGGCTGGCGCTGATCCTGCGGCTGAGCAGCTACATGGACGCGCTGCGCCGCCTGGAAGATGCTTTCCACGCCAAGGGCAAGGAGTTCGAGGGGGTCCTGAAAATGGGTCGCACCCACCTTCAGGATGCCGTTCCGATGTCGCTCGGGCAGGAGTTTCACGGCTGGGGAACGACCATTGGCGAGGAGGTGCACCGCATCGCCGACGTGCGCCAGTTGCTGCACGAGGTCAACCTCGGAGCGACGGCGATCGGCACTTCCGTGACCGCCGCGCGCGGTTACCCGGAGCAGGTGACGCGCTGCCTGTCGGACCTTACCGGCGTCACGCTGATCCTCGCCGGCGACCTGGTCGAGGCGACTTCCGACACCGGCGCCTATGTGCAGCTGTCCGGCGTCCTCAAGCGCACTTCGGCAAAACTGACCAAGATCTGCAACGATATCCGCCTGCTCGCCTCGGGGCCGCGCTGCGGCTTCAACGAGATCAATCTGCCGCAGATGCAGCCCGGGTCGTCGATCATGCCGGGCAAGGTCAATCCGGTGATTCCGGAAGTCGTGAACCAGACCAGTTTCCTGGTCATCGGCCTCGACCTGACCGTCACGCTGGCCGCTTCGGCCGGCCAGCTGCAACTCAACGTCATGGAGCCGGTAATCACCTTTGCGCTGTTCACCTCGATTTTCACAATGGAACATGCGGTCAACAGCCTGCGCGTTAACTGCGTGCGCGGAATCACCGCCAACGCCGAGCACTCGCGCGACATGGTTCTCAACTCGCTGGGCATCGTTACCGTGCTCAAGCAGTCGCTGGGCTACAAGCAGTGCTCGGAAATTGCACGCGAGGGCTACGAGACGGGCAAGTCGCTGCAGCAAATCGTGGTCGAGGAACGCAAGTTGCTGAGCCAGGAAAAATGGGACGAGCTGTTCTCCTTCGATAACCTGATCAGCGGCAACGTCGACAAGTAGGGGAGAGCGCTTGATCGGTTTCTCGAGCGAGATTGCCCGGACATCGCCGCGCAGCGACGGCGGCGCTAAGGTCCATTTCCCGGTGCTCGCCTGTCGCCGGGAAAGCGGGGAATCTCGATTGATTCCGGGACCTGTGGCCAGCGCCATCGCCTTGCCCTCTGGCCTGTTGCTGGCGCGGCTGATGTTCTGAGCGGTCGTCCTTGTGCACAACGTCGTCAACACGCTCAGTACAGAACTGCACCATACCGCGGGAGTTTTCACGACGCGGGTGGTGCAGCATTTGCGCGATGGGCGGCGTCTGGTCTTCCTGTCAAGGCGGGTCCGCAAGGCGCTGCCACCGCTTCACCTGGCCAGCGACGGCAGCGAAATCGCGGCGGCACGGGTCGCCAATCCCTGGCTACAGCTCTGGGCACCCCGTCGCCTCTCCTGGTGGATCGCCGTGCTGTTCATCTGCGGCTCGGCCTGCTTCGCTGTGGGCAGTTTCGCAGCCAACTGGCCGCAGCAGCTTCCGGCCTGGCTTGGCGTTGGCAGCGTTATCAACGGGGTGTTCTTTGTGGGCTCGCTATTCTTCACTGGCGCTGCGTGGCTGCAGCTACTGGAGGCGATCAATGGCGATGTGGCGGATATCGGTGTGTCGACAGGAGCAGAAGCGCGAAGCTGGCGCTGGTTTTCCTGGAAACCGCACAACGCTGATTACAGCGCCAGCCTTGTACAACTCGTCGGGACCCTGTTGTTCAACTTCAACACCGGCGACGCGATGATCACGGGGCTTGCCTGGGCGGACGAGGAACTGCTTGTCTGGGCCCCTGACGTCATCGGCAGTCTCTGTTTCCTGGTCGCCAGTTATCTGGGCTTGCTCGAGGTTTCACACCGTTTCTGGTCCTGGCAGCCGCGACAGCTGAGCTGGTGGATCGTGTTGCTTAACATGCTCGGCTCGATTGCCTTCATGGCCGCGGCCGTCTTCGCTTTCTTTGTGCCCGCTACCGGAAACCCAGACTGGCTGTGGGGTGCCAACCTTTTCACTCTGGTCGGTGCGCTCTGCTTTCTGTTGGCCAGTTACCTGCTGCTTCCCGAGCTATTTGGTGCCGAGACGAAGCCCGGCGCAGTTTCTGCTTGCCGATGAAATTTGCTCGGCCCAGGTGCCGAAAAGGCTGCCGAAAGCAGCGTTAAGGCGCCGGGCGAAAGATGACGCGCCGGTGCTTGCTGTCGACGGCAGCGGTAGCGAGGGCTTTTTCGTGGCAAAATTCGACCGGGCTTGCCGTGCAAGCCGCGTCGGCGACTGAGGGATGATGCCGCTGCGGATACGAACTCAGAGCTTGGAGGGATCAGGAATGCTTGGCTTCGAACTCGATTTCTGGGATTACGCGACTTTCGCGACGGCCGCCGCTGCTGGTGCCGCGGTGCTGACGATGTTCGTCTGGCTCGCCGGCCTGCCCGGGCGCATTGCCCTGGCGCGCAACCACCCCGAGGCGGAAGCGGTGAAGCTGATGGGCTGGGCGGGCCTCCTGCCGACCATTTACCCGTGGGTGCAGGCCTTCATCTGGGCGTTCAAACCGACCGAGATCGTCGACATCCGGCGCTTCCCGCGCGAAGAGGCACGCGCCATCGAGGAGGACATCGCCCGCCTCGGCGGCACGCTTGCCGCCACGCCTACCTCCACGCCGGCCGCCACGCCGGCCAGGACAAGGACCGAGCCCTTGCCCGCCAGCGGCGCGCCGAGTTGACGATGAGCGCTCAACATGCTCTTCGGTTTTGTGCTGCTGTTTGGCTACGCTCTCGTGGTGTGGCTGGTGTTCTTCAAGTTCAAGTGGATGAAGTTCAACATCACCTGGGGAGTGGTGTCGGTTTTCGTTGGCCTGCATCTGTTGATCATCTTCATGCTCGGCCTGCGTTTCGTCGCTCCTTATGCCGCCGAGGCGAAGCTCATCCAGCACACCATTCAGCTGGTCCCGCGGTTACCCGAACCGACGCTGGTGACCGAGGTGCTGGTCGCTCCGAACGTGCCGATCAAGAAGGGGCAGCCGCTTTTCCAGTTCGACCGTCGTCCCTATCAATACAAGGTCAACCAGCTTGAAGCATCCTTGGCCAAGGCCACGCAGAACGTGCTGGTGATGAAGAGCGACATCGAGATCAACGTCGAGAAAGTCGTCAAGTTGCGTAGCGAGCTGAAGTACGCCAGATACCAGGAAAAACTCTCCATCAAGCTGGCCAGGCAGGGCGCCGGCCCCGAGGAAGATGCCCAGAAATGGAGCGCCCAGGCAGCGGCCCATGCGGCCGGTGTCAAGGAAGCGCAGGCCGAGGAGAAGCGCGCCTGGCTGCGCTATCGCTCCGAGATCAACGGCGTCAATACGAGCGTCGCCGAGATCCAGGCCGAGCTCGATCAGGCGCGCTACTACCTCGATAACACGCTGATGGTGGCGCCCGAGGACGGCTACCTCATCAAATTGCAGGTGCGGCCGGGAATGGTCTGGTCGCCGGCGAAGTTCGTTTCGGCGCCATCGCCTCTTTCATCTGCGACGCCGACCGCTACCTGCTGGCCAACTTCTTCCAGGAGAACCTCAAGTACGTGAAGCCAGGCCAGATGGTCGAGGCGGCGATTGATCTCTATCCCGGGCAGATTTTCCGCGGCAAGGTTGCGGCCATCTGGCAGGGCAGCAGTGCCGGGCAGATGCTGCCGAGCGGCACGCTGCCGAATTTTTCCTACGTGCCGGTGGAAGTGCCACAGGGGCAGTTCGCGGTGGCCATCCACCTCGATGACGAGGATCAAGCGAAGTTTCCGATCGGTACCCAGGGCCGGGCGACGATCTACACCAACCCCGATAGCGGCTTCGTCGTGTTGCGCAAGATCGGCATCCGTGCCTACAGCTGGTTCAACTGGCTGTACCCCTTCAACGGCTGATGCGCGCGCCAATCATTATCCTGCTCGGCGGGCTGTGTGGACTCGTCGCCCTGGCCGGCTGTGCCTTGCAGGCCCCCTTGACGCAATCCGAGGTTGTCGAGCAGGCGCTGCCGGCGACGACTCACATTCCCGCTGCCTGGCAGGCGGAGGGTACGACCGGACCGGTCGCCGACGGCTGGCTCAAGTCCTTTCAGGATCCGCTGCTCGAGGCCATCGTTGCCGAAGCCATTGCCAATAACCTCGACTTGCGCGTGGCCGCGGAGCGTGTGCGTGTCGCCGAGCAGCAGCTGCTGGTCGTCGGCGCGCAGCTGGCACCGCAGATCGCTGGGCAGCTCGGCGCCAGGAGCGTTCGCGCCAAGGATCAGGACGACAGCTTCAACAGCACGCTGGCCTACGTCGGCGTGGCCTGGGAAGTCGACCTCTGGGGTCGGCTGCGCGCCCAGCGCGCTGCGGCCGAGGCGGCGTTCGAAGTCAGTGCGCTCGATTACGCGCAAGCACGGCAATCGCTGGCGGCGCTGGTGGCGAAGACCTGGTATCTGGCGATCGAGACGCGGCAGCTGGTCGAACTCGGCGAGCAGACTGTGCAGGTCTTCGGGGAGCTGCTCAAGCTGGTGGAAATCAGACGTTCCACCGGCAAGGATTCCGACCTCGACGTGGTTGACGTGCGCGCCAAGCTGGAGACGGCACAGAGCGATCTCGAAGGATCTCGTCAGGCCGCCGGCGAAGTCCGCCGTGTCCTGGAGGTGCTGCTCGGCCGCTATCCGGCCGCCGCGCTGGCGGTGGCCTCGTCGTACCCAAGACTGCCGCCAGCCGCCGGTGCCGGGGCGCCCATTTCGCTGCTCGCACGCCGCCCGGACATCGTCGCCGCCGAGCGCGCAGTGCTCGCCGCTTTCCGCCAGCAGGAAGCCGCGCAACTGGCGCTGCTGCCTGATTTCTCGCTGTCACTGGCCGCTGGCCGACTCGGCGACAATCTGCTCTCGCTGCTGCGTCTCAATCCGTGGCTGGCCGCCGCCGGAATCGGCGTATCGATCCCGATCTACGAAGGCGGCGCGCTACGCGCACAAGTCGAGATCGCCAGCGCGCAGCAGGCGCAGGCGGTCGCCGCTTACGGCGCGCTCATGTTGACTGCCTTCCGTGAAGTCGAGAGCGGATTGGCCAATGAGCAGTTGCTGGCCAGGCGCCTACCTTTTGAGGAGCAAGCCGTGGTCAGCCGTAGCGCCGCCGTGCGCATTGCCACCATTCAGTATCGGGCAGGGCGCCGGGACCTGCTCTGGGTCGCGCAGTTGCAATCGGCGCAGTTCCAGGGTCAGGCGGCGGTCATTAAGCTGCGTGCCGTCCAGGGCGCCAACCGTGTCCGCCTGCATCTGGCGCTTGGTGACAGTTTCGATGCCACGCCGGGTGTCACGACGTCACCTTTGACACTCGCTGACGACCATGATCCCGACTCAGCCCACTGAAAAACTTGCAGCCATTGTCCGCCGAAAAACAACGCCTCGCTGACGACAAGGCTGGCCGCGCTGACTGGCGCCGCTGGGGTCCCTACGTCTCCGAGCGGCAATGGGGCACCGTCCGCGAAGACTACAGTCCCGACGGTAACGCCTGGAGCTACCTGCCGCACGAGCACGCCCGCAGTCGTGCCTATCGCTGGGGCGAGGACGGTATCGCCGGCTTCAGCGATGACCGGCAATTGCTCTGCCTCTCGCTGGCCCTGTGGAACGGCTGCGACCCGCTGCTCAAGGAACGCCTGTTCGGGCTGACCAACAGCGAGGGAAATCATGGCGAGGACGTCAAGGAGCTGTACTACTACCTCGATGCGACGCCGACGCATTCCTTCCTGAAGATGCTTTACAAGTATCCGCAGTCGGAATTTCCTTACGCCCGGCTGCTGCAGGAGAACCAGCGGCGCGGTGCGGAGGAGGCCGAGTTCGAGTTGCTCGACACCGGCCTGTTCGACGACGATGCCTACTTCGACGTCTTCGTCGAGTACGCGAAGGCGGCAAGCGATGACATTCTGATGCTGGTGACCGCGCACAATCGCGGCGCCGAGACGGCGAAGCTGTCGCTGCTGCCGCAGTTGTGCTGCCGCAACACATGGTCGTGGCAGGCGGGAACGCCGAAACCCGCGCTCTCGGCGGTGGCCGGCGGCGTCAATATCGAGCACCCGGAGTTGGGCAGCTACCGCCTGGATTTCGATGGCGATGGCGAGGGTGCGGTGAGAGTGATTGCGCGCCCGGTCTGCTTTTTTGTGAGAACGAAACCAACGCCAGGCGTCACTTTGACCAGCCCGAGGCGACAGGCTTCTTCAAGGATGCCTTTCACGAGCTGGTCGTCGCCGGCAACACCGCGGCGGTGAATCCCGCTCAAACCGGAACCAAGGCCGGCGCACTTTACTCACTGAGCGTGCCCGCGGGCGGCAGCGTGCGTGTGCGGTTGCGACTGGCGCCTCGCTCGGCAGGTGGAAAAACCACGCCGCCCTTCGCCGACTTTGATGCCATCTTCGCCCGACGACGCAACGACGCCGATCAGTTCTACGCCGACTTGCAAGGCGAGATCGACAACGCCGACGAGCGCCTCGTGCAGCGCCAGGCTTTCGCCGGGATGATCTGGAGCAAGCAGTTTTTTCATTACGACGTGCACAAATGGCTCGACGGCGATGCTAGCCAGCCGCAGCCTTCGCCGGCACGAAAAAACGGCCGCAATCACGACTGGAAGCATGTCGCCAGTGCCGAAGTCCTGTCGATGCCGGACAAGTGGGAGTATCCGTGGTTCGCCGCCTGGGACCTCGCTTTCCACTGCCTGCCGCTGGCGGTGATCGATGCCGAGTTTGCCAAGTCGCAGCTGGTCCTGTTGACCCGCGAGTGGTACATGCATCCGAACGGTCAGCTACCGGCCTACGAGTGGGAGTTCCGCGATGTCAATCCGCCGGTGCACGCCTGGGCGGCGTTTCGCGTCTTCCAGATCGATCGCCGGCAGCGCCGTGAGGCTGAGCATGGCGACCCGTCCGACCCCGGCGACCTGGTGTTTCTCGAACGCGTTTTTCAGAAGCTGCTGCTCAACTTCACCTGGTGGGTCAATCGCAAGGACGAACAGGGACGCAATATCTTCCAGGGTGGCTTCCTGGGACTCGACAACATCGGCTGCTTCGACCGCAGCAAGCCCTTGCCGACCGGCGGCTTCATCAACCAGGCCGATGGCACCAGCTGGATGGCGATGTTCTGCCTCAACCTGTTGCGCATCGCCGCCGAGCTGGCGGTCCATAACCACGTCTATGAAGACATCGCCAGCAAGTTCTTCGAGCACTTCCTGTCGATCGCCGGTGCCATCAACGGCGTTGGCGACGAGTCGTCCGGCCTCTGGGACGAGACCGACCAGTTCTACTACGACCACCTGAGTCTTCCCGATGGAAGCAACATCCCCTTTCGCGTGCATTCCGTCGTCGGCCTGATTCCGCTGTTTGCCGTGCAGCCGGCGGACATCGAACTCGTCGCGCAACTGCCCGAATTCTCGGCGCGCATGGGATGGTACCTCGAGCATCGTCCGGCGCTGGCCGCCCTGATCTCGAACTGGCGTGTCCCGGGCAGCGGCAATCGCGTGCTGCTTTCGCTGCTGCGCGGTCACCGTACCAAGGCCTTGCTGCGCCGCATGCTTGATGAGAGTGGTTTCCTGTCGCCCTATGGCGTGCGCGCGCTTTCGAAAATCCACGAGCGCGAAGCTTTCCGCGTCGACGTCGGCGGCACGAGCTATGAGGTCGACTACTGGCCGGGCGAGTCGAAAAGCGGTCTCTTCGGCGGCAACTCGAACTGGCGCGGGCCGGTCTGGATGCCGATCAATTATCTGATCATCGAGTCGCTGCAGCAGTTTCACCACTACTACGGTGACGATTTCAAGGTCGAGTGTCCGACCGGGTCCGGCAAGTTTCTGACCCTCAATGAGGTGGCGGATGAATTGAGCCGTCGCCTGAGCTGCCTGTTCCTGAAGGGCGAAGACGGTCAGCGGCCGGTGCTCAAGTCGCATCCCAAGCTGGCCACCGACCCGCATTTCTGCGACTACATCCTGTTTCACGAGTATTTTCACGGCGACAACGGCCGCGGTCTGGGGGCTTCACACCAGACTGGCTGGACGGGTCTGGTGGCGAAACTTCTTCAGCCGGGCAGCAGCCAGTTCGACTCACTGCCGGTCGCCCGGCCAGCAGCGACGGCGGCGATGCCGAGCAAGGACCAAGAATGAGCAATGACTATGACTACGACGTGATCATCATCGGCAGTGGCGCAGGTGGCGGCACGCTGGCACTCAAGCTCGCGCCATCGGGCAAACGCATCCTTATTCTTGAACGTGGCGACTATCTGCCGCGCGAAAAACAGAACTGGGATGTGAACGAAGTCTTCGTCAGGAATCGCTACGTTTCCAGCGACATCTGGCATGATCGCGACGACAAGCCGTTCCAGCCGGGCGTCCATTATTTCGTCGGTGGCGCGACCAAGATGTATGGCGCGGCGCTGTTCCGCCTGCGTGAGCACGATTTCACCGCCCACCGCACGGCCGACGGCCTGACGCCCGATTGGCCGCTCGGCTACGCGGCTTCGAACCGTATTACACCCAGGCCGAGCAGCTTTATCAGGTGCACGGCCAGCGTGGCGACGATCCGACCGATCCGCCGGCCAGCGCACCTTATCCCTATCCACCGGTCAGCCACGAGCCGCGCATCGCGGAAATCGCCGATGGCCTGCGCCGTGCCGGCTACCACCCCTCGTATGCGCCGAGCGCGATCATGCTCGACGAGGCCGACCGGCCGAACAGCCGCTGCATCCGTTGTGATTCCTGCGATGGCTACCCCTGCCTGGTGCACGCCAAGGCCGACGCCGAAGTCATCGCCGTTCGTCCTGCCCTGCAATTTCCGAACGTGACGCTACTCACCGGCGCCCATGTCCAGCGCCTGGAGACCAGCGCCAGCGGCCGCGAGGTCAGCAAGGTCATCGTCGACCGCGACGGCCGGCGCGAGGAATTCACCGCCCGGGTGGTCGTCGTTTCCTGTGGCGCGGCCAACTCGGCGCGGCTGCTGTTGATGTCGGCCGACGCGAAACATCCGCGTGGTCTGGCCAACGGCTCGGACATGGTAGGCCGCCATTACATGTTCCACAACGCCGTTGCCCTGGTCGCGCTTTCCCGGCGCGAGAACAGCACCGAGTTTCAGAAAACGCTGACCATCAACGATTTCTACCTTGGCGCAGGCGATTACGAGTTTCCGCTCGGCAACATCCAGATGCTCGGCAAGTCCAAGGGACCGATGTTCAAGGAAGACGCACCGAGTTTTGCGCCGGGTTTCACGCTCGATCAGATGGCCAGGCACGCGGTGGACTTCTGGCTGACCAGCGAAGACCTGGGCCTGCCGCAGAACCGTGTGACCGTGAATGCGCAGGGCGAGATCAAGCTGCACTACGAGTTCACCAACCTCGAGCCTCTCGATCGCCTGCGCCAAAAGCTGCAGTCGATGCTCGAGCACATGGACATGCACCCGCACGTGATTCCGAACAATCTCTACCTGGGGAAACACATTCCGATCGCCGGTGTCGCCCATCAGGCGGGTACCTGCCGCTTCGGCAGCGACCCCGCCACTTCGGTGCTCGACGTGAACTGCAAGGCACACGAAGTCGATAACCTCTATGTCGTGGACACCAGCTTCTTTCCCAGCATCGGCGCGGTCAACCCGTCGCTGACGGCAATCGCCAACGCCCTGCGCGTCGGTGACCACCTGCTCGAACGCCTACGCTGAGCGGTGGTCGCGATGGCCCAACGTAGCGAAATCGCTGCCGTCTATCTGGCTGGCGTCGTGCAGGGCGTGGCGTTGGTGACCTTCCCGGCGGCCAGCGCGGTGTTCACCGGGGCCGACGAGTATGGTTACGGCCTGTCGAGCACCGAGTACGGGGGCATGTTCGTGCCGCAGGCGATCACCGCCATTACCGCCTCGCTGCTCGGCGCCGGCCTGGCGCGCCGGCTCGGCGCGAAGCGCATCTACCTGCTCGGCCTGCTCGCCAATCTGATGGCCATGGCGCTGCTGATCGTCAGCAGCCTGGTCATGCGTCAGCATGCGCTGGCCTACGGCTTGTTGCTGGTCGCCACGGCGTCTCTCGGTGTTGGCTTCGGGTTTACCGTGCCGACGCTGAACACTTTTGCCGCGGCCTTTTTCCCGCAGCGCGTCGACCGGGCGGTGCTCGCATTGAACGCCCTGCTCGGCCTGGGCACCGCGCTGGCGCCGCTGTTCGTGGCGCTGTTCGTCGGCCTGGGAATCTGGTGGGGACTACCGGTGGGCGTGGCGGTGGCGATCGTCGCGCTGCTGCTCTTCAGTCGACGCCTGCCCTTGAACGAAGGCGCGCCGGCGAGCGTCCAGGGCGGAGCGGAAGGACGAAGCAGGCTGCCGGCGCGCTTCTGGCTGTTCGCCGCCTTCGCGCTGGTGTACGGCGTTTGCGAGACGATCAATGCTAACTGGGCGTCGCTGTACATGACCAAGGAACTTGGCGCGAGCGCGACCATGGCCTCGCTCGCGCTGACCTTCTTCTGGGGCTCGGTGACCGCCGGACGGATTCTCTTCGCAGTCATCGAGAAGTTCTTTCCACCGCAGCGAAGCTGCCAACTCCTGCCCTGGGTCGTCACTGCCGCACTGGTCGGCGCCGCCTTGCTGCCGAAGGGCGGTCCCGCGCTCGGTATTGCGACTTTCGCGCTCGCCGGCCTCGGCTGCTCGGCGCTGCTGCCGCTGGCGATCAGCTTCGGCCAGCAGCAACTGCCGCGCATGGCCGGCTCGGTCGCCGGCGGGCTGATCGCTTTCTACCAGATCGGTTACGGTATCGCCGCATTCGGCGTCGGACCGCTGCAAAGCCGGGCCGGCCTCGACCTGAACGTCATTTTCGGCGCGACGACGGTAGTCGCGCTGAGCATGGCGGTGCTGGCCGTTTTTGTCGTCCGCGGCCCGCAAGCTACGCCGACCGGGCCCTGAAATGTCGCGCGCGCGGCTGCGCGAGCTTGTGCCAACAATAATCACCCTCAGAAAAGGAAGATCAGCATGAACCTGAAAGGAAAAGTCGCCATAGTCACCGGCGGCAACAGCGGCATCGGCCTGGCCATCGTCCTCGAACTTGCCCGCCAGGGCGCCAACATCGTCATCGATTACGTGGTCCATCCCGAGACTGCCGAAGAACTGGAACAGCAGGTCCGCGCGCTTGGCGACCAGGCCATCGGCGTGCATGCCGACGTCAGCCAGGTGGCCGAGCTGGAAACGCTGATTGCCGCCGCCGTCGACGCCTTCGGTCGTGTGGACATCATGGTCAACAACGCCGGCGTGGAAACGCGCACGTCGATTCTCGACACCACCGAGGAGCAATACGAAAAAGTCCTGGCGATCAATCTGAAGAGCGCTTTCTTCGGCACCCAGCTGGCTGCACGCCAGATGATCAAGCAGGGCGGTGGTGGGCGGATCATCAACATCACCTCGGTGCATGAAGACTGGCCGATGCCCGGCAACACGCCCTATTGCCTGTCCAAGGGCGGCATGCGCATGCTCACGCGCACCGCCGGCGTCGAACTCGCGCCGCACGGGATCCTCGTTGTCGGCGTCGGTCCGGGTGCCATCGCCACGCCGATCAACACCGCGACGATGAACGATCCCGCGCAGCTCAAGAAGCTCGACGATGCCATCCCCCTGGGGCGCATGGCGCAGCCTTCCGAGATCGGCAGCGTCGTCGCCTTCCTCGCTGGCGACGGCGCCAGTTACGTTACGGCGACCACCATTTTTGCCGACGGCGGCATCATGCAGGGAAGCCCCGGCCTCTAGGGGGAATGGGAATCGGCAATGGAACTCGACCCCGTAATTCTTTCGCGTATCCAGTTCGCGTTCGTCATCAGCTTCCACATCATCTTCCCGGCCTTCACCATCGGCCTGGCGGCGTGGTTGGCGACCATCGAAGGCGCGCGGCTATTCACCGGCAATGCCCTGTACCGGCGCGTCTTCGACTTCTGGATCAAGGTCTTCGCCGTATCCTTCGGCATGGGCGTGGTTACCGGCATCGTCATGGCCTTCCAGTTCGGCACCAACTGGAGCGTGCTGGCCGCGAAGACCGGCTCGATCCAGGGGCCGCTGCTCGGCTACGAGGCGTTCACCGCCTTCATGCTCGAAGCCACTTTCTTCGGCGTCATGCTGCTCGGCCGCGAACGGGTGTCGCCGCGTTTCTATTTCTTCGCCTGCTGCATGGTCTCGCTGGGTACCATGTTCTCCTCGTTCTGGATCCTGGCCAACAACAGCTGGATGCAGGTGCCGCTGGGCCACGAAATCGTCGACGGCAAGATCGTCCCCGCCGACTGGATGCAGATCGTCCTCGGCCCGGTGCAGATGGTGCGCTGGCCGCACATGCTGCTGGCCGCTTTCCTGACCAGTGCCATGTGCGTGGCCGCCACCGGTGCGTGGTACACCTTGCGCGGCGTGCACCGCGACGAAGGCCGGGTCATGCTGCACTGGGGCCTCGGTCTGGTGGCGGTGCTGATTCCGGTGCAACTGTTTTTCGGCCACCTGACCGGGCTGTATGTGCTGAAGCATCAGCCAGCCAAGTTCGCGGCCATCGAAGCGCGCTGGAAGAACGAGCAGCCGGCCAGCGAAGTGCTGATGGCCTGGCCAGACGAGGCCAACGAGCGCAACCTGTTCGCGATCACCGTCCCCAAGCTCGGCAGCATGATCGCCTCGGGCAACTGGACATCGGCCGAGGTCGGGCTCGAGTCCTTCCCGAAAGAGGATCGACCGCCGGTCGTGATCCCGTTCTTCGCCTTTCGCATCATGGTCGGCATGGGGCTGGTGATGCTGGCGGTCTCGTGGTTCGGCAACTTCCTGCGCTGGCGTGGGCAACTCGAGACGAAGCGCTGGTACCTGTGGTGCACCTACCTGTCGTTTCCGACCGGGTTCATTGCCGTCCTCACCGGTTGGTACACCGCCGAAGTCGGCCGCCAGCCCTGGGTGGTCTATGGCTTGCTGCGCACCAGGGATGCGGTCACCCCATCGCTGACCACCGGCGACGTGGCCTTCTCGCTGGCCGGCTACGTGCTGGTCTATGCGGTCGTGTACAGCTTCGGCCTGTACTACATCTACAGTCTGCTGCGTGATGGCCCAAGCCCGGACACGAAACCAGCGCCTGTTAGCGGCGCCACCGGCAGTCGGCCGCTGGCTTTCGCCGGCGATGCCGCTACTGCCACCGGGCGTACCGGGAGACAAGAGCGATGAGCGAGCTTCCACCCAGCGACCTGGCGTTGTTCTGGGCCGGGGTGATCGCCCTGGCGATCATGGTCTATGTGATTCTCGACGGCTTCGATCTGGGCGTCGGCATTCTCTTCGGTACCACCGCCGACGAGGCCAAGCGCGTGTCGATGATGAACACCATCGCCCCGTTCTGGGACGGCAACGAGACCTGGCTGGTGATCGTCGGCGCCGGGCTTTTCGCCACTTTCCCGACGGTCTATGCGGTGTTCCTGAGCGCCTTCTACATTCCTGTCTTGCTGCTCCTGTTCGGCCTGATTTTCCGCGGCGTGGCTTTCGAGTTCCGCTACCGCAGCCAGCGCCTGCGCTGGCTGTGGGACGGGGGGTTCTTCATCGGCTCGATCGTCGTCGCCTTCGTGCAGGGCGCGGCCGTGGGCGCGATGATGCGTGGCATCCGCGTCGTCGACGGCCAGTACGTCGGCGGCTCCTTCGACTGGCTGCATCCGTTCGCGGTGCTCACCGGCATCGGCCTGGTGTTCGGTTATGCGCTGCTCGGCGCCGGCTGGATTGTCCTGAAGAGCGACGGTGTGCTGCGCGACTGGGCCTATGCGCGCATTGGCTGGCTGCTGGCCATCGTCTTCGTGATCATCGCTGCGGCTTTTGCCACGGTGCTGAGTGTCGATACCGGCGCGGTGGTGCAGGGCCACCTGGCTGACCGCGCCTGGGGCTGGGTTTTTCCGCTGCTCGGCGTGGTCGCCCTGCTGGGCGCGGCATGGGCTGCCCGTGCACGGCGCGATGCCTGGCCGCTTGCCTGCACGGCATTGTTTTTCGTGAGCGCCTTCCTGACCCTCGGGGTGATGTTCTGGCCGTACATGGTGCCCTATGCCATCACCGTGGCCAATGCTGCCGCCCCGGAGGCTTCGCTGCAGTTTCTGTTCTACGGCGGCGTGGTGGTGCTGCCGGTGATCGCCATCTACACCATCGGCGTGTACTGGGTGTTTCGCGGCAAGGTGCGCACCGGCTACGGTTGATTTTTAAACGCGATAACCCTGTCCGGCGAACCGACTTTCTACCCTGAGCGGCCATCAACGCCATGTGCCGCGACGACGCGGTGAACGAACCCATGCAGCCGTTCAAGCGCGGCATAGTCACCCCACAGGCTCAGCCCGGCAGGGTGTGGCGTAAGTTTGAATTCGAGCATCGGGTGCCTCCTTAATGTGAAAGTCGCGTATGCGACTCACGAAACTCCCTTCTCTCCTTGCGGGAGAAGGGCCGGGGGAAGAGCGGGCGGCATGACTTTCATGATCAGGGGTGTCTCGACATGTCATGACCGTTAGTGGGGTCGTCTCAGAAAACGGAAAATAAAGCACGCTAGCGGCGAACCTGTCAGGTTCAAGCCTACGACGTTGGGCTTGCAGCAACGTCAGACAAGGCCGAAAGCGGCCCTAATCTGACGTGACTTGAGCGTTCACCTGACGCTACGCTGAAGCGCAGCTCAAGATGACACCTTGCTTGAATGATTCACTGTAAATCACTATGATTACAGTTCAATCACAAATGAGCAGAGCTGTCCCGCAAACGAAGGAGATTTCGCAATGGCACAGACCGAAACCAAAGTGCTGACCGCACACGTTCCCATCCCCTTGGCCGAGAAGGTCGATCAGATGGCCGCTCGGCTGGAAAGGTCGCGTGGCTGGATCATGAAACAAGCGCTGGTGGCCTGGATCGACCAGGAGGAAGAGCGCAGTCGTCTGACCCGCGAGGCACTGGCCGATGTGGATGCCGGCCGGGTCATCGACCACCAAGCCGTGCAGACATGGGCGGATAGCCTCAGCTCCGACACGTCATTGCCGGCGCCGCGCTGATGGACCTGAAATGGACTGGCAAGGCGCTCTCCGACCTGGCTCGTCTATACGATTTTATGGCCCCGGTAAACAAGCCGGCGGCTGCGCGCACCGTACAGGCGCTCGCGGCCGCGCCGTCTGCCTTGCTGGCCAACCCACGCATCGGCGAACGGATTGATGAGTTCGAGCCGCGCGAGGTGCGCCGGATTCTCGTGGGGCATTACGAGATGCGCTATGAACTTACGGAAACTTCCATCTACGTGCTGCGGCTGTGGCACACCCGAGAGGATCGCTGATAGGTCCTGCCGCCAACCTGGTGGGTGAGCTAGGCCACGGCGCAGGATCGTGAAAGGGGAGCGCCAATCAAGAACAGTCTGCAGGTGTTTTCCGGTGAGCCAACGTTGCAAGAAAGTGGCCAACATAGAAGCCTGAGCTGGCTTTCTCGCTGAGCTTCTCGCCTTCGAGGCTGATGCGCTGTTTCTTGCCATCCATCATGGGTTGCTCGCCGCTCACGACACAGCCGATCGAGCGCAAAGCCTCAGCGAACTCGTCTCGCGCCGGCAAGCCAGGATTTCGTGGCCCTTTGTCCCACAAAGCTCCGGCGGCTTTGGCTGCGCCGCGTTCGCCGTAGGGAACAGGGGGTGTAAGCCGGAACCCCAGAAAATTCCGTTCCCCCAGCTCCGCCACGAGCGCATCCAGGTCGATCACCTTGGCACGCTCAGCAGGATGTGCCGCCAGGCTGCTGGCGAAATCTGCGTGATCAGCGCCAGTGCCTTGGTATTGCCGCCTGCCTCGAACTTTGTCAGCCGCCGCGACAGGATGGCCGAGTTGTAGTAGATGAGGGCGTTGGCGATCAGGCGTGCGCACTGGTTGCTGGTCTCGATTTCGATGTCAGTGCGCCGGTCAATTCCTTCTTTCCACCGACCGACGTGGCCACTTGGAGGTGTCCTCGGGTTGATCGTTCAGATACCAAAAACGGATGCTTTCCGCCATCCGGCCAAAGCGCAACGGATGCGCCTTAGTGTCGCGTGAGCTACAATGTGGCTCATTAACTTGGAGGATCAGATCATGCCCGCAAATGCTGTTGTCCGTGCCAGAATCAACGAGGACATTAAGGAAGAGGCGACCGCCGTGCTTGCGGCGATGGGGCTGACCGTGTCGGATGCTTTCCGCATCATGCTGACCCGCGTCGCCCTCGAGAAGGCACTACCGTTCGAGCCACTGGTTCCGAACATCGATACTATCGAAGCGATGAAGGAGGCGCGCAATGGTGGCCTGAAGTCGTTCGCCACGGTCGAGGACCTCATGGCGGATCTGAATGCGGAAGCTTGAACATGCAGGCCAGTTCAAGCGTGACTACAAGCGCGAAACCAAGGGGCCGCACCGACAAGCGCCATGATCATTCGCTCAGTGGGGATTGGATGGACCACCGGGATTGTCACGTCAAGCCCGACTTGGTCTTGATTTACAGAAAACCGGACGACAACGTACTCCAGCTCGTCCGTCTCGGTTCGTACAGCGAACTTGGCCTGTGAGCAAGCCAGATCATCAATGTGGAACGAACACTACACCTTCCAAAGCGACGGCAAGGTGATCGATCTGGGCCTGGATGCGCTCGTGGCAGGGCCGGCGTGGAGATGATGGAATTTTCGGCGGTTCCGGCTTACAACCCAAAGCACAGACCAACGACCACTCGACCCCTTCGCGACGATCTCCTCGGGAGAACAGCGACGCAGGAGACTTCGCGCCAGTCGGCGACGTCGCTCCACCGTGGCCGGATCGTCGCCCCGCCCACAGTTGTAGACGATACGGGCTCGCGATCATTGCTTTTCAGGATTACGGTGGTTTTCGGCGATCTGCAGGTTGGTGACCACCTGACCGTCGCGCCGTTTGTGTTCACCATTCTCGAGGTGTCTACTAATGGCGGTTATGGATAGATGTTCATCACGGCCAGTTGCTGGAACGGGTGTTCGAGGCCTACCGGTCAGCAACCTCTGAGACCGGCACGAACGTCTGGAACACCGCCCTGCTCATCGGGTGGGATGAGCCAGGCGGGACCTACGACCATGTGCCACCCGGCCGCGTCTCCCCACCCGACCCCGCCGCGCCGGCCGGTGAGTTCGGGTTCACCTTCGACCGCTCCGGCTACCGCGTCCCGGCGATCATCGTTTCGCCCTGGGTCGAGCCCGGCTCGGTGTTCAACGAGGAATACCGGCACACCTCGCTGATCGCGACGCTCCGCAAGATGTGGGATCTCGGCGAGCCTCTCACTGGGCGTGACGCGACCGCCCGCAGCTTCGCGGGCGTCTTCACCCGCGATGAGCCACGCGACCCCCGCACACGTGGCCCGAGTTCCCCGCCCAACCGGTGCCGGAGTGGACCGTGGACCCCGACGTCATCGGCCGATGCAGCAGCAGCCTCGGGAAGAGCGTGATCCCCGGCCTGGTGGCACACGCCAGGGAGTTGGGATGCAGCTGCCGCCCGAGTTCGACACCCCCGCCCAAGCTCGCTGAGGGCAAAGCCAGCCGACAGGCTGAAGCACGCGCAGCGGGCAAGCGGTGCCATCCGGGAAGCATCGCTGCTACTACTACGTTCCGCTGTACGCCGTGTAAGCCTGCCAGGCGGCGACCAGCGCCAGGATCAGGAAGAAAGCGCCGCTGATCCGGTGTAGCAGCGCGATCGGGATTTTCTTCAGGAGGGTGCGACCGGCCAGGATTCCCAGCGCTGAGGTGGCGACCAGTGCCAGGGTGGCGCCGAGCCAGACGGCGGCTGGAGGCTGTGTACTGCTCAGGGCGACGACAGCGAGTTGCGTCTTGTCGCCGAACTCGGCCACGGTCAGCAAGACGAAGGTGGTGAAGAAAATGCCATGGCCGCTTTTCTCCTCGACTTCTTCATCGTCTTCGTCGTCTTTGGCGCGCAAGGCATGCAGGCCAAAGAGGGCGAACAGGATGGCGACGATCGCGCCCACCACGTATTGCGGTAACCAGTTGGCAATGGCCACCCCGAAGACCACCGCCAGCGTATTCAGCAAGGAGAAGGCGGCCAGGGCACCGAGCATCACCGGCGCCGGGCGGTGTCGCGAGGCCAGCGTCATGCACACCAGCTGGCTCTTGTCGCCGACCTCGGCGGCGGCGATCAGGGCAAAGCTGGTTGCCGCCGTGGCCGACAGGTCGACGAGATTGCCAGTACTCAGTAGGGATGCCAAAGATTCCATGAGGTTCTGCCGCCGGTCGATCCTGGTTTCGGGAAAAGCCGCCTGACTGTGGTCAAGCCACGCTGGGGGTGCTCAATGATCAACACCCCGAGGCCGGCGCGAGTATAACTCGTCGGGAATAAGTCCGTAGGCATGTTGAAGGCGCGCGATCGCCGCCATTTCTACGCCGCCGAGTCTATCGTGCGCGGTGGCTTCGGGTTGCGCGGTGGGCGTAGAAGTTCTGCGGCGCAGAGGTGAGCAGCAGCTTGCCCGAACGGTCCATTACCGAGACCTGCAATTGATGCTCGACATTATCGGCTACCGCCATCTGCCATTCCGAGGCGCTGATCTCGAACTGCAGCGTTGTATGCGTCCTGGGCAGCACATAGTTGTCGAGGCTGACGACCAGGACATCTCCCTGGTCGACCTGCAGCGCCGGATCGATGGCCACCTGGACGGAAAACTGGCCGGTATTCGAATGGATCGTGCCGCCGCTGGCTGGCTGGCTGATGCTTAGCGACTGGTAGGGCGCGGCGGCGGGAGCCGGCGTCGGCTGGGCCGGCGGGGAGGTAGGCGGTGAGTCGCTGAGGTTGAGCGGCGGCAGCTTCATCTCGGTCGTCTCTGGACTCGGCAAGTCCCTGCCTTCACTCGGCAGGTCCGAGAAGACGGGGCCGTTCTTGCCTGGCGTTTCGTAGATTGTTTGCGCGGCGGCGCTTGCCGAGACGAAAATCCCGAGGAGGAAGTAATGAATGGTTTTCATGTCAATCATCCAGTTGTGCTGCGGCTCAGGGTGGTGCGGCGAAACGGAATATGGGAAATATAGCATTTTCAGGCACTTCTTCGTCTGCGGCAGCGGTTTGCCAGGACGGGCCTGCCAAGCTCGGCTGCTTGTGTTCTGTGTCGTGCGACCAGACGAATTTGCCGTGCATGTGCTTCGGCCTGCTTCATCCGGTCGCACTGCGCTGAGGTAGAATGTCGGGCGCCGAAACACTTCGCCGTGCCAGGGTTTATGATGATGGCGCAATTCGCCGCAGGTCGTCCACGCTGCAAGGGCCTACGCGAAGAGCGGCCAGCGCGAAGCCGTGATGGTCGCCATTGAAGGCCACGCAAGCTGGTTTCTGGCAAAAATTGAAAGGCGCCGCGACCGGCGACGGGCCGGTGCTCCCGGGTAATTACCGCAAGCCAACCGCAGCACAGGAGAATTCTTGATGAGCAACCTGGTAGTCATCGCCTACGAAGACCAATTCAAAGCCGAGGAAGTCCGCACCATGCTGCGCAAGATGCAGCAGGAATACCTCATCGATCTCGAAGATGCAGTGGTCGCCGTCAAGGACGACCAGGGCAAGGTGAAGCTGCATCAGATGTACAAACTTGCCGCCGCCGGCGCCTTGAGCGGCGGTTTCTGGGGCGCCCTGATCGGCCTGATCTTCATGAGCCCGCTGCTCGGCATGGCCGTTGGCGCCAGGTGCTGGCGCGGTCAGTGGCGCCTTGACCGACGTCGGCATCAACGACGACTTCATGAAGAACCTCGCCGCATCGTTCAAGAACGGCACTTCGGTGCTCTTCGTGCTGGTCCGCAAGGCGACACCCGACAAGGTGCTGGCCGAGTTGCAGGGTACCGGCGGCAAGGTCATCAAGACTTCGCTGACGCACGAAGAGGAAGACAAGCTGCAGGCCGTGCTCAGACACCGCCAAGGTACAGCTTACCGGCTGCCGGCTGACGGCACGCAGGCTGCCG
>NZ_JAZKTZ010000011.1:0-177540 GCF_036625345.1 Candidatus Accumulibacter meliphilus | reverse complement strand
CTCGACCCGCAGGGCGATCAGACCGGCGATTTCAGCTTCCGGCTCCTCGACCTTGCCGCGGCGACCGCGTTTACCAGCAACAGCGTCGTCAGTGGTCAGCTCGACCCGGCCAACGAAACCGCCGTTTTTCGCTTTGACGCCACGGCCGGTACGCGCTACTACCTCGACCGCCAGCAGCTGAGCAGCAGTGCCGACCGCCTGACCTGGCGCCTGTTCGATCCCTACGGTCGGCAGGTCTTCGGCCCCAGCAACCTGAACGACGTCGACATCTTCACGCTCGGCGAAAGCGGCACCTACACGCTGATCATCGAGGGCCGCATCTGGCAGACGCAATACAGCGCCAAGATCGACTACAGCTTCAAGCTGCTGGAGATCACCGACGACATTGTCGACATCGTCCCCGGCGTCAGCCACGGTCTCGACCAGTTCAGTACCGATGGTCAGCTCGGTGGCGCCCTGAATGTCAACGGCTTGCGCTACGCACAGGTGGCCAGTAATGGCGACATTGATCTGACCGGCTCGCTGACGCTTGAAGCCTGGTTCAAGGTCGACGCCTACGCCAGCACCTGGCAGCCGCTGTTCTACAAGGGCAACGGCAACAGCAACCAGCGGACCTACACCCTGTGGCTCAATTCCGCGGGTTACCTGCACCTGACGACCGGCAACAATTCCAACACCAACATCAACACTGCCGCCGGCAGCGTGGTCACCGGTCAGTGGCAGCACGTTGCCGTGGTGCTCGATCGCGACACTGCGAGCGGGGTGATGAAGATCTACCTGGACGGCGTCGAGGCCGCCAGCGGCGCTCTCGCCAAGACCGCCGCGAGTTCCAATACCAATCCGCTGCTGATCGGCAGCAGCCTGGAGAATTACCCGGTGTTCCAGGGCGCGGTGGACGATATCCGCCTGTGGAACAGCGTGCGCAGCGCACAGCAGATCGCCGACAACAAGGACCGCACGCTGGTCGGCGACGAGGCCGGGCTGCGCATGTACCTCAAAGCCGACGAGAGCAACGGCACGATTCTCGTCGACAGCAGCGGTCGCGGCAATGCGGGACAGATCGTTCATCCCTGGTCGAGCGTGCCCGGCGTCGTCGCCGGACGCATCGATTTTGGTCAGCAGGATTACTACCGCTTCACGCTTGCCGATACGACGCGCCTGTATTTTGATTCGCTGACCGACAACAACAATCTGCGCTGGACCCTGAGCGGCCCGCGTGGCACGCTGGTTTCCGATCGTCCCTTCCAGAGCAGCGATTCGCAGAACGGACTGAGCGTCTTCGACCTGGTAGCCGGCGACTACACGCTGCGTGTCGACGGGGTCGGCGACACCAGCGGCGACTATGGTTTCCGTCTGCTCGACCTCGCCGGCGCCCTGGAGCTGGACTTCAATACCGTGGTCAACGGTCAGCATACGCCGGCCACGGCCACCACCGCCTACCGCTTCACCGCCGAGGCGGGCGAGCGCCTGTACTTCGACGAGGTCTCGGCCAGCGGCGGCTATCCTTACTGGCGCCTGCTGGACCCCTGGGGTCGCAACCTGTGGGGACCCAACTACCTGCCCTCGGACGACGTGCGCTTGCAGACCCTGCCGTTTGCCGGCGTCTACACGCTGCTCGTCGAGGGCCGCCGGGATGGTGGCAGCGGTAGCAGCAACTTCAGTTTCCGGGTGCAGCAGGTCCGGGACCTGACCCAGGCCATCACGCTGGACGGCGTGTACGGCATGCCAGCGCCCTGGGCCAATGGCCAGTTTGCCGGCGCGCTGCACTTCAACGGTCTGCAGTCGGCCCAGATCGACCATGCTGCGGCTCTTGATCTGACCGATACCCTGACCCTGGAGACCTGGGTAAAGGTGGACCGTTTCGACAATACCTGGACCACGCTTTTCTACAAGGGCAACCCGGAGAACCCTGGCGAGCGTAGCTATAGCCTCTGGCTGCACTCCAACGGTAGCGTCGCTTTCGATACCGGTGACGGCAGTAAGCAGTCCACCCAGACCGACAGCGGCCTGATCACCACCGGGCAGTGGCATCACATCGCGGCGGTCATGGACCGCACTGCCGGAACGGTACGCATCCTGGTGGATGGCGTGTTGCAGAAGAGCGCCACCAATATCCGCAAGAATCCGGCCAGCAGCAACAGCAATCCCCTGTACCTGGGTAGCGCGCTGGAGCCTGGCAGCAGCTACGCCAGCCTGGTGGGTAGCATGGACGACATCCGGGTCTGGAACCTGGCGCGTAGCGACGCCGAGATCCTGGCTTCGATGAATGCCCCGCTGGTCGGCAACGCCGCCGGCCTGGTGGCTTACATCAAGGCTGACGAGGGCGTCGGCAACAGCGCTGCCGATGCTACTGGCCACGGTCATGTCGTCAGCCTGAGCGAAGCCACTGCCCCGGTCATCGTGGGGGCCATCGAACATGTCGGGCAGCTGGTCAACTACACCTTCACCCTCGGTGAAGCCAGCACGCGCGTCTACTTCGACGCCATGACCGATAGCTCCAATGTGCGCTGGAGCCTCACCGGTCCCCGCGGTACCTTGGTCAGCGGCCGTCACTTTCAGCAGAGCGATTCCGTCGACGCTCTGTCCTTGTTCGATTTGCCGGCCGGCGACTACCAGCTCAGCATCGCCGGCTATCAGGACTACACCGGCGAATTCCGTTTTCGCCTGCTCGATCTGGCCGCTGCCAGCGTCCTCGCCCCCGGCACTCCGGTCAGCGGCAGCCTGACCCCGGCCAACCAGACTGACGCCTATCAGTTCACCGCCAATGCCGGTGAGCGCTATTTCTTCGAGCGCATCAGCGAGGGGGCCGGCGATATCTATTGGCGCCTGCTCGACCCCTGGGGCCGGACCGTTTGGGGCGCCAGTAACTTCAATGCCGACGCCGGCCTGATTACGCTGGCCTACGACGGCATTTATACCTTGCTGATGGAAGGCCGGCGCAATGTCGCCGGTAATGCCTCCTACTCATTCAATGTCCAGCCCGTGGCTGATGATGTGGCCAGTCTGACCCTGGGCGCCGCGGTCAGCGGCAGTATCGAGCACGCGGCCCAGCAGGACTACTACCACTTCCGCCTGGAGGCCGGTAGTGCGCTGTATTTCGATTCCCTCACCAACAGCACCGACTTCACCTGGACACTCAGTGGTCCGCGCGGCCTGGTGGTGTCGGCCCGGCAGTTCGCCGACAGCGACTCCAACGATTACAAAAGCAAGCCGGTGCTCAGCCTGGAGGCCGGCGATTACACCCTGATCGTAGGCGGCAAGGATGCCACGACCGGCGCTTACGGCTTCCGACTGGTGGACCTGGCTGCGGCCACGCTCATCGACGTCGGCGATACGGTCACCGACAGCCTGAGCCCCGGCAACGCGACGCACCTGTTCCGCTTCGCTGCCAGCGCCCGCGACCGTTTTAATTTCGAGCTGCTCAGCGAGAGCGCAAACAGCCCGTACTGGCGGCTCATCAGTCCCGATCACGGGGTGGTATCTGGCCCCAGCGCCACTGATGACCTGCTGTCCACCATGCCTTTCACCGGCACCTACTACCTGCTGCTCGAAGGGCGGGTCAGCGAGAGCAAGGCCGTCGACTACAGTTTCCGGATAGCCGACACCGCCTTGCCGAATAGCGGCGGTCACAGCAGTCAGGATTTCGACGCCGACGGCCTGCCGTGGGTAGCCGCCAGCTTCAGCAAGTCGGCGCCGGTGGTGATCCCCGGCGGGCCGTCGGGCAACTTCCTGCGCCTGCTCCCCGGCAGCGTCACCGGCTACAACACGATTGCCTTCAACAATGCCGGCGTTGGCGTGATTCCGGCGACGGTGAACGTCGATTTCGACTTCCGCATCGGCAAAGTCAGCAATCAGGGTGACGGCATCGGCTTCGCCTGGTTGAACGCGGACGTTTGGGGCAACAGCGGTCCGGCACCGCAGTTCGGCGAAGAGGTAAATCTGGCCGGCAGCTTCGGCGTCGGCTTCGACCCGGTGAACAACGGCGAGCTCAGCGACAATCACGTCTCCCTGCATTTCAACGGCAGCAAGCTCGCCGAGTTCAACGTCGCCGGCTTCCGTCTTGACAGCGGTAATTTCCAGCACGCGCGCATTGTCATTGCCGCGGTCGCCGGCGGCAGCAAGGTTTCCGTCTACCTGACACCCAATGCCGGCAGCGAAGTGGCGGTCGTCGAGGACTATTTCATCAGCGCCATGCAGGCCTACGACGGGCGCATGGCTTTCGGTGCGCGCAACGGCGGCTGGCGCGCCGACAACGACCTCGACAATATCCGCGTCGCCGTTGTCGCCGGTGCCGCCGAGAGCCTGACGCTCCTGACCCTGGGCACCGTGCCGGTGAGCGGCACGCTGTCCGCCAGCGGCGAGATCGACCGCTACCGCTTCAGCGTCACCGACGCTACGCGCACCTACTTCGACTCGCTGACCAACAACAGCAGCCTGCGCTGGAGTCTGAGCGGTCCGCGCGGCAGCGTCGTTGCCGACCGCAGCTTCACCGCTTCGGATGGCTACCAGGGCCTGTCCCTGCTGGACCTGACAGCGGGTGACTACCTGTTGTCCGTTTTCGGTAGCACCGGCGCCTACAGCTTCAAGCTGATGGACATGGCTCAGGGTGAAGTGCTGACCCCGGATACCGCTACCAGCGGTACGCTCAGCCCGGGCAACGAGACCGACATCTACCGTTTTGATGCCCTTGCCGGCGAGCAATTCTACTTCGATCGCGTCAGCTTCAGCGGCGGCTACTACACCGACTGGCGGCTGATCGATCCCTTCGGCCGCCCGCTGTGGGGGCCGACGCACATGTACACCAACGACGTCGACCTGACGACGCTGCCCTACTCGGGGACCTACTACCTGCTGCTCGAGGGCCGCTATCACGAGGATACGGCGTCGAACTACACGATCAACGTGCGCAAGATGGACAACAGCGTCAGCACGCCGATCGTCGTCGGCGACCGCGTCGATGCCGAACTGAGCAAGCCGGGCGAGGTCGACAGCTTCAGCTTCGAAATCGGCGGCAGCGAGTCGAAACGCGTCTACTTCGATGTTCTTGCCAACACCAGCCAACTCAGCTGGACTTTGAGCGGGCCGCGCGGCAGCCTTGTCTCCGGGCGCTTGTTCAGCGCCACCGACGCCGCCAATGGGCGCTCGATCATGGATCTGGCGCCGGGCAGCTACACGCTGATCGTCGACGGCAGTGGCGATGCCACCGGCGCTTACGCCTTCCGCCTGCTCGACCTGGCGGCCGGGACGCAGATCGTCCCCGGCACGCCGCTGCTCGAGCGGACGCTGACGCCCGGCAACGAGACCGACGTGTACTGGTTCGACGCCGTCGCCGGCGAGCGTTTCTACTTCGATCGCGTCAGCTTCAGCGGCGGTTATTACACCGACTGGCAGTTGCTCGACCCGGCGGGGAACACGCTGTGGGGCCCCACCCACATGTACAGTAATGATGTCGATGTCACGACACTGCCGCGCAGCGGTCGCTACACCTTGCTGGTCGAAGGTCGCTACCACGAGGACGCGGCCACTTCGACTTACACCATCAACGTCCAGCCGGTGGTCGACCAGGTCACACCGATGACGCTCGACAGCGAGGTCGCCGGCTCGATCGACAGCGTCGGCCAGCGCGGCCTGCATACCTTCACGCTCAGCGAGACCAAGCAGGTCTACGTCGACGTCCTGACCAACAACGGCAATTTCTCGTGGAGTCTCAGCGGTCCGCGCGGCAGCGAGGTGGCGAACCGCTCCTTCAGCAGCACCGACGGCGTGCATGGGCTGTCGCTGCTCGAACTGCTGCCGGGCGATTACACGCTGAGCATCGACGCTAGCGGCGAGGCAACCGGCGCTTACGCCTTGCGCCTGCTCGACCTCGCCGCTGCGCAGCTGATCACCCCGGGTACGCCGGTCAGCAGCGAGCTCAATCCGGCCAATTCGACCGATATCTTCCGCTTCAACGCTGCCGCCGGCGATCGTTTCTACTTCGACCGGGTCAGCTTCAGCGGCGCCTACTACACCGAATGGCGCTTGCTCGATCCCTGGGGCAAGACGGTGTGGGGGCCGACGCATTTCTACACCAATGACGTCGACGTAACGACACTGGAATTCGACGGCCTGTACACGCTGCTCGTCGAGGGGCGCTACCACGAGCGCGGCATCTCGAACTACACGCTCAACGTCTCGCCGTCGCCGGTCGCGCAAAAAATCATCCTTTCCGGCCTCGGCAGCGTTCCGGGTGCCGACCTCAAGGTCGAGAATCTGGTGCTGACGCCGGTCGGCGGCGGCCTCACCGCCGGTGGCCAGGTGCTGGTCGGCTGGGAAGTGAGCAATACCGGCAATTTGCCAGCCGATGCGCCGTGGAAAGATCGCCTCCTGGTGCGCAACATGGACCGTGGCGGCGAGTTGGTCGTCAACCTGCTGGTCGATTACAGCGACCTCGGTGCCGCAGCGACCGATCCGCTGGCCGTCGGCGCGCGTCGCGCCCGGCAGGTGACGGTCAGCTTGCCGCGCGGCAACAGCGGTGCCGGCAACTTGCGTTTCGAAGTCGCCGCCGACGTCACCAACGTCGTCGCCGAACCCGGCGTCGCCGAGCTGAACAATGCTGCCAGCGTGAACGCGCTCGCCGCGTCGACTCCGTACCCCGACCTGCAGGTGGATAGCGTCGTCGTGACGCCGAGCAGCGGCTGGGCGGCGGGTAGCAGCCTTACCGTCAGCTGGCGGGTGAATAACAGCGGCAGCGTTGGCGTCAACGACGCCTGGAACGATCGCCTCAGGGTGCGCAATCTGAGTACCGGCGCGATCCTGCTCAACGCCAGCAGCCGCTATCTGCCGGCGGTCGGTGGCGCGCTCGCCGCCGGCGGCTCGATCGACCGCCGCTTCACCTTCAGCTGGCCGGCCGGCGCTGTCGGCAGCGGCCAGTTCGAATTCCTGGTGAGCACCGACGTCGATGGCGAGATTTTCGAGAGCAACGCCAGCGACAGCGCGGAGACCAACAACGCGGCGACTGTGGTCGTCGCCTCGGCGCCCGATCTGCTCGTCCAGCGGTTGCGTGTCGAAGCACTCACGGCCACTGCCGGCGATAGCGTCACCGTCTTCTGGGACGACCGCAACGACGGCCTGATCGCCACCCCGGCGAGCTGGCACGACCGCCTGATCGTGCGCAACCTGAGCAGCGGCGAAACGCTGCTCGACGTCGCTCTGCCCTACAACATCGCGCTGATCGGCAACGCCGCGCTGGCGCCCGACGCCAGCGTCGCGCGTTCGTACACCTTCCAGTTGCCGGAGGGCCTGCGCGGCAGCGGCCAGATCGAAGTCGAGGTGCGTGTCGACCAGAACGCCGCCGGCCAGGGGAGCCTGGTCGAATATACCGCCGCCGGCGACGGCGGCGAGAGCAACAACAGCGCCCGCCTGGCGTTCACCGTGGCGGCCAGAGCCTACGCCGACCTCGCGGTCGGCAGCTTGAGCGCACCGAGCAGCGGCCGCGGCGGAGAGACGATCACGCTCGAGTGGACGGTGCTCAACCAGGGATCGATTGCCAGCGGCGTGCTGTGGAGCGACCGCGTCGTGCTCAGCAGGGACGACGTGATCGGCAACGCCGACGACGTGACCCTGGCCAGCGTCGGGCACTATGGTGTGCTGGCGCCCGGTGCCTCGTATCAGCAGAGCCGGCAGCTGCTCGTTCCCGAGCGCCTGGATGGCGCTTTCCGCCTGGCGGTCGTCGCCGACGCGCTTGGCGAGCTCAGCGAGCCCGACACGCGCGCCAACAACAGCGCGCTGTTGATGATCGACCTGTCGACACCGCACGCCGACCTGCAGGTCGAGGTCGTCGCCGCGCCGGCCAGCGCGCGCAGCGGTGAAGCGACGCCGGTCAGCTGGCGCGTGCGCAATGCCGGCGACCGGCCGACCGACGCGACGCAATGGCAGGACCGCATCTACCTGTCGAGCGACGCCGCGCTCGACGCTGGCGATACGCTGCTGGCGCAGATCCTGCACAGCGGTGGGCTCGGCGCTGCTGAAAGCTACAGCGGCCAGAGCAATGTCTTCCTGCCTTTCGGGATCACCGGCGACTACCACATTCTGGTCAAGACCGACGCTGCCAGCCAGGTTTTCGAGAGCATTTTCGAGGACAACAACGTCACTGCCAGCCATGCGGCGGTGCAGGTGCTGGCGCCGACGCTCGCCGATCTGAGCGTCAGCGAGATCGTCGTGCCGGTGCCGGGTGCTCCGGGTCAGACGCGGATCGTTACATGGACCGTCGCCAATAGCGGCAGCGGCGCCGCGCGTGGCAGCTGGAGCGACCGCGTGTACCTCAGCGCCGACGGCAGTCTCGGCGGCGCGCGTCTGCTGGCGACCGTGCCGCACAGCGGCGAACTGTTGGCACTGGCCAGCTACACGGCGAGCACCGAGATCACGCTGCCCGACGTCGCCGACGGCGATTATTTCATTGTCGTCAGCAGCGATGTCGGCGATACGGTTTTCGAAGGCAGCCAGGAGGGCAACAACAGCAGCGTTTCGACGGCGACTCTGGGCGTCGTGCATCCGGATCTGCGGCCGGTGTTGGTGAGCGCGCCGGCCGGCGCGCTGTCCAGCGAGGCCATCGTCGTCGCCTGGCAGATGCGCAACGCCGGCAGCAGCGACGCGCTCGGCGCGTGGACCGATCGCCTCTACCTGTCGCGCGATGC
Organism: Candidatus Accumulibacter meliphilus; assembly: GCF_036625345.1. Taxonomy (NCBI): domain Bacteria; kingdom Pseudomonadati; phylum Pseudomonadota; class Betaproteobacteria; genus Candidatus Accumulibacter; species Candidatus Accumulibacter meliphilus. Next base: position 168,865 of record NZ_JAZKTZ010000011.1, on the reverse strand, counting down.
GACGCTTGGTGCCGACGACACCCTGCTCGGCGAACTGGCGCATGGCGGGCTACTCGCCACCGGCGCCAGCTACGACGCGCAACTGCAGGTCAATTTGCCGCTGGCGGCCAGCGGCGACTACTTCCTGCTGTTGGTCGGCGACGCACTCGGGCAGGTGCACGAGGTCGGTGCCGAAAACAACAACGTCGGTTCGACGCCTTTCGCCGCGGCGCTGGCGCCCTACGCCAACCTGGTCGTCAGCGCCGTCAGCGCCGAAGCCGGCGTGCCCTATGCGCCGGCACCCGAGGTGGTGGTCGGCGACCCGGCACGGATCACCGTCAGCTGGACGGTCGGCAACGACGGCACCGGTGTCGGCCAGACGACGCAGTGGACCGATACCCTGCTGGTGTCCACCGATAGCATCGTCGGCAATGGCGACGACCGCGTCCTTGCCAGCTACGAGCACCTCGGTGGGCTCGCTGTCGGCGCCAGCTACACGCGCTCCGAGACTTTCCTGCTGCCGGCGTACTTCCAGGGGCGCTACCATTTCTTTGTGCGCAGCGATGCCGCCAACCAGGTCTTCGAGAACGGTCTCGAGACCGACAATGCCGCTGAAGCGGCGCGCATTTTCGACGTCATGCGCATTCCCAACGCCGACCTGGTGGTCAGCCAGGCGAGCGTGCCGGCGACCGCCCGTTCGGGTCGCGGCGTCGAGGTCTCCTGGCAGGTCAGCAACGTCGGCATCGGCCCGACCGACATCCCGGGCTGGAACGACGAACTGGTCCTCACTTCGGATGCCGCCGGCACGCAGGTGCTTGCCGTGCTCGGCACGTTCACGCACCTCGGCGTGCTCGCTGCCGGCGATAGCTACAGCCGCACGCAGGAAGTGACGATTCCCAACGGACTGTCGGGCAACTACTACGTGCGCGTGCGCAGCTCCGGCCCCTTCGAGTTTGTGTACACCGACAACAACAGCCGCGTCGCCGGGCCGCTCGAGGTCATCCTGTCGGACTCGCCGGACCTGCAGGTGACCGACATCGTGACGCCGGAGACGGCCTCCGAAGGCGACACCATCGACGTTCGCTGGACGGTCACCAACAACGGACTGGCCAAGGCCGATGGCGCGTGGACCGACGTCGTTTCGATGCGCAAAGTTGGGCAGCCCAACGACCCCGGCATCTACCTCGGCACTTTCACCTACGATGCCGGCGGCCTCGAAGCCGGCATTTCCTACACCCGCACCGAGCGCTTCCGCCTGCCGGCGCGCACCGAAGGTGTTTATCAGCTGGTCGTGCTGACCAATTCCAGCCGCCAGGTGTACGAGTACGGCAGCGCTGCCGCCAACAACAGTGCCGCCGACGACCAGGTGTTGCAGGTCGCGCTGTTGCCGCGCTCCGACCTGCAGGTGGCCAATGTCGTCGCGCCGGCGCGGGCCGCGGCCGGCGCGACGGTGTCGTTGCGTTTCTCGATCATCAACCAGGGCGGCGTGCCGACGACGACGCCGCGCTGGCAGGACCGCGTCTACCTGTCGCTCGACAACAAGCTCAGCGGCGACGACCTGCTGATCGGCTCTTACGACAATGGTGCGGCGCTCAACCCCGGCGAGCAGTACGCGACCGACAGCGGCAGCCTGCAGATCCCGATCCGTTTCCGTGGCGACGTGTTTCTGATCGTTCAGGCCGACGGCAGCGGTTCGGTCGACGAGTATCCCAACGACGCCAACAATATCGCCGCCGTACCGCTCTTCGTCGAGCCGTATCCGCTCGCCGACCTGGTCGCCGGCAGCGTCGTTGCGCCGGCGCAGGCCGTCGAGGGCGCCAGTATCGAGGTCCGCTACACGGTCGCCAACCGCGGTAGCGGCACCACTGCCGGAGCCAACTGGACCGACACCATCTGGCTGTCGCGCGACAAGACGCGGCCCAACGCCAGCGGCAACAGCGCCATCCTGCTCGGCGCGCTGCAGCACCAGGGCGCGCTGGCGGTGGGCAGCAGCTACGACGTCGTCACGCAGGTCGCGCTGCCAGCGCACGTCGCCTCGGGCACTTACTACATCACCGTCTGGAGCGATTCCTACGATGTCATCCTCGAGGATACGCTGGCCAGCAACCTCAACCCGGACGACATCAACGAGCTCGACAACAACAACTACAAGGCACGGGCGATCGACGTCATCGGTGGCTTCGCGCCGCCGCCGCCGGACCTGCACATCAGCGCGCTCGCCGCTTCGCCGCTGGCCTCGACCGGCAGTGCGCTGAGCGTCACCTGGACGGTGGCCAACCGCGGTGCCGGGGAAGCCGCCGGTAGCTGGAACGACGTCTTCTGGCTGTCCGACAAGCCGACCCTCAACGCCGCCGGTGCCAAGCAGTGGTATCTCGGCGCGGTGGCGCACGACGGCGGTGCCGCGCCCGGCGCCAGCTATACCCAGAGCACCAGCTTTGCGCTCAACCCGGCGGCCAGCGGCCAGTACCTGATCGCCTACACCGACTACAACCCCTACAAGGGAAAGCCCTACGACGTTGTAGAGGCCGACGAAGAGAACAACACCCGCGTGCAGGACACCGGCGTCGTGCCGAGTCCGGCCGACCTGCAGGTGCTCACCATCGCTGCGCCGGGCGAGAACTTCTCGGGTGAGAAGACGACCATCAGCTGGACCGTCAAGAACTTCGGGGCAGCGGTCTGGGAGGGCACGCGCTACTGGCTGGACAGCGTCTATCTGTCGCCCGACCCGGTCTTCCTGCCCGAGCGGGCGACCAGCCTCGGCACTTTCGTGCACAATAATGCTGGCGGTCTGGCGGCCGGAGCGAGCTACACCGAGAGCGCCGAGGTCACGCTGCCGCGCGGCATCGGCGGCAATTTCTATATCTACGTGATTACCGACGCCAACCGCTACGACCCGCGCTATCCGGCCGGTGAGGCCGACGCCGGCGTCAACGCCTATTATCGCGACGACTACTACCCGACATCGGCGTACGAGGGCGTCGGCGGCCAGGACAACAACCGCGGCGTCGGCAGCATCCCGGTCACGTACCGCGAACCCGATCTGAAAGTCACCTCCTTGCTGGTGCCGCCGCTGGGCGGGCAGTCGGGCGGCACGGTTACCGTCAATTACACGGTGACCAATATCGGCAACCGCGACACCCGCGAGATCAGCTGGTGGGACCGGCTGTTCCTGTCCAAAGACGATTCGCTCGACACCTTCGACCTGCAGGTCGCCGAGGCGCGCCATTACGGCGTACTGAACGCCGGCGACAGCTATACCGGTACGGCGACCGTGAAGTTGCCCGACGGCATCGCCGGCGTTTTCAGCCTGCTGGCGTTCACCGATTCCGAAGCCGACAGTCGGCTGGCGTGGTGGAACAGCAACATCGTTCCCGAGTATCGTGGCGTCGGCATCGACGCCAACAACGACGCCGTGCCGGAATTCCGCGGCGAGGGCAACAACATCACCGTTGCGCCACTGCCGGTGATGGCGGCGCCGCTTGCCGACCTGCAGGTCACCGCGGTCAGCGCGCCGAACCACATCACCGTTGGCAACGACTTCACCGTCACCTACACCGTCGGCAACCTCGGTGGCGCCGACACGCTGCCCGAGCAGGAACGCTGGGACGACCTGATCTACCTCTCACGCGACCCGCTGCTCGACCTCGACAGCGATCGCTACCTGCTGACCGTCGAGCACCGCGGCGGCCTGGCGCAGGGCGACAGTTACACGGTCAGCAGGACGCTGCGCGCGCCGCTCGACATCAGCGGCGCCTACTACGTCTTCGTGGTCACCGATCCGGCGCGCGGAAGTGGCCGCGGCAAGGTTTTCGAAGGTGGCTTCGAGCGCAACAACGCGACGCCGAATGCGCCACCGTCGATCTTCGAAGTGCCGCCGCCGGCCGACGTCCAGGTCGACGCGATCACTTTTGCCGGCGCCGGCGCGGCCGGCGAAACGCTGCGTGTCGAGTGGACCGTTGCCAACCACAGCAGCAATGCCACTTCGGCTGCCTGGACCGACGCCGTCTATCTCTCCGACGATAACCTCTGGGACATCGGCGACCGCCTGCTCGGCAAGCTCGCACACAGTGGCGTGCTCGCCGAGAACGACAGCTACACGGCGACCCTGGAGGCGCTGGTGCCGCCGATCAAGATCGGCCAGTATCGCGTCATCGTTCGCCCCGACATCTACAACGAAGTTTTCGAAGGGCCTTACCGCTCGGCGGGCGAAGCCAACAACTTCAGCACCTCGGCCAACGCGCTGAGCATCGCCGTCGACGAACTGCATCTGGGCGTCGCCTTGAGCACCACTTTGTCCACCGGCCAGAGCCGGGTCTACAAGCTCACCGTCGGCCAGGGCGAGACGCTCAAGCTGAGCCTGAGCGCTGTCGACCACGACGCCGCCAACGAGATCTTCGTTCGTTACGGCGATGTTCCCGACGGCTTCAACTACGACGCGACCTACGAGAATCCGCTGCAGGCCAATCAGACGGCGGTGATTCCCTTCACCAGGCCGGGCGATTACTACGTCCTGATTCGTGGCCACAGCGAACCGAAAGAGAACGCGCAGGTCAAGCTGCTCGCCGAGGTGGTGCCTTTCGCGATCACCGGCGTGCAGGTCGACCAGGGCGGCGACAGCCGCTGGGTGACGATCGACGTGCGCGGCGCCAAGTTCGCCGACAACGCGATCCTCAAACTGGTGCGCCCGCGAGTCGCCGAGTACGAGCCGGTCAAGTGGGAGGTCATCGATTCGACCTGGATCCGCGCCACCTTCGATTTCCGCGACGCGCCGCTCGGCCTCTACGACCTCAAGGTCATCAATCCGGATGGCCAGCAGGCGGTCGTCGCCTACCGTTTCCTGATCGAGCGCGCGCTGGAGACCGACGTGACCATTGGGCTGGGCGGTCCGCGCGTCCTCGCTGCCGGCGAGACCGGCACCTACGGCGTCGCGCTGCAAAGCCTGACCAACGTCGACACGCCGTACGTCCGCTTCAGCTTCGGTGTTCCCGAGATGGGCGTCAACAGCTTCGTCTACGATCTCCCCTTCCTCAAGTATTACAACAACCTGCGTGGCCAGCCCGAGAGCGGTGGCGAGGACGTGCCGTGGGCCAGCCTCGATTCGGCGACCAACAGCAACGGCCAGATCCTCTCATCGGGCTACGCCTATGACGTCATCGCCGGCGGTTACGTCGGTGCCACTTTCAATGTCCAGACCTACCCGCTGCTGAAAGCGCTGTCGACACTCAACTGGGACGCGTTGCGCGTTGGCCTGTACGAAATGTACCCCGATCTGGAGCCGATCCAGGCGCTCGCCGGCGGTCCGCAGGCGATGATCACGGTGCTGCCCGAGTTCTGGGAGCTGTGGCTGCTGGCCGGCTCGGAAGAAGGTTTGCCCGACAAGTGCGTGATCCCCTTCATCCCCTACCGCTTCAACGTCGTCGGCGCGGCGACGGCAATGACCCGTGACGAGTTCATCGCCGACCAGACCGCCGAAGCGCTCACGTTGCGCGCGGCGATCCTTGCCGACGCCGATCTCGACGCGCAGATCGCAGACACGCGTATCGACGATACGTCGCTCGCCGAAAAGCGCGCGGCGATCGCGCTGCGCGTCCTCGCCGCCGACGCCACGACCTGGAGCCAGGCCTACCTGGCGGCGCTCGAAGAGGTCGGTATCCTGCGTCCGGTCGACGAAGCGCCGCCGATCCGCCAGGACATCAAGGTGATGAGCCTGATGAGCACGCTGGCGACCGGGATCCTGATCGGCCCGGCCGGTGAGCAAATCCGGACCACTGCCGACCTCGCCGATTTCTTCGCCAAGATCAAGGAATGGTACGGTGACGAGCCGGGCACCAAGGCCGCCATCGACCACTACGAGGCGCGCGAGAGCGATTGCCTGGAAGGGGGAATTCCCGTGCCGGCCCTGCCGGTATTCGACGACTACGATCTCGGTCTGTCGCATCCGACCTACTTCCAGACTTTCAACATCTTCGTTCCCTACGTCGGCTTCGACAAGGATGGCGCGTCGGCGGCAACGATTGCCTTGCCCGACTACGCCTCGGTCGCGGCGTCCAACGAGCTGACCGCGCTCGATTTCTCGCGTCTCTACGAGCAGGCGATCGGCGACGGCCAGCTGGCGTCGATCGCCGGTCCGCAGGCTTATGGCGTCGATCAGTTCCTGCCCGTCGGGCAGGCGCTGCCCTATACCATCAAGTTCGAGAACCCGTCGGCGGCAGCGACTTCGGTAACCGAAATCCGCGTCGTCAGCGAACTCGATCCGGCGCTCGATCCGAGTACCTTCCGCCTCGGCGACATCAAGCTCGCCGACCTGACGGTGCACATTCCGACCGGCCGCGCGCTGTTCCAGGGCGACTTCGACCTGCGCAATGCAAAGGGCTTCATCCTGCGCGTCTCGGCGGGGATCGACCCGAGCACGAATACCGCTTCCTGGGTTTTCCAGGCCATCGACCCGGAGACCGGCGAGGTGCTGGTGGACGCCACGCGCGGCCTGCTATTGCCCAACGCCGCCGACGGTCGCGGCGTCGGCCAGCTCGGCTACACGGTCCAGGCGAAGGACGGACTGGCCTCGGGAACGCTGGTCAAGGCGCGGGCGGTGGTGCGCTTCAACGCCATTGCACCACAGGAGACGCAGGAGCTGGTGCAGACGCTCGACACCGGCGCGCCGCTGACGACGCTCACCGCCACAGCTGTACAGGCCGGTGGTTCCGACTACGAAGTGCGCTGGACGGCCGTCGACGAAGACGGCGGTGCGGGCGTCGCCCACGTCACGGTCTATGTCGCCAAAGATGGTGGCGATTTCCGGATCTGGAAGCGGCAGACCAGCGACAGCTTCGACATCTACTCCGGCGAAGCCGGGCATCGTTACGAATTCCTCGCCCTGGCGACGGATCTGGCCGGCAATCGCGAAGCGGCCCCGGGTGGCGTGCAGGCGCCGGATGACGGCTCCGGCGCCAATCTCGGCGGTCTGCCGAGCTTCGGCCAGACTTCGCAGGATCTGCCGCCGCCCTTGGCGCCAGTGCTGCCGCCGACCAATCCCTTGTTCGTCGCCGCACAGCAGCAGATTCCGGCGGCGACGCCGCTGGCCAAGCTGCCCGAGTTCACCGAGATCCTGCGCCCGTTCACCGCGCAGTCCTACGCCACCGATTTCGTCGAGAGCCACGCGGCGATCGGTCCGCTGGCGATCGTCGAGATGCCCGACGGTTCGACGATCATCAGTGGCGGTCCGAACCGCGGCTGGCTGTATCGCATCGCGCACGATGGCGGTCGTGCGCTGCAGCCTTTCGTCGAACTCGACGAACCAATTTTCGACCTGGCGCTGGACGAGCAGGGACAGCTGTGGGCGACCACCGGCGGTGGCGCCTTGCTGCGCCTGAACGCCGACAGCGGCGAAATCCTGGCGCGCTTCGGCACGGGTATTACGCAGGCGCTGGCGATCAAGCCGTCGACCGGCGAGATCTACGTGTCGTCGGGCGACGGGATCGAGATTTTCGACCCGAGCAGCGGCAACTTCCGGCATTTCAGCGACCTGCGCGTCGACGACCTCGCTTTCGCTGCCGACGAGACGCTGTGGGCGACCTCCTGGCCGGCGCGTGGCGACGTCGTCAGTTTCGACAAGCGCGGTCGCGCGACGGTCATGGTGCGTCTCGACGGCGAAGTCGACTCGCTGGCGTTCGGTCGCGCCGGCACGGATCTGGCGGGGCTGCTTTTCGTTTCGAGCAACGCGACGCATGGTGAAGTCGGCTCGGCGCTGACCATGGTCGACTTGACGACGCTACACAGCGTCGAGATCGCTCGCGGCGGCTCGCGCGGCGAGGCGGTGGTGGCGACCAGCGACGGCCGCATCCTGCTCGGCCAGTCGCAGCAGGTCGATGTGATCAGTCCGATCGTCGCGCCGCAGGTGCTGGCCACCAATCCGCCCAACCGGGCGGTGGTGTTGCTGCCGCTGAGCGAACTGACGATCACTTTCGACCAGGACATGTTTGCCGGGCCGGCGTCGGCTTCGGCTTCGGTGCTCAATCCGCTGAACTACCAGGTGGTGCGTCAGAACGGCGGCCTGGCGACGATCAGCGGCGTCAGCTACGACGCGCCGGCGCGTACCGTCACCCTGACCGTCAGCGACCTGGAAGCCGACCTCTACGACCTGCGCGTCCTCGGCAGCGTCGGCAGCAGCGCCGGTATGGCGCTCGGCTCGGCCTTCATCTCGAGCTTCGTCGCCGCACAGGACTTCTCGTCGGTGGTCCGCCTGGACTTCGATCGTGTGCGCAGCGACCGCGGTAGCGGCATCGTTTCCTACGACGTCACGGTCACCAACGAAGCCGACTACGACCTGCTCCTGCCGGCGTCGCTGATCATCGACCCGGCGCGCTACTTCCAGGGCCGGCCGCTCGGCGGCGTCGCCCCGCAGGGCGCCGGCAGCCTCTGGTACATCGACCTTTCCGGCAAACTGCCGAACGGCAAGCTGCAGGCCGGTGCGTCGCTGGCCACTTTCAGCGTCTCGATCAGCAACGGCGCGGCGCAACAGATCGGTATTGGCCACGGCATCTACGCCGTGCCCTATGCGAACCAGCGGCCGAGCTTCACCTCGACGCCGCTGAGCGTCGCTGCTGCTGGCCAGGCCTACAGCTACCAGGCACTGGCCGTCGACCCCGACGGCAGCGCGCTGGCCTACCTGCTGCTCGATGGGCCGGAGGGCCTGCAGCTCGATAGCCACAGCGGCGTCCTCAGCTGGCTGCCGACGGCGCTCAGTCCGGCCACTGCTTCAGTGCTGTTGCGGGTCTACGATACGCGTGGCGGTTTCGACACCCAGGCCTTTGTCATCGAAGTCGCCGGCGCCAATCGTCCGCCGGTGGTTTCCGAACTGCCGGGCGAGATCGAGGGCCAGGAAGGCCAGTCGCTGCTGGTCGGTCTGTCGGCACAGGACCCGACGAAGACTTCCTGCAGTATTTCGCCAACAATCTGCCGCCGGGAGCCGTTTTCGATCCCGAACTCAAGGCCCTGCTGTGGACGCCCGATTACCAGTCCGCCGGCACCTATCACAACGTCGAGCTGGTGGTCAGCGACGGCAAGACCTCGGTGACCCGCTCGTTCACGCTGCTGATCAAACCCGACAACGCGCCGCCCGAAGTCAAGCCGCTGGCCGAGCGGACGATCCGCGAAGGCGATTCGCTGCGCCTGCAGCTGCAGGCTTCCGACGTGGACGGGCAGCAGCTGGCCTTCTTCGCCAACATCCTGCCGGTCGGTGCGTTCCTCGATCCGCATACCGGCGTCTTCGAATGGACATCCGGCTTCACGCAGGCCGGCGATTATCTGCTCAAGCTCGGCGCCAGCGACGGCGCCAAATCGACCGAAACCGAGTTGCGCGTGCATGTCCTGAACGTCAACGCCGCACCGCGTTTCGACGAACTCGGGTCGTGGATCAGCTTCGAGGGACAGGTGCTGAGCTTCCGCGCCTTCGCTTTCGATGCCGACAATCCCGGCTTCATCCCGCAGGATCGCCAGAGCAGCGGCACGCTCACCCTGCAGGAAGGTTCCGAGGCAACGGTGACTTACGTCGTCAGCGGTCTGCCCGCTGGCGCCAGCTTCGATCCGGTGACGGCACTATTCAACTGGACGCCCGACTTCAGCCAGGCCGGCGACTACAGCGTGCGCTTTACGGCAACCGACGACGGGGACGGCAGCGGCGTGCCGCTGACTTCCGAGATTGTCGTGCCGATCAGCATCCGCAATGCCAACCGCGCGCCGGAAATCGCCGAGATCCTGCCGCAGAGCGTGCAACGCGACAGCGTCTTCGAACTGCCGGTGAGCGCCAGCGACGCCGATGGCAATCCGCTGCAGCTTACCGTCAGTGGCTTGCCGGCTTTCGCGAGTTTTGTCGACCACGGCGACGGCAGCGGCAAATTCGTTTTCGCACCGCACTCCGGCGACCGCGGCGACTACGAGATCGCGCTCACCGCGACCGATGACGGCGACGGCGGCGGCGCGCTGCTGGCGCAGTCGTTTACCCGGCGCTTCATCCTCAGCGCGCTGTCCGCCTCCGAATCGCCGCTGCTGGCACCGCTCGGCGACAAGCTGGCGCTGGTCGGCCAGCGCCTGAGTTTCACCATCGACGCCCGCGATCTCGATCAGGATGCGCTCGCTTTTGCAATGCTCAACGCTCCGGCCGGAATGACCCTCACGCCGCAGCCGACCTACGGCCGGGCGCTGGTCGAATGGACGCCGACCGCGGCCAGCCTCGGTCAGAGCTTCGACGTGCGTTTCGAAGTCAGCGACAACGGCAACAAGGGCGCGACGGCACCGAACAAAGTCTCGCAGGTGGTGCGCATCAAGGTTCGCAACGCCAACAGCGCGCCGCTCCTGGCGCCGGTCGGCGACCTGACGCTGCTCGAGGGTCAGGCGTTCCGCCTGCAGCTGGCAGCCATCGACGCCGATGGCGATGTGCTCAGCTACGCGGTCAGCAATCTGCCGGCGGGTGCCGGTTTCGATACTGTCAATGGCGTCCTCAACTGGACGCCGCACCTCTTCAGCGCCGGCGACTACCCGGATGTGCGCTTCTCGGTCAGCGACGGCAGCGCCGAGAGTGCAGAGAGCGTGCGTCTCACGGTTCAGAACAGCAATCAGGCGCCGATCGTCGTTGCCCTGCTGCCGCAGAGCGGCCGCGAGGGTGCGCAGCTGCAGTTCCAGCTGAGCGTCGGCGACGTCGACGGCGACCCGGTGGTGTTCAGCGCCTTGACGCCGTTGCCCGCGGGTTCGCGCTTCGACGCGCGCACAGGTGAGTTCCGCTGGACGCCGAGTTACGAGCAGGCGGGTGACTACAGCTTCAGCTTCTCGGCGCGTGACCCGCAGGGCGCGAGCAGCGAGACGACGGTCAGCGTGGCGATCGCCAACGTCAACCGGGCACCGCAGTTGAGCGTCTCCAATCACGCGGCGCTGCTCGGTCGGCCACTGGCCTTCCAGATCGTCGGACAGGACGCCGATCAGAACTCCCAGCTCAGCTACAGCGCGAGTGGTCTGCCCGACGGAGCGACGCTCGACGCGGCGACCGGCTTGCTGCAATGGACACCCGGCGCCGGCCAGGCGGGCGACTACCTGATCATGGCGCAGGTCTCGGATGGTCTCGCCAGCACGACGCTGCCGCTGCTGATCCGGGCCGCGCTGACAGCGCCGACAGCGAACGTGATCATCGAGAACACACCGAGCTTCCCGGTCATACCAGGCCAGCAGGTGTTGGTGCACGTGATCGCCGAGAGCTTTGGCGCGATCGCCCATCTGCGCCTCTACGCCGATGGCGTCGAAGTGCGCTCGACCAGGATGGACGAGCGCTGCTGACCACCACCACGGTCGGCAAGATCGCCCTGCGCGCCGAGGCCACCGATGTAGACGGTTTCGTCGGCAGCAGCACGTCGGTCATCCGCGTCCGCGATCCGCTCGACAAGAGCGCGCCGACGCCGTCCTTCGCCAGTCAGCTGGCGTTTGCCCGGATCACTGCGACGACGGCGCTGATCGGCAGCACCGGCGACGACAACGTCGACTCGTGGACCCTGGAAATCGCCCGTTACGGAGAGGAACACTACTCCTTGCTGGCCAGCGGCGACGGCGCGGTCAATGCCGCCGCTTTCGCGCAGCTCGACCCGAGCGGCCTGGCCAATGGCTTTTATTCGCTGCGCCTGCGGGTCGTCGACCTGGCCGGCCGACGCGGCGAAGCGAGCATCGCGATCGAGGTCGATGCGGCGAGCAAGCAGCCGCAGCTGCTGCGCTCGGAGACCGACTTCGTGCTTACCGTCGGCGGCCACGATCTGGCCTTCGCACGCAGCTACGATTCGCTGGCGCGCTCGATTCCGGGCAGCTTCGGCGAGGGTTGGCGGCTGGCCTTCCGGGACGTCGATCTGCAAACCGACGTGTCGCTGACCGGTCGCGAGACGGCTGGCGTGCTCGGCACTTTTGCCGATGGTCAGCGGGTCTTCCTGACGCTGCCAGATGGCCAGCGCATGGCTTTCAGCTTCGCCCCGCAAAAGCACTCGATTCCGGGTCAGACCTGGTACCTGCCGGCCTTCGCTGCCAATGGCAGCGGCTGGTCGCTGGAGGCGCCAGCGACGCCGCTGCAGCGCGCCGGGTCCAGCTATTTCGACCTGCTCACCGGCCAGGGCTACAACCCGGCCAACGCCAGTCGGCACCGACTACGTTCTGGTCGCTCCCGACGGCACGCGCTACCACATCGGCGATGGCGAAGTGCGCGAGATTGTTTTCACCGATGGCGTTCGCCTGCTGCTCAGCGACAGCGGCATTGTCGCCAGCAACGGCCAGCGCGTGCAGTTTTCGCTCAACGGCGATGGTTTCATCGAACGCGTCGTCGCCGACGACGGCCGCCAGTTCCTCTACGAGTACGACGCGCAGGGTCGCCTGCTTGCCGTTCGCGATCTCGAAGCGGCGCGCTCGCTCCGCTACGGCTACGAGGAGGGCGCTCTTGGACGCCTGGCGATGGTCGCCACTGCCGGAGGCGGCAGCCTGTTCGACTTACCGCGGCACGGGCGTCGCAGAGCAGGCGATCACCGCCGACCTGGGTTCGTCGCTGGGCTATCTGGCGACGCCGCTTGCCGGCCATCTCGCCGCCGGCGAGAAAGCCAGCTTCGCGTTCACCCTGCGCGAGTCCGAACTGGCGTCGACGGCCAGCGGCTCGGTATACCTGGGGCTGATCGTCGAGGGCAGTGGCGGGCTGTTACCGCTGCTGCCGGTGTTGCCGGGACTGACAGCGGTGGCCTCGTCAGTGCAGGGCAACCGCGCTTTCGCGCTCTACAAACTTGATCGCGCCGGCCTGAAGCTGATCGAGATCGGCGCCACCAGTGCCGGCAGCTACCAGCTGTCGCTGTTCGTTGCCGGCGACGCCAACCGCGACGGCAAGGCGGACGGCAGCGACGCCGTGCTGATCGCTGCCGCCGCCGGGCTGCGTAGCGGCGACGCTGGCTACGCGCTGGCGCTCGACGCCGACGCCAATGGCGTGATCGACAGTCTCGATCTGCAGCTGCTGATGCAAAACACCGGCTTTACCCCGAACCAGGCGCCGGTGGTGGTCGCGGCGACGGTTACGACGCACGAGGATCTGGACGTCAGCGCACCGGTCGCGAGCTTTGTCACCGATCCGGAAGGCGACCGCAGCTTCTTCTCCATCGTCGGCGCCAGTCATGGCACGGCGCGCCTGTCGGGCGACGGCCGGGCGGTGATCTTTGCGCCTGAAATGGGCTTTGTCGGCAGCGCCGACTTCACCATCCGCGCCGACGACGGCTTCGGCCAGACCATCCAGACCATCGCCGTGACGATCAGCAACGCGGCGCTGACGCGTATCGACTTCGTCGAACGCGTCTTGCGACTGGACGTCGGCGAAGGGCGGCAGATCAGCCTGATCGGCGATTTCGCCGACCAGAGCGGCGTCGAATTGCCGGTTTCGTACGTCAGCCTGAGCAGTAGCAACGTCGCCAGTGGCACGATCGCCAGCGGCGGGCGGATCAGCGCCGTCGGCAAGGGCTCGGGCGTGCTCGTCGCCGAACGCGGCGAACTGCGCGCGGCGACATCGTTCACCGTCGGCACGCCGACCGAGACGGTTGCCGCCTACGTTTTCGCGGTGGGCCTCGACGTCTATCCGGGTGCCGTCGCGCTGACCGAGAACGGTGGCCGTCGCCAGATCGTCGCCAGCCTCGCCGGCCAGATCGACCTGACGCCGGCGAGCAGCGGCACGCGCTACTTCGTCAGCGATGATCGTGTCCTGAGTGTGTCGGCCGACGGCCTGATCACCGGCAAGGCGGCGGGAAGTGCCACGGTCACCGTGATCAACGGCGGCGGCGAGTTCGTTCTGTCGGCGATGGTCGAGGCGCCGATCAGCGGGCCGGCGCTGCTCGGCAGTCGCGGCGGCATCGTCGAAGGCGCCGACGGCTCGGTCGTGGCGGTGGCGGCGGGGGCCTTGACCGGCAATACGCAGGTCTCGATCGCCGCCCTCGCGCCTGCGGCGCTGCCGCTGGCGATGCCCGAGGAGCATGCGCCATGGCCGGCGCCTTCCGGCTCGAACTCGGCGACAGACAAGCTGGCGACGCCGGTACAGCTGGCGATTCCGACCACGGGTCTGGCGGCCGGCACCCAGGTCGTCTTCATGCGCTACGCCGAGGTGCCGACCCCCGAGGGGACGCTTGCTGCCGGTCTGGCTGCAGGAGGAGACCGGCATCGTCGGCGAGGACGGCATGGCGCGCACCTCGTCGCCGCCTTATGCCGGCGTCGCGATCTCGGGCGTTTATATTGCCGGTGTCGCCCAGGAAGCCAGCTTCGGGCAGGTGCGCGGGCGGACCTACGGCACTTTCCCGTCGGGGATCAACGACGGCGGCTCGTCGTTCGCGATGCTTTCGTCACTGGGCGGCGGCGCCACCGTCGGCGCGGCTTTCTCGCTGACCTCGGGCTTTCATCATGACCGCGCTCTTTGGCGCACGTGAGCTGCAGATCATTTCGGTGCCTGCGCAGGGTCTGCCGCAACGGACGACGCTCGGCGTCGAAATAGCCGCCGGCAAGGTCAGCGACTACGTGGTCCAGGTCGCTCAATCCCTACACCCCGAGCACCTCGCCGGCCAGCGAGCCCTTCATCTCGGAAGCGCGGCTGCTCTTTCGTCCGACGGCAGAGCAGCTGACCTCTTGGCGCCCTTCGTCGAGATCCAGGGCGATCGCTTCATTTACGACAACCCGTCGGCGCCCGCCTCGGCCAAGGACGGCAGCGTCATCGCCGACCTGTTCGTCATCTTCGAAACGCCCGACGGCAGCCGCTACGAGGTCCACCCCGATGCCTCGAGTACGCCAACGCAGGTCTTCGTACAGGTGCCGCAGTCGGTGGCCATCGGCACCGCCAAGGTCTACGTCCAGCGGCCGCAATATCTGAGCAACAATGGCGCCTGGGATCAGTTGGTCGGCAAGGAAAGCAACCGCGTGCAGCTGTCCTACGACGCGCGTTACATCTTCGGCGGCCTCAGCGGCAACCAGCTGCTGGTGATCGACAGCCAGAGCAAGTATCTGGCGGCGCGCATCCCGATCGGCGGCGACTACCCGGCGCCGCGCTCGGTGGCGATCAGCCCCGACAACACGCGCGCCTACGCGACGCTGCGTTACGAGAGCGCGGTCGCCGTCATCGATACCGTCGCTTTGCAGCAGCTCGACGCCGATGGCAATCTGGCCAACGGCGTCAGCAATATCGAGTTGCTGCCGGGTGCCAGGCCGTTCTGGATCGCGGTCAGCAAGAATGGCAACAAGGCCTATGTTTCGGACGAGGTCGCCGGGCGAATCTATGTGCTCGACATCGATCCGTCATCGGGCAGCTATAACCAGTTGGTGCGCACCCTCGACGTGGGGCCGGCGCCTTCAGGTCTGCGCGGCATGGCGATCAACGCCAGCGGCACGCGCCTGTTCGTCGCCGCGCCGGAAAAGATGCTCTTCGGCAGCGCGCAGCGGCGACGGCCGGGTCTTCGTGATCGACGTGGCCGAAGGCAGCGAGACTTACGGTGAGATCGTGGAAGTCCTGCTGGCGGGCGGCGAACCCTACGGCGTGTCGGCGACCAACGACGCCAACGTGATGCTGTACACCAACCGCCTCTCGGACGCCAAGGGCGTGGTGATCGTCAAGGGCGACGTCGGCAGCTACACGCAGACCGCCGTCAGCATGTCTCTGGGTTCGCCTATCGACTACTTCGACGTCAACAATGCGATCTCCGTGGTGCTCTCGAAGGACGGCGAGTACGCCTTCGTCTCGGGCTTCAACGTCTTCATTCAGGGCAATCCGTCGCACGACCCGAACTACGATCCCTTCCATCCGGCGGGTGGCAACGTCGGCATCATCCGCGACCCGCTGGGTGCGGCGCCGACCCTGGTCGCGGCGACCCGCCCGGTGCCGATGTCCTGGCCTGACAATCTGGTCCTCTCGCCGGACGGCGGCACTCTCTACGCCGCTTACCGCGGCCAGCGGGTGGTGATGGGCTTCGACGTGCAGGCGATGATCGACGCGGTCAATAACCCGGACTTTGCCGGGCAACTCGAGCGCAAGCCGATCGACGACCTCGCGCCGTCGATCAACGTCCGCTCGAACTTCAAGATCATCGAGCCCGGCAGCTTCCACTCGGACCCGGTCTTCGGGGTGCCACCGGGCGAAGAGTTTACCGGCCCGATCGGCGTCGGCGGACAGGCCAACGGCCTGGTCGCGCAGGGCGGCGCGTCGCTCGAACTGCTGGCGCCCGACAAACTGACCAGCGAGCTGCTACCGACGTTTTCGTGGCTGGTTAAGGGCTTCGAGAACGCCAAGAGCCGGCTCTACGTCAGCACCTACCGGGGCAGTGAAGGCCTTTTCCCGAGCGACCTCGGGAAGCCGGATCTGAACGCCGACCGGATCTTCTCGTCCGATCTGCTCGATGCGAACGGCATCGACGCGGACAAGGGTCGGCGATTTTCATCAAGGCGCTGACCGAGAAACTCAAGCTCACCGCCGGCCAGCAGTATTTCTGGGGTGTCGAGGTGGTGTCGCCGTCGGGCACGGTGGTCGCCCGCGACTGGCGCGTTTTCAAGACCGAAGCCTACCGCGATGCCGCCGCAGCCGTTCAGCAGCGTGACCTTGCTGACGCATGGCTTCCAGCTCTCGCCGACGGCGCCGGCCAACGTCGCCGAGAGCATTGCCGCGTTCATCGAAATGGCCGAGAACATCGCCCGTGCCGGCGGTGAGGGCGTCGCCGCGCTGTATCAGAAGACGACCGGCCGCTGGCTGGTCTTCTATAACGGCGCCACTTCCGAAACCAACGTCGATCTGGAATCGGTGCTCGCCTCGCCGGCGATGGCCGGCAAGCCGGTGGTGCTGGTCAGCGACTGGTTCAACGAGTCGGATTTCCCGACCAACGGCTTCAGCGAGGCGGCCGCCGACGCGCTCTATTCGGCGCTGGCCAGGCTCAACTTCAACGTCGGCGACAACAAGCTGTTCGACTCGCCGATCCACCTGATCGGGCACAGCCGTGGCACGGTGGTGAACAGCGAGATCGCCCAGCGTTTTGGCATTTACGCCAAGGCGGTGCGGCTGAGATGACCTCGCTGGATGTCCATGACTTCAATCAGCCGTCGCTCGACATCCCGGTTGGCGAGTACATCTGCAGCTGTTCGGCGCCGGCTTGAGCGCGCTGGGTGTGCCCGCGGCCGGTACGCTGCTGCAGCTATGGGGAGCGCTGCCGACCAACGAGATCATTCCGACCGGCAACTTCCTCGATCCGGACGTGCAGCGCTGGAGCAACATCGATTTCGCCGAGCACTATTACCAGATTCTGGCCAGTCCGACGGCGCTGCCGGTGGGCGGCGGCATCGTGTCGACACCGAACGGCCGCTTTGTGCCGAATTTCGACGTCAGCATCAACCTCAACGGCCGCGCCGGCTTCACCGTCGACGACGGGCTGGCGACGCTGACCGCCCTCAGCGATGGCTCGCTCAGGCCGGGCGGTCCGCACAGCCGCGTCTGGCGCTGGTACGGCGCGACCACCGATCTGTCGGCGGTGAACTTCGACAAGGCCGGCGAGCCGGTCTACCGTCGTCTGGCCGACAAGGAGGCGATCGAATTCCAGGGCGTTGCATCCCCTGGTACAACGCGCAGTCGTTTGCCCTCGGCGACGGTCCCTCGGAAGGCATCGGTACCGGCTGGGCGTTCTCGCCGCAGGGTGGCGTGCCTTACGCCGGCACGACGAGCACTGTCCGCATCCCGGTGAGCTTCGACAACAGCGAGACGATCAATCCGTCCGGCCTGCCGGTACCCTCGGTGTTCAACGGCGATTTCGAGGAAGGCGCGCTTAACCGCAGCTGGCTGCTGCAGTACTCGGCGGGCGGCCTGGCGACCAACCTCACCGGCGATCTGCCGGGCTGGTCGTTCCATGGCGGGCGCTTCGAAAAGAACTACGCACCAGGCGATCGGCTGATCGCGCTGGCCAACGGCCAGCACGCAGCGATGCTCGACAACGACAATTCGTGGATCCAGCACAACCGGATGGTCGTCCCGGATTGGGCCGAGTACCTGAGTTTCGACGTCCAGGTCCTCGACGCGGGCGATGGCGAGACGCTGCGGGTGTCTGGCTACCTGCCCGACTCGGACAGCTGGATGTTCCTCGGCGCGGTCGCGGTCGACAGCGAGGGGAGCGGTTTCGTCAACCGCTTGCTGGAAGTCCCGGTCGAGTTGCGGGGCGCCGGACGGATGTTGAAGTTCTCGCTCAGCGCGGCTGGCTCGGCAGACGCCGAGATCCTGCTCGACCATGTCCAGTTCTCGCGCGGGCTGATTACCGACAGCACGACCGACGAGAGCGACCGGGGCGTATTCTTTACCGATACGGCGGGCGGCTTGAACAGTCAGTGGGTCGAATTGAGCAATGGCTTCACAGGAATCGTTCACGGTGACCGTGACCACCGACCCGAACGACTTCCTGGTGTTCGTCGACGGCGCTTTCGAAAAGGCGCTCAACGACAACCAGGCGCACGCGCCGCTTTACGAAAACCTGCTGCTCAATCCCGGCGACAGTCTGCACCTCGACCTGAAAGCGAGGTTCAGCGACGATTTCGTCAAGACCTACGCCGATGCCGACCTGCCGATCGAGAAGACCGCCTTGTACTTCACGATCACGCTGGCAACGGCAGCGTCCGCGACGAGGTGGTCGACCTCTTCTACCTGCCGGACTTTGCCGACGGCGATGCTGGCGACGGCGTGTGGACGATGATGGACACGCTCGACGGCAAGACGCGAACGCTGGCTTTCGACAATGCCGCGCAGGTAGAGGTCAAGCCGCTGTTGAATCCGAGCGGACTGTTCTCGGTCGATGTGGTCGGCGACATCGCGCAGGGGATCAAGTACCAGGCGGCTAATCCCAGCGCGGTCGAGGACTTCGCCGATTACCAGATCGAGGAGGGTGGCCGCAATCTGGGCAAGATCAGGGTCACGGCGCGCGCGGTCGAGAAGCAGACCGTCGGCGTTTCGCTGTCGACCCTGCGCACCATGGTGCAGGCGATTCGCACCGAATACGAGCAGTGGCTCGCCGACCCGACGACGCCGGTGCATGACGCGAATGGTTTCGCCACCGGCAATTACGGCACTTTCGTCAGCCTGTTCTCGCCGCTGATCACCGACGCCGAATGGGCCGAGGTGCTGACCGGTTTCCACAATGTCTTCGGCAAGGATCCGACTGCCCTGGGGCCGGTGTACCCGGCGTCGATCTACCTGCCCAGTATCGAGCAGACCGAGTTCGCCTACGGCGAAATCGGTCTCAATCCGATCGTCATGATCAACCGGCCGTGGCTCGATGTGGCCGACAACGAGTCGCGCAGCTTCGCCGGGATCGACTTTGCCTACAGCAGCTTCGAGAGCGATCTTACCGAGGCCGGCGGCGGGCTCGGCAGTTTCGGCGGCAAACTCTTGCGCGACGATATTTCAATTCCTGCCAAGCGCTTCCTGCTGTCACAAGTGGTCAATCCGCTGCGCAGCGGCGCGATCGCTGGCGGTAAGCCGATGACCTTGGTCGTCGATGGCATCCTGCGCGCATATCTGAACGTCGGCGATACGCGCCAGGACGTCGGCGAGTCCTTCGGCTGGGTCGTCGGCCACGAACTGGCGCACAACCTCGGGCTGTTCGACGAGTACATCTACACACCGTTCAATCCGGTGCCACGCGACGGCGGCGACAACTTCATGTCCACTGCCAACACCGTCACCGTCGCCAATCGGCAACGTGAAGCCTTGCACCTGGCGATGGACAATCCCGAGACGACGGTATCGCTGGCCGGCACCAACGCCCTGGCGACCTGGTATCTGGACCTCGACGCGCTCGATGCGTCGAACCGTCCCGGCCGCATTGCTCTGGCCTTGGCTCCCGGGGCCGGTGACGGCGACCCCGAAGCCGATCCACTCACCGCCTTGCTGGCTTTCGTCGGCATGCAGGGCGCGGCAACAGCCGACGTGATTTCGCAATCGCTGCTGCTCAACGGTGAGGTCCATGCCGGTATCGTCAATGGCGCTTTCGACGTCGCCGACGTGACGGCGACCGATTACGGCTGGATGGCTGTCGGTCAGGCTGGCGTCGCCAACGGCCAGGGCGTTCTCGGCGAGGACCCGCGGCTGGCGTCGCGGCTGGTACAGACCTTCACCGTTCCCGAGCAGGCGCAGTTGCTGCGCTTCGAACTGCTCGGCGCCGATTTTCTCGCCAATGACGACGGTCCGTCCGACGCCTTCGAGGTGGCGCTGCTCGATATGGCCGGCAACGCCGTCGCCGGAACCATCCCGGTGGCCAACAGCGACGCGCTGTTCAACCTGCAGGCCGGCGGCAAGGTTTTTGCCGCGGCATCGGTCAGCGCCAGCGGCCTGGTCGACCGCAACGGCGGCACGCTAGCGGTCGCTCAGCCGGTGACCGTCAGCATCGACCTCAGCGGTATCGCCGCCGGCACCGTGCTGACGCTCTACTTCGACCTGCTCGGTTTTTCCGGCGCGGCGAGTCGGCTGCGGATCGACAACGTCAACATCGTCAGCGCCGCTGACAGCGGCAATCTGCCGCCCGTCGCCAGCAGCAGCGCGATTAGTGCCAGCGAAGAGGGCGCGGCGGTGGCGCTCGCCCTGAGTGCGCCGACAGACGTCGATAGTCCGCTGCTGTCGATCCTTGTCAGCGCTCTGCCGACGATCGGCGAGGTGCAGTACGCTGACGGCAGCACGGTCGACGTCAAGGACTCGCTGAGCAGCGCCCAGCTGCTCGGCTTGAAGTATCTGCCGCCGGCCGAGTACAAGGACCGTGCTGCCGTTGGCCGCTTCTCCTACAGCGTCAGCGACGGCGTCAGCACGGTCAGCGGCGAGACAGTGATCACGCTGACGGCGGTCAACGATGCTCCCTTCGCCAGCAGCAGCGCAATCGTCGCCAACGAAGAGGGCGCTGCCGTGGCGCTCGGCCTGAGCGCGCCGACCGACGTCGATAGCAGCGCGCTGAGCCTCGTCGTTACCGCTTTGCCGACCATTGGCGAGCTGCAATACGCCGACGGCAGCGCGGTTGGCGGCAATGATACCCTGAGCAGTGCACAGCTGCTTGGCTTGAAGTATCTGCCACCGGCCGAGTACAACGGTCGCGATATCGTCGGTCGCTTCAATTACCGCGTCAGCGACGGCAGCCGCACGGCGAGTGGCGAGACGACGATTGTCGTGACGCCCGTAAACGATGCGCCGCTCGTCAGCAGCAACGCGATCACCGCGGTCGAGGGCGTCGCCGCCGTGGCGCTCGGCTTGCGCGCACCGTCGGACGTCGATGGCCCGCTGCTGACGATCACCGTCAGCGCTTTGCCGACGCGGGGCGTTGTTCAATACGCCGACGGCAGCCCTGTCGGCGCCAGCGACACGCTGAGCAGCGCACAGCTGCTCGGACTCAAGTACCTGCCGCCAGTGCTGAGCGACGGTAACGATGACCTTGCCCACTTTCGCTATAGCGTCAGCGACGGCAGTCGTTCGACGACCGGCCAGACGACGATCACCGTGATCCCGAGCAACTACGCGCCGGTCGCCAGCAGCAGCGCAATCAGCGCCAGCGAAGAAGGCGCCGCGGTGGCGCTCGGCCTGAGCGCGCCGACAGATGTCGACAGCTCGATCCTGAGCATCGTCGTCAGCGGCCTGCCGACGCTGGGCATCGTGCAATACGCCGACGGTAGCGCAGTCGGTGCCAACGACACCCTGACCAGCGCGCAGCTGCTCGGCTTGAAGTATCTGCCACCGGCCGAATACAACGGCAGCAATGCGGTCGGACGTTTCAGCTACCGCGTCAGCGATGGCCAGCGCTCGGTGAGCGGCGAGACGACGATCAGCGTGACGCCGGTCAATGACGCGCCGGTCGCCGTTGCCGACAGCGCCAGCGTCGATGTGCGCGGGTCGCTGCTGATCGACGTCCTGGCCAACGACACCGACGCCGAGAATCAGGCCTTGACGTTGATCAGTGTCGGTGGGGCAGCGCGCGGCGACGTCGTCATCGAGAACGGCAAGCTGCGCTATACGCCGTTCGCCAACGGTTTCGGTGCCGACCGTTTCAGCTACCTGCTGGCCGACAGCGAAGGCGCTACCGCCAGCGGCATGGTCGACGTGCTGGTTACCGGCAACCACGCCCCGACTCTGGCGGCGATGGCCGACGTCAGTGTCTCGGAAGGCCAGAGCCTGACCGTCATCGCACTGGGCAGCGATGTCGATCCCGGCGACACCCTGACCTATTCGCTGGTCGCCGCGCCGCCGGGCGCGAGTATCGACCCGAGCAGCGGGGTTATTGTTTGGCAGGCGCTCGACGGCGGCAGCTACGATTTCAGCATCCGTGTTGCCGACCGGGCCGGCGAAGTGGCCAACCGCAGCTTTACGGCGAAGGTGCTCAACGTCGCGCCGACCTTGCGTCTTGCCGGATCGCCGTCGATTTTGGTCGGCGAGGTCTATACGCTTGTGCTGAGCAGCAGCGACCCGGGTCACGACAGCATCAACAACTGGCGAATCGACTGGGGCGACGGGCAGGTCATCGACTATACGGGCCAGCCGCGTCAGCTTGAGCATCGCTATAGCGGCGTAACGGGCGCGCTGCAGATTCGCGCGACGGCGACCGACGAGGATGGTAGTTACCTGCTTGATCCGCTACCGCTTACGGTGCTTGGCAGAGCCCTGCCGGCAACGCCCTCCAGCTCCGACGGCAATGGCCTGGCGGTGCGCTTCAACGACACTTTCGATAACGTCGACGGTTTCGACAGTTTCGACGTCGTCGACAGCGGTGTGACCAACGCCTACGCTTCGCTTGCTGGCAGCGCAGGGTCCGCGCAGCAGCCACGCGCCATCGATCTGCCGTTCTCGCTGAGCACTCCTGGCAGCTTGCCGCCGACCTTGCTCGCCGAGCAGCTGCGACCAGCGGGTGACGACGCCGTCAGGGCTTTGCCGCAGATCGACTTTCGTCCGCGGCCGGCTGGCTTCCGCTTCCCGGTGGGCCATGGGCGCGGCGTGGCTGACGACTGGCGGAAATCCTTCGTAACTGATATGGCGCGGAAATCGCATGATCCAAACCATGACTTGCGGGTGAGGGTGAGGGTGAATGCGGAGCCGCCAGGCCAGTCTCTGCCTCTACCTGAAGAGCTCCTGGACGCTCTACCGGAAGCTACGCAGGACGGTTCGCCGAATCGCGCTCGCCAGGGTGTGCCGAGTGGCAAGCCAGTGATTCTGCCGGAAGATGCGCAGGAGCTTTCTCTGGAGGATTCGCAGGACGCCAACAAGGATCTGGAAAGCGACGAAAACCAGGAAAGCCAGGGCGCACTGGAGCGCTTGATGCTGGCGCTGCCACTTTTGCCCTTCGGGCCGACGGCGTCCCGGCGCAGTCCAAAGACGCGGAGGTCGCAGACAAAAGCTCGTTAAGCACAGATGATGGCCGGTGATGGTCTTCAGGTTTATAGTGTGGCGATGATCATCAGGCTGTGCTTGGTCGTTCGCTGATCGTCAGCTGTCAGCTGAGCTTGGCCATTGACCAGCGCAGTTCCGCCTTTCGACCCGACTCTGGAGAGAATTGTCGATGAATGGCCCGCCCGCTTCAGCACCAAAAGCCAAGGCAGAAGCTCCTGCCAAGCGAACAAGGAAGAAAACGCCGGCGTCAGCAAAGCCAATGGTGACCCCGGCCCCGGTCGCGTCTGGCGAGACCGGTCTGGTCAATCAGGTGCGCGCCGTGGCTGGCAGGCTGCTCGCCGTCAGCTCGGCGGCCGGCGTTGCCGGGCGGACGCTGGAAGCGGCGGGCAAGGTCTCGCGAGCGCTCCTGGATGGGCAGGCCATGGAGGCCGCTGCGGAGGTCTTGCGCGTGGTTCTGCCCAGTGCGGCTGATTCTGCCGCCTGGGCCAGGACCGGCGCAGCGGTGCGCAAGCTGCGTGAGAGCGCGGGCCTGACGATCGCTGAGCTCGGCGTCGCCATCGACCTCCAGGACCCGTCGCTGGTCGAAGCGCTGGAGAATGGTCGCCTGGCGGTCTCCTTCGAGCTGATTCTTCGTCTGGCGGCGGTTTTTGGTCGCAAGGACCCGGTCGGTTTCGTCATGGGCCTGACGCGCACCGCCAACCCGGAGCTGTGGAAGAGCCTTGAAGACCTCGGCGTCGGCAAGCTGGTCCTGCAGTCCGTGCGGGAGCACCAGTTCGTCAATATCTACCGCAGTAACGACGACGCGCGCAGCCTCAGTGATGAGGAGTTCACCGAGATCCTGAGCTTCACCCAGGCAGCGTTCGCGATGGCGATGGCCCAGCGAGCACGCTACAAGCAGCACTCTGGCGCTTCCGTGCCGGCTGCAACTGAGTGATCCTGTGGGCTGCGGAGCGCATTCTGGGGAACTGTCGGCTTGCCAGACGGCTGCATTTCTGATATCTAGTCGTCTCTTTTGAAATCAGGGTCTTTTAAAATGGCTGACGAGTTGACGTACAAGCATTTCACCCCTTACGCGGTGCAAGCGGGCGAGGAGTATATGGACAGCGGTCAGCTGGCTCATTTTCGCGGCATCCTCGAGGCGCTGAAGCACCAGTTGATCGAAGACATCGAGCGTACGGTGCATACCATGAAGGATGAGGCGACGGTCTTTGCCGACCCCAATGACCGCGCCAGCCAGGAAACGGACATCGCCATCGAGCTGCGCAACCGCGACCGGGAGCGCAAGCTGATCAAGAAGATCGAGGAGACGCTGGAATCCATCAACAGCGGTGACTATGGCTTCTGCGCCGCTTGCGGGGTCGAGATTGGCATCAAGCGTCTCGAAGCGCGTCCGACGGCGACGATGTGCATCGATTGCAAGACTCTGGAAGAAGTGCGCGAGAAGCAGATGGCCAAGTAGCTGGCGGCTTGTGGGCGTGCTGCGGGGCTTCAGCGCGGGGCGCCACACGGTCGGCGCAGGTGTGCAGCCGCAGGCTTGGCACACCAAGCGACAAAAAAAAGGACGCCGTGGCGTCCTTTTTTCTGTTCCCGCACGAGCGGCTCGACTGCAGCCGCGAGGAGAGGATGGAGGGTGATCAGGCGGCCGGTGGCACGCCGCCTTCTTCGACGGTCAGCGCCTTCATCGACAAGCGGACGCGTCCCTTTTCATCGGCTTCGAGGACCTTGACGCGAACTTTCTGGCCGTCCTTGAGGTAGTCGGCAACGGCATTGACGCGTTCGTTGGCAATCTGCGAAATATGCAGCAGGCCGTCGCGGCCAGGCAGGATGCTGACGATGGCGCCAAAGTCGAGCAGTTTCAGCACCGTGCCGTCATAGACCTTGCCGACTTCGACATCAGCGGTGATCGACTCGATACGCGCCTTGGCGGCGTCGGCGGCCTCGCCACTCACCGAGGCGATGGTAATCGTGCCGTCGTCCTTGATGTCGATAGTGGTGCCGGTTTCCTCGGTGATGGCCCGAATGACCGCGCCGCCCTTGCCAATCACGTCGCGGATTTTCTCCGGATTGATCTTCATCGTGTACAGGCGAGGGGCGTAGGTCGATACCTCCTCGCGATGGCCGGACATCGAGTCCTGCATCTGCTTGAGAATGTGCAGACGGGCTTCGCTGGCCTGGGCCAGAGCAATCTGCATGATTTCCTGGGTAATCCCCTGGATCTTGATGTCCATCTGCAGTGCGGTGACGCCGTTTTCGGTACCCGCAACCTTGAAGTCCATGTCGCCAAGGTGATCCTCATCGCCGAGGATGTCGGTCAGGACGGCGACCCGATTGCCCTCCTTGATCAGGCCCATGGCGATGCCGGCGACGTGCGCCTTGAGCGGTACGCCAGCGTCCATCAGCGCCAGCGAGGCGCCGCAGACCGAGGCCATCGAGCTCGAGCCGTTCGACTCGGTGATTTCGGAGACGACGCGGATGGTGTACGAGAAGTCTTCCGGCGACGGCAGCACCGCGAGGATGGCCCGCTTGGCCAGGCGACCATGGCCGATCTCACGACGCTTCGGCGTGCCGACGCGGCCGCATTCACCGGTCGCGTAGGGCGGGAAGTTGTAGTGCATCATGAAGCGCTCGCGATACTCGCCGGCCAGCGCGTCGATGATCTGTTCGTCACGACCGGTACCCAGCGTGGCGACGACGATGGCCTGCGTTTCGCCGCGCGTGAACAAGGACGAGCCGTGCGCACGCGGCAGGACGCCGGAACGGATGGCGATCGGCCTGACCGTGCGCGTGTCGCGACCGTCGATGCGCGGCTCACCGGCAAGGATGCGGCCACGTACGATGCGCGCTTCGGCGTTGGAAACCATCCGCCGGACGGCGCTGGCGTCGGGGGCGTTGTCATCGGCGCTCATCGCTTCGACGGCGTAGGCGGTGATCTCCTTGAGGCGCTGGCTGCGCAAGCCCTTGCTGGTGATTCCGTAGGCTTCCTTCAGCTCGCCTTCGACGAGTTGGTCGAGCTTGGCGTGCACGGCTTCGTTGCGGGCCGCGGCTGACCAGTCCCATTCCGGCTTGCCGGCTTCTTCAACCAGCTCGTTGATGGCGGTGATCACCGCCTGCAGCTGCTGGTGTCCGAACATCACGGCGCCGAGCATCACTTCTTCGGACAACTCCTGGGCTTCCGATTCAACCATCAGCACCGCTGCCTGGGTCCCGGCGACAATCAGGTTGAGCTGGCTTTTTTCGAGCTGGCTGGTGCCCGGGTTGAGCACATAGTCACCGTTGAGGTAGCCGACGCGGGCGGCACCGATCGGGCCGTCGAAAGGGATGCCGGAGATCGCCAACGCGGCCGAGGCGCCGATCATCGCCGGGATGTCGGGGTCGATTTCCGGGTTCAGCGACATCACCATGGCGACGATCTGGACCTCGTGGTAGAAGCCTTCGGGGAAGAGCGGCCGCAGCGGCCGGTCGATCAGGCGCGAAGTCAGCGTTTCCTTCTCGGAGGGGCGACCCTCGCGCTTGAAGAAGCCGCCGGGGATCTTGCCGGCGGCGTAGGTTTTTTCAATGTAATCGACAGTCAGCGGGAAGAAGTCCTGCCCGGGTTTGGCGGTCTTGTTGCCGACCGCACTGACCAGGACGACGGTGTCGTCCACCGAGACGATGACGGCGCCACCGGCCTGGCGGGCAATTTCGCCGGTTTCCAGGGTCACCTGATGGGCGCCGTAGGCGAAGCTTTTCTTGACGATATTAAACATGGTTGCCTCTCTCTCAATAGTCTGCTACGTGCCTGCCCACAACTCTGGCAGGGAATTCAACACTTCAACATTTTCAACAACTCGGCATTCAACAACTCAAGCGGCGTAGCAGCAGGCCAGCCGCGGCAGTAAAAACAGCGGCGCAGCCCGGGGGGGCTGGCCGCTGGTGGCTCTGGGAATGGCCTGCGCCTGAGCGCAGGTCGCTTCGGCGAGCAGACTTATTTGCGCAGGCCGAGGCGCTGCAGCAGGTTGCGGTAGGAATCAGCGTTGGTGCGCTTGAGGTAATCAAGCAACTTGCGGCGCCGGCTGACCATGCGCAAGAGACCGCGGCGCGAGTGGTTGTCTTTTTTGTGTTCTTTGAAGTGACCGGTGAGGTCGTTGATGCGGGCGGTAAGCAGCGCTACCTGGACTTCGGACGAACCGGAGTCGCCAGCGGCACGCTGGTACTCGGTCATGATTTGAGCTTTCTGCTCAACAGTGATCGCCATGTCAAACTCTCTTTCGTAAAAACGGCGCAGCCCCAGTTTGATAGAGCCGACGCCAGGTGGATTAAGGTATGGATTCGCTCGGCGAAGCGAACCCGGGATTCTAACGGCTGAGCCATCCGGGGGCAAGCGAGAGTTGTCCTCGCCAGCACTGACGCATGACCCAGCCGAATCGTGTCCGTTTGCCGGTAACGCCCGCTTTTGCGGTCGAGGCGGTCAGATTGCGGTTGGCTGGCGGCAAAGAAAGGACGGGGGGGATGGAGTCAGTCAGGAGGATGTCGAAAGGTTTTTTGGACTTCGCTACGATCGCCAGGCGAGCCTTTCCGGACGCGGCGTACGCCGCGCTTGAGAGGATGTTTCGGTGACGCCTGGGTGAGCTCACTCAAGTTGAAGCAGGAATGGCTCGGCGAGGAGCACGCGGATGCGTGCTGGGTCGAGCCAGGGGGCGGCGCAGGAGCTTCGGATGAAGGCGATGGCACCGCGCACGCCGAGTTCCTGATAGAGGTCGCGTAGCTGTCGGGTGAAGCGTGCCAGGGTATTGAACACATGCGCCAGGCGCATCAGGAGGTGATAGCCCTGCATGGCATTCCAGTCGAGGGCAAAGGCATGCTCGTAGTGGTAGCCCTGGTGCTTCTCGACCAGGAAGCCCGCTTCGATGCCCCAGCGCTGGCGGGCGCCGAGGTTGCAGCGCTCATGGACATTGTTTTGGCTGAGCGGCTCGCTGGAGAGCCAGGCGTGGCGCCCCGTTTTGGTCACGGTCGCGGCCTGTTGATCGATCCACTCCCAGCTTTCCTCACAGACCACCACGTGCAGTTTGAGACGCTGACGCCCGTTCGAACCAAAGGCATAGTCGATGGCGTTGACCCAGATGAAGCGTTGTCGGCGTCGTCCCCAGCAGCGCTGCACGGCTTGCGGCTTCAGGGCATGGAGCGCGCGGAACTCCTGCCAGACCGTGGACAAATCCTTGTCCTTGAGCACGATCATGAACTGCCAGTGGGCGCGCAAGCAGCGCCGCATCACCGGCCCGTTGGCGTAGAGGCCGTCGAGCAGGAGCAGGATCGGCAGGCGGGGGAACAGCGTCTTGAGCCGGTCGCTCAAGCGCACAAAGCCGCGCAGCTCGCAGTCCTGCTTTTGCGCTTCGGGTTCGCCCAGCGCGTGTTCGAGGAACTCGCTGAGCAGTGGGATGACCAGGCCGTTGTGGAAGGCAAAGCTGGCCTCGAGGACGTAGACGAAGTACTGGGTGTGGCGGGTTTCCTCCTTGCCGACGGTGCGCTGCAGGAGTTCCTCCGCCCAGAGGGTGTCGCCGGCGAGCTTCTGTGAGCCGTCTATGGCGATGGGGTAGCAGTGGTTGATCAGATAGCGGCGGAAGCTCTTGCCGCGGATCAGCCGCCTCACCAGATCGACGTGGGCCTGTTCGAGCTGTTCAAGGTCAATGTCGCGCAACAGCCGAAACAGGGTGTCGGCGTGTGGCAGGGTATCGATCTCCGGGAACAGCAGGTGGAGGTTGGCCATGAACTGGGGACGGGATATTTCGCGGTTGGTCTCGCGCCGGGAGGAGAACTGAAAGACGAACATCAGCAAGCCGTAGAGCAGAAGCACGGTCAGCTTGTGCCGGCGCTTTTTGGGATCTCTCGGGTCGGGAATTTGTTCCAGTTGAGCGAGCAAGGCGGGCAGCTCTTTGCGCAGGAGGCGCATCTGTTTGCTCACGGCGTCCTCGCGGTGTTCCTCGTCGACGGTCGCGAAGGCCGAGCTTCTGTTGGGCAATGGAGCGGCTGAGTGGGGGACTTGTCCCGTTGCGCGCAGCTTCGCGTTCAGTACCTTCTCCTGCCGTTTCTTTTCCGAGCGCAGTTTCTTGATGGCAACGCGTGTCGGGCGACGGCAAGGTTTGCTCATGACCGCGGGCTCCCCGGCGCGGCGCACAGCGAGGCGCAAGCATCCGAGGTCAGCGCTTTGACCCACACCTGGCGGGGCGTGCTGTGATAGGACTGGCCAGGGCGGGCCAGCCCGCGCCCGCTGCTTGCCCCAAGCAACTGCCAACCGGCGGCACGGTAGCAGGTGCCGGCATAGTGACGCGGATCGACGAAGGTCTCCAGCAGCAGGGGCTCGAAGCCCCAGTGCTCGAGCCAGTCCGCGCGTGCGCGGCGCGCGAGTTGTCCGAGCACATGACTGGCCAGATGCGGCACCCGGACGTGCGGAAAGATCAGGAAGCGGCTGTTGTTCACCACCCGCGCCAGGTTCTCGCGGCGGGCCTGGGGCGTCCAGCCGATCCAGCGGTCGCGCACGGCTACCGCGCGGGCAGCACCGGCCAGAAGGACGCAGCCCAGCCGCCGGTCGCCCGCCTTGATGAAGTAGCGCAGCCGGTAACCGAAGGCCCCCTGGAAACCCAGCGGGTGCCAACGCGCCACCAGCGCATCCCACTGCGCCACCCGGGTCGCGTCGCGAACCACTGCCAGGGACACCGGCGCGAGCGCCGACAGGGCGCAGTGCACCGCCGGCTCGGCAACGGGGGTGGCGGATGCCGAGGGCGGCGCGCAACGGCGCGGCGGCGAGGGCCTCAACGCAGGTAGGACCAGCAATCCGGCCGCCTGCAAACGTTCCAGGAGCTCCAGGCAGGCGCTGATCTTCGCCGTCCCCGTCGGGGTCGTCCACCCCAGGTGCTCGCAGACCGTCGCCGCCAACTCCTTGCGTGCCAATCCCGGCAGCCACGCGACCGTCGCGCAGAGCTCGGCAATCTCCGTCGCGCTGAACACGCGACCACAGTGCACCCATTCCCCCGCACTCGTTGCAAGCATCGCAAAACCTCCGACTGAAGCGCAGATTGATTACGCTCCACCTATCCTGCCAGAAGTCCGCCCGGCTGTCTAGCCCTCTTGTGCGAAGGTTTTTTCTTGCGACGCACCGCCAGGCCTTGAAAATACCGGGATGCAGCATTCATGCGTCAGGGCTGGTCGTGCGGCCTCTACCGTTCGGAACTAGAGCCTAGCTTCCTGCCTGGAGCGCGACCATGTTCGGCGCCAAAGCTCTCCGCCAAACGGCGTAGCACTTTCCCGCTGAGCCACCGAGGCCAAATCAAATTGGATGCGCGCCAGCCAATAGCGGCGCTAACGATCATTGCAGAGCGGGCAGCCACCCCGTATCATGAAACATATTGAGGCGCGGTCTGCGCGCCGACCAAAGTTAGAGGCACCAGGGGTGGTGCTTGACAGAGGCATCAGAGGGGGTGTGGGTGAGGACGGCACGCTGCGCGAGAACGATGCGCTGCGCACCGCATACGTCAGCGACCACATTCGCGCCCGCCGACCCGACCTGTCGCTGGTGCCGCTGGTCAACAACTGGAACGGCCACGAGTGGGAAGGCGCCAAACTGGGACGCATGCTCGCCGATCCGGCTGCACGCAAGCGAACGATCGAGCAGATTCTCGTCTTGGTCGAAGCGCATCGCTATGCCGGCATCAGCATCGACTTCGAGAACATTGCCGCCAAGGCGCAAGCCGACTTCCAGCGCTTCATGGCCGAGCTGTATGCGGTGATGCATCCGCGCAAGCTGCTGGTGTCGGTCAATGTGCCGGCTGCCGACGCCGCTTTCGATTACCGCCGTCTGGTGCGCAACGCCGACTATCTGATCCTGATGGCCTACGACGAGCACTGGGCCGACGGCTCGCCGGGGCCGATCGCCAGTCTGCCGTGGTTCGCGCGCGTCCTGCGCGCCAGACAGCGCGACATCGCGGCCGAGAAAATGATCGTCGCCATCGGCAACTACGCTTACGATTGGGGCCCCCGGCCAGCTGGCCGAGGAGCGCACTTTCGAAGAGGCCGTTCTCATTGCCAAGGAATCGGAAGGCAAGCCGCGGCTCGACCCCGCCTCGCTCAACCCGACCTTCTCTTACGCCGACGATGACGATCGCCGCCATCACGTCTGGCTGCTCGATGCCACGACTGCCTTCAACCAGCTGGTCACCCTGCGCTCGCTGCAGCCGCGCGGCGTCGCCCTGTGGCGGCTTGGCAGTGAGGATCCCGCCTTGTGGAAGGTCTTCGGCAGGAAAGGTTCGCTCGACGCCGCACGCGCCGAGGAACTGGCCGAAATTCGTTTCGCCTATGGCGTCGACTACGAAGGCCAGGGCGAAGTCCTCGAGGTCACTGCGCAGCCGCAGATCGGCCGGCGGACCATCAAGTTCGACGCGCAGCGCGGCCTGATCTCCGGCGAGCGTTTCACCGCTTTTCCGTCGCCTTACGTCATCACCCGCCACGGTAGCGCCGAGCACAAGATTGTCCTCACTTTCGACGACGGGCCCGATCCCAAGTCCACGCCACTGATTCTCGACGCCCTGCGCGAGGCCGGCGTGCCGGCGACCTTCTTCATCATCGGCGCCAACGGCCAGAACCATCCGGAATTGCTGCGCCGCGCGATCGCTGAAGGGCACGAGTTGGGCAACCACACGTTCACCCATCCCAATATTTCAAGCATCTCGCCGCAGCAGCTGGAACTCGAGCTTTCTGCCACGCAACACCTGCTGGCCAGCGAAGTCGGTCGGCACTCCCTGCTCTTCCGCTCGCCCTATGCCGTCGACGCCGAGCCGGAAACCATCGACCAGGTTCGCCCCGTCGAACTCGCCGCCCGGCAAGGCTATGTCAACGTCGGCATGCAGATCGACCCGGACGACTGGAAGCGTCCCGGCAGCGACGCGATCGTCAAACGCGTCGTCGAGGCCGCGGAGCGCGGTGAAGGCAACATCGTGTTGCTGCACGATTCGGGCGGCGACCGCACCCAGACCATCGCCGCGATTCCGGGAATTGTCGAAGAACTGCACAAGCGTGGCTTCGAATTCGTCACCATTGCGCAGCTCCTCGGCCGCAGCCGCGACGCCATCATGCCACCGGTGCCGCCCGAAGAGCAGCTGCGCAGCCGCTTCGACGGCGCCGCGTTCGCGGTCATCAACTGGGCTGGCGCGGCGATCGACTGGCTGTTCGTCCTCGGCATCGTTCTGGGTATTGCGCGTCTGCTCTTCGTTGGCGGGCTCGCCGTGTACCAGCGCTACCGCGAGCGTCATCGCGTTTTGATCCGGCCTATGCGCCATCCGTCGCGGTCGTCGTGCCGGCCTTCAACGAAGAAAAAGTGATCGTCCAGACCATCGCCTCGCTGCTCGCCTGCGACTCGCCGGGGCCCCTCGAAATCATCGTCGTCGACGACGGTTCGAGCGACGCGACCTATCGCGTGGCCAGCGAAAGTTTTGCCAGAGACCCACGCGTGCGCGTGTTCAGCCAGGCCAACGGCGGCAAGCCCGCCGCGCTCAACTTCGGTTTCGCGCAAACGACGGCCGAAATCGTCGTCGCCCTCGACGCTGACACGGTGTTTACCAGGGACACCGTCAGCAAGCTCGTTCGCCATTTCAAGGACCCGCGCGTCGCTGCCGTCGCCGGCAACACCAAAGTCGGCAATCGCATCAATCTGCTCACGCGCTGGCAGGCGCTCGAGTACATCACCAGCCAGAATCTCGATCGCCGCGCCTTCGCCGTCCTCAACTGCATCACCGTCGTTCCCGGCGCCGTCGGCGCCTGGCGGCGCGAGCTGGTCGAAAGTGCCGGTGGTTTCAGGAACGACACCCTGGCCGAAGATGCCGACCTCACCCTGGCCATTCGCAAGCTTGGCAAGCACATCGTCTACGAAGAAGAAGCCATCGCCCTGACCGAAGCGCCGGACACCGTGCGCGGTTTCATCGGCCAGCGCTACCGCTGGATGTACGGCACCATGCAAGCGGCCTGGAAACACCGTGACGTGCTTTTTCGCCGGCGGTACGGCGCCTTGGGTTTTGTCGCCTTGCCCAATGTCGTCATTTTCCAGGTGCTCTTTCCGCTGATCTCGCCGATCATGGACCTGCTCCTGATCGGCTCGCTGGGATCGGCCGCCTTCAGCTACTCGCACCACCCGGAGGAGTATTCGGCCGACAATCTCTGGCGCGTCCTTTTCTACTACGCGCTCTTCGTCAGCGTGGACTACCTGGCCGCCATCCTGGCCTTCGCCCTCGAACGCAAGGAAAGCTGGGGGCTGCTGATCTGGCTGTTCTGGCAGCGTTTCTTCTATCGCCAGCTGATGTACTACGTGGCCATCAAGAGCACCATCACCTCGTTGAAAGGCGTGCTCGTTGGCTGGGGGAGGCTGGAGCGTAAAGCGAGCGTGCAGGTGGAGGCTTGATCGTCGCGTGGCGATGCCGGGCGAGCGAACGGTCATTACGGTCCTCCTCTCAGTGCGCATTCCGGCTTGCACGCCGGAATCGTTCGCCGGGCAGGGAGCATGCTCCCTGAATTCCCCGCCTCACCCCTGGCCGTTTTCCCGCGAGGGGAGAACGGAGATTCGTGAGCCGCTTGCGCGACTTTCACATTAACCCAGACGCGCCAGCAAGCTGAGGAATTCGTCGGCGCTCATGAAGCCGACGACGCGTACGCCGTCGATCTCCTGGCCCTTGCCGTCAAAGAAAATGATTCCCGGCGGACCGTAGAGATTGAAGCGCTGCAGCAGGGCCTTGTCTTCGTCCGAATTGGCGGTGACGTCAGCTTGCAGCAAGGTCCACCCGGCCAGCTTGGCGCGCACGCGCGCATCGGAAAAAGTGAAACGTTCCATTTCCTTGCACGACACGCACCAGTCGGCGTAGAAGTCGAGCAGCACCGGTTGCCCGGCGCTCTTGATGCGGCTTTCGAGTTCGGCGAGCGTCCGGACGCGGGTGAAAGGCAGCGGCCGGATTTCGACCTCGGCGGCACTGCTGCGCAGTACCGACAGCGGTTGCAGCGGGTCGCGCGAGCCGGCCAGCGCGCCGAGCAGCATCGCCGCGCCGCCGATGAGCATGAAAATCCCGATGCCTTTCCAGAAGCGCAGCCAGCCCTTGCTGTGCGCCGGCAGCGGGTCGAGCGCGTGCAGGTAGATGGCCGGGATGATGAGCAGCAGGGCCCAGGCAATCATTTGTGCGACGACCGGGATGACCGGCGAAAGCAACCACACGGCGGTGGCCAGCAGGAGCACGCCAAACGCTTTTTTGACGGCCTCCATCCACGGGCCCGAGCGCGGCAGCAGGGTACCGGCCGACAGGCCGACGGCGAGCAGTGGGGCGCCCATGCCGAGCCCCATGGCGAACAGTGCTGCGCCGCCGAGGACGGCGTCGCCGCTGCGCCCGATGTAGAGCAGGGCGCCGGCCAGGGGGGCGGCGACGCAGGGTCCGACGATGATCGCCGAGAGCACGCCCATGGCCGCGACAGCGGGAAGCGAGCCGCCGCGCAGGTGGCTGGCTTCCTCGGAGACCTTGCTTTGCAGGAAAGTCGGCAACTGCAGTTCGTAGAAGCCGAACATCGACAAGGACAGGGCGACGAAAACCAGTGCGAAGCCACCGAGCACCCAGGCGTTTTGCAAGGCCGCGGTGAGCAGCGTGCCGGTCACCCCGGCCGCGACGCCCGCCGCGGCGTAGGTGATGGCCATGCCCAGGACGTAGGCCAGCGACAGCGAGAAGCCGCGCGCGTGCGAAACGCCGCGACCGTCGCGACCCGAGCCGACGATGATGCTCGAGAGGATGGGAATCATCGGGAAGCAACACGGCGTCAGGGACAGCAGCAGCCCGAAGCCGAAGAAGCTGGCGACCAGCAACCAGAAGCTGGCATTCTTGAACAACTGTGCGATGCGGCCCGACTCGTCGTCGCTGACGTTCTGGCTCGCTGCGTCGGTGGCGCTGGCGGCTATCGGCGTTGTCGCCGGGTCCGGCAACTCAAGCTTGAGCGTCTGCCTTTGCGGCGGATAGCAGATGCCGGCGTCGGCGCAACCCTGGGAAGTGACTTTCAGGGTCAGCGGCAGTGGCCCGGAGCTGTTGCGTTCGACGGGAATGCGGATCAGCGCTTGCTGGTAATAGACCTCGACGTCGCCGAAATTGGGATCCTCCTTGACCTTGCCCGGTGGCAGCATCGGCGTGCCCAGTTGCACGCTCTCGGGTTCGGCGGCGAAGCGGAATTTGTCGCGGTAGAGGTAATAGCCCCTGGCGATCTCGAAACGCACTTCGATGGTCTGCCCGTCGATAGGCCGTGCCGTCGGCTTGAAGGCGACGGCCGGGTCGAGGAACTCTTCAGCCTGCGCTGGCCAGGCGAGCAGCAGCAGCGAAAGGAAGAGCGGCAGCAGGGAGGAGCGTCGGAGTGGGAGCGGGAACGAGAACAGCCAGGTCATTGCGGTGCGTCTTCAGTCTTCAAGGTGGTCTGAGGCGGGCGTTTCGGCAGTTACCCAGGCGAGATAGTCGGGTAGCCCGGCGGTCACCGGCAAGGCGATGATTTCCGGAAGCTCATAGGGGTGGTGCTGGCGAATCGCTGCTTCGAGCGCCGCGTAGCGTTCGCTGCGGGTCTTGATCAGCAGCGGCACTTCGCTGGCAGTTTCGAGCTTACCCTGCCAGTGGTAGATCGAGTGGCAAGCGGCCAGCACATTGACGCAGGCGGCCAGACGCCTTTCGACGAGTTCTCTGGCCAGCGCTTCGGCAGAGGGTCGGTCGGGGAGATTGGTCAGGACGAGGAGGGTGGCCACAGGGTGGATTGTACTCCTCTACTCATCGACGCCCCCCCCCGCCACCGCCACCCCGGCAGCCTCCGCGCTCAGTGGCGCCATGCACGACTGACGATTTCGCGGATGACGTGCAGGCGACGGTGGAAGAAGTGATCGGCGCCGGGGACGACGATCACCGGTAACTCCAGCGGCTTCGCCCATTCGATGACGTTGGCCAGGGGCACGGTGCTGTCTTCGGAGCCGTGGATGACGATGGTGTCGCCGGGCACGGCCTTGGTGTGATACTGGCGCGCGCCTTCGACGAAACCCGACGCCGTGCCGACCAGCACCAGGCGTTGTGCCGGATGACCGGCTTCGAGCAAGGCCGCGGCGACGCGCGTCTGCACGTAGGCGCCGAAGGAGAAACCGGCCAGCGCCACCGGCAGATTGCCGTAGCGGCACTTGGCTTCGGCGAGTACGGCGAGCAGGTCTTCGGTTTCACCGCGGCCGTCGTCGTGCGTGCCCTCGGTGTGACCGATGCCGCGGAAATTGGGGCGCAGCGCGACGTAGTCGAGATGGGTGAAGGTGCGCGCCAGTGTCTGCACGACCTTGTTGGTATTGCCGCCGCCAAACAAGGGGTGCGGGTGGCCGATCATGGCGATGCCACGCGGCGCGCCGGGGTTTTCGACGATGATCTCGATCTTGCCGACCGGTCCGTCGATGAGCAGGTGTTCGGGCTGTATTTTCATGGCCAGGGTTTCCTCTCGCTGCCGTCTTTCAGATGCGCAGTCGTTCGACGACCCGCCCGTGTACCAGGTGTTCCTGGATGATTTCCTCGATGTCTTCGTGGTCGACGTAGCTGTACCAGACCTCTTCCGGATAGACCACCAGGACCGGTCCGCTGTCGCAGCGGTCGAGGCAGCCGGCGCGGTTGATACGCACCTTGCCGGCACCTTTCATCTTCAGTTCGCCGATGCGGTCTTTGGCATAGGTCTGGGCGGCGGTCGCGCCGGCGTTGTTGCAGCAGGTCTCACCCTCGCCGCGCTGGTTGCAGCAGAAAAAGACATGATGCTTGAAGTAACTCATGCGCACGGGCTCCTGGCGACTGTTTGCTGATTGCGGCGGTCGATTCTAACCCCGATTCGTCTGCTGCAAGAGCTCTGCCGAGCACCGCAGCGCAATGGCCCGCGGCCGAAGAGGGGAGGTACGCTCCTTGATCGCGTAAAATTCGCCTGCTGTCGTGGCGTCCGTGGGCTCTTCTGTCTTCTGGTCACGGCACGTTTTCCGAGCTGCCAGAACTGCCCAATCAATGACTATCTGTGAAGATCCTTTCGCCATTCTCGGCGTCAGCCCCGAGGCTTCGCCGGCCGACGTCAAGCGCGCCTATCGCCGGCTGGCCATGCACTGGCACCCGGATCGCAATACAGCAGCGCTGGCCGAGGCCCAGTTCAAGCGCGTGAACGCGGCCTACGAGCTGTTTCTCGACCCGCAGCGGCTGGCCGAATGGCGACAGGCACAGGCTGCCAGCGAGGCCAGCGAGGCCAGCGAGGCCAGCGAACGCCGGCAGCGCGAAAGCAAGGCCAGCGCCAGCAAAGCGCGCGCGAGCAAAGGCGAGGGAAGTCGTTCCGGCGCCGGCAAGGTGGCGGGCAAGGAGAGTGCGCAGAGTGAGCCGAGTGCCGGCGAAGACCTGACGCAGGCCTTGACGCTGACCCTTGAGGAGGCGGCCCTCGGTTGCCGGAAAACGATCGCCCTGGTGCAGGGCGTTGGCTGTGCCAGTTGTCGCAGCAGCGGCCGTGTTCAATACCGCAATTCGGTGCCCTGCAAGCAGTGCAGCGGTTGCGGTCGGCTTAGCCAAGGCGGCGGCGAAACCAGCGTCTGCGCGGGCTGTGGTGGGCGTGGTTTTCTGCGTGAGACCGCCTGTCCTGATTGCAGCGGCAGTGGTTGGCTACAGCAAGCACGCACGCTGTCAGTGACCGTGCCAGCGGGCTTGCTCGCAGGTGAGCGCCTGCGCCTGGCCGGCCAGGCGCCGCTGCCTGCAGCTAGCGGCGGTGGCGGTAGCGACGCTGGCCAAGCCGGCGACCTGTACCTCGAAATAAAGCTGGCCGCACATCCACTGTTCGTCCTGCACGGGCGCGACGTCCATTGTCAGGTGCCGGTGAGTGCTTACCGCCTGCTCTGCGGTGGGCGCATTGAGGTGCCGAGCCTGGGCGGCACCACGACGCTCAAACTCTCTCCCGACCCGCAGCAGCCGCTTGAGTATCGTCTGCCGGGCCAGGGCTGGCCCGCAAAAGGACGGCATAAGGCCGGCGATCTGCTGCTGCAGTTGCAGCGTATTCAGCCGCAGAGCGTCAGTGCGCCGGACGTCGAGCTGCTCGAACGTCTGGAACAGCGTCTGGCCGGCGATCTCGCTCGACGCGCCCCAGAATTGGCCGTGTGGGAAGCGGCAATGCGGGCTCGGCGGAAGCTGGCCGGCGCGTAACGCGCGTCACGCGCGCAACGTAACTCTTCGCTACAGGCGCCGCCCGAGCGCGGTCAGATAGGGCAGGGCGAGGAAAGGCCAGAGACTGGCGATCCAGCGGGTCAGGCCGTTGAAATTGAGGAAGTGACCTTGTCGCCAGGTGGCCAGTGCCGCTTCCGAGTACGGGTTGGGTGGCGTCAGATTGACCAGCGCCGTGCCGGCCATCAGGGCGACGCCGGCAACGCCGATGCGCCAGGCCGCCGGCAGCATCAGCAGCAGCGAGAGCAGCACGCCGCCGATCAGCAGCCCGAGCCGCGCCCCCGGGGTCAACCAGGCCAGGGCGTCATGCGGAGCGAGCAGTACCGCCGCGGCCAGCGTCCTGATCGCCAGCGCCAGCATGAAAAAGACGAACAGCACCAGCTGCGGCGCGTTCCGGTCGGCGAGCAGGGTGCGTGCGAAAAGGCCGATGACGATCGTATTGCAGACGATGACTCCGGTTTCGAGCATGAAGAATGCGGGCGGGGCATACGGCACCGCCGGCGTCAGCCCCAGCACATTGCGCAGGTCACCGACGCCAAAGAGCAGTGTTTCCGGTGACAGCTGGGTTAGCAGCCACATGCCGATCAGCACCAGGCCCAGTTCGGCGTGCGGAATTGGTGCCAGCAGCGCCTGCTGCAGCTGAGCGATGCCGCGAAAGATCGGCTTGCCCTTCCACACCGCGATCACCGCACCGATCGCGCTTCCGGCGCTGTTGCACGCCAGGTCGAGATTCGAGGGCACACGCGCCGGTAGCCAGTTCTGCAGCCACTCCAGGGTGAGGCTGAGCAGGGCGCCGATGCACAGCGCGGCGAGCGCCGCTGGCCAGCGGCCGGGCAGCCGGCGCAGGGCCAGCGCCAGCAGGAAGCCGAGCGGCACATAGACGATGACATTGACCGCGAGGTCGAAACCCGTCCAGTAGCGCGGCCAGGCGGCGCCGAGAAAGGCCAGCGGCGAGAGGCCCAGGTCGCGCCAGTTGGCGAACGGGTAGAGGCTGGCGTAGCTGATCAGCACCAGGTAGGCGAGGGCCAGATATAGGGGCAGGCGCGTCGGTCGCGGTAACGGCTGCGGCTCCTGCGCAGGCGTCGCGTCAGTCGGGGAAATGGCTGGGGGCGGTGCTTGCTCCATGCGGATGGCGCCGAGCATTATGAAGCAGCCATTCTAGCGCCTGCGAGCGAACCTGTGCCGCGTGGCAGGCGCTCGCTTCCCCCGAGGTGCCGATCAGTTCTTGCCCGAGGGCGGATTGGGTATACCGAAGCGCTCTCTTTCCTTGTCGGTCAGCTCGCGCCCGACGCGCCTGGGTACGTCGGCGGAGATCTCTTCGATCGGGCGGCACCAGTCGCAGGGCCACCGTCGCAACGTCCCTTTTTCGCTGGTGGTGAGCACGCTCTTGCCATCGGCAGAGAACTGCGCGTTCAGGAGCACTCCGTCATTGCCGCGCAGGACTTCCAACTGACGGCCGCTGGCCACATCCCACAGGCGCGCGGTGCTATCCCTGCTGGCGGTGAGCGCGGTCTTGCCATCGGGAGAGAGCTGCGCACTCACGACCCAATCCTCATGCCCGCGCAGCACGCGCCGCTCCCCGCCGCTGGCCACGTCCCACAATCGCGCGGTCTTGTCGTCGCTGGCGGTGAGTGCGATCTTGCCATCGGGAGAGAACTGCGCGTTCACGACCCAATCTTCGTGGCCCTGCAGGAGGCGCGACGACAATTCGCCGCCGGCAACCGTCCACACTCGCGCGGTGCCGTCGTTGCTGGCGGTGATGGCCGTGAATGGGGCCTTGTCATCGGGAGAGAATTGCGCGCTCACGACGGAGTCTGTATGGCCTTTCAGGATGTAGAGCAGGGCGCCGGTGTTCACCTCCCACAATCGTGCGGTCTTGTCTTCGCTGGTGGTGATCACGAATTTGCCATCGCCGGAGAACTGTGCGCTCAGAACCGGGCCCTCGTGGCCTTCCAGCTTGCGAAACAGTTCGCCGCTGTCCACGTTCCACAGTTGCGCAGTATCGTCCTTGCTGGTGGTGATTGCGGTCTTGCCGTCGGGAGAGAACTGCGCGCTCACGACCCAGCTTGTATGGCCTTTCAGCTCGTGCAACAGTTCGCCGCTGTCCACGTTCCACAGTCGCGCAGTATTGTCCCTGCTGGTGGTAATTGCGGTCTTGCCGTCGGGGGAGAATTGCGCGCTCACGACCGAGTCTTCATGTCCTTCCAGCTTGTGCAAGAGTTTGCCGCTGTCCACGTTCCACAGTTGCGCAGTATCGTCCTTGCTGGTGGTGATTGCGGTCTTGCCATCGGGAGAGAGCTGCGCAGTCCAGACCACCTCCTCACGGCCGGGCAGCACTAGGAACTCGTGGCTGCTATCCACCATCCACAGTCGCGCCGTGTGGTCGTTGCTGGCGGTAAGTATGGTCCTGCCGTCGACGGAGAATTGCGCGCTTCGGACCCAACTCCCATGGCCGCGCAGGACGCGCAACAGGCGGCCGCTGCCCACGTCCCACAGGCGCACGGTCCTGTCGTCGCTGGCGGTGAGCACGGTGTCGCCCTTGGGGGAAAACTGCGCGTTCAGCACCGAACCCTCATGGCCTTGCAGGATGTGCAACAGTTGACCGCTGTCCACGTTCCACAGCCGCGCAGTCTTGTCCCTGCTGACGGTAATTGCGGTCTTGCCGTCGGGAGAGAATTGCGCGCTCAGGACCCAATCCTCATGACCTTTCAGCTCGTGCCGCGGTTTGTCGCTGTCCACGTTCCACAATCGTGCGGTCTGATCCTTGCTGGCGGTGATTGCGGTCTTGCCATCGGGAGAGATCTGCGCGCTCAGAACCGAGCGCTCATGCCCTTGTAGCGTGCGCAACAGTTGGCCGTTGTCCACGTTC
The DNA here is from genome assembly GCF_036625345.1 of Candidatus Accumulibacter meliphilus. NCBI lineage: Bacteria > Pseudomonadati > Pseudomonadota > Betaproteobacteria > Candidatus Accumulibacter > Candidatus Accumulibacter meliphilus. Next base: position 127,386 of record NZ_JAZKTZ010000011.1, on the reverse strand, counting down.
CAGAGTCGCGCGGTATTGTCCTTGCTGGTGGTGATTGCGATCTTGCCGTCGGGGGAGAACTGTGCGGTCAGAACCGGGCGGTCATGGCAGCGCAGTATGTGCGACGGGTTGCCGCTGTCCACCTCCCACAGTCGGGCTGTATTGTCGTCGCTGGCGGTGATCGCGGTCTTGCCATCGGGAGAGAACTGAGCGCTTCCGACGGGAGCCGTATGGCCTTTCAGCTCGTGCAACAGTTTGCCGCTGTCCACGTTCCACAGTCGCGCGGTGTTGTCGTCGCTGGCGGTGATCGCGGTCTTGCCATCGGGAGAGAACTCGGCGCTTCGGACGGAAGCCGTATGGCCTTTCAGCTCGCGTGACAGTGTGCCGCTGGCCACGTTCCACAGTCGCGCGGTGCTGTCTTTGCTGGCGGTGAGCGCGGTTTTTCCGTCGGGCGAGAACTGCGCGCTCCACACCGCGCCCTCATGGCCGCGCAGGACATGCGAGTACGCATAGTCGGCCTTCGCCGATCTGAGTAGCCCGTCGGCTTTCTCCGATCCGAGGACCCTGCCGGTCTTCTCCCACCCGAGCGTCCTGTCGGCCTTGGTGCTGAGGCCGAGCTTGTGCACCTCCAGCGCTATCAGCAGGCTCTGGTCCGGATTCTGCCTGCCTAGTTCTTCCGCCTTGAGCGCCCAGTCACTGGCGAGAGTCTCGCGAGCCTGCTCCTCCGCCTGCAACCACAACCAGACTGCGATCCCCGCCGCAACCCCTGCGATTGCGCACCAGCCGTAGGCGATACGGCTGCGCCGGGAGAGGCGTCGCGCAGATTCCTCCGCCTGTTGCCGCTCCGTCACTGCGCGCGCGCGTTCTTCTTCAGCGCGCTCCGCAGCGGCCCGCTGCAATTCGGCCTCCGCCTCAAGCCTGGCCGTACGTTCCTCCTCAGCCTGGCGCTGCAGGGCCTGCGCGCGCTCCGCTGCCTTTCTGTGCCATTCCAGGCTGCCCTGGATGTAGGCGTCGACCAGCGCGTAGGCGCTAGGTCCTTCGTAACGTGTGGCCCAGGTCTCGGGATGGCCGCGGCTTTGCACTCGCGTACGCCAGCGCTCCGCGCGCCGGCGATCGTTGTCGTCCAGCCAGTCGCCGCCTTCCGCCTGCCAGCGGGTCGCCCGCCGCTGCCACTCGCGAAGTTCGCTGACGTCGAGGTCCTCCTCGTCGAGCCAGTCGCGGAACAGTTGCCATTGCCGAAACAGGCTCTCGTGGCTGATGTCGATCAGGTCGTCGTCGCCGATCGCTCGCCCTGCACGCGGCAGCACGAAACCGGCACTCTCGGCGCGAAAGGCGTCGAGCACGGCGTGCAGGTCGGCGTGTTCGTTCTCGGGCAGCAACTGCCGCAGCTCGCGCAGCGTCTGCGGTCGGCGTACGTCGCGGCCTTCGTGTCGTTCGACCAGCGACAGCAGGACCTGGCGCGCGATGCGGCGCTGCTCGGCGCTCAGCGCCTCATGGATCGCGGAGGCATGGTTGTCGATGGCATTCGAAAGCGTTGGGCCGGGCGTTGCCCCAGCGCCGCCCTCGGCGCTGCCGACGCTGCCCTGGCGCGGCGCACAGATGGCATTGAAATCATCGGCGTCGATCTCGCTCCGTCCCTGTGAGCTGGCGCGTTGCCACATGCACAGCAGGGCATGTTGCAGGATCGGCAGTTCGTCGTCGCCGGTCAGGGCGTTGAGCATGCGGTTGGCGAGTACCGGGTCGATACTGCCGCCTGCCAGAGTCAGCGGCGAGACGATGACCGACTTGATTTGCTCGACAGCGAGGCGCGGCGTCAGGTAGATGCCACTGTTGATGGCTTCGGGAAAGCCATGGAAAGTGACGCAATTGCCAAGGAAGTCCGAACGCATGGTGATTACCACGTAGATCGGCAGGGCTTCGCTCGCCGAACGCAGAAGCAAGGCGACGAAGTCGTCGGCTTCGTCGGGGTTCCGCTGCCGGTAGCGGAAGATTTCCTCGAACTGGTCTACCACCAGCAACAGGGACTGGCCTTCGAAAGCAGCGACTTTCTGGCGGTACAGCTCGGCCAGGGCCAGCGGGCTGGTGCCGAGCATGGCGGCCAGTGACGAGACCGCGTCGGCATGCTCGCTGTTGTCAGCCCAGCGGGGGTCTTCGCTCAGTGCCTTCGCCAGGTTGGCCAGCGGTGCGTCGCCGGGCTGGAAGGTGCAGACATTCCAGCGACAGGGCGGACCGGCGTCGCTGCCGGCCGGTGCGTGCAGCGCGCCCCGGTGCAGCGCCGGAATCAGTCCGGCGCGGACCAGCGACGATTTGCCGCTGCCCGAGGCGCCGAGCACGGCGGTGAAGCGCTGCCGGCGTTCGAGCTTGGCGAGCAGCTCACGGACCTGCGGTTCGCGGCCGAAAAACAGCAGCGACTCGTTTTCGGTGAATGGGCGCAGCCCGACGTAGGGCGCTGGCAAGCTGAGCCTGATGTGCTTCATGATGGCGACAGACCACGCAGGAAATCGGCCAGGCCCTGCTCGTTGACTGCCACCACGTCGTCCGACTCGATGCGAAACTCGCTGGCGACCGTGCCGTTTTCGAGGTACACCCCCCAACGTTCGAGCGGAAGGCCACTTTCGGCGAGCTGGTTGAGGAAGTAGAGCAGGCGGTTGTAGACCGCGAAACGCTTGTTCGGGTCGGCAAAAATGGTGATACCGGCGCGACAGGGGCGCAGCAGTTCTCTGACGTCGACGCCATTGTTGCCCAGCGGTGCGTTCGGCGGTAGGCCGCGCTGGTCGAAGTTCTGTCCGCGAATGATCGCGCTGAGCCGGCCGGTCAAGTCCGGCAGGCTGGCCAGGTCATCGACAAAAATTAGCGGCTTGCGCACCCTGGCGATGGCAGGCGCCGTCGGCAGGGCAGCCGCGCGTTCGCGGCGCGTGCGTTCGGCTTGCAGGCGTTCAATCACTTCGCGCTGGAAAGCGGCACGATTGGTGACCCGCAGGGACTCGGTCTGGAACAGCGCGGCGTGTCCCGGATCGCTGATCCCGTCTGCGGCCGGGAGACTCTCGCACCATTGCATGATCGGCATGCTCGCCTGACGTGCCTCGCGGGCGCGCTGGAATTGCAGCTGTGGCAGTGGCGCCGCAAAGCCTCTGAACTTGCGGCCAGCGGTGGCCGAGAGCAGTTGCACGAAGAGGTCGCTGCGTTCGAGGTCGGCGCTGATCGCGGCGTCGAACTCCTGCGGCGTCAGGCCGACGTAGTCGGCTTCAGGCAGGACGATGATGCCCTCGGCTGCCAGGGCCGCGCTGATCGCGCCGTGTTGCAGTTCGAGGTCGTCGGTGGCGTCGGCGAGTACGATCGTTCCCAGTGGTGCGACGCCGGCTTGCGGTTTGCCGCCCGTCGTCGCCGATTCGAGGCGGGAGTCGCTGGTTCGGCTGGTTCCGCTGGTTCCGCTGCCTGGCTCGCTTGCCGTGGATTTCACCGCCGTGGCCATGCGCGCGGCGCGAATGCGGGTGTCGATGGGCACGCGCAGCTCGTTCAGGATCCGCCAGTAGTAGCGGGTGCCTTCCTCGTCACAGTCTTTCGGGCTGGGGTAACCGGCAAGTACCGGCGCTGCGGCGTTGACCGGCTTGTACCAGAACTTGGCGTGAATCGTGCCCTTGCGCAGCGCCTGAATGATCGGCGGCACGGCGGTGAGCTCCTCGAAAGGCCAGATCTCGACGACCAGGACGTCACTCGGCTTCTCCGCGCTGCCACCATGGCTGCGGACGAAGTGTTCGAGCTCCTTGCCGCACCACTGCGAATCGACATAGTTCTGGGACAGCAAGAGGACCAGCAAACGGCTGCGCTCGACCTTGTCCAGCAACTCGTCGTTGAACTCGTCGCCGGGCCGGAGCTGGTGGTCGATGTAGATGTTCTTCGCGAGTGCGCCTGGCCCCTCGTTGAGGTTGGCCGCCAGCGCAGTCACCCAGCCGACCGAACTCGACGCCCCCAGGGCAAGGCCATTGTCAGCATGGGCGTAGCTGACGAAGATGTCATGCGCTTCAGAAGGGTTCATGGCGGCCTCCCTGGTCTTTGCTCGCGGTGGTGGGGATGCGCATCTGCACCGTAAATACTAGCAGTCGCGCGGGACGGCTGCCGAGATCTCTGCCGGGAGATCGATGGAATGCGGCGCCACTGAGGGGCAGATGCCTGCGCACAAGTGCTGCGAATGAAGCGCATCGCCTGTGGTGTGTGGCGAGCGCCTTCGCGACCCCCGTTGCTGCCTATCGCGACATCGAACGCCGCTAGTGGCCCGATTTGTGCGACACTCTGCCCTTTTTCACCCTCCTTGGCCGTCGTCACGGCCAATTGCGAGACCAGCGGGAGCGACGCCTTGGCAAAACCAAATTATCAGTTCGAGAAGCGCCAGAGAGAACTTGAGAAGAAGCGCAAGAAGGACGAGAAGCGCCAAGTCGCTCTCGCCAGCAAGGATGCAGGGGCCAACGATACGGATGCTGCAGAGCAGCCAGCGGCGGCGGAAAGCGATGCGCCGGGGACGACAACCGGCAGTTGAGCAAAGCGGCGATCGCGGCCTGCGTCCTGCCGTAGCTAGTAGGCATGGCCTGCGCACGGCCCGGGTCTGGTGCGGTGGCGCCGAGCCCGGGCCGTGTGCTTTCGTCACGGCTGCCGCCGGCCTGGCTCTTGCCGGCAGATCGGCGGACGACAGAGAAGACAGCGAAGACAGAGAATTGCGCACGTGTTTCTGACCAACGCCACCGGGCGCTGTGGTCCGAGCCCGATCGTTTCGATCCGGGGCGCTGGCTGGCTGCCGAGCCGCCGCCGGCGATGGCGGAGCGCCTGGCGATGATTCCTTTCGGTTACGGGCCGCGCGTCTGCCCGGGCAAGCGTTTTGCCGAGGTCGAGATGCAAGCCATCTTGTTCGAGCTGCTCGGCAGCTGTCATGTTGCACGCCGTCGCGGCCGGGCGCCCAATCCCCTCGGCACGCTGACTTCGCGGCCAGACTACGACTTTTGTTTGCAGATCACGCCACGTGGCCCTGGCTGAGCGCATGTCCGACTTGCTACCTCCGTGCCCGATTACCGGCCGACCAGCGCGCCGCCGAGTGCATGGCGTGTCGACGCGGGTGCTGCTGGCGATGTGGCGTGCGGCCGGCGCTGGCGATCTGAGCCATTTATTTCCCGAAGCACCGCAGGTGGTCCTCTACGAGTCGGATACCGGGCTGTACTTTTTTACGCCTGCGGTTGCCGGCGACGCCGGTTTCTACGAGCACTTCTACGCCACTCACGCCGCACATGCGACACTCAGCGCACATTCCGAAGCGCGGCGCGAGTTCGTCAATGCCGCCCGCTACATCACTGCCGGGTCGCAGATGCTCGACGTCGGCTGCGGCAGTGGTGCCTTCCGCGAACACCTGCCGCTTGGCACTTATCGCGGACTTGATCCCTATGCCGAAGCGGGGGTGGCCGCCGACGTCATCCGCCAGAGCCTGCCCGAGCATGTCGACGAAGCGCGTGGGCGATACGATGCAGTGACTGCCTTTCAGGTCATCGAACACGTCGCCGACCCGCTCGGCTTCACGCGCCAGCTAGTCGCCCTGCTACGTCCAGGTGGGACGCTGATCATCTGCGCGCCGCTGCACCCCTCGCCACTGACCGAGATTCCCAATTTTCTGATCAACGCTCCGCCGCACCACCTCACCTGGTGGACAGCGAGTGCCTGCCAGGCCCTCGCCGACGCGGTCGGTGTCGAAGCGCTTGAAATCGTTGCCGTCGCGGCGTCTCCCCACGAGGCCATCGTTTACTGGATGCACCGCTTCTCGCTGCTGCGCGCGCGGCCTGGGCGGCCGGGAATTGACGAGCGCTATTTCGCCCACCGCTGGAGCTGGCACCTGAACCTGGCGCTCAGCTACCTGTTGGCGCGCCTGGCAACGGCGGTACTGCCGCCACCAGGCGGCGGGCCCCCGTGCAACGTGATGCTGATCGCGCGCTCGCCGCAGGATTCGACCCGTGACCAACCCGATTAGCCGCCGCAATTTTCTCCGTGGTCGATTCTCGCGTGCCCCGGCCGCGTTGCGGCCGCCGTGGGCGCTCGCCGAAGACGTTTTTCTGCAGGCCTGCACGCGCTGCGCTGATTGCCTGCCGGTCTGTCCAACACACATCGTCCGCAACGGCGATGGCGGCTATCCGGTCGTTGAGTTTGGCCTTGGCGAATGCACTTTCTGTGCGGCCTGCTTCGCGCCCTGTCCGACGCAGGCTATTTGTATCGGGAATATTGATGAAAGTGATGAAAGAACGTGATCGCAGCAAGGGAAGCAGGCTTCGTGTTGCCACTTCGTACCGGCTGTACGGCAGCGCCATCGCCTGCCGGGAGTTGAGTCAGTGAAGAGCACCGAGCAGCTAGTAGAGCCACTGCAGCAAGTGCCAGCAAAGGCCTCGGAGCGCTTGCTGAGCGTGCTCACCGCCCTGGTCGTCGAGACGCGCCCGGGACGGGTGGAACGGGTGAGCATGAGCAGCCACCTCGAGCGCGACCTGGGGCTGGACAGCCTGGCGCGCGTCGAACTCCTGTTGCGTGTCGGCCGTGAGTTCGGCCGCTCCTTGCCGGAATCCGCGCTGGCCGAGGCGGAAACGGCGCAGGATTTGCTGCGCTTCATTGCCAGTGCCACGGCCGAAGAGCTCGACGACGCGCATCGATTTGTCGACCTCCAGCGGCCCGATCAGCATTCCGACGCAAGCGACGACCCTGGTCGAAGTGTTCGAATGGCATGTGCAACACCATCCGCAACGCACGCATGTGCTGCTCTACGGAAGTGGCGGGGAGCAGGGCGAGTTCCGTCCCGAGGCCATCTCCTATGCCGATCTCTTCGAGCAGTCGCGCCGCATCGCCAGCGGTCTGGTGAGCCGCGGGCTGTTGCCACGGCAAACGGTGGCCTTGATGCTGCCCACCAGTCGTGACTATCTGAGCAGCTTTTTCGGGGTGCTCCTCGCCGGTGGAATTCCGGTGCCGATTTATCCGCCGGCGCGCCTGGCGCAGATTGAGGATCACCTGTGCCGGCACGCGCGCATTCTCGCCAACGCGGAAGCGGTGTTCATCATTACCGTGCCGCAGGCTAAAGGGGTTGCCGCACTGCTGCGCCGCGAGGCGCCGAGTCTGAGTGAAGTGCTCACGCCGGCGGAACTCGACAGCGAACCGATGGAGCTGCTGTATCGCGCACAAGCCGACGATATTGCTTTCCTGCAGTACACCTCGGGCAGCACCGGCGACCCCAAGGGTGTCGTCCTCAGCCACGCCAACCTGTTGGCCAATGTGCGCGTGATGTGTGAGACCTGCGAGGTCAGCAGCGAAGATGTCTTTGTTTCATGGCTGCCGCTCTACCACGACATGGGACTGATCGGCGCCTGGTTCTGTCCGCTCTATTCCGGGATGCAACTGGTGTTGATGTCGCCGCTGGCTTTTCTGTCCCGGCCGGTGCGCTGGCTGCGGGCCATCTCCGACCATCGCGGAACGATTTCGCCGGCGCCCAATTTTGCTTATGACCTCTGTGCAAAAAAACTTGTCGACAGCGACCTGCAGGGACTGGATCTCTCTTCCTGGCGTCTGGCACTGAACGGCGCCGAACCGGTGAGTCCGGCCACGCTCCAGGCTTTTGCCGAGCGCTTCGCCCCTTATGGTCTGCACGGCGAGGCCATCACGCCGGTCTATGGCCTCGCCGAATGCTCGGTCGGGCTGGCGTTCCCAGTGCTGAAGCGCGGTCCCCTGATCGATCGGATCGAGCGCGAAGAGCTGATCAGGCGGAAATGCGCGGTCCCGGTCAGTGGCAGCGATTGCGAAGCGATGCACGTTCCGGCCTGCGGGCGGGCCTTGCCCGGGCATGAGATTCGTATTGTCGACGCGGGAGGTTGCGAGCTGCCGGATCGTTGCGTCGGGCGACTACAGTTCCGTGGCCCTTCGGCGACGCGTGGCTACTATCGCAACCCGGTGGCGACGCAGGCCTTGTTCAGCGATAGCTGGCTCGATTCCGGCGATTGCGCGTATACCGTCGCTGGCGAAATCTATCTGACCGGCCGGGTCAAGGATTTGATCATCCGCGGCGGAAGAAACCTCTACCCCTACGAACTGGAACAGGCGGTGGGCAATATTCCGGGCGTGCGCAAGGGCTGCGTGGCCGTTTTTGCCAGCAAGGATGCGCTCAATGCCAGCGAACGGCTGGTGGTCCTGGCCGAAACACGTGAGGAAGAGGCGAGTGCGCTAGAAGCCTTGCGGGAGAAGATCAACGCTGCCGCGATTGATGCAATTGGGATGCCGGCTGACGAAATCGTCCTGGCGCCGCCGAATTCGGTACTCAAGACTTCGAGTGGCAAGATTCGTCGCAACGCTTCGCGCGACGCTTACGAGAATGGCTTGATTGGCGCTCCCACGGCGCCAGCCCGGCAACAAATGTTGCGCCTCGGTATCGCGTCCCTGCGTGCGCGCCTGGGCGAGGCGGCACGCCGCTTTGGCAGGCGCGTCTATGGCCTCTGGTGCTGGAGCGTTTTTCTCGTCCTCGGCGTGCCGACGGCGGCGGTAGTTGTCGTCCTCGGCAAACTGCTGCGCTCGCCGGCGAGCGGACGCCGCCTGGTGCGCCGGGTGGCGCGGCTCTTCTTTGCGTTGGCCGGGGTTCGCTTGCAGATCAGCGCTGCGGCAGATTTGCCGGCAGTGCCGCATCTGTTACTGGTCAACCATTGCAGCTATCTCGATGCGCTGGCCCTTTGCGCGGCCCTGCCGCCGAGCCCGGCCTACGGCTTTGTCGCCAAACGCGAGTTGGTCGAACAGCCGGCGATCCACGCTTTCCTGAGCGCGCTCGGCACGCTGTTCGTCGAACGCTTCGCGGCGTCGAGGAGCGCCGAGGATGTCGACGAGATTGCCGCCGCGCTCAGGCAAGGACAGAATCTGGTCATTTTTCCGGAGGGGACCTTTTCTCGCGAAGCCGGGCTGAAACCGTTCCGCATGGGGGCCTTCGTCGCCGCTGCGCGGGCGGGGACGCCAGTGCTGGTGGCTGGTCTATGCGGGTCGCGCAGGATGCTGCGCGATCAGACCTGGATGCTGCGGCGAGGTCGCCTGGCGCTGGCCTTCGGGCCGCTACTGGTTCCGGCGGGTGACGATTGGGCGGCGGCCGTGGCCCTGCGCGATGCGGCGCGCAAGGAGATGCTCAGTCTGTGTGGAGAGCACGATCTGGAACGCTGAGTGGCGTGGGTCGCGTGGGTCGCGCCCGGGGAGGAAAGGCTCTGCCAGTGCCAGCGCTGGTAATGCCTTCGCCTGTTTGGTGTACGCCGCGAGGCCCAGTCCGAGTACGCCGACACCGCAAAGCAGTCGTGCCGAATCGAAGACGAACTGGCGGCGCGCCAGCGACTGGGTCTTGGTGGTTGCGGTGGTCGCGCGCGCGGGCACGCGACTGCTGTTCTTGTTTGCCGTGGGCATTATTGCGTAGCCAGAAACCGGGCAGGTGCTTAGCGGCCATGAGGCGGGCGATGTTCTGCCCGCCCTGGCTCTCCCTGATTGTCCTGCGTTCGCGTGTCGATCAGGCCTTGACCACCTTGCACGCGCATTTCTTGAAGTCGGTTTCCTTGGAGATCGGACAAGTGGCGTCGAGCGTCAGCTTGTTGACCAGGCGATGCTCGTCGAAGAACGGGATGAACACCAGGCCGGCCGGAAATCTCGTGCGTCTTGTCGAACGTGGAGCGTGTATTCGGCGACAAAAACCTTGAATTCGTCGAAAGTCATCGGGCTGGCGCCGCCGGGGTCGCCCATGGGTTCGTCGATGCCGAAAGTGCGCATGAAACCGGCGACCGCAGAAGCCATGCAGTGACGGGCATTGACCAGCAAGCTGGAAATATTCATCGGATCGAGGCTCTCCGTTGGCAAGCTGAGGGCGGGTGTCGCACATGCGGCGGAACACAAGCTCACGCAATCTTGCACCCGGCAACTACTCTAAGCGTCCGCTGAGGTCTTTTGCTTGATCCAGGTCAAGCGGAAAGGAATCCAGCGTGCCAGCCGGAATGCGCACTGCAAGTGAGAGGTCGGAGGTGATGAGGATAGCGGAAGGGGGCGAAAAAAAAGCGCGAAACCAAAGGTTCCGCGCTCTTAATTTTGTCCCCGCAAGTGCCGTCAGGCCGGCATCCTGAACCTGGGTTCAGATAGGTCACTTTCCTTCCGCATCAGGTATGCCCGACTTGAGGGGCACACACAACAACGGTTTCTATGGTCGGCGACCAATGCCAATTAGCATTGGTTCAAGGAATCTATGACCTTAACAAACACCGCAGGGAACTCTCTCGGAGTCTTCGGAACCTGCTATCAGGGCTTCAGCACGGGGGCTTCAGCGCTGCCTCAAGTTCCGTCTCCATGTGGCAAATTCTACGCCTAAAGGCGTCGATGTCCAGCGCTATTTCTGATTCAATTCTCTGATCTTCCGTGGCTACACTCTGATTTCCGGAGAGGTGCTCGTGGGCTATGTTCAGCGCAGCCATCACCGCGATGCGCTCGGTGTGATTGCTCTTGGTTTTCTCGGCGATGTCGCGCATCTTGCCATCAACATAGGCCGCGGCGTTGAGTAGCGCGGCGCGCTCATCCGCTGGGCAGGCAACCCGGTACTCCTTGCCAAGGAGGGTGATATCCAGAAAATTGGCTTCGTTGGGCATCGGACAAGGACCTTCAGACTTTGGCTTCGGGGAGCTGCCGGGCAAGCTGCTCAAGTCGAGCGGAGGCCGCTCCCATGCGCTCGGCGAGGCCTTGCTTGTCCCCTTCGGCGGCAGCGAGTTGCTCGCGGAGTTGGTCATTTTCCGCGCGCAGGCTATGACAGAGCGTCACCACCTGGCCAATCTTGCTCTCAAGCGTGTCTAGTTCATTCAGCATGGCCAGACTATAGATTCAAGAGGCGTCCCCGGTCAAGGTGTGCAGCGCTTCGCGGCTGCACCTGCTTGCCTGGCAGCGGCGGCTTTCGGCGGCGATGGCGGGGCGGCCGGCCGTCGGGCGTGCTACAATCCGCCTTTTCGTCGACTGCGGTCAGCGAAAAAATGTAGTGCAAGGTGCCGCAACGCAGATTCTCTGCAGCGGTTAAACGGGAAGCAGGTGCGTGTTCTTCGGAACGCCATGCCTGAGCTGCCCCCGCAACGGTAAGCGAGTGCGGGTGTGTCGAAATGCCACTGGGCGTCAGCCTGGGAAGGCGACACACCAAGACTTGCGAGCCCGGATACCGGCCTTCGCACACCCTTGACGCAAGTGCCGCGGGGAAGCGGACAGGAAACGCTCGGCTGCGCCGCTCGCCTCGTTGTTTGCTCCCTCGTGCATTTGATATTTGTTTGCTCGCCGGCTTGCGGGGACGTTTGCCGGATTCAGGGAGAAACCCCATGAGGTATCAGAAGACGCCACGCGCAGGTTCTGCCGCGGCATTGGTCACGCTTTGCGGAGCGCTATTTCCGGTGGCGGCCAATGCTGCCGATCAGCAGCTCGATCCGATCGTGGTCACTGCCACGCGACAGGCGACGCGCGCCAACGAATTGACGAGCGACGTGTCGGTCATCACCCGCGAAGAAATCAATGAGGCCGGACAATCAACGCTCGAGCAACTGCTGTCGCGGCAAGCCGGCATTCAGTACACGGCCAATGGCGGCCCTGGCACGAATAGCGGCGTGATGATCCGCGGCGCCAGCAGCAATCAGTCGATCGTGCTCATCGACGGACAGCGCATCGGTTCGGCGACGACCGGCAGTGCGGCGCTGGCGCGCATTCCTCTGGACCAGATCGATCGCATCGAGATCCTGCGCGGCCCGGCTTCGTCGCTGTACGGAGCCGACGCCATTGGTGGCGTCATCCAGATCTTCACTCGCAAAGGCGAGGGTCCGACGCGACTGAATGCGAGTACGGGCTATGGCACTTACGGGACCACTGACACCACGGTCGGCGTCTCGGGTGGGACAGATCTGGTTTCCTACAGTGTTCAGGCGGGTTATCTGGATACTGGCAGTTTCAACGCCATTCACAACAAGTCGGACATCAATTACAACCCCGACGATGATGGCTATCGCAACAGTAACCTGAGTGCGAACTTCTCCGTGCGTCCGGCAGCCGGTCAGGAAATTGGCGTCAACCTGCTCGCCAGCGACGGTAGCAACCAGTACGACTCGAACGACTTCAGTGCCGTCGGCGCCGACAAGAACTACACCAACGATCAGCTGCTGGAGTCCTATTCGATCTACTCGCGCAACCGCTTGAACCAGGTATGGACGAGCACCCTGCGTCTCGGTACCAGCACCGACGCCTCCAAGGGCTATGCCGGTAACATCAGGGAGTACACCATACGCACGGACATGGATCAGGCTTCGTGGCAGAACGATATCGTCCTGCCCATCGGCGAAGCGCTGCTGGCCGTCGAGTACGCCAAGCAGAAAGTGTCTGGCAGCACTGACTACACGGTGACCGAACGCACGATTCGCTCGCTGCTGGGTGGCTGGAACGCCAATATCGAGAAGCACCGCTTGCAGTTCAACCTGCGCCGTGACGACAACTCCCAGTTCGGCGATGAAACGACGGGTTCCGCTTCCTACGGCTACCAGTTCACGCCGGACTGGCGCGCGCACCTGTCGTATGGGACGGCGTTTCGCGCGCCGACTTTCAACGAACTGTATTTTCCCCCAAGCGCTTTCTTCTCCGGCGGTAACCCCGATCTGCAGCCGGAACAGGCGAAGAACACCGAGGTGGGTGCGAACTGGGAGCGCGGCAATCATCGTGCGTCGCTGGTCCTGTACAACAATAATGTCACCGACCTGATCGAGTTCCGGCCACCGACCTATGCACCGGTCAACGTCAGCAAAGCCTTGCTGCGCGGTGCAACGCTGACCTACGACGGACGCTTCTCGGAATGGGGAGCGGGCGTTGCCGTCGATTTCCTCGATCCGAAAAACGAGGAAGACGGGCCGAACAAGGGCAATCGACTGGCCCGACGTTCCGAACAGCAGATGAGTAGTTACATCAGCCGAACGCTTGGCAACTGGGATTTGCGTGGCGAGTGGCAACTGGTCGGCAATCGCTACGACGACCCGGCCAACACCAATCTTCTCGGTGGCTACGGTCTGGTCAACCTGTATGCCGACTACCGTCTGCAACGCGACTGGACCCTGTTCGCCCGCGCCAACAACATCTTCGACAAGTACTACGAGACGATTGACAACTACGCCACGGCGGGAGCGAACGTCTTCGTCGGTGTTCGCTACGCACCCAGGTAGGACGCTGCATGCCTACCCGTCGCCGCGCTTTGCTGATTCTCGCAGCCCTTGCCGGGCTGTCGCAGTTGAGCATTGCGCTGGCGCTGATGGTGGGTAGTATTCCGATCAGTCCCCTCGATGTCCTGGCGACGCTGGTCGACAACGGCGGCGGCACCGCTGGCGAGGTTGTGCGCAGCCTGCGCCTGCCGCGTGCCTTGACCGGTTTCGCCTGTGGCGGCTTGCTGGCGCTGGCCGGGGCTCTACTGCAGGTGTTGTTGCGCAACCCGCTCGCTGATCCCTACGTGCTCGGTATTTCCGGTGGCGCCGGCATTGGCGCGTTGCTGGCCATCGTCCTCGGGCTCGGCGTTGCCGGGATAAACGGGCTGGCTTTCGTGGGCGCACTCGGCGCCATGCTGCTGGTCTTTGGATTGGCGCATGGCGAGGGCGGCTGGACGCATTCACGCCTGTTGTTGACCGGGGTGATCGTTGCCGCCGGCTGCGGCGCGGTGGTTACCCTGATGTTGGCCATTGCTCCCGAAGACCGGCTGCGCGGCATGCTCTTCTGGTTGATGGGCGACCTCTCGCAGACCGGAGACCCGAAATTGGTGCTCATCCTGCTCGCGACGGTGCTCCTGATTTCGCTGCCGTTTGCCCGTGAACTCAATCTACTGGCGCGCGGAGCCGATGTCGCGCAGGCGCTCGGTGTCGCGGTCCGCCCCTTGCGCCGCGGTGTCTACCTGCTTGCCTCGCTGGCCACTGCCGCGGCGGTCACGCATGCCGGTGCGATCGGTTTTGTAGGCTTGATCGTGCCGCACCTGGTTCGCCTGGCGACTGGTAACGACCAGCGTCTCTTGCTGCCAGCCTCGGTGCTCGCCGGTGGTAGCCTGTTGGTGATTGCCGACACCCTGGCGCGGACCGTTCTGGCGCCACAGCAATTGCCGGTGGGCGTTCTGACGGCGATGATCGGCGTGCCCGTTTTTCTCTTGCTGCTGACGCGCGGCGCTGCCGGGCGGGGATGAGATGGAGCAGGCGGCGCCTCTCCTGACGACCCACGCGCTTGCTGTCGGCATCGCCGGCCGGACTTTTTGTCGCGATCTGGAACTGAGCGTGCAGCCAGGTGAGTCGCTGGCCATTCTCGGCCGCAACGGCGCTGGCAAGTCGACCCTTCTTTCGGTGCTGGCGGGCTTGCGCGACCCGGAAGGCGGCGAGGTGCGCATCGCCGGGGCGAGCTACGCGCAGCTCGGCGCGCGTCGCTGCGCGCGTATTCGTGGCTGGTTGCCGCAGAGCCGCAGCGAAGCTTTTTCCTCGACGGTCCTGGAAACGGCACTGGTCGGACGCCATCCCCATCTCGATCGCTGGGACTGGGAGTCCGAGGCGGATGCTCAAAAAGCCCGTCGGGCGCTGGCCTGCGTTGGTCTTGCCGACCTGGCGCAACGCGACGTGCAGACACTTTCCGGCGGCGAGCGGCAGCGATTGGCCATCGCCACCCTGCTGACGCAGGCGCCGCAGCTCTACCTGCTCGACGAGCCACTGGCTCACCTCGATCTGAATCACCAGATCGCCACTCTCGAGCTGTTTGGTGCGCTCAATCGCGAAGAGCAGATGGCCAGCGTGATGGTCCTCCATGAACCCGGCCTGGCGGCGCGCTTCTGCTCGCGAGCACTGCTGCTCTTCGACGACGGCACGACGCTGCTGGGACGCAGTGACGAGGTCATCAGTAGCGATTCCTTGAGCCGGCTGTACGGCTATCCGCTGCGCGAAGTGGGTGCCGGCGAACTACGCTGGTTCATGCCGGCGTAGCGACGGTCGACAGTCAGTGTAAAAGTTGCGTACGCGACTCACGAGTCGCCTTTCTCCCCTGGCGGGAGAAAGGCCGGAAAAGAGGGGGGATCAGGTGCTCGGCGTTGCCGGCCCACTGCGGCCACTCTGCATGCCTTGCTTGCGCCGGTACATGTCAGCATCGGAACATTGCACCAGCGATTCGACATCCTGCCCATCTTCGGGGTACATGGCCAGACCGATAGAAGCGCCGGTGTTGGCATCCAGGGCCGCCGTACTGATCGACAGCAGTGGCGCGTCAAGCAACTGCTCGATGTTGCTGCGCGCGCTCTCGGCGTCCCGGCGGTTGTTGACCGCATCGAGCATGACCACGAACTCGTCGCCAGCATAGCGCGCGACCAGGTCGCGGCTGCGCAGTCCGCTGAGCATGCGCTGCGCGATTTCCTGCAGCACCTTGTCACCGACGTCATGGCCGAAGCTGTCGTTGATGTTCTTGAAACCGTTGAGGTCGATGAAGAGAATGGCGAAGGGGCGGGGCTCGGGGAGTTCGCGTTGCCGGGCCAGGCGGTCGTCGACGCGGCGCAGGAAGGCTTCGCGGTTGGCCAACCCGGTCAAGCGGTCGCTGAGGAGTTTGCTCTGCATGCTCCGGAAGCTTTTCGCCAGGTCGCCGATTTCATCGTTGCGGGTGACGTCGAAGGCCGCGTCGAGGTCGCCGTTGCCAACCTTGCGGGCAGCCACTGCCAGTTCCTTGAGGTCGCGGGTGACGACCGAGAGGACCATGAAGCCGATGAAGATGGTCATCAGCGAAGCCAGCAAGGCGAGTAACACGGTGCGCTTGAAGTTCTCGGACACTCCGAACAGAAAGTCGCTGCGCGGTACCGCGACGACGATGATCCAGTCCAGTCCGGCGGCATCCTGGATGCGCGCATAGGCGGCCTCGACCGCCTCACCGTCGGCGCTTTCAAAGACCGCGGTTTGCGGGTGCGGGGTTTCGGCGGAAGGGTGTAGCAGCTTGCGGATCGCGCGGAAACTGGCGGCTACCAGGGGGGCGTCGCTGTCCTGCACATTCAGTCGCACATTGCCCTCGGCGGCATCCTTGCGCAGGTGTGGGCCGCGTGAGGTGCCGATCAGCCGGCCGTCGGTTTCGACGACGTAGGCGATGCCGTTGGCGCTCAGGCGCAGGGAGTGCAGGAAGTCGTTGACTCCCTGCAGCGACAGATCGGTGGCCACGACGCCCTGAAACCTGCCCTCTGCGTCGTTGACTCGTCTGGCGCGCGTGGCGACCAGTTCCTCGGTTTTGAAATCGATGTACACCGAGGTCCAGGTGTGCATCGTCGAGCTCGCGCCGGACTTGAACCACGGGCGTTCACGGGGCTCGAAGATGCGCGTTTCGCGCACCGGGTCGCTCAGTTCGCCAGCGATCCCGGAAAAGCGATAGATCGTTCGCGGGCCATCGCCGGTGCTTCGTAGTCGCAATTCGGCGTCACTTTCGGAATGGCGCCAGAGTCCGAAAAAGTGTCCGTCACGATCGCCGTAGTAGGCGTAGTTGTTGGCGTCACGATGCACCGAGGTGGCCAGCCAGAAGCGCGTGCGCAGCTTGTCGAGGTCGTCGTTGATGTTGGCCGGCGCGGCCACCCCGGTGGGGAACGCCGTTTCGAGCACCGCACTGGCACCGAAGACGTGCCGCTCAGCGGCCTGGGCGATCCGGTATACCATCTCCGAGAGCAGTTGATTCGACAGGGTGTCGACGGCAACGCGGCCTGCCGAATACGACAAGCCGCCGATGGCTGCCGCCAGCAGCAGAACCAGCACCACGTACGGCATGGTGAGCATCTGCCGCAGTGAAAGGGTGTGCAGAAACTTCATGGATTCTCGTTAGAGACCGAGTGCGGAAACACTCGCTAGAGCGAATGCTTAGTGAAGGCAAGGAGCGCGGCGGGTGACGGATGTCACGACGCGTGGCGCAGCCTTGTTGTTAATGTGAAAGTCGCGCACGCGACTTACGAAACTCCCGTCTCCCCTCGCGGGAGAAGGGTCAGGGGAAGAGGGAAACGGTCATGACTTTCATGACTTGGGGTGTCGCCACGTGTCATGACCGTTAGCCGTTCCTGCTTAGCGCTTGACTGGCGGCGGTTCTCGGGCGACGCCGGGTAGCCAGTAGCGGTAGTCAAGACGTCGGAGTTGGCGTGGCGGCCGCCTTGACGCTCGGCACGTAGTCGAAGTCGGCGACCAGGATGTGGTTGTAGAACCAGCCGTTGATCAGGAACTTGACCTCGTCGGCAATCTCGTCGAGGGTCATCTGTTTAGCATTCTCAAGCAGCGTGAACAGCATTCGCCGGAATTCCTTGTGCAGTTGCCGATGCGCCTCGAGACCCGGGTAATGGCAAGCGGCCATCATCTGCTCTTCTTCGCGCAAATGGACTTTCACGTACTTGGTTAGCATGGCCAGTGACTTGAGCACCCGGATTTGATCGCCATCGCCAGCAAAGGTCGCCGCAAGCTCGAACAATTGCCGATGCTGCACATCGATGTTCGGCAAGCCGACGAGTATCTTCGGCGACCACTCCACCAACTCATATTTCATTTGCTGCTCCAATTGCTGCGTAGGGGGGCCAAGCATCTCACGAGATCGTCGGCTGGCCGGCCGAATCGATCTGTTCGGCGAGCGTCAGCCAGTGCTCTTCCAGTTTGGCCAGCTGCTCGGCGATCTCGCTCATGCGTGCTCCCACAGCCGCCAGATCAGCGGCGGCCAGTGGTTTCGACAAACGGCTCTCCAGGGAGTGCTGTTCTTTCTGCAGATCGAGCAGCTCCTTTTCGATCCGGCCCTGATCGCGGGCCAGGGCTTTCAGTGTTCCGGGCGCTTTCCGGTTGGCCGCGGTGCTCACGGATGCTGCGGCTTGGCGCGGCTCCTTGGCACTCTTCAGCGATTTCTTGAGGCTGTCGCGGCTGCGTTTTGCTTCGTCAAGCAGGTAGCGCTGGTAGTCATCGAGATCGCCCGTAAAGTCGGCCACACCACCGCGGCTGACCAGCCAGAACTCGTCACAAACCGAGCGCAACAGCGAGCGGTCGTGGCTGACCAGCATTACCGTGCCCTCGAATTCGTTGAGAGCGATCGACAAGGCTTCGCGGGTGCCGAGGTCGAGATGGTTGGTCGGCTCGTCGAGCAGCAGCAGGTTGGGGCGTTGCCAGACGATCATGCACAGCACCAGGCGTGCTTTTTCGCCGCCACTCATGGTGCCGACCGCTTGCTTGACCATGTCGCCAGTGAAGTTGAAGGTGCCGAGGAAGCTGCGCAGATCCTGCTCGCGGCCGCTCTGGCCGTTGGGCAGTCCCTCTTTGGCCATGCGCACCATATGATCCAGAGGCGTTTCATCGGGGCGTAGAACGTCGAGCTCCTGCTGCGCGAAATAGCCGATGTGCAGGCCTTTCCCTTCGGCGAGGGTGCCGCTGGTACAGCTCAGGACGCGGGCAACGGTTTTCACCAGCGTTGATTTCCCCTGTCCGTTGGCGCCCAGGATACCAATGCGCTGGCCAGCCAGCACCGAGCGCGTGACCTGGCGGACGATCACCGTCGGCGGGGTGCCGGCGACGGCCTCGGCAGGTGCCGGGTAGCCGAAGCTGGCGTTGTCCATGATCAGCATCGGGTTGGGCAGGTTGGCGGCTTCCTTGAACTCGAAGCTGAACTCGGCATTGGCCAGTATCGGAGCCAGACGCTCGATTCTTTCCAGTGCCTTGACCCGGCTCTGCGCCTGCTTGGCCTTGGTCGCCTTGGCTTTGAAGCGGTTGATGAAGCTCTGCAGATGGGCGATCTTGTCCTGTTGTTTGGCGTAGGCGTTCTGCTGCAGTTCGAGCTGCTGGGCGCGGGTTTCCTCGAAAACGCTGTAGTTGCCGCCATAACGCGTCAATTGCTCGTTGTCGAGATGCAGCGTCACCGTCGAAATCGCGTCGAGGAACTCGCGGTCGTGACTGATTACCAGCATTGTGCCTTCGTAGCGCTTGAGCCAGCTTTCCAGCCACACCAGGGCGTCCAGGTCGAGGTGGTTGGTCGGCTCGTCGAGAAGCAGGAGGTCGGACGGACACATCAGCGCCCGTGCCAGCTGCAAGCGCATTCGCCAGCCGCCGGAGAAGCTGTCGACCGGATTGTTCAGTTCGGTGGTCTTGAAGCCGAGGCCAAGGATCAAGGCCTGCGCACGTGCCTGCGCATCGTGTGCGCCGGCGTCGTGCAGGGCCATGTAGGCATGTGCCAGGTCTTCGCCGTCGGCGCTCGCTTCGGCCAGGCGCACTTCCTCCTGGGCGGCGAGCAAGGCGGTGTCGCCGGTGATCACGAAATCGGTGGCGCTTTGCGAGGTTTCCGGCATTTCCTGCAGAACTTGCGCGAGGCGCCACTGGGTTGGCCGAAAGAACTCACCGGCGTCTTCGTGCAGGCTGCCGTCGAGTAGCGCGAAAAGCGTCGACTTGCCGGCGCCGTTGCGACCGATCAGGCCAACCCGTTCGCCGGTGTTGATGGTCACCGAGGTGTTATCGAGCAACACCCTGGCGCCGCGGCGCAGGGTAACGCCTTTGAGGGTGATCATGCGGCAGAAAACTCCAGGTGGTCGTCCAGCAGACTTGGTCGTGCCGAGACTTGAGGGTAATGGCTATCGGTACTGGCGGGGCTCAGCGGAATATCACGGTCTTGTTGGCGTGCAGGAGGACGCGATCTTCGAGGTGATAGCGCAGCCCGCGCGCCAATACCGCTTTCTCGATGTCCTTGCCGTAGCGCACCATGTCTTCGACGGAGTCCGAGTGATCGATGCGGATCACGTCCTGCTCGACGATCGGTCCCTGGTCGAGTTCGCGGGTGACGTAGTGGCAAGTTGCGCCGATCAGCTTGACGCCGCGCTGGAAGGCCTGGTGGTAGGGCCGGGCGCCGACGAAGCTGGGCAGAAACGAATGGTGGATGTTGATCATTTGTCCCGGGTAGCGGGCGCACATATCGGCCGGCAGAATCTGCATGTAACGGGCCAGGACCATGGTGTCACCCTTGACTTCGTCGTAGATGCGACAGATTTCAGCGTGCGCCGCCTGCTTGTTGTCGGCGCCGATCGGCACGTGGTGGAAGGGGATGCCGTGCCACTCGACGAAAGCCTTGAAAGTGTCGTGATTCGAGATCACGCACGGGATTTCGATGTCGAGCTCTTTCGATTGCCAGCGTGCGAGAAGGTCGTAAAGGCAGTGTTCCTGCTTGCTGACCATCAGCACCACGCGCCGCTTGACCGCCGAGTCGCTGATCTTCCAGTCCATCGACAGTTCCGCAGCCAGCGGCGCGAAGCGCGTGCGGAACTCGGCCAGATGAAAGGGCAGCGAATCGGCTTTCACCTGCATGCGCATGAAATAGCGGCTGGCATGGTCATCGTTGCCATCGTCGGCGTGATAGCTCGATTCGAGAATCCAGCCCTGGTGCTGGGCGATGAAGCCCGAGATGCGCGCGATGATGCCGATCTGGTCGGGACAGGATCCGGAAAGGGTGTAGAAACGTTTCGTCTGCATGCGGCGGCAGTCCTAGGCGGCTGCGCGCGTGGCGAAGGCCTTGTCGATTTCGGCACGCAGTTCGGCGAAAGTCTGCGTGACCGGATACTGCGGGAACTCCTTGATCACTTTCTCGGGTGGGCGAAAGAGGATGCCGGCATGCGCTTCGCCGAGCATGGCCGTGTCGTTGTACGAATCTCCGGCGGCGACGACCGAGAAGCGGAGTTCCTTCAGGCGTCGCACGGCCTCGCGTTTCTGGTCCGGCATGCGCAGCCGGTAGTTCACCACCTTGCCGTCGGCGTTGGCTTCCAGACTGTGGCAGAACAATGTCGGCCAGCCGAGCTGGCGCATCAGTGGATGCGCGAACTCGTAGAAAGTATCCGAAAGGATGATCAGCTGATAGGTTTCGCGCAGCCCGTCGACGAAAGCGCGGGCGCCCTCGACCGGTCCCATCTCGGCGATCACTTTTTGTATGTCCGGCAGGCCCAGCTTGTTTTCCGCCAGGATGGACAGCCGGTAGCTCATCAGCTTGTCATAGTCGGGCTCGTCGCGGGTGGTGCGGCGAAGCTCTGGAATGCCGGTGCGAGCGGCGAATTCGATCCAGATTTCGGGGACGAGTACGCCTTCGAGGTCAAGGCAGACGATTTGCACGGCAGGCTCCTGGTGGGTGAGGTTTGGCAAAAAGACGAGATTCTACCAAATCCGCCCTGCCAGGTCCGCAGAGCGAGCGCGTTTGGGCGATCGCAGCGCTTGAACAGTGGCGAGTGCGCGCGGCTCCGATTACGCTCGGTCAGCAGGCTCGTTTATAGTACACGCGGCTAACAGGCGCATCAGTCTGCTCGCCAGTGGCCGTGACGCGAGCGAGCGCACCGACCACCACCACTCGATGAGGATACGGAAGGAGAATTGCATGCGTGCTGCGGGCGGTTTGCTGGCCCTGTTGATGTCGATCAGTGCTACGGCGTCCGCCGACGAGCCGGTGCAAGTTCCCGTGCCGCAGACGCTGGAGCAGGCCGCGGCCCAACGCGAGCGAGCCGACGCGCTGCGCGAGCAGGCGGAAAAGCGCTATCAGGCCGAACAGAATGCCTGCTACGAGAAGTTCCTGATGAGCGATTGTCTGCTGGCGGCCAAGAAACGCCACGCGGCGTCGCTGGTCGCGGCGCGCAAGCTCGATCAGCCGGCGATCGATTTCGAGCGTGCGGCGCGGCGGCAGGATCTCGAATCCAGGGAAGCGCAACGCGCTGCCGACAATCTTGCTCGCCAGTCCGAGGAGCAGGAGCGCGCCCAGGGCTACCGCGCCGAGCAAGCGGCCAAGCTGGCCGAGCGCGAGGCCAAGCTGGCCGACAAGGCGAGGAAAGCCGAGGCGGGGCGGCAGAAAGCGGCTGCTGAGCAGGCCAAGCGGCAAGCCAAGCTCGACAAGCGAGCGCGGCAGGATGCCGAGCGAGAAGCCAGGAAAGCGGCCGAAGCGGCCGCCGCTGCGAGCAAGTAGGGCAGCAAGTAGGGAAGCAAGGCGGGTCGCCAGCCCGGTCAACCGATCCGGGCAAGGGTTTTGCCGGCGGGCCGGCGCGCCGATTGCGGCCGCTTGCCGCCGCTTTACGCCGGGCCGACGAGCGACCCGTGTCGCTGCAGCGTCAGGCCAGGCCCTGGCTGGCGAGGTACTCTTCGTAAGTGCCCAGGTAATTGACCAGCGTGCCGTCAAGGCGAATCTCCAGGATCCGCGTCGCCAGCGAGGAGACGAATTCGCGGTCGTGGGAGACGAAAACCAGCGTTCCTTTGAACTTCTCCAGGGCCGTGTTGAGCGACTCGATGGACTCCATGTCGAGGTGGTTGGTCGGCTCGTCCATGACCAGCACATTCGTTTTCATGAGCATCAGCTTGCCGAAAATCATGCGTCCCTGCTCGCCCCCGGAGATCACCTTTACTGGCTTGCGCACTTCGTTGCCCGAGAACAGCAGGCGTCCGAGGGTGCCGCGGATCAGCGTTTCGAGGTCGTCTCCATCGCTCGCGCTGGCGCGTGCGTAGCCAGCGATCCAGTCGGTCAGGTTGACGCCGCTGTCGAAATCATGGGCATGGTCCTGGGCGTAGTAACCGAGGCTTGCTTTCTCGGCCCACTTGATGCTGCCGCGTTGTGGCTGCAACTCGCCCATCAGCAGCTTCAGCAGCGTCGTTTTGCCGACACCGTTTTCGCCAATGATCGCCAGCCGGTCGCCGCCGTTGATGCTCAGATTCAGCTTGTCGAAGATTTTCTGCTGGCTGCCCGGATAGGCGAAGCCCAGGTTTTCGATTTCGACGGCCTGGCGGTGGAGTTTCTCCC
Organism: Candidatus Accumulibacter meliphilus; assembly: GCF_036625345.1. Taxonomy (NCBI): domain Bacteria; kingdom Pseudomonadati; phylum Pseudomonadota; class Betaproteobacteria; genus Candidatus Accumulibacter; species Candidatus Accumulibacter meliphilus. The sequence continues at coordinate 104,589 of NZ_JAZKTZ010000011.1, read as the reverse complement.
GCTCATCGTATTCAAAGCGGATCCAGGGGTACTGTCGCGACGACGGTTTGACGTCTTCCGGCTTGAGTTTTTCGATCAACTTGACGCGTGAGGTTGCCTGCTTGGCCTTGGAGGCATTGGCCGAAAAGCGGCGCACGAAATTCTGCAGGTCGGCAATCCGTTCCTTGGCCTTGGCGTTGGCGTTCTGCTGGCGTTCGCGTGCCTGCGCCGAGGCTTCCATGAAATCGTCGTAATTGCCTGGGTACACGGTGATCTTGCCGTAATCCAGGTCGGCCATGTGGGTGCACACCTGGTTGAGAAAGTGGCGATCGTGGGAAATGATGATCATCGTGCTGTTGCGGTCGTTGATCACGTTTTCCAGCCAGCGGATGGTGGCGATGTCGAGGTTGTTGGTCGGTTCGTCGAGGAGCAGGATCTCGGGGTTGGCAAATAGTGCCTGAATCAACAGCACGCGCAGCTTCCAGCCAGGCGCGACATCGCTCATCGGACCCAAATGCTGTTCCGCCGGGATGCCGACGCCGAGCAGCAGTTCGCCGGCGCGTGCCTCGGCGGTGTAGCCGTCGTATTCGGCAAAGCGGCCTTCCAGTTCGGCGGCGTGCAGGTAGTCCTCCTCGCTCGCTTCCGGATTGGCGTAGATGGCGTCCTTCTCGACCATGCAGGCCCACATTTCCGCGTGGCCCATCATCACCACGTCGATTACCCGCTGTTCTTCAAAGGCAAACTGGTCCTGGCGCAGGTAAGCCATCCGCTCGTGCGCGTCTTTCGAGACGTTGCCGGCGGTCGCTTCGAGTTCGCCGTCGAGAATTTTCATGAAAGTCGACTTGCCGGAACCATTGGCGCCGATCAGTCCGTAGCGATAGCCCTCGCCGAACTTGACCGAGACGTTTTCAAAAAGGGGCTTGACCCCGAACTGCATGGTGATGTTGTTGGCAACGAGCACTAAGAAACCTCGGTAAAATCATTGAGTTGCAAAAAGGGCGATATTGTACCTCAGCGTTTGATGGTGTGCTTGCCTGGCGCCCGCCATGGCCTATCTGCCGTTCCTGTGTGGCTGCAGCGTGCCCGGGCCCGGAATCAACTGGAAGACGACAATCGCGGCGATGAAGCTCGAGTAGTTCTGCATCTCGAACCCCTCGTGTTCTCCGCTCTCCGCTGCCCTCGGCTAGCGTCGTCGCTCAGGCATGATCGACGGCGACGCTGCTCACTGCCAGCAAGCTATCGAGCTCCAACCACAAGGGGTCGCAGAGGCCTGCGCGGTAGGCCGAGCGTCTGAAGCCCGCGTGTTCCTTGCGATAGACAGTCATCAGGCCGCGCTGGTCGTCGAGGAGGCAGCTTCTGACGTTCGCCAGGCGGTCGGCGGCCTTGACCAGCAGCGCCACTTCGTTGGCGCCGGTGACCGTGGCCAGGCGGGCGTAGGTCTTCGCTTTGCGCTCGGCGCGACTGGCTCCGGAGAGGTCGGTAAGCAAGCTGACACAGTCGGCGACCAGCGCGCCGAAGCGGTCGCGGATTTCGCTCTCGGTGACCGCCGTGTCCTCGAGCACGTCATGCAGGTAGCCGATGACCTGTGCCTGGCTGCCGTAGGGGGCGAGCAGTGCGACGACCGCGTCAAGGTGACAGGAATACGGCCGATCGCCGTAGCGTTGGCTACCGTGGGCAGCCAGGGCAAAGGAGCGTGCTTCGTCAAGCATGGTTCTTTCCTTGCGGGCAGCCGTTAAGCGGCTGCTGGTGAGCAGCGTTTCTTCTGGATCAGTTCGATCTTGTAGCCATCGGGATCTTCGACAAAAGCGATCACCGTCGTTCCGTGTTTCATCGGACCCGCTTCGCGCACCACCTTGCCGCCACGCGTCTTGATCTGCTCGCAGGCGGCGTAGGCATCGGCGACTTCGATGGCGATGTGCCCGAAGCCGTCGCCGATTTCGTAAGTCGGCGTATCCCAGTTGTGAGTCAGTTCCAGGGCCGCTTCTTCCGACTCCGGCCCGAAACCGACAAAAGCCAGGGTGAAGCGCCCGCCCGGGTAGTCCTGACGGCGTAGTTGCTGCATTCCCAGGACCTCGGTATAGAAAGCCAGCGAGCGGTCGAGATCGCCAACGCGCAACATGGTGTGCAGAATTCTCATGTTTTCTCCTTGCCAGTTCGTGGGGGTGGTCGAGCGCCGCTGTATTCAGCTTTTCCGGCGCGGACCTGCGCGGACCGCCTTGTACGAGCACGGTGCCAGCGCGTAAGGATAGCGGCGACGATACACGACAAGCTCGCGTTGCGCTTGATCTGGCGCAAAGGTGCTGGCGCAGCCGGCCCTTGCTGCCGTTATCAGGGCTTGACAACGCCGTCTCCATACCCACTAATGAGGAATGTCGTGGCGGACTAGTCCCAAAAGTGCACTCCCACCCTGCGAAAGCGAAAGGAAGAACACCATGAGTCTTGCTCCCGTATCCGGTCTTCATAACCTCTCCGAGTTTTCCCTCAAGCAACTGGTCGCCTGGGGCGACCACCTCAAGGTTCATCAACCGCAGATCGACGCGCAGCACGAGGCGATCTTCAATCTCGCGCTGGAAATCGCACACATCTGGCAGGATCATGGCGACCTCGATGAACTGAAGGCGCTCGCCGAGAAGCTCGACAAGGTGCTGCAAGCGCATTTCCGCTACGAGGAGCAACTGCTGGCCGAGATCGGCTATCCCGAACTCGCAGCGCACAAGGCGGAGCACCAGGTGATGCTCCACGAGTTGGAGGTCATCCTCGACCGCCTGCACAAATCGCAATCGGGGAGTATCGTTGGCGAACCCGGACTGGCTTTTCAGAACTATGTGCTGGGCCTCACGGTCGGGCACATCTTCAACAGCGACATGGATTACTGCCTGTATGCCCGCAAGGCAGCGAGCGATAAAGAACATGTCTGGCCAAGCAAGTAGATTCGCGGAAGGCACGCCGCGCCCATGCGCGTAGCATAGCGGTGCCGCTTCACCACTTCCTGGCGACGAAGTAATCTGTCCGAAGTAATCTGTCTTTTCGGCCCGCTGCTTACCAGTGCGGGCAAGTCGTGGCGAGTCGTTTCAGTTCCTGGCGCGCCGCCCGGTAATCGGGGTATAAGCCGGCAAGGATTGCCCAGAAGCGCGGACTGTGGTTCATCTCGCGCAGGTGCGCCAGTTCGTGCGCCACGACGTAGTCGATCACTGTCGGCGGGAAATGAATCAGCCGCCAGTTGAGGTGAATGCCGCTGCGCAGGCTGCAGCTTCCCCAGCGCGTTCGCGCTGACGACAGCGACAGCCGTGGCAGCGTCACGCCGAGCAGCGGCGCGTAGTGAGTGAGGCGCTCGGCGAACAGTTCGCGGGCCTTTTCGCGCAGCGCTTTCTCGAGCATGCGTGCCGCTTCTGTCGGTGCGCGCAGGCATAGGGTGAGTGTCGGCTCGGTCGCCTGCAGGTTCCAGAGGCAGCGATTGGCGCCGAGCGCGAGACGGATGCGCAGCGGCCTGCCGAGCACTGGCAGCTGCAGTCCGTCACTGATCTGCAGCACTTCGGGCGCTCGCCGCGTGGACCATTCGTCGAGTTTCTCGCTGATCCACTGACCATGCTGCAGGAGCATGCTTTCGACCTCGCGCAGCGACGCACGGCGTGGCGCGCCGACGCGCAGGCCGCGGTGGTCGATGGTCAATCCGATGGTGCGCCGGCTGGCCCGGCGCAAGACATAGGCAACCGTGCGCTCGCCCAGTTCGATGCTGCGGGCCGTTTCGCCAGCGGGCAGCGCGGGCAGCGCGGGCAGCGAACTCTCGCCGGGAGAAGCCGCGTCAGGCAGCCACGGCATCGACGGCAGCGGCAGGCGCCGGGTAGCGGTGCGGCGAGAGTCGGCGCATTTCTTCCTCTATCCAGGCCGCGGCCAGAGTGTTGATCCTGGTCGCCGATTTCTCGGCCGGGTCGATCGGCGGGCCGATGCTGACGGTGATCAGGCCGGGCTTGATCCGGAAGGCATCCCTTCCCCAGATTTCACCAGCGTTGTGCGCGACCGGCACCACCAGGGCGCCGGTGCGGACCGCCAGGTGCGCGCCGCCGGGCTTGTAACGACAGGTCTCGCCGGGCGCGACACGGGTGCCTTCGGGGAAGATCACCACCCAGTAGCCGGCGGCGAGACGGTCCCCTCCCTGGTCGAAGATCTGCTTGAGCGCGTCCTTGGCGGCGGCACGGTCGATCGAGATCATTTTCAGCGCCGCCAGGCCCCAGCCGAAGAAAGGCACGCGCAGCAGCTCTTTCTTGAGCACGAAGACCAGCGGCGGAAAAACCTCCTGCAGGCCGACCGTCTCCCACGCCGCCTGGTGTTTGGCGAGCACGATCGATGGCCTGGCGGGAATGTTTTCGCGCCCGATGACCTGGTAGCGAATGCCCAGAACGTGGCGCGAGAGGGCCATGAAGCCGCTTCGCCAGAAGGCGATGATCGCGTAGCGCGCAGTGATCGGCAAGGCGATGGCCAGCGTGACGAGCACTCCGAAAGGGATCGTCCACAGGCTGACCAGGAGCAGGAACAGCGTCGACCGGATAACGACCATCAGGCGGAGAGCAGAATATGCTCGGTGGCCGCCGCGAGATCGGGGAAGACCAGCGTTCCTTCCGGCAGGCCTCCGGCCTCGACCGTCTGCGCGCCCAGGCCGGTCAGGACCAGCAGCGGCTGGGCGCCGACGGCCGCGGCGGCGAGCAGGTCGCGCAGGGAATCGCCGACTGCCGGGACGCCGCTCAGATCGACATTGAAGCAGTCGGCAATGCGCACGTACATGCCGGGCTTGGGTTTGCGGCAGGAGCAATGCGCGTCGACCGAATGCGGGCAATAGAAAATGGCGTCGATGCGGCCGCCGCAGCCCTGCAGCGCGCGGCACATCTTGTCGTGGATGGCGTTCAGCGTATCCATATCGAACAGCCCGCGACCGACGCCCGACTGATTGGTCGCCAGGACCACCTTGTAGCCGGCCTGATTGAGGCGGGCGATGGCTTCCAGGCTGCCGGGGATCGGCCGCCATTCGGCCGGCGACTTGATGAACTGCTTCGAGTCGTAGTTGATGACGCCGTCGCGGTCGAGGATGACGAGTTTCATACGGCCAGCTTGGCGATGTCGGCGACCGCGTTGAGCTGCTCGAAGAGCGCTTTCAGCAGGCCCAGGCGGTTGCCGCGCAGCGTGGGGTCGGGAACATTGACCATCACTTCGGCGAAGAAACGGTCGACCTCGGCGCGTACCGAAGCCAGTACTTTCAGCGCCTCGGCGTAGTCCTCGTTGGCGACGTGCGACGTGACCAGCGGGGCGATCAGCCGCACGCGCTCGAAAAGCGCTTTCTCGGCGTCTTCCTCGAGCAGCGCGACGTCCGCTTCGGGCAGCTTCGCATCGGCCTTCTTCAGGATGTTGCCGATGCGCTTGTTGGCCGCGGCCAGCGCCAGCGATTCGGGCAGCTGCTGGAACTCGCGTACCGCCGCCAGGCGGGCGGTAACCCGGTCGATGCGGGTCGGTTGTTGCGCCAGCACCGCTTCGATGACGTCGATCGAGTAGCCGGCCTCTCTGAGCGTGCCGCGCAGACGGTCGAGCATGAAGACGAGCAGCGGCTGGCTGACCGGTTCGAGCTGAATGCCCTGCGCCTGCAGTGCCTGCGCGGCGGTCTCGATCAACTCCGCCAGATCGAGCGGCAGCGGCGTCTCCATGAGGATACGCAGCACCCCGAGAGCGGCGCGGCGCAGGCCGAAAGGATCCTTGTCGCCGGTCGGCAGTTGCCCGATGCCGAAAAAGCCGACCAGGGCGTCGAGTTTGTCGGCCAGCGCAGCGGCACAGGCGATGCTGCCCTGGGGCAGGGCGTCGCCGGCAAAGCGCGGCCGGTAGTGCTGCTCGACGGCGTCGGCAAATTCCGGCGAATTGCCTTCGTGGAGCAGGTAGTAGCGGCCCATGATTCCCTGCAGTTCGGGGAACTCGCCGACCATGTCGGTCAGCAGGTCAACCTTGGCCAGCAGGCCGACGCTTTCGGCGATGTTGCCGTCGGCGCCGAGCTTTTCGGCAATGTTGCGCGCAATACGGCCCAGGCGCTGTGCGCGGTCGCCCAGCGAGCCCAGCTTGTTGTGATAGACGACGGCGCCAAGACGCATGGCGCGGGTGGTGAAGCCGTTTTTGCGATCCTGGTCGTAGAAGAAGCGCGCATCGGCCAGGCGTGGGCGAACGACGCGTTCGTTACCGCTGATGATCGCACCGGGATCGTCAACCTGCATGTTGGAGACGATCAGGAAGCGGTTGAGCAGCTTGCCACTGGCATCGAGGAGCGGGAAGTACTTCTGGTTTTGTTGCATCGTCAGGATCAGGCATTCCTGCGGCACTTCGAGGTATTCGGCCTCGAACTGGCCGGCATAGACGACCGGCCATTCGACCAGCGCCGTCACCTCGTCAAGCAGGCCGTCGGCCGGGTTGATGCGCGCATCGAGGCGTTTGGCGGCTGCGTCGAGCTGAGCGGCGACCGCGGCACGCCGTTCGGCGAACGAGGCAATGACCTTGCCGGCGGCGAGTTTGTCGACGTACTCGGCGGTGCTGCCGATGCGTATCTCGCCGGTGGACAGGAAGCGGTGGCCAAGGGTTAGTCGGTCGCTGCGCAGGCCGAGCACTTCGCCGGCGACGACATGCTCGCCGTGCAAGAGGATCAGGCTGTGCACCGGGCGAACGAACTGGTGCTCCGAGTCGCCCCAGCGCATCACTTTCGGAATCGGCAGTTTTTTCAGCGCTTGCGCGACGATTTCGGCGAGGTAGGCGGCGAGTGTCTCGCCTTTCTTCTCGATGCGGGCGACAAAGTATTCGCTTTTGCCGTCAGCCGTCTTGTGCAGTTGCTCGAAGCTGACGCCGGCCGAACGCATGAAGCCGGCGAGTGCTGGTGTCGGCTTGCCGGTCGCGTCGAGCGCGCTGCCCAGCGCGGGGCCTTTGCGTTCGAGGATGCGGTCGGGTTGGTGGGCGGCGACGCCGGTGATCGACAGGGCCAGTCGGCGCGGCGTGGCATAGGGCGTGCATACGCTGTCGTCGGCGGTGAACTGCTGCGCTTTCAGGGCCGCAAAAACGCTGTCCGCGAAAGCCTCGGAGAGCTGGCGCAGCGATTTCGGGGGCAGCTCTTCGCTGCGCAGCTCGATCAGGACGGTATCGTTCATTTCATTGCGCCTCGCGACCGGTGATCGTCTTGCACATCGGGAAACCGAGGGCCTGGCGGGAATCAAGGTAAGCCTGCGCAACTTCGCGGGCCAGCGCACGCACACGGCCAATGTAGGCCGCGCGTTCGGTGACCGAGATGGCGCCGCGCGCGTCGAGCAGGTTGAAGACGTGCGAACACTTCATCACCATTTCGTAGCCGGGCAGCGCCAGACCGGCAGCGATCAGGCGGCGGGCTTCGGATTCGTGTTCGCTGAAGTGTCGGAAGAGCATCTCGACATTGGCCTGCTCGAAGTTGTACTTCGACTGCTCGACTTCGTTCTGGTGGAAGACGTCGCCGTAAGTCACCCGGTAGCCCGGTCCTTCGGCCCAGATCAGGTCGAAGACGTTCTCCACCCCTTGCAGGTACATGGCCAGGCGCTCGATGCCGTAGGTGATCTCGCCGAGTACCGGCTTGCAGGACAGCGAACCGACTTCCTGGAAATAGGTGAACTGAGTCACTTCCATGCCGTCCAGCCACACTTCCCAGCCGAGTCCCCAGGCACCCAGCGTCGGGCTTTCCCAGTCATCTTCGACGAAGCGGATATCGTGTGCCGAGGTATCGATGCCGAGCGCGCGCAGCGACTCGAGGTAGAGATCCTGGATGTTGTCCGGTGAGGGCTTGAGGACCACCTGATACTGGTAGTAATGCTGCAAACGGTTGGGGTTCTCTCCGTAGCGACCGTCCTTCGGGCGGCGCGACGGCTGCACGTAGGCAGCGCTCCACGGCTCCGGGCCGATGGCGCGCAGGAAGGTCGCGGTGTGGAAGGTGCCGGCACCGACTTCGATGTCGTAGGGTTGCAGCAGCACACAGCCCTGTTGGTTCCAGAAATTCTGGAGGCGCAAAATGACTTCCTGGAACGTAGGCATGGGAGAGTTTCTGCACAGACGAAAAGGGGGGATTTTACTTGGTTTCTGCCCGGACAAGAATCGCTTTTGGCGCCAGACTCCCCTGCTGGCGGCCACGCAGGCCAGCGTCCATGCCGTCCGCGCGGCGGCACTGCCGAGGGCGCCGGCCGGCCCCCGGCGGTGGAGCTAGATCATTCCGGTGCGCAGAAGCGCGGCTGCGTGACCCATCCGCGTGGCCGCGTGGCCAGGCTCGCCTGGTACGCCGAGAGGGCGACCAGTTGCGCATTGTCGTATTTTGCGATCAGCCGGACCATCGTCGGATGCGCATTGCCGCGCTTGCCGGCGCGGATGTCGGCCAGTTGACGCAGCAGATAGGCGTAATGTTGCCCGGCGAGGACTGGATAGAATTTCTCCGCCATGCCGTCACCGGTCAGGCCATGGCATAGGCTGCATTCCTTTTCGAAAAGCCTCTTGCCGTAAGCAATCTGCTCGGCCGCATCCGGGGCTTCGTACTGGCCCGCGCCGCGAGGGATGCAGAGTGTCTCGATATAGGTTGCGACATCGGCGAGTGCCTGTGCGTCGGGCAGCTCGATGGCGAAGGGATACATCGCCGGGTTGTCGCGGACGCCGGCACGAATATCGGCCAATTGCTTGATCAGCACCGTGCGGTGCTGACCGGCCAGCTGCGGGATGCCGCCGTCGGGATTGCCGGCACCGCTCGGCAGGTGGCAGGCTGCGCAGTAAGTTTGGTAGGTGTCCTCGCCGGCTTTGGCGTCGCCCAGCAATGTCAGGGCTGCATTCTTCTCGGGGTAAGCGGCGTTCCATGGCGAGTTCGGGTGCTTGCTGCTGGCGCTGCTTGCGGCTTCCGGCCCGGCCAGAGCGAAGGGAGAAAACACGGTTAAAGTCAGAGATACGGCGACAATCAGTTCTTTGAACATCATTGCTCCCTCCGTGAAAACTGCCTCTGTTTCCGATTGGAATGCGCACTTCCTTTTACAGCATCGCCTGCGCCATGTAAACGAGATTCATTGTCAAGCAGAGAATGCCTGCGGCATGCCGGCACGCGGTCTTGTCGATCTGCGAAATCTGCGTAATCTGCGGATAAACCAAGGCCAAAAAAGCGCGTCGCGTCGCCTGTGCCAACAAGCACACGAGCTTGCTCATCACGACCGGGAAAAGTCCTTCAATATCCGCAGATTAAGCAGATTTCCACAGATTACAACCGACGCGTTCAGCGCGCGTGCCGGTTGCTTGTTCTCGTTGCCGGAAGCTTGCGTCGGCCGAGCAGTGCCAGCAGTCCTGTCAGCAGCGCTGTCAGGGTTATTGCCGGCCAGTTGCCGACGCGCACGGCTTCATCAATCTGCGAAAATCTGCGTAATCTGCGGATAAACCAAACGCCAAAAAAGCGCGGCGCGCCGCCTGTGCCAACAAGCACACGAGCTTGCTCATCACGACCGGAAAAAGTCCTTCAATATCCGCAGATCACGCAGATTTCCACAGATTACAACCGACGCGTTCAGCGCGCGTGCCGGTTGCTTGTTCTCGTGGCCGGGAGCTTGCGTCGGTCGAGCGGTGCCAGCAGTCCTGTCAGCAGCGCTGCCAGGGTTATTGCCGGCCAGTTGCCGACGCGCACGGCTTCATCAATCTGCGAAAATCTGCGTAATCTGCGGATAAACCAAACGCCAAAGAAGCGCGGCGCGCCGCCTGTGCCAACAAGCACACGAGCTTGCTCATCACGACCGGGAAAAGTCCTTCAATATCCGCAGATCACGCAGATTTCCACAGATTACTACCGACGTGTTCAGCGCTGGTGCCGGTTGCTTGTTCTCGTTGCCGGAAGCTTGCGTCGGCCGAGCAGTGCCAGCAGTCCGGTCAGCAGCGCTGCCAGGGTTATTGCCGGCCAGTGGCCGACGCGCACGGCTTTATCCATCTGCGAAAATCTGCGTAATCTGCGGATAAACCAAGGCCAAAGAAGCGCGGCGCGCCGCCTGTGCCAACAAGCACACGAGCTTGCTCATCACGACCGGGAAAAGTCCTTCAATATCCGCAGATTACGCAGATTTCCACAGATTACTACCGACGTGTTCAGCGCTGGTGCCGGTTGCTTGTTCTCGTTGCCGGAAGCTTGCGTCGGTCGAGCGGTGCCAGCAGTCCTGTCAGCAGCGCTGCCAGGGTTGTTGCCGGCCAGTTGCCGACGCGCACGGCTTCATCAATCTGCGAAAATCTGCGTAATCTGCGGATAAACCAAGGCCAAAAAAGCGCGTCGCGTCGCCCGCGCCAACAAGCAGACGACCTTGCTCATCACGACCGGGAAAAGTCCTTCAATATCCGCAGATTACGCAGATTTCCAGTAACTCCTCAATAACCCCGGGCGTGCGTGCATGCGCTTGGGTCGGAGCCGGAACGCTACGGTCACCGACAGAGCACGCGCCTGAAGTTTCGGTCGAGGGGATAGACCCAGACGGTTTTGATGGGCAGCAAGGCTTGGTGGTGGACATCGAGCTTGCCGCGACCGGTGGTTTGTCCAAGGCAGAGCCAGTTGGCCGCTCGGTAAGCGGTGCCGCGAAAGCGCTCTTGCTCGACGAAAGTTTCGAGCAAGAGCGGCCGGTAACCGTACTGGACTGGCCAGTCGGCGGCGATCTCCCGGGCGGCGCGAGCCAAGATGGACGAGGCCAGATTCTTGCATTCGATCCACGGCAGGATGAGGAATCGAGCATTATTCACGACCCGGTGCAGGTGCGCCTGGCGTTGCGAGGGGGTCCAGCCGATGTAGTGGTCGCGCGGCTGGGTCTTCCAGGCGGCGGCGCCGAAACTGAGCAAGGCGACGAGCCGTCCGCCCGCCCGAACGAAGTAGCGCAATTGGGCGCCGGGCAGCGGTTGATAGCCGAGGTAGTGATAACGGTCGAGGTACTCGTTGTGCAGGTGCGATTCGGCGCGATTGCTGACCCGGTGCAGTTGCAGTGTCCCCAGGGCACGAGGGCCATCTGCCCTTAGGGGCCCCTCGGGTTCGGCCTGAGCGGTGCGACGGCGCCAGGGTTTTCCGTTGTGATTGCCGTTGCGCGGCGGGGGGAGTTGCAGCAAGCCGTCGGCCTGCATGCGCAGCATCGCCACGCGGCAGCTCATGTCCTTGAGCCGCCCGTCCTCGCGGCTCCAGCCAAGCTTGGCACAGACGAGCCGGGACAACTCGGCGCGCAAGGCAGCCGGATTGGCCGCGATCAGCTCCCGGATCTGGTCGAGTTCCACTCTGCTGAAGGGGCGCCCGCAATAGCGCCAGGGAGTCGCCTCAGAGGTCACGTCAGGGAATGCTCGCCGTCGGCGGGCCCTCGAAGATCCACTGTCCAAGAGGCGCAATCCGATGCCAGCCGAAGATGCGGTCTTCCAGATATTTCCAGAATGACAGCCCGTTCTTGCGACAGGTCTTCTTGAGGCTGGCGAAGGTGTCGCGGCAGCGGCGGCCCGACGGGCTACGGGTGGAGCCGCTGATCTTGCGCTTCTTCACGTAGTCGCGGATATCCGACTCGCTGAGGTTGTTGTGTAGGGGCAGCTCGGGACGTTGCAGCACGCGCAACAACTCCGCCTGGTTGCGGCGCATTCGTTTTAATGCCTGATCGAGGCTGGCATAGCCGGTCCGGGTGGCACAAAGCTTCCCGAAGCGTGCTTCGATCGCGGCGGCGGTGAGCACATCAGGCGCTTCTTTGTACGCCTTGAGCGCATCGTAGATCGCCCACAGCTCGCTGCGCGTCGAGGCCAGCGCCGCGCGTTGCGGCGCATTGAAGCCGAGCAGTTTGGCGAGCACCCGTTCGGCATGGATCCAGCACAGGGCGTGGATCAGCACATCGAACTGCCCGGCGTCATCGCTGAGGATCGCCAGATCGGGGGCGACGCCGTGCGCGACGACGGTACCCAGCAACGCGCCTTCGGTGACCACGCGGACATGGCGCGGATCCGTGATGGTCTGCTGAGCCAACAGCGCCTGCCAGGCGGCTTGACCTGTCCATGCCGCCGGTGCCAGGGAGGTGAGTGCCTGGAGTTGAGCGCCGGGCAGCTTGTGCTCGGCCATGTAGGCCAGTGCCGCTTCGTTAAGGGTGTAGGCATCGTGCCCGGCGCGGAGCAATTCCAGGAAATTGATCCGGCTCTTGCTGCCGGTGCTCGCGAACCAGGCGAAGCGTTCGTTACCGATATGCGTACAGTACCCGTTCTTGCCCTGATGGCGCGCACCCGTATCGTCCACTTGAACGTACCGGCTGCCTTGTAGTCCGGCTTGCAGCAGAGCGTCTTTCTCGCGATGGAAGTCCGTATGGCCATCGGTGATCAAGGCGCTGAGCTGCCCCGCCGAGATGTCGATCTGCCACTCCCGCAACTCTTCGAGCAATAACGGCTGCGTCACATGGGCATGGTGGTACTGATAGAGGATGAAAGCGCGCAGCTGCGGGCCGAAGTGCATACCCCCGATCTCGGCAGGTAACTGCCCGATCAAGCGCTCTCCCTCGGGGGTAACCCAGCGCTCCAGCCGATACCGGGTATTGTGCACGCCGATCCGGATGTCCTGCACCACGAAATCCTGGTACCCCTTGAAGCGACTGTTCTGCGGAACATCCGCCGCCGGCGGCCGCTTGACCGACTCGTGCATCTCAAGCTTTGCCGTCTTGTCGCGCTTGCCACGGGACTTCGGCCGGCTCCCCTTCTCCTTCCCGCTTCGCTCGCCTTCCAGCGCCGAGGGCTTGATCACCGGTTTCGGCTTCTGACCCTTCAGCTGCGCAAGCTCATCGCGCAGCGCCTGAATCTGTTCCTGCTGCCCATGACAGATTTCCAGCAGCAGCACGACCACCGGCGTCATCTCGTCGGCAGAGATATCAGGGATACGGGGTAGTGTCCGAGGGGGCTCCGTGCTCATGCCTGCAATTGAACCACGCTTCGCGAGCTGTGTCCAGCACTACCTGCAAGCAAGAATTCCAGATTCAGCGAACGGCCATGCCCGGGGTTATTGAGGAGTTACGATTTCCACAGATTACAACCGACGCGTTCAGCGCGCGTGCCGGTTGCTTGTTCTCGTTGCCGGAAGCTTGTGTCGGCCGAGCAGTGCCAGCAGTCCTGTCAGCAGCGCTGTCAGGGTTATTGCCGGCCAGTTGCCGACGCGCACGAAGGGGGTCGCGCCCGCGTAGCCCTGCACTTTGTCGACCAATGCTCCGCGCGTGAAGGGAGGCAGGGTCGAACGTATGCGGCCATCGACCTCGACGATCGCGGTCATGCCGGTGTTCGTCGCGCGCAGCATCATGCGGCCGCTTTCCAGGGCGCGCATCTGGGCAATCTGCAAGTGTTGCGCCGGCGCCAGCGAGTCGCCGAACCAGGCCACATTGGAGATGTTGACCAGTAGCGTTGCCGCTGGCAGGGCGCCGATGATCTCCTCGCCGAAGGCGTCCTCGTAGCAGATATTCACGGCCACCTTCTGGCCGGCCAGTTGCAAGGGGGACTGTCGCGCTGCGCCAGCCGTGAAGTTGGACATCGGGATATTGGCCATGGCCATGAACCAGGCAAAGCCTGGTGGCACGAACTCGCCGAAAGGCACCAGATGCACTTTGCTGTAGCGCTGTGACGGCGTCGCGCCAAGACTCACCGCGGCATTGAAATATTGCCGGCCCTCGGCGACGGCAATGCCCAGCAGCAGCTCGCCGTGCTGGCGCAGAGCCAGCTTGCGTAGTTCGTCGACATACTCGGCGGGAATCTGGTCGAGAAAAGCGGGCAGGGCGGTTTCCGGCAGGATCGTCAGTTGCGCCGGGTTTTCCTGTGCCAGGCGGTAGTAGGTGCGCAGCGAATCGGCGAAGCGTTCGGGACGCCACTTGATTTCCTGGGCGACGTTGCCTTGCAACAGCGCCACCGACAGCGGTTCGCCGCTGGCCTGCGTCCAGCGCACTTCACGCAGCAAGGCGCCGGTGCCCAGGAGCAGCGCGAGAGTCAGCAAAGGCAGGGCCGGCCAGCGACGTCCCTGGCCGGCGCGGCGCTGGTCGGCCGAGCGCAGCGCGCAGCGCAGCAGCTCGCCGAGCAGCGCTCCGGCGAGTGCCGCCGAAAGCGTCACCCCATAGACGCCAACAATTGGCGCATAGCCGGCGAGCGGGCTCGGCGGAACCTGCGCGTAGCCCGCGGCGAGCCAGGGGAAACCGCTGAATACCCATGAGCGCAGCCACTCGGCCAGCGTCCACAAGCTGGCGAAAAGCAGCACCCGCGGCAGCCAGCCGGCAGCCGCGAAACGAACGTAGAGCGCTCCGGCGAGCGCCGGAAACATGGTCAGCACCAGGCAGAAAAGAAGCGTCGCCAGGCCCGCCAGCCACGCCGGCATGCCGCCGAAGACGCTGAGACTGACATAGACCCAGCTCACGCCGGCCAGGAACAGGCCGAAAGCGAAGGTCGCGCCGAGCAGGGCGCCACGGCGCGCGCTGCGCATGCCATCGGCCTCGGCGCAGAGCAGGCCGAAAAGGGCGCCGAGGCTCAGCCAGTTGACCGGAAACCAGCCGAAGGGCGCAAAAGCAAAGACCCCCGCGGCGCCGATCAGCAGAGCGGTCAGGAGCCGCCAGCGCAGGGGTCTGCTAGGCAGGGGTCTGCTAGGCAGGGGTGTCGGCATTCAGGGATGCGGAGACGAGCAGGGTGTAGATGCGGCGAGTGTCGGCCCGCAAGACCTGGAAGCTGGTGTCGTCGATGGCGATGCTTTCGTTGCAGGCCGGCACCCGCCCCAGTTGGCGCAGGATCAGGCCGCCGACGGTAGCGCTTCGTCCGTCACCCAGGGAGGTTCCAAAGGCTTCGTTGAAGGCGTCCACCGCGGTGTGCGCCTTGACCCGGTAGAGGCCGCTTTGATCGAGCTGGATGTCTGCATCTTCAGTGTCGAAATCGTATTCGTCCTCGATTTCGCCGACGATCTGCTCGAGCACGTCCTCGATGGTAATCAGACCTGCGACACCCGCGTATTCGTCGATCACTACCGCCATGTGGTTGCGCGAGACGCGGAATTTGCGCAGCAAACGGTCCAGGCGTTTGAACTCCGGTATGAAAATCGCGGGTCGCAGCCAGTCGCGCAGCCTGAAATTATCCTCGCGCTGTACGCGCAGCAGATCCTTGGCCAACAGGATGCCGATTACATGGTCACGATTGCCCTCGATGACCGGAAAACGCGAGTGCGCCGTACGATTGACCTGGGCGATGATCGTTTCCAGCGAATCGTCGGCATCGATGACTTCCATCAGCGGGCGTGGCACCATGACTTCCCGCGCAGTGACTTCCGAAGCGGCCAGGGCGCCTTCTGTAATACTCAGCGCGTCGGCATCGAGCAGCTTGCGCTGGTGTGCCGACTGCAGCAGTTTCATGAGTTGTTCGCGATCTTCAGGTTCGCGCACGAGAAGTGAGGAAAGGCGTTCGAGCCAGCCCGGGGTGCTGCTACTGAGGGTCATAAGCTGATCTTCGAGGACTGAGGCGATAGCGGCGATGGCCTGGACGCTGCCAGGGCTGCAGCGCCACTATCGCATCAGTCTTCGCTGCCGTAAGGATCCGGATAGCCGAGGTCAGCCAGGATGCTACGTTCGAGGTCTTCCATCGCGCTCGCCTGTTCCTCGCTTTCTTCATGATCGTGGCCCTGCAGATGCAGCATGCCATGCACGACCAGGTGCGCGTAGTGCGCGTCCAGCGATTTGTCCTGTTCGGCAGCCTCGCGGGCGACGACCGGCACACAGAGGACCAGGTCACCACAGAGCTGTGGTTTCAGCGCGTACGGAAAAGAGAGGACATTGGTCGCGTCGTCCTGGCTGCGGTACTCGCGGTTCAGCCGTCGCCCCTCATCGGCAGCGACGAAACGCACGGTCACCCGCCCGTCCTGGTTCCCGCTCTCGGCCAGTGCGGCGCGTGCCCAGGCGCGTACGCGCGGCTTCTTCGGCAGGTCCTGGCGGTCGCAGGCGTACTGGACTTCCACTTCGAGCAGCTCAGTTTTTTTCGGCATGGTGTCGGGCCCTGTTCTTGGCCTCCAGCGCTTCCAGGGCCGCGGTGTGTGCTTCGTAAGCCGAGACGATCCTCGCCACCAGCGGGTGGCGTACGACGTCTTCCTTGAGGAATTCGGTGAAGGCGATGCCGCGCACTTCCTGGAGGATCTGGCGGGCTTCGATGAGGCCACTTTTCTGGCCACGCTGCAGGTCGATCTGGGTGACGTCGCCGGTGACCACGGCCTTGGCGCCGATGCCGATGCGCGTCAGAAACATCTTCATTTGCTCGGGCGTCGTGTTCTGTGCTTCATCAAGGATGATGAACGCATGGTTGAGGGTGCGTCCGCGCATGTAGGCCAGCGGCGCGATCTCGATCGCGCCACGCTCGAAAAGCTTGCCGACGCGCTCGAAGCCCATCAGGTCGTAGAGGGCATCGTAAAGTGGCCGCAGATAGGGATCGACTTTCTGGTTCAGGTCGCCGGGCAGGAAGCCCAGGCGCTCGCCGGCCTCGACCGCCGGGCGGGTGAGAACGATACGCTGCACCAGTTCGCGCTCGAAGGCGTCGATCGCCGAGGCGACGGCGAGATAAGTCTTGCCGGTACCGGCCGGGCCGGTGCCGAAAGTGATGTCGTGTTCCTGGATGTGCTTGAGGTATTCGATCTGCCGCGGCGTACGGCCGTGCAGCTCGCTCTTGCGGGTCATCAGCGCTGGCGAGACGCCGCCGCCCGACGATACTTTGTGCACCGGCCGATTGAGGATCTCGATCAGGCCGAGCTGGATTTCGTCGACCGACAGCGCTTCCTTGGCCTGCGCGTAGAACTGCTGCAGCGCCTCCGAGCAGCGCGCCGTCTGCGCGCTGTCGCCGCGCAGCGTGAAGCGCTCGCCGCGGCGTGCTATCGAGACGTCGAGTGCGGTTTCGATCTGGTGCAGATTCTCGTCGAGCGCGCCGCAGAGGTTGGCCAGGTGCTTGTTATTGACTGGTGACAGCAGCAGCTCGATGGCCCGGCTCCTGGTTTCAGGTGTCTTGGCGTTCATGCCACTTGTCCCGCAGTTTGCTTGGCCATCTCGCCGCGCAGGGAGTGCGGGAGCGCCGCGCTGATGCGCACCTCGACGAAGCGATCGAGCCACTGCGTGGCGTCGCTGGAGTCGCTGGCGAAATTGACGACGCGGTTATTGTCGGTGCGCCCGGCCAGCTCGCTCTTGTCTTTTCTCGACAAGCCTTCAACCAGCACCCGCTGCACGCTGCCGACCATGGCCAGCGACACTTCCTGCGCCAGTCCGTCGATGCGCTGCTGCAGGCGCTGCAGGCGTTCGAGTTTCACCGCTGCCGACGTGTCGTCGGCCAGGTCGGCCGCCGGGGTGCCTGGTCGCGCGCTGTAGATGAAGGAGAACGAAGCGTCGAAACCGACATCGTCGATCAGCTTCATCGTCTTCTCGAAGTCCTCGGCGGTCTCACCCGGAAAACCGACGATGAAGTCGGACGACAGGGACAGGTCGGGGCGCGCCGCGCGCAGCTTGCGCACCAGGCTCTTGTACTCGAGTGCCGTGTAGCCGCGCTTCATTGCCGCCAGCACGCGGTCGGAGCCGGACTGCACTGGCAGATGCAGATGCGAGACCAGTTTCGGCACGCTGGCATAGACCTCGATCAGCCGCTGCGTCACTTCACGCGGATGCGAAGTCGTGTAGCGGATGCGTTCGATGCCCGGAATCTCGGCAATGTATTCGATCAGCAGCGCCAGGTCGGCCGTTTCCTCGCCGGGCTGGGCCTGGCCCCTGCCGCTCATGGCGCCGCGGTAGGCGTTGACGTTCTGGCCGAGCAGGGTCACTTCCTTGACGCCCTGTTCTGCCAGGCCGGCGACTTCGGTCAATACGTCATCGAAGGGGCGCGAGACCTCATCACCACGGGTGTAGGGAACGATGCAGAAGGAACAGAATTTGCTGCAACCTTCCATGATCGAAACGAAAGCGGTCGCGCCCGCGACGGTCGCCGGTGGCAAATTGTCGAACTTCTCGATTTCGGGAAAGGAAATGTCGACCTGCGACTTGCCCAGGCGTCGCCGCTCGGCGATCAACTGCGGCAGGCGATGCAGGGTCTGCGGTCCGAAGACGACGTCCACGTAGGGCGCGCGGGCGACGATCGCCGCGCCTTCCTGGCTGGCGACGCAACCGCCGACGCCGATCACCAGGTCGGGATTGGCGCGCTTCAGCAGGCGTACCCGGCCAAGGTCGTGAAAAACCCTCTCCTGCGCCTTCTCGCGCACCGAGCAGGTATTGAAGAGAATGATGTCAGCGTCTTCGGGGGTGTCGGTCTTGACGATTTCTTCCGATGCAGCGAGTACGTCGGCCATCTTGTCCGAGTCGTACTCGTTCATCTGGCACCCAAAGGTGCGGATGAACAGTTTTTTGGGCATGTTTTACTTGTGTAATTTAATGTGAAAGTCGCGTAAGCGACTCACGAAGCTCCCTTCTCCCCTCGCGGGAGAAGGGTTGGGGGTGAGGCGGGGAATTCAGGGAGCATGCATGCTCCCTGCCCGGCGAACGATTCCGGCGTGCAAGCCGGAATGCGCACTGCAAGTGGAGGGGGGACGGGCCTGACCTTCATGATCTGGGGTATCTCGGCAGGTCATGACCGTCAGCGTGGGCGAGGCGCCGAGGCTTCACTCGCCGTCAACATCCAGACGCGATGGATCGCGCCCGCAGCGTTGGGGAGATAGACGACTTCCACCGCGCTCTGGATTTGCATCGGCATCACAATCAGGTTGCGTCCGTTGCGGAACTGCGCTGTCGGCGCGAGCCGCCACAGCTGGTCATCAATAGTGACGTAGCCGTCGCCCCTTGGCGGCAGCAGGACGCCCATCTTTGCTTTCGTTGGCAGCATACGCGCCATTACCGCCGGCTCGTTGATCATCTGCGGGTCAGGCGCAGGCTCGAGTGCCGCCTCGGCAATACTGCTGAGGATGGTGTACAGAAGGGCCGCAGGGATGTCCATCGGTGCATTATAGACACGCTGGCCGGCGGCTGTCAGCTTTCGGCGAGTCGTCGTTGTCGAGCGCGCCACAAGCGGCGTACAATAGCGCCCTTCGCGGGCGTCGTATAATGGTAATACCCTAGCTTCCCAAGCTAGAGCCGAGGGTTCGATTCCCTTCGCCCGCTCCACCTCCGTAACTCCTCAATAACCCCGGGCGTGCGTGCATGCGCTTGGGTCGGAGCCGGAACGCTAGGGTCACCGGCAGAGCACGCGCCTGAAGTTTCGGTCGAGGGGATAGACCCAGACGGTTTTGATGGGCAGCAAGGCTTGGTGGTGGACATCAAGCTTGCCGCGACCGGTGGTTTGTCCGAGGCAGAGCCAGTTGGCCGCTTGGTAAGCCGTGCCGCGAAAGCGTGACTGCTCGACGAAAGTTTCGAGCAAGAGCGGCCGGTAACCGTACTGGACTGGCCAGTCGGCGGCGATCTCCCGGGCGGCGCGAGCCAAGATGGACGAAGCCATATTCTTGCATTCGACCCACGGCAGGATGAGAAATCGAGCATTGTTCACGACCCGGTGCAGGTGCGTCTGGCGTTGCGAGGGAGTCCAGCCGATGTAGTGGTCGCGCGGCTGGGTCTTCCAGGCGGCGGCGCCGAAACTGAGCAAGGCGACGAGCCGTCCGCCCGCCCGAACGAAGTAGCGCAATTGGGCGCCGGGCAGCGGTTGATAGCCGAGGTAGTGATAACGGTCGAGGTACTCGTTGTGCAGATGCGATTCGGCGCGATTGCTGACCCGGTGCAGTTGCAGTGTCCCCAGGGCACGAGGGCCATCTGCCCTCAGGGGCCCCTCGGGTTCGGCCTGAGCGGTGCGACGGCGCCAGGGTTTTCCGTTGTGATTGCCGTTGCGCGGCGGGGGGAGTTGCAGCAAGCCGTCGGCCTGCATGCGCAGCATCGCCACGCGGCAGCTCATGTCCTTGAGCCGCCCGTCCTCGCGGCTCCAGCCAAGCTTGGCACAGACGAGCCGGGACAACTCGGCGCGCAAGGCAGCCGGATTGGCCGCGATCAGCTCCCGGATCTGGTCGAGCTCCGCTCGGCTGAACGAGCGCCCGCAATAGCGCCAGGCAGTCGCCTCAGAGGTCACGTCAGGGAATGCTCGCCGTCGGCGGGCCCTCGAAGATCCACTGTCCAAGAGGCGCAATCCGATGCCAGCCGAAGATGCGGTCTTCCAGATATTTCCAGAATGACAGCCCGTTCTTGCGACAGGTCTTCTTGAGGCTGGCGAAGGTGTCGCGGCAGCGGCGGCCCGACGGGCTACGGGTGGAGCCGCTGATCTTGCGCTTCTTCACGTAGTCGCGGATATCCGACTCGCTGAGGTTGTTGTGTAGGGGCAGCTCGGGACGTTGCAGCACGCGCAACAACTCCGCCTGGTTGCGGCGCATTCGTTTTAATGCCTGATCGAGGCTGGCATAGCCAGTCCGGGTGGCACAAAGCTTCCCGAAGCGTGCTTCGATCGCGGCGGCGGTGAGCACATCAGGCGCTTTTTTGTACGCCTTGAGCGCATCGTAGATCGCCCACAGCTCGCTGCGCGTCGAGGCCAGCGCCGCGCGTTGCGGCGCATTGAAGCCGAGCAGTTTGGCGAGCACCCGTTCGGCATGGATCCAGCACAGGGCGTGGATCAGCACATCGAACTGCCCGGCGTCATCGCTGAGGATCGCCAGATCGGGGGCGACGCCGTGCGCGACGACGGTACCCAGCAACGCGCCTTCGGTGACCACGCGGACATGGCGCGGATCCGTGATGGTCTGCTGAGCCAACAGCGCCTGCCAGGCGGCTTGACCTGTCCATGCCGCCGGTGCCAGGGAGGTGAGTGCCTGGAGTTGAGCGCCGGGCAGCTTGTGCTCGGCCATGTAGGCCAGTGCCGCTTCGTTAAGGGTGTAGGCATCGTGCCCGGCGCGGAGCAATTCCAGGAAATTGATCCGGCTCTTGCTGCCGGTGCTCGCGAACCAGGCGAAGCGTTCGTTACCGATATGCGTACAGTAGTGCGTGACCGAAAACCCCTTCAACCGAACAGTAGCAAGGGATCGGGCGTATTTCCGAGCGATGAAGAATTGATAGCCGCAGGACGATTTGTGGTGAAAACATCGAAATTCGGGCTTCTGAGGACAAATAGGTAGAGATCTTCGTGCCAGAACGGGTCATCAATCCGGCAGCGGAAATAATCTTCGTTCTTTTTTCAAAGGTCCGTCACGGGTAGACCAAAGGCATTATAATTGCGGTTACCGAAGAGTACAAACAGGCCAAACAGGCGAGTTTTTGGAGGCAAGCGATGCGAGTTGTCGAAAATACCCAGATGCACATTGGCGAAGTCGATGTTTGCCATATTATTCTTGACGCCAAGTCGCGCGACGACATCCCGCAGATTCTGCGAGGTTTGCAGTACCTCTATCAAGATCCAGACAAGCGGGCAAAGCTCTTCCAGTTGCTTGAGTCAGACATGGCCCCGAAGGTCGACAAACGGACGGGGCGTCCCGGGATGACGCTCTGGTCGATCTTCGTCTGCGGAGTGATCCGGCTTGACCTGAACATCGACTACGACCGTCTGCATGAGTTGGTCAATCAGCACAACACCATTCGGCAGATGCTCGGGCATGGGTTGTTCGACCCGACGTCGTACCACTACCAAACACTGAAAGACAACGTCACCTTATTCACGCCGGAACTGCTGAACAAGATCAACCAAATCGTCGTCGATGCGGGTCATGAACTGGTCAAAAAAAAACCGGCAGGCGAAGTCCTGCATGGGCGTTGCGACTCCTTCGTTGTTGAGACTGATGTCCATTATCCGACCGATATCAACCTGCTCTTTGACGCCACGCGCAAGGTGATCGAACTGACTGCGCGCCTGAGCGCCGATCAAGGGATGAGCGACTGGCGGCAGCACGCCTACAACGTCAAGCACCTGAAGCGGCACCTGCGCAGCGCGCAGAGCACAAAGCATCGCAAGGCCCGTAGCGAAGCGCAGAAAGAAGCCAATGACCATCGCCTTATCGAGGCCTACCAAAGCTACTTGGGGGTCGCCCAAGCCTACCTGGACAAGGCCCAGGAGACGCTGAGCAAGACCCCTGCGTGTAGCGGTGCTGGCGGTGTTGAACATCTGGCAGCCAAACTCGAGATCGAACAGTTCATCGCACATGCCGTACGGCAGATTGACCAGACCCGGCGGCGCGTCATTCTGGGAGAAACCATTCCGCATGCCGAGAAGGTCTTTTCGATATTCGAGACGCACACGGAATGGATCAGCAAAGGCAAAGCCGGCGTGCCGGTCGAACTCGGTTTACGGGTCTGCGTCATGGAAGACCAGCACCGCTTCATCCTGCATCATCAAGTCATGGAAAGGCAGACGGACGAGCAGGTCGCAGTGGCCATGGTCAAAGCGACCAAGCAGCATTTTGCCAACTTGGAGGCCTGTAGTTTTGACAAAGGATTTCACTCACCGGCAAACCAGCAGGAACTACAGGCGCATTTGAAACTGGTGGTGTTACCGCGCAAGGGCAAACTGTCGCAACAGGCACAAGCGGCGGAAAGCGCGGAGGATTTCGTCAAGGCGCGACGTCAGCACTCGGCGGTCGAGTCGGCGATCAACGCACTGGAGGTCCATGGTCTTGATTACTGTCCGGATCATGGGATTTACGGATTCAAACGCTACGTGGCGCTCGCTGTCGTGGCCAGGAACATCCATCGCATTGGCGCCATCCTGAGGGACGGGGAAAATTGGCGGGCGAAGCGCAAAACCCGATACGCAGATCGCGACATGCCCCACAAAATGGCGGCATAGCCCGCCAAGCGTTTTTCCATGCAGTAACTCCGGCCGCTGTCCGAACGGCTTGCTTGAACACCATGACATTCGGGCATTATGGCCCGCGATCGACAGAAGTCGGCCAGCGCAACTCGGGACGAACGAGAAATTCACGGCCAACCGAGATTTTCAAGTCGGCGCGCGCGCCAAAAACCGGGGTTTTCGGTCAGGCACTACAGTACCCATTCTTGCCCTGATGGCGCGCACCCGTATCGTCCACTTGAACGTACCGGCTGCCTTGTAGTCCGGCTTGCAGCAGAGCGTCTTTCTCGCGATGGAAGTCCGTATGGCCATCGGTGATCAAGGCGCTGAGCTGCCCCGCCGAGATGTCGATCTGCCACTCCCGCAACTCTTCGAGCAATAACGGCTGCGTCACATGGGCATGGTGGTACTGATAGAGGATGAAAGCGCGCAGCTGCGGGCCGAAGTGCATACCCCCGATCTCGGCAGGTAACTGCCCGATCAAGCGCTCTCCCTCGGGGGTAACCCAGCGCTCCAGCCGATACCGGGTATTGTGCACGCCGATCCGGATGTCCTGCACCACGAAATCCTGGTACCCCTTGAAGCGACTGTTCTGCGGAACATCCGCCGCCGGCGGCCGCTTGACCGACTCGTGGATCTCAAGCTTTGCCGTCTTGTCGCGCTTGCCACGGGACTTCGGCCGGCTCCCCTTCTCCTTCCCGCTTCGCTCGCCCTCCAGCGCCGAGGGCTTGATCACCGGTTTCGGCTTCTGACCCTTCAGCTGCGCAAGCTCATCGCGCAGCGCCTGAATCTGTTCCTGCTGCCCATGACAGATTTCCAGCAGCAGCACGACCACCGGCGTCATCTCGTCGGCAGAGATATCAGGGATACGGGGTAGTGTCCGAGGGGGCTCCGTGCTCATGCCTGCAATTGAACCACGCTTCGCGAGCTGTGTCCAGCACTACCTGCAAGCAAGAATTCCAGATTCAGCGAACGGTCGTGCCCGGGGTTATTGAGGAGTTACCCACCTCCCGCCTATCGTGCTGATTTCATTTGAATTGGCCTTGAGGTCCGCGAGGTGCCCGGCAAGACTCCACCAAGGTCGTCCACGCGTGCACGGGAACCCGGGTCTCTATCGCCGCCCCAGCGGCATTCTTGATGAGACTTGTGGTACGGCTGAAAGCAGCCCGAAAACCTTGTGGTGGCTGAAATTCGCATGTTCCATGCCGCGGCGACCCTGTCGCCACCCCCGGCGCGCATGCCTCACTCACCGTCATTGCGAGGAGGCGTAGCCGACGCGGTAATTCAGAGGTTTTGCTCTTCGCGCGCGGTCGATGTGGCGCGAAATGATGAGAGGATGGCCCTGGATTGCCACTGGCTATCGATCTCCGGGCTGCGCAACTGGGTCGATTACGGCATCCGCAACTACCCCAATCATCCCGAGCGGCAACGCGACTACTTCAGCCTCAAGTCGGCGGACAGCCGCGCCGTGCTGCAGCGCGAGCGCCACGGCACCCTGCTGGTCGACAAGGAGCGCCTGCTCGACCTCTACCTGCGCGGGCTGTGGGGCGACAGCACGCGACTCGTACCGTATCCGACCGATCCCGACCAGCAGCAGCGACCGCTGCCGTATTACGACGCCTCCGGCATCCGCCTGCCCGATGTCCTCGACGACGCGCAGGGCGTTTCCGGCATCGACCGCTACCGCGCCACCCTGGCGCACATTGCCGGCCATCGCCGCTGGAGTACGCCGATGTTCGCCGACAACTGCAGCCCCATGCAGCGCCTGGCGATCGAGGTTTTCGAAGACAGCCGCATCGAGGCGCTGGTCATGCGTGCCTACCGGGGCATGCGCCGCATCTTCCTGGCCCTGCACCCGACGCCGCGCGCCGGCGCCTGCGATTCGGCCACCACCTCCTGCCTGCGTCATCGC
Source organism: Candidatus Accumulibacter meliphilus (assembly GCF_036625345.1). NCBI lineage: Bacteria > Pseudomonadati > Pseudomonadota > Betaproteobacteria > Candidatus Accumulibacter > Candidatus Accumulibacter meliphilus. The sequence continues at coordinate 79,889 of NZ_JAZKTZ010000011.1, read as the reverse complement.
CTGAGCATGGTCTCACGCGCGCTGCTCGATGCCGAACATGGCTATCAGGACGCCGAGCTGCTCAAGTTCGTGCGTCACTTCCACGAGACGATGGCGCAGGGCGAGTCCAGCAGCGAAGCAATCGCCGAGCTGGCACTGGCCTACATCGCCCGCACCCGCCGCCAGAGCGACCAGCTGGCCAATATCCATTTCGCCGATACCGAAGTCGGCTATCGCGACGACAACCGCCACCTGTGGCGCTTCCACGAACTCAGCGACGACGAGGAAACGTTCGACGAGCAGCGCCCGACGCCCGTCGCTGCCGACGTCGATCGCCTGCCGCCGCGTCACTATCCCGAGTGGGACTACCAGAGCCAGAGCTACCGGCCGGACTGGGTCAGCCTCTACGAATCGCTGCATCCGGCGGGTGACGCCGGGGATATCGACCGCCTGCTCGAAAAGCACGCCGTCCTGGCCCGGCGTCTGAAGCGTCTGCTGGATATCCTCAAGCCGCAGGACAAGGTCCGCATTCGCTACCAGGAAGAGGGCAGCGAACTCGACCTCGATGTCGCCCTGCGCTCGCTGATCGACTTCAAGGGCGGCGCCAGCCCCGATCCGCGTATCAACATGAGCCACCGCACCGACGGGCGCAACCTGGCGGTGCTGGTCCTGCTCGACCTCTCGCAGTCGCTGGCGGACAAGGTCAAGGTCGGCGCCAGCGGCGGCGAGCAGAGCATTCTCGAACTGAGCCAGGAAGCGGTGTCCCTGCTCGCCTGGTCGATCGAGCAACTCGGCGACCCTTTTGCCATCGCCGGCTTCCACTCCGACAGCCGCCACGACGTCCGCTACCTGCACCTGAAAGGCTACAGCGAGCGCTGGGGCGACGTCGTCAAGGCCCGTCTGGCCGCGATGCAGGCCGGCTACTCGACACGCATGGGCGCCGCCATGCGCCACGCCGCGCACTACCTGGCGGCGCAGAAAGCCGACAAGAAACTGCTGCTGCTGCTCACCGACGGCCAGCCCGCCGACATCGACGTCCATGACGAGCGCCTGTTGATCGAGGATGCCCGCAAGTCGGTCGAGGACCTCGACCAGCAAGGCATTTTCACCTACTGCATCAACCTCGACCGCAAGGCCGATGAATACGTCGGCGACATCTTCGGCCGGCGGTATACGGTGATCGACAACATCGAGCGTCTGCCGGAGCGTTTGCCGGAGCTGTTCATGGCGCTGACCCGGTAAGCAGGGAAGAATCGCGGCGATGCGAGTGCGCGCTGGTGGGGGCGCGACAGATCCAAGCAGCCACAAGGCATTGATTGTAGTGGCGTGTCTGAACCTACCAAGGTTCGATTCGCCGGGCGGCTGCCTGTCCTTGACCGCGCCCTGACAATCCAGCCGACACTGGCCGACGCTTTGGAATTGCGTGGCGACATTCAGCAAGCGCGTCGCAGCCCGGACAAAGCCCTGGCAGACTATTCCGCCGCTGTTCTTGCTCAGCCCGACCTGGTTGCTGCATGGCTGAAACAGGGGATTATTCAGCAACAGTTAGGCCAGTACGAGGAGGCCAAGAAATCCTATCTGGCTGCCATCAAGCTTAATCCCAAGCTGTCAGTCGCCTACAACAACCTCGCCTGGATGAAAACAGAAAATAGAAAAAACCTCGAACAGGCTGAGGTGTGGGCCAAAAAGGCGGTGCAACTGTCGCCAGAGATCGCAGACTACCATGACACCCTCGGCTGGGTTTATCGTGCGCGAGGCAATTTAAAGGACGCCGAGCTGTCCTTGCAACGTGCCACTAGTCTACAACACGTGCCTGCTTCGGTGTTCTATCACTTGGGCGTGGTATTACAGGAAATGGGCAAACCGCAGGAAGCAGCGGTGGCATTCCAAAAGACCCTGACATTGGATAAGAATTACCAGGCTGCTCAGCAGGCATTACAACGATTGCAGGGGCGCTGAGAACTCGCCACGTGCAACGGGCTAGGGTCGGTCCGTTTCCTGACCGAGCGCTCCCACATCATCAGCATAGCCTTATACACAACTTTACGTTTCGTCTGTAAGCTGTCGTTTTTCCTTGAGAAGGTATCATGACGATGTGGGCTGAGGAGGAGCTGAAGGGAATCAACCTGGGTGACCGCCGTCGGGACAAGCGAGCGATCGCGGTGCTGGATACGCTTTCTGCGAGGCCGACGGCGAGTATCCCATAATTTACGCTAAGGTCGAGCGTCCGCGCTTCGCTTCGGATTTCGATTACATACCGCTAATTGAGCAACCAAATGACTTCTTCTCGCAAACAGCCAGTCGGACTTTTCGAAAAGATACATCCTGTTGAGAAACCTAGGCTTAGCTTAGGATCAGGGCCTAGGCACTCGAATGGCATGGCGTTTCTCGCTGGACCGGCGAAGCGAAAAATCGTTAACATTCATGGACTTATGACAAGGGCTTGTAAACCCCTCTGGAATCAGGTCTACTCTCGTCTTTTGGACGACCGAAATGAGTGTGACGAATGGAGCCAGCCTGATGCGCTGCTTGAGGGAAGTAGACGATCCGCGCAAACCCAGCAATGGAACGCTGCATGATTTTGTGGAGATTCTGGTGATTGCCATGGCCGCTGTGCTCTCAGATTGTGACACCGTCGAAGACATCGCCTATTGGGCGTCCGAGAAGGAGGATTGGCTGCGTGACTTTCTGCGACTCAAGAACGGCGTGCCCTCCAAGAAGACGTTTCTGAGGATCTTCCAAGCGCTGGACCCGAAGCAATTCGAGGTGGCGTTTCGCCGCTGGGTCGCTGAGGTGGTCGGTGCCCTCAATGGTGGCATCGCGGTCGATGGAAAGACCGTGCGTGGATCGGGCAGCGGCGGTGAGACAGCCATTCACATGGTCAGTGCCTTCGCCACAGCATTGGGCGTCGTTCTTGGCCAGGAAAAGGTCGCCGCCAAGAGTAACGAGATCACGGCCATCCCGGAACTGCTCCAGGCCCTGGATATCAAGGACTTGCTGATCACCATTGACGCCATGGGGTGCCAGAAGAACATCGCCCGTCAGATCACCGACCAAGGCGGTGACTACCTGCTTGCGGTCAAAGGCAACCAACCGGCGCTGCTGGAAGCGATCGAGACTGATTTCATTGACCAATACCAATCGGAAGCCGTCGACCGCCACCGCCAAATCCATAAGTCCCGTGGTCGGGTCGTCGGCCAAATCGCCTCGGTCCTGCCCGCAGAAGGGACCGTTGACCTGGCCGATTGGCCCAAGTGCAAGACGATCGGTCTGGTCGACTCCTTGCGCAAGGTCGGCGATCAAGAGTCGAACTTCGAGCGGCGCTATTACATCAGCTCTCGCGAATTGACCGCCGAACAACTTGCCGTCGCCGTGCGCGGCCATTGGGCCATCGAAAATCGACTTCACTGGGTGCTCGACGTCAGCTTCGGTGAGGATGCCAGCACCGTACGTAAAGACAACGCCCCACAGAATCTTTCCCTCTTGAAGAAGATCGTTCTCAATCTGATTCGGCTGGATACCACCGACCAGAAGAAAACCAGCTTGCGCCTAAAGCGCAAGGCAGCCGCTTGGGATGACGACCTCCGGGCGAAGATCATGGGTCTCGTCAGACTATGCCATTCGAGTGCCTAGGCCCTGAGCTTAGGATATTGGGATTCTTCGAAGGAGTCGTCGAATGATGTATCGTGCATTTTCAGAGGCGATTTCCGCCAACAAATCTGGCCCAAGGAAGTTCTAGTAGCCGAGACTTCTGCAAATAACAACATCCAATCGTCAGGTTGCCTATGACATATTTAAGATTCCTAATCTGACAAGCTGCTAGAGCATGCCTAAATAGTGCCTGACCGAAAACCCCTTCATCCGAGCAGTAGCAAGGGCTTGGGCGGATTTCCGAGCGATGAAGAATTGATAGCCACAGGATGATTTGTGGTGAAATCATCGAAATTCGGGCTTCTGAGGACAAATAGGTAGAGATCTTCGTGCCAGAACGGGTCATCAATCCGGCAGCGGAAATAATCTTCGTTCTTTTTTCAAAGGTCCGTCACGGGTAGACCAAAGGCATTATAATTGCGGTTACCGAAGAGTACAAACAGGCCAAACAGGCGAGTTTTTGGAGACAAGCGATGCGAGTTGTCGAGAATACCCAGATGCACATTGGCGAAGTCGATGTTTCCCATATTATTCTTGACGCCAAGTCGCGCGACGACATCCCGCAGATTCTGCGAGGTTTGCAGTACCTCTACCAAGATCCAGACAAGCGGGCAAAGCTCTTCCAGTTGCTTGAGTCAGACATGGCCCCGAAGGTCGACAAACGGACGGGGCGTCCCGGGATGACGCTCTGGTCGATCTTCGTCTGCGGAGTGATCCGGCTTGACCTGAACATCGACTACGACCGTCTGCATGAGTTGGTCAATCAGCACAACACCATTCGGCAGATGCTCGGGCATGGGTTGTTCGACCCGACGTCGTACCACTACCAAACACTGAAGGACAACGTCACCTTATTCACGCCGGAACTGCTGAACAAGATCAACCAAATCGTCGTCGATGCGGGTCATGAACTGGTCAAAAAAAAAACGGAAGGCGAAGTCCTGCATGGGCGTTGCGACTCCTTCGTGGTTGAGACGGATGTCCATTATCCGACCGATATCAACCTCCTCTTTGACGCCACGCGCAAGGTGATCGAACTGACTGCGCGCCTGAGCGCCGATCAAGGGATGAGCGACTGGCGGCAGCACGCCTACAACGTCAAGCACCTCAAGCGGCACCTGCGCAGCGCGCAGAGCACAAAGCATCGCAAGGCCCGTAGCGAAGCGCAGAAAGAGGCCAATGACCATCGCCTTATCGAGGCCTACCAAACCTACTTGGGGGTCGCCCAAGCCTACCTGGACAAGGCACAGGAGACGCTGAGCAAGACCCCTGCGTGTAGCAGTGCTGGCGGCGTTGAGCATCTGGCAGCCAAACTCGAGATCGAACAGTTCATCGCACATGCCGTACGGCAGATTGACCAGACCCGGCGGCGCGTTATTCTGGGAGAAACCATTCCGCATGCCGAGAAGGTCTTTTCGATATTCGAGACACACACGGAATGGATCAGCAAAGGCAAAGCCGGCGTGCCGGTCGAACTCGGTTTACGGGTCTGCGTCATGGAAGACCAGCACCGCTTCATCCTGCATCATCAAGTCATGGAAAGGCAGACGGACGAGCAGGTCGCAGTGGCCATGGTCAAAGCGACCAAGCAGCATTTTGCCAACTTGGAGGCCTGTAGTTTTGACAAAGGATTTCACTCACCGGCAAACCAGCAGGAACTACAGGCGCATTTGAAACTGGTGGTGTTACCGCGTAAGGGCAAGCTGTCGCAACAGGCACAAGCGGCGGAAAGCGCGGAGGATTTTGTCAAGGTGCGACGTCAGCACTCGGCGGTCGAGTCGGCGATCAACGCACTGGAGGTCCATGGTCTTGATTACTGTCCGGATCATGGGATTTACGGATTCAAACGCTACGTGGCGCTCGCTGTCGTGGCCAGGAACATCCATCGCATCGGCGCCATCCTGAGGGACGGGGAAAATCGGCGGGCGAAGCGCAAAACCCGCTACGCAGATCGCGACATGCCCCACAAAATGGCGGCATAGCCCGCCAAGCGTTTTTTCCATGCAGTAACTCCGGCCGCTGTCCGAACGGCTTGTTTGAACACCATGACATTCGGGCATTATGGCTCGCAATCGACAAAAGTCGGCCAGCGCAACTCGGGACGAACGACAAATTCACGGCCAACCGAGATTTTCAAGTCGGCGCGCGCGCCAAAAACCGGGGTTTTCGGTCAGGCACTAAATAGGCCGCCTAGGCCGCACAGGCTGACTCAAGTTTGTCGAGGAGGCTGAATGCACGAAATCTTCATCAGCTACCGGCGGGTCGATACGGAGCTGTTCATGGCGCTGACGCGGTAGCGGGGAAGGGTAGTGGCGAACGCGGTGAGTCCAGGGGAATAGGGGAAGAGGGAAACGCCACGGCTAAGGCCCTCACTCAGCCTTGAAGATCTGCATACATTTTAGTAAATTAGATTCATCGAATGCATTCTTGTGAGGTGCTGCTATGGCCATGCTTACAGTCCGCAATTTGCCCGACGAGGTACACCGCGCATTGCGGGTGCGGGCCGCTCAACATGGGCAGAGCGCTGAGGCCGAGGTCCGCGAGATTCTGGCGGCTGCGGTCAAGCCCGAGGCGCGTGTTCGCCTGGGCGAAGCCCTCGCGGCATTGGGTCGCGAGATTGGCCTCACGAACGAGGATTTCGAGGTCTTCAACCAGGAGCGAGACAAGGCGCCGGCCGAACCGCCGAGGTTTGAATGATCGTTCTCGATACCAATGTCGTCTCCGAGGCGATGAAACCAGAGCCGCATCCGGCCGTGCGCACCTGGCTGAATGATCAAGTCGCCGAAACGCTGTATTTGTCCAGCGTGACGCTGGCAGAGCTTTTGTTTGGCATCGGGGCGCTCCCAGCCGGCAAGCGCAAGGGCATGCTGACACAGGCTCTTGACGGTCTGATGGGACTGTTCAGGGACCGGGTGCTGCCATTCGACATCGATGCCGCACGGCGCTATGGCGAGCTGGCCGTGAGACATGGGTAGAGTAGAGGACAGGACGGAGTTTCGCCTGCCCTCCCTCATCAAACCGTGCATGCAGTTTTCCCGCACACGGCTTTCCGATGTTCTTCACGCCAAGGCATGCGCATGACGCCGTTTCATGTTTTCTGACGCGACTGAGGCGGTCGCGCCTGCGCGCTCAAACTCTGAGCACGCAACATGGGCGGTGTTGGGCTTGGCCTTGGCATAAAGCTTCCTCTGTAGCGTCCTGATCGTATGTGGGGTGGTTAGCAACATGGCAATCCCTCGATCCTCCGCTCTTCGGTTGCACGAACAAAGTAGGGTCCCTTCCCTCGACCGGGGTTATGTTGTCCCGCGATCTCGATCGGTACTATGAACCCCTCCGACTCCTGCCTGCAGCCGCTGCGCTTTCGTTGCCTTATACGCAGCGGTCGGTGGTCTCCCCACCCCCACAGACAGGTCTCCAGCACTGGGCAATAAGTCTTCGAGAACATGCCATCCCTGCTACCCCGGGAGTCGATTGACGCCACTTCCGTTATTCCAGCGCCCATCCAACGGCCTTCCCCTTCCGACCACAGGGTCGGCTTCTCCACATAATTTACGAGGCTACTCATGGGTTCAGTTTCATTACGGCCTGCTCTCTTGCTGTTTGGAAACTCACGACCCCGTGTCACCACGACGCCGCTTCCTCATGCTACCGGGGCGTACGGACAACTCCCCAGACGGGACTTCAACCCGCTAGACTTACTGCTGTTACTGCGAACGGTCAGGTCTTTACTTTTGGTATGTGGATCGATTGGGTCCGCACTGCATCCGTTAGCTGTCTCCCGGCAGCGCTTGTTCGGAACGGCAGCTTCCTCAAGGGAGTCTGTTCTCGTCAGCAATCATTCGTGCCACAATCGACTTGCGGTAAGGAATGATTGCTCTTATCGTAAGGACCTCTAGGGTTTTGCACGCTACGAGCATACGAAAGCGGCTTGGCGATAGCTGACCGCCATCTCAACCAGGGAAAAAGGAGCGCAAAAATGATCGAATCGAGAATCGGATTTTGGAGCGGCACAGGTGCCATGTTGGTCGCAGCCGGACTCTTGGCGCTATCGGGTGTTGCCCTAGCCACTGAGCAGTCACAGCAGCGCCAACAAGGCCGGGACGTAAACCAGGCAGCCAAACAGGATGCACGCTCAACCAAAGTCGATTGCCGGGCCGAAAACAACCAGAGCAATGCCGAATGCCGGCAGGACAAGCGCGACACGAAGCAGGACGGCCACCAGGAAAAGCGGGACGTCAAGTACTGATCGAGTGCCAGCAGAAGCGTGCCCGTCAGCAGCGGAGCACGCATGGACCGCTCAGCGATGAGCTGTCGATTTTAGCCAGACCGTGTTGCGAAACTGACGACGCGGACGTGATCCGCGAGTGCCCTCGGATTCGTCGTGCCCTTCGGCATCGATGTCGCGCGCAAGCGCTTTCCCTCTGGCCACGACGACGGACCACGATTCGATGAAAGGATGCTAGCTCTTCCAAGGCTCCACGGCAGAAAGTTCATGGTCGCGACGAACAGCGTCTGGCAGCTGTTCATGGCCGTCTCCGGGCCAAAGTCCGGAATTCTGGCGGAACCCGATTCGGATTGCCAATCGGAGACACCACACGCCGCTCGGAAATCATTGCTACGCATGGCCTACAGCGATTCACCCTTCAATTTAAGCGGACAGCAGTGATTGTGATAACTGTTGCATCGACGCTCATGGCTTCGTGCCCAAGCAAAGATTAGGAGAATGACATGGACGCTCCGCGCCTTGTTGGGCTGCTGCTATCCGGATTCATGGCTCTGTCGGCCTGTACAACAGTTCCCTCAGTCACTCCCGCTGGCACGGTAAGTCCCTCGTCCGAGTCAGTCACACCAAGCGGTGAAACGCTCGCGCAGGAACAGCTTGAACAACTGCTGGCACCGATCGCCCTATATCCTGACGCCTTGTTGGCGCAGGTCCTGATGGCCTCTACCTATCCTTTGGAGATCGTTCAGGCTGCCCGCTGGCGCAAAGAGAACATGACATTGGAAGGCAAAGCGCTCGAGGATGCACTGCCGAGCCAGCCTTGGGATCCTAGTGTCAAGTCGCTCACGGCATTTCCACCCGTGCTGGAGATGATGAACGAGCAACTCGCCTGGACTCAGCAACTCGGTGACGCCTTTCTGGCCGATCAGAAACGCCTGCTTGCCACTACCCAGAAACTGCGCAATGCGGCCAACACCCAAGGTAACCTGAAAACCACCGCGGAACAGACGGTGATCATCGAACCAGGCACCAGCGAAAGCTACATCAGGATCGAGCCGGCCAATCCCGCTGTCGTCTATGTCCCGGCCTACGACCCCTCGTATGTCTACGGTGCCTGGCCGTACCCGGCCTATCCGCCGTACTACTACTATCCACCTGGCTACTATCCCGGTGCCGCCTTCTGGACCTTCACGGCCGGCATCATCGTGGGTGGGGCACTGTGGGGCAGCTGCAACTGGCGTGGTGGCGACGTGCATATCGAGCACCACAAATACAACAATTTCAACCGCAGCAATATCTCCGGCGACCGAAGCAACTGGAAACACAATGCCGATCACCGCCGCGGGGTGCCGTACAAGGATCAGCGCGTTGCCCAACAATTCAACCGCGGGAGCAGTGCCCGTGACGCCCAGGCCCGTCAAAGCTTTCGCGGACGAAGCGATGGAGCTGCGCTGGACCGTGGCGAACCTGGCCCTGGGCGAGACGGCGTTGCCAACCGGGATCTCTCGGGTGGCAGGCAGGCCAGCGGCTTTGGAGGCTCCGACGACGGTCGCCGTTCACGGGACTATGGCAGCCGTGGCATGTCCAGTCGGCAGGGCATGAGCAGTGGCGGATTCGGTGGCGGACGTATGGGGGGAGGCCGCGGCGGACGACGCTAGTCTACGTTGTCCAGCCCCGGTCGCGTTACTGATCTGCTTCGGAGAAATCTCGATGTCTTTCCTGAAAACCCATCTAAATTCCAAGACGGCCTGCCGTCTTTCGGCACTGGTTTTGTTGGCTTCGATCAGCATCTCATCGGTATCGGCGGCAGAGCTTCGGCAAAAAGCTTATGCCTCCCCGGAGGAAGCTTCCATGGCGCTGCTAAACGCGGCTCAATCAGGCGATGAAAAACGTATCCGAGAGGTCTTTGGGCGGCAGTGGAAGTCTCTTGGCTCTGGTGATCCAGTGCTCGCCAAACGAGAGCGCGAGGCCTTCGCTGCGGCCTACAACGAGAAGCATGAAGTACGGTTGCTGAACGAAACCAGGGCAACGCTCGTGCTGGGCAATGAAGAATGGCAGTTTCCCATACCCCTGGTCAAGGTGAACAAGGATTGGCGTTTCGACACGGCAACCGGGAAGGCGGAAATCATCAATCGCCGTATTGGCCGTAACGAATCCAACACCATTCAGGTGCTGCTCGCCGTCGCTGACGCCGAGCGGGATTATGCTTCGAGAGACCATGACGGCGACGGTTTGCTTGAATATGCACAGAAATTCTCCAGCACAGACGGCAAGTTCGACGGTCTTTACTGGCCGGTCCAAGCGGGTCAACCCGAAAGCCCATTGGGCCCGTTGGTCGCCAAGGCGACGCGTGAAGGCTATACATTCAAAAAAGACGGTCCCACGCCGTACTGGGGCTACTACTACCGGATCCTGACAGGGCAAGGCAGTGCAGCCCGAGGCGGATCCTACAGTTACCTCGCTGGTGAAAAGATGATCGGTGGTTTTGCGGTGATTGCGTTTCCGGCCGAATACGGCGCGTCAGGCGTCAAGACGTTCATGATCAATCACGATGGCGCGGTGTTCGAGAAAGACTTTGGAAAGAAGACATCCCGGCTCGTTGCCAAAATTCAGCAGTTTGATCCCGGTGAAGGTTGGCTATTGACAGACAAATCGGCAATCGCGGTTAAGCAGCATGGTGGGTATTGAATCGCCTGCGATTAAAGCAACTGGTCAGCATGATTGACGCTCTGGGGCGAAGTGTCATAGAAGTCACAAGTGTTCTTGCTTTCAAACGAATCGAGGGAGAATGAAATCATGAAAACTGCCAAAATCGGCTTGAGGGTCGCGATTGTCACGGGTCTCTTGGCTGTTACGCCGTATGCAAATGCGACGGAGAATGCGCAGGAGCGCCGCGATGCGCGCGACGTCAAACAGGGTTCGCGGTAGGACTCGCGCGACGTCAGAGCGGGCAAACCGACTACGCCACAATAGTCCCCTGGCAGAACAAGGTAGCCAAGGGTGACCTTGCTTTGAAGGCAAGAGCCTGCCCCGCCTGAGCTTGGTGTTTCGATGTCCGCAAGCCAACTCTCCAGTCGAGTCGGATACGGCATGATCGGGTCCATAAAACCAGGGGCTGACATGAGTGCGCAGTTTCAATCGAGGCGATTTTCGACAATCAAAACCCATGGCCTTGCACGTGAAAATTGCACGTAGCCATCGGGGGATAAGGTCAATATCGTTTTGGAAACGGAATTTCGGACATTGCCGCCAATGGCATGCACGGTTTGACCGTTGGTTTCCACGACAATGTCGCAATGCATCCGCCATGAGTAGAGTGAATCCTCAATTTCCTCGGTCACTTCTGGCGGCCTGATTTTACCCCGGGTAGCACAGATCAAGTCTCCTGGTTTAGGCTTGTATTGATAAATGGTACGGGGTATCAATGCCGCATATGGATTGTCGGCGTTGGCAATCAAACGGTTAAGATAAAAGCGGTGGGCACTGCTCGGTGGAAACAGGTCGTTCGGTACGCTTGCCGCCTGCATAATCCAACTGATGAACGCGGCGGACCAAGGCTGCTTGCAGTCGTAACCCGATATCCGGGACTTGCCGACTGCGCGCCAATACTGGTTGATCCGGTCGCTGTGGTCATCGTCGTCATCTTCCCAAATTCCCACATGGGGAATGCTCTCCTCCTCGCCATCAATCACGACTATCTGCTGGCCGAAGTACACCCATTCCGCCTTCGCGGCCTCCACGATCCTGTTTTTCCGGAACCCCAAAAAATGTGATCCCGAATAATCGCTTTTCGGTTCGGTCTCCTGTGCCTTTGGCTGTTGTTCTGGCTGCACAGGTGTCTTCGATGCCGAGCCGCAAGCAACCAAAGAAATAGTCAAAGCGACAAGCAGAGGTTTGGTTATCAACGTCGTATCTCCGTCGAAACGTGGATGTCGGAAAAAAATCTTGATAGGCTTTGTAGCTACCTGATACTATAACTATAAGCGAATGCTTGATAAAGCGACCATCCAGGGTGCCAACGGGACGAAAATGCCGGGTACGTTCTTGTTACTTGCTTGCCGCTAATCGTTGCCCTGATTCTGGTGCGGGTCACAGTTTGAAGGCTCCAGAAAGCCGACGAGGTCAAGCAGGTAGGCGGCAGGTGCCTTACCGCATCCCGTTATACACAACTCACATGACATGACGGATCTCGCGCATATGCTCTACGCCGGAGACGAAATCACGCAAGCGCTGGATGCCGAGCCAGAGGGATTTCACGCCGGGTTCGCCGTCGCCCTTGCGGGCGAGGAATCCGCCGAGCGGTGCGATCAGGCGGACGACCTCGCGAATGCTCGGCACCTTCTTCGGTGGCTTCTTCTTGTTGAGGATAAAGGCGCCGGCCCATTCCGTTTCGGAGAAGAACAGATCGGCAGGCCACTGCGGGTGGATGCGTCCCAGGCGGATCAGGCGGGCAAGGCGCCAGGAAACGACCAGATAGACCGCCAGCGCCAGTTCCAGCTTGCTCTGGCTGCCCAGTTGCAAGGCCTCGACCCGGCAGCCGTTCTTGAGCACATGGAACAAGGTTTCGATCTCCCAGCGGCAGCGATACCAGTCGATCAATTCGACGGCCGCCTCAAGACCGGCGACTTTACGATTGGTCAGCAAGCGCCATTCGACCGGCTTGCAGCCGGCGGGCGCCCCGATTTCCGTGGCGATCAGGCAGGTTACGCTGACGTGGCGGTCGTCCGTGCCAGGAGCCGGGAGGTCGACCGCATGGCTTCGCAACTGCTGGCGCACGATCCGTTTCGGTTGCCCGTGCCGCGATGCCAGCGTGAATTCGATCTCGCCGAGCGGCGATTCGGCAAGAGTTGCCGCCCACAGTTTGCCGCCTTGCGGCAAACAGCGGTTGTGCTTGGCGCGAATCAGCCAGTCGGCCGGCGTCCCCAACGCCTGGGCCCGCTGCATCAGGCCGACAATGTCCGCTTCGCGGTCGGCCACATAGACCAATCGCGTTTGTGGCATCCCCGCCGCGGTTTCGGCGACCCGCTCGTAGCCTTCAATCCAGCGCGTGCTCTCGCTGATGCCCGGCCGGCTTCCGTCGGCCGCTTTCGCTTCTCTCGCCCACATCCAGGCGTCGATCACCCCGAGTGGTTCGCGTTCGGGGGTCACCGCATAGGTCGGGTGCAGATACATGCCGCGCAGGGCTTCGTACGAGAGCGGCCCGAGTCCCTCGATCTCCTGACCGTTGAAGTCCAGTTCGGTGGTGTCCTGAAGACACGACACCACCGGGTGTTGTGCCATGCGCCCTTGGCTGCTATCCATGTGCGGTTGCAGGATCGGTTGCCAGTTCAACCGGTATCGCCGCGGCGAAGAATAGTCGGACACTCACCTTCGCGGCGTGATCTACGCGTCAATGTTGCGGTCGAGCTGACGCACTGGTTCGATATTTTCATTTCCCGCTTGCAACAGACGCGCGGGGTCGGGTCTTTTCTTTTTCTTAAGGCACGGGGAAAGACCTTACCCCAATAACCGAAATTTAGAATCCGCCGCTGTTTATACAGTCATCCTCCAATTTCAGCTTAATAAAAGCGGCATAACGCAAAGCTGCCGTCCGACTAAATCGGCCGACAAAGGATTCTTCGATAAACCCACCATTTACAACGCGGGCGGCATCCCGTCCCTTCTCAATTGTTTTTATCTCCTTCCACGTGGTATCTGGTGCGGCATGCTGCACCCAGTTCAATCGCTGCCAATAACCCCACCAACAATCCTCGTATTCGCATTTCGTATAACTAACTTTCCTGTAATAAACATTCCATCCCCCAAATGTGCCGTGAGCTTCCTCTTTCACCTTAAAGTATGCCTTCAGAACATCAGAGGTGGTATATAAGCCAGCCAAGCTAGCAATTAGGTCTGCCCCAATTTCTATCGGATTCAATGATGTGGGTATTTCAGCTAGGAGTTGTGCCCCTTCATTAATTACCGGGTTTGATGCATATGAAGCAATGGCAACTTCTACTTTACAGTCCTCTACAACGTTTCTATCACATAGATCGTCACAACAAAGAAACAAGCCAGTCGGGTCGGTAAAAGCGGTTGGACGATTACCGACGTAGGCATAAAGGTTGACGCCATCTAGGTAGCCCAGCGGATCCCTCTGAAGGAACCTCCCCTTCAGCGGGTCGTAGTATCTGGCGCGATAGAAATAGATTCCGGTTCCTTCATCAAGCCGCCTGCCGGTGAACATCCATGGGCTTCCAATCGCGCTACTAGGCGTGCCCCATGCATTCGGTGCGACCGCAACGCCAGCACCATCAAATATTGCCGGTAACCCATAAGCATCGTAGGCATACCGCTCGACCACGTTGCCTGCGGAATCACTAACCGCCTCCACCGACCACAAACTATTCTGGTGGTAGTAGAAGGTCTGGCCGTCACGATCCATAGTGAGGACTTCATCGATGTAATTGCCGTAGACGTAGGTTGCCTGCGTGGCACCGCCAGCGCTCTGGTCCTCGACGATACGCGCAGCGTCGTAGAAGTAACGCGTCTCCACCGGGCTCGAGACGGCAGGCGGATCGGCAATCTTCTTCACCCGCCGGGACAGCGCGTCGTACTGGTACTGCCCCACCAACCGGCTGTCGGCTTTGCGCGTCACCACTGTCAGCCGATTCTCTTCGTCGTAGGCGTAGCGGTACAGCCCGTCCTCATCCGTGTTTCCGTTCAAGTCCGAGAGCACCGGCACCACCCCGATTTGCGTGATCTCGTTGGTGACGCTGTGCGTTCGCGCCTCGGGGATCGCGTCGGTGGTCTTGATGTTCCAGTTACCCACCGGGTCGAGGGCGTACTGGGTCTGGGTGCTGGGTACCGGCACCGTGCTGGCAACCAGGGTGCCCACCTTGTAGTCGATCAAGCGGTAGATGCTGTCGTATTGGTATGCCTCGGATCGGGTCTGTGAATTCGCAGAGTCGGCGAGCTTGTCCTCGAAGCGCTTGTTGCCTTCTTTGTCAAAGTCATAGGCAAAGCCGGCGATGCGTGTCACGCCTTTGCTGTGGTCAAGACCCGTGATCCAGTTGTTGGCGTTGTAGGCGTAGGCTGCTGTGGTGCCGTTGCGGTAGTTGCGAAAGACGACGCGATTGCTGGCGTCGTAGCTGTACTGCACGATGGGTGGCGGCGAACCCGCATCATCAATCCTGTCGAGCCGGCTACGCGGGTCGGCGGTCTCCATGATGGCCCTGCCACCGGGGTAGGTTAGCAAACGCGTGCGCCCCGGGATGTTGTAGGCGTAAGCCAGCGTCTGGCCGTTCTGTACCGTCTGTGTGACGCGGTTGGCGCCGTCGTAGGTAAAGGTGACCAGCCAGCCGTCTCGCTCGGCGCTCAGCATGCGCCCCGACAGATCGTAGCTCATGTTGTCGTCGGCACTGGTCGGGTAGTCGCGCTGGGTCAGGAAATACAGGTCGCTGTAAATATAGGTCGTGACCTGGCCCTTCTGGTCGCTGCGGGTCTTGAGGTTGTCCACGCGGTCATAGGTGAAGCTGCGCAGCCTGCCGTCGGCGTAGGCCTCTTTGACGCGGCGGTTGATGTTGTCGTATTCGTAGTCGGTGGCGTGTGTATTGGCATCGGTGACGCGGGTCAGGTTGCCCACCGCGTCGTACTGGTACCTGGTGACGTTGCCCAGCGCATCGGTGGTCTGGGTGCGCCGGTTGATGTTGTCGTAGATGGACGATGTGGCGTTGTTCTCGCGGTCGCTGGTCGTGAGCAGGTTGCCCACCGGGTCGTAGGCGTAATGCGTGGTTTTGCCCAGCGCGTCGGTGACGTCGGTGATGCGGTAGATGGCGTCATAGCCGGTGGTGCTGCCGTTGGTGTTGCCGTCTTGCTGGCTAAGCTGGTTGCCGACGTTGTCGTAGCTGGCGGTGGCGACCAGCCCCACCGAGTCATCGACCCGGGTGCGCCGGTCCAATGCGTCGTAGGTGTAGGTTGTGACGTTCAGGTTGGGCGTGGTAACGCCGGCTATGTTGCTCACCGGGTCGTAGGTCGTCATCGTCACGTCGCCAGCGGCGTTGGTCATCTTTACCTGTCGATTGAGCGCATCGTAGACATAATTCGTCACATTGCCGTTGGGCTCGGTCAGGTTGGTCCGATTGCTGTGCGCGTCATAGCTATACCGGGTCACCGCGTCGTCGCCGTCAATGGCATCGGCACTATCGGTTTGCTTGCGATTGACGATGATCGCCCGGTCCAGCGCGTCGTACTTGAAATACGTCACCTTGCCTTCGGCGTCGGTCTGTTGGGTCACCAAGCGCGATCCTTTGGTCGGGCCGGTGCACGCCGGGCAAGCACCCACCGTGTCGTAGACCAACAGCGTGACGTTCGCCACGGCGTCGGTCTTGCGCACCATCCGGTCCAGCGCGTCGTACTGGTAAGCGGTGGAATGTGTATTGGCATCCCTATCGCTCAGCTTGTTGCCGACCGCGTCGTAGGCCATCGTCGTCACGTTGCCGATCGCGTCGGTGGCCGTGGTCGGCCGGTTCTGCACGTCGTACTGGAAGCTGGTGCCGTTCGCGTTCCTGTCGGTGGCAGCGCTGCGGTTGTTATTGCCGTCGTAGGCCGCCGTGCTGCTCTGGCCCAATGCGTCGGTGGTCCTTACCAGGCGCTGGCGCTGGTCATACTGGTAGCTGGTGGCATTGCCGTTGCGGTCGATCACCTGCACCTGGTTGCCCTGGCCATCGTAGGCAGTCTGGGTGATCTTGCCCAGCGCGTCGGTTTCCTTCACCAGGCGGTTCAGGCCGTCATACTGGTAGGTGGTGGTGAAGCCGCGGGCGTTGGTGCGCGTTATCACGTTGCCCACCGCGTCGTAGGCCATCGTCGTCACCTTACCTACCGCGTCGGTCATTCGGGTGCGGTTGCCGAAGGCGTCGTACAGGTAGGTCGTGAGGTTGCCGTTCCTGTCTTTCTCGCTCAACACGTTGCCGCGCGCGTCGTAAGTCCATTCGCGCACGCCCAACAGCGGATCGGTCTGCTTGACCCGGTTGCCGCGCGCGTCGTACTGGTAGGTCGTGGTACGGCCGTTGGCGTCGGTCATGCTGGTCATCATGTTGAAGACCGGCTCGTAGGTATAGCTTGTTACGTTGTTCAGCGCATCGGTCCGTTTGATCAGATTGCCCTGCGTGTCGTACTGGTAGCTGGTGACGCGACCGTTGGCGTCGGTTTGCGAGGCAATCATTAGCGTCGTAGGGTCGTAGGCATACGTCCACGTGGCGCCGTCGGGGGCCACCGTCCGGGTCACATAGGCGCGGCTGTCGTAATCGTATTTCCAGATATTGCCGCGCCCGTCCGTCCTGGTGGTGGTGCCGGGCAAGTATTGGCGCACCATATCGCGTGCCAGCGCGGTGTCGTCGATGACCCAGTTACTGGGGTTGGCTAGCGAGAAGTAGGGCGTGCCACTGCCGTCGTTGATGCCTGTCGGTTTCTGATTGGTGTAGGCGTAGCTGGTGCTACGCCCGTCCTTGTCGGTCTTGCCGGTGATTTGCCACAGGAAGTTGTAGTTGTATTGGGTCGTCTTTCCCGCCGGATCGGTGATCTTTTCGAGCTTGGTGCCGGTTGCGTCATAGCTGAAGGTGGTGACACGACTGAGCGGGTCGGTCACGCTGGCGATCTTCTTTTGCGCGTTGTAGGTGAAGCCCAGGCTGCGGCCATAGGTGTCGGTGACCGACATCAGATTGCCGCCGCTATAGGCAAGTACGGTCACGTTGTTGTTGCGGTCGGTAACGCGGGTCAGCCGCCAAATTTGCATGCCCGACATGAAGGGCCTGCCGGCAATCCGCTCGAAGCGCGAGGCGGTTTGGTCCTTGGTGGTGATGGTGAAGGAGCCGTCGGGGTTCTTGACCATCTTCTCGAAGTAACCCGGCGCCGCGGTGAAGCTTCCACCGGCCCCGAGCTGGTATTTGGTCACCCGCCCATCGCCGCCCACCCGGAACATATGGCCGCGCACGCTGTACAGGAAGGCGTTTTCGGAGTGCGTCCAACCAGTGCCGGCGACGGTGTCAAGGCGTGCGCGCGACGTATCGGCGTTATAGCTGTCGTAGCTGAGGGTCAGATTAAGCTGCAAACCGGTCGAGCTGCTGACCGTGGAGACTGGGTAGGACTGGCTGGTGTTACCTTCGGTGAGGCTGCCGGTGCTGGCCGAATCACCCGCCGTGGACGAGGAGCAGTTGGAGCCGGGGCCGGCGGTGGAGGCCTGGCTGCATGGCCCGCAGATGGAGCAGCGCCGGGGAGGATCGCCCCCGATATTTTTTGCTCCAACCGGAGCGCTGGCTACGAGGCCCGCCAGCAAGAAGACGATCCCAATGGACAAACCGCGCAGCTTATTCATGATGGCCTCCAGTGCGTGGGACCAGGTCAGCCGCAACGCGCCGCCAGGCGCGCGGGCTTATACGCTACGGCTGGGCTGGCTGCGATTGTGCGGCTGTCCGCCGCGTGTGGGGCTGCAAATGGGCAGCAGAGCGAGGGCCACAAGGGCCAACACCAGCGTGCCGGGTTCGGGCACCTCATTGCTTCCCTCCGTGTCCACGTGCGACGTCATGATCAGAAAATATGACAGAGTGCTGTCGAGCGGGACGGTAGCGCTCAGTGTTTGCGAATTGAGCTGGGTGGTAGCCGCGAAATTCGGTCCGCCAGCGAGCACGCCGGAACTGAACAGGATGGTTTCCCCGTCGACCTCCAGGCTGGCATCGAAGTCGGTGTCGAAACTTCCCAGCGAGTCCGCGAAGGCATGCAGCATGCTGCTGATATCCATGCTGAAGGTGACATCCACCAGGCCAGACACCCCGGTGAAACCGAACAGGAACGACAGACTCCCCAAAGCGCCAGGCGACGACACTCCCGCGGCATTGCCGTTCCCGCCCAGATTGATGGCGCTGCTCACATTGAGCGTGCCCGCGCCGACCGACGCCTCGGCGTGCCCGGTCGCGAAGCTGACCGTCGCGTCGGTCGATACGTCGATGCCGGTGCCGAATTCGCCATTCGAGTCGGCCTCGCCCAGGCTGTTGAAGGCGGAACTGACGATGGCGCTGACATCCGACGGGCCGAAAAAGACCACGCTTCCCGCGGCAGGAATGATCTGCAGGTTGGAAATGCCGAGCGTGCTGCCGGCAACCACTAGCGCCAATGCGGTCTTGACGGGGAGACACAGCAGCAGCAGGAAGCAGCCACCGCGCACAAAACCCTGAATGAACGTGGCTCGCATGCCAAATACTCCCTTGCGCCTGGCGCATGGACCCATTGCACAGCACGTGACGTACGGCGAGGGTCCGATCGTTCGTACGGATAGGCAAATGAATATCAGGATCAAAGTATGGGCTGGCGAAATCGGTATTGCAAGAAATAGCCTTGTTCGCCGTGATATGCAGACCTCCCGGAATCCCCGGCGAACGTGGTCTAATTTTGGACAGTAGGTCGGCGAAGGCCGTCTCATAGCGGAGACTGGCCGACCTCGATGCGCAGCCATTTTCCGCCGGGGATCCTGGCGCCGAGACCAGTGAGCTTACGGCACAGCTGTTCTTGGGCATAACGGCGTGCGGGTTGCTGTAGCGGCTCCAGGCGAACGACCACCCAGTGTTCGTCACTGCGTACCCAGCCATGGCAGTTGAAAATCGCATAGAGCAGGTCCACCCGATCGCTATCCTTGGCATAGCTGTCGTCAAGCCAATCGAGAAGCTGGCGGCGCACGTTCCATACGGAACTCGTGACGAAGTCGAAGAGATTCTTGCCCTCGTTATCGATGGCGTTGAAGGAGCGGTAATCGGACAGCCCCGTGACATTGACGCGCTCGGGCAAGCGAGCCTTGTCAGCCTGGAGTTGTTTGAGTTGCGTTTCGCTCACGGCGATGGCCGCAGCAAGCCGCCGATGCCGACTGTTGTGGCGCTCACTTCCGTCCCGATTGAAGCTGGGTTGAGTCTTGGCCTGTTGCTTGTAAAGCTTGGCGAGATGGCCCTGGGTGCTCGCAATCTGCTGCGCAAGCCCTTTGATCTGGGGATTGGCGATGTCCTGTTTGTCGCTCTCGGCCAAGCCGAAACCCGGATGGTAATGATAGGGATGACGCCCCTTGAGGTGTTTGAAAGTGTTCTCCGAGGCGCCCCAGCGACTGAGCATCGCGGTCAGCACCTCTTGCGGCGACCACTGAAGGTCAGCGTCCCAGCAGAGCACGCTGATGCGGTGATTGGTACGCAAATTCCACAACACCACCCGACGCAGGTCGAACGTATGCGCCAGCTCGGCCATGCCGGTGTCGGGATCGGGATCGGGATCGGGATCGGTTTTAGGTGGGTAGAGGCACGCCTTGGTCTCTTCGAGCAGGCGATAATCCGTGCCGTTCATCGACACGCTGTGCGTGAAGTCTGCGGCCGGCAAGGCCCTGAGCCGCGCAGGATTGGCGTTCTTCTCCCAAGTGATGAAGGGGGTGCGGCGGCGCACGAGTTCGCTGAAAAAGCCCAGCCCATCGCCCTCACGGTCGAAGACCTGTACCGGCGGGGTTCCCAGGGACTGTTGTCGCGCATACTCGCCAAGCTTCAGAATCTGAGCGCGCAGGTCTCCCTTGCCCTCCTGAATGTCGAAATAGACGATGCGCCCCTGTTCGTCACAAGTGACCAGATTGGTCTGTCCGGGCATCGGCATCCGCCGCTGTGTATTCCAGGCCGCATGCACCTTGTCCTGTCCGGTATAAGGCAAGAGATGACCGTCCGTAAACCACAGCCGGGTGGCGACCAGGCCGCAGCGGATCTGATCGGCAAAAAACGCCTTCAACAGCGCCTCGGCCCGCGACTTGCCGGCGACGTCATGGAACCAGGACCACAGCGTGTCGAGAGCGGGTAGCCGCCCCAAGCCCAGGAGCCGTCCCGCCTCCTCGCGCCGCTCATGTTTGAGCTGCTCAATGGAGCGGATGTTACGCACCGCCATCAGCACGAACACCTGGAAGATGCGCCAACCGTTGCCGAACAGCTGGGAGAGTCGTTGCATCCACTGCCCTTGGCTCATCAGGACCAGCAAGACAGGGAAAATGCCGGCATAGCGGCTGGCTTCCCAGTCATGGTGTTCCGCATAGGGAAGCTCGATCACTGCGGCGGGAACCTGTTCCGGTGAGGCCTGCTCCGCGACTGTCTGGCGGCTCGGCTGATCGACACGCACGACCTCTTCGAGGGGCGCTTCCTCCAGCGCACACCGCGCCGCGGCTTCGCCATCCCACGCGAGTTCCTCTTGTGTTACTTCCGCGGTCAGCCTCTTCTCGGCACGCCGCAAAGCTTCGAGTTCGCGGGCCTTGGAGCCGGGGCGGCGTTTGTCAACATGCAGCCGACCTTGCCGTTCTTCGCTCACGCTGTGGCTCGGACTATAGCCATGCAGCAGGCCGGTCACCCCAAAGAGCCGATAGCACTCGCGATAGTTGTGCAGCGTCTGGCGACTGAGATTGAGCACCTCGGCCAAGCGCGTCTGGTTCAGCTTCCTCTGTAATAACTCAACCACCAGGAGGCGCCGCTCGGCCTTGTCGGCAAGATTCACCCGTTTGCTCAGACTGCCATGATGATAAAGGTCACCCTGGCTGCGAGGGCCACGCGGAAGGTGCAGACAATAGCCTCTGCCCAAGTCGAAACGGCCTTCCTGCTTAACCGCTGGTTCCAATAACTCGCTCTGCGTCACCCCTCACCCCCAGGTCCCCGCTGCCTGACGCGATTCTAGCATGAGATTTATGCTTATTGCACTTGTTATTGCGTATTTACAATAGGATATAAGCATCGTTGTCCAATAAACGTTTTCCGTTCCCGGCGTGACGAAGGTCCAAAAAACGACGATAAGGCTTTTGAATCACGCGGTTAGCGGGGCGTCTGAGTCGCAATTCCGGGAGGTCTGGATATGAGCCTGAACGGGTCGCGTATTTCCGCTGAGGCACGAGCCTGAAAGAAGAAGGAAGCGAGAGAAGAAACGGGTTGATCATTCTTCAGGTGGTGATCAACATGAACGAAACAGAGCTTCGCACGATTGAGCAGGCCGAACAGTTTCTCAATGCCAGCGCCCCGTGGCTTTACAGTGCTCGAGTCGGACGCGTAGTATCCAACGGCCGCAGCCTATCGGCATGTCATCCCATTTACCGCCTTGTGGAAGATTCTGCGAACCATGCCCGACCATAGCTGGACCTGCACTGCCTGTCACAGTGCCAATGCCGTCGCCACTGAATGGTGCCGCGAGTGTGGCGCCCCCGCGTCGACTGCGCCGGAGCCCTACGATCCATTGTCTGCCGAGCGCCGCGACTTGCCTGTTGCGGGCGACTTGTCGGCCGCGGGGCAGGTGAGTGGGCAAGGTGGCCAGAGTGGCCAGAGTGGCCAGAGTGGCCAACCCGGCGAGACCTTTTTCGCGTCCCGCGAAAGCCCTTTGGCCAGGGCAAGGATCTACGTCTTCGGCGGCCTTGCCGCGGGTTTTGCCATGGTCATTGTGAAACACGGCGGGTTTTCGTCTGAACTGCTGGTTACTCTGCCGATGCTGCTCCTCTTCGCGTTACCCGTCTGGCTCCATTTCCGCAACCAACTCAGATTTGGCCAAGCCATGGTCACCCTCAGCGATGAGGCGATCGAGGCGCCAAATCTCGCCGCGACCGAAAAGACACTCCGGTGGGCCGACGTTGACACCATCGCTCTCGATCTCAAGCAGCTCACCCCGGTTCTCGCATTCCACCTCAAGGAAGTTGACGGGTTTCGCAGCAACAGGAAGTCGTGGGCGGGAAGCAATCCATCGAAGCCCACCCTGGGAATGTCCGCTTTCTCGCCAGCCGATCAGGAACGCCTGCTCGACGCGGTAAGACGTCGACACCGTCGGGCGATGGGCGGGATCTCTCCCGAGCCGGGGGCAACGGGCAACGAACTACGGGAGAAGCGGGAGTTCCAGGAGCGAATCAAGGCGCTTCAGCCCTACACCTGGGCGACGCACGCGCTGGTCGGGGCCAACATCCTGATCTGGCTGGTGACGCTGCTCTATGGCGCCGAGTTCGCGCGAACGGCGGCAGAGGACCTCCTCCTTTGGGGCGGCAACGCCGCCTCTGAAGTTCAGAGGGGAGAATGGTGGCGGCTGCTGAGCGCCATTTTCCTCCATGGCAGTCTTCTCCACTTGGCGATGAACATGCTCGGGCTGTACACGGCCGGCATGATCGTCGAGCGGATCTACGGTCCACGGCTCTTTCTGATCATCTACCTTGGTTCGGGGCTGCTCGGTAGCGCTTTGAGCCTGCATTTCGCCGCCCAGCAGGCGGTAGCGGTCGGTGCTTCGGGGGCGGTTTTCGGCGTCGCCGGGGCTCTGCTGGCGGCGGTATTCCAGCATCGCGACAAGCTGCCGAGAGCCTTCAGCAAGCAGACGCAGGCCGGGATCGGCTTCTTTGTTCTCTATTCGCTCGTGCAGGGCTTTGGGCAAAGCGGCATCGACAACGCGGCGCACGTGGGAGGCCTGCTGGCCGGCTGTCTCGCTGCCTTCATTTTGCCCGAGCGCTTCGACCTGGATCACTACCGAAGAGTGTTCGCCAGCCGAGCCATTGCCGTGCTGGCCATTCTAGGTCTGGCGACGGTGAGCCTCGCGGCCATGGCTCCGTTGGCGACAGTCGATCCCGGACGGGTCGTTGCCAGCTCACAGTTGCAGTTGTTGGAGCGTGCAGTTGGCCGTTTTGACAGCGGCACGAGGTCGATCGCCTATGACCAGGACGAAGTCAAGGCGGGCAGGCTTTCGGAGCGGGAAGCAGACGAACGCAGCCGCTCCGTTCATGCGCCGATTTTCCGGGGCATCACCGACGATTTATCGCAAGTGGTTCTCCGTCCTGGTGATCCACGCGTGCCCCTGATTCAGGACATGCGGCGCATGTCTGAACTGCTCACCGAGTCGCTGGCCATGGAGTCGGTGCTCGAGAAAGCCTCCGGAAAGCTCGAACCGGCGAACCCGGCGCGAATGGCGGAGATCGAGAGCGAACAGGTGGCGCTTGCTGAGCGGGTGACGAAAGCGATCCAGGCGCTGGCGGCGAAGAAATGAGCTGACTTCCGCCAGCGGGCGCCTGGTCTGGGGCGGGCCGTGTTTACTGAGCTCAGGATGGAGTACGCGATGCTTCGCAGCAAGGCAGAACTGGGAAAGTGGGCCGTAAGGGCATTCGCCTTTGTCGTCGTGGCCGAGATTCTCTATCTACTCTCGGGGAACCTGCTGCTCAACGCCGGTTTTCTGCCGCAGATGCTGAACCGCGACCCCGATCGTTTGCGCATCGAATGGGCTTCGGCATGGACCCTCCTGCCGGGCCATCTGCGTGTCACAGGCTTGACGCTAAGCGGTCAGACGCCCGCGCAGGAATGGTGGTTTTCGATGGGCCAGGGGGAAGCACGCCTGGCGCTGGGCAGTCTGTTCTTCAAGACCGTGCGCCTTGAAGGCGTCGAGGTGGACAAGGTGACGGCAGGGGCGCGCGATCGGATGGCGGGGGCCTCCGCCGGTATGGCAGCGAGGCCCGCTCCTGCTGCCGCTGCGGGTGGCCTGCCGACCGCCACTACGCTGCCGCAAGTCGACGCGGCGCCGCTGAGCGTGACCCCGCCGGAAGCGGAAGCTTCGCCAGCGGCGGGGGCGCCTTTGGCGCCAACAGCGCCGGAAGCCGCGCCGGCCAGCGAATGGTCGGGCTGGAGCATCGCTGTTGGCGATGCAGACATCGCACAGATCGGGGCGCTCGAAGTCAAGGGCTACCGTTTCAGCGGGCAGGCGCGGCTGCGGCTGGAGGATTTCAGTTACCGTCTCGATGGGCCCGTGAGCACGGCGCGCGGCAGGCTTCAAGTGGGCTCGGGCAATCTCCGGCGCGATTCCGATCGGCTTCCCGGCGACTTGCTGGCCGCCGACCTGCAGGGCGATGTCGACATCCGGCTCGAAGCCTTTCTCCCCGGGGAAAACCCGGGTGCCGCAGTGGCCCGGTTGCTTTCCGGCCGCATTGCCGTGAGCGGCGATCTGGCCTCATTTGCTTTCATCGACGCCTATCTCGGCGACAGCCAATGGCTGCAGCTGGACGGCAGCGGTCGTCTGCAGGCGAGCCTGCACCTCGAACACGGCACTTTGATGGAGGGCAGCGAACTGTCCATCGAATCGCCGGACTTGTCCCTGGTTCTGGATGAGCGCCTCGCCTCGGGTGCGGGCGAGCGTCACCTGATCCAGGGGGCGGGCCGGGTGCACGGTGATGTGCGGCTTGAGGAGGGCAGGGGGCAAACGCAGCTGCAGGTGGATTTGCGTGATGTGGCCATGCGCAGGCTCCCGGGAAACGAGCTTTTTCTGCAAGCCGAGGGCTTTCACCTTGGCTTGACCGCCGCGCCCATCAATTTGAGCGAAAGCCCAGGCGAGCCGGCGGTGTCCATGCAGTGGCGGGAGGCGGTGATGCCCGATATTGCGCTCTTGAACAGCTATCTAGTGCCTGACCGAAAACCCCGGTTTTTTGGCGCGCGCGCCGACTTGAAAATCTCGGTTGGCCGTGAATTTCTCGTTCGTCCCGAGTTGCGCTGGCCGACTTCTGTCGATCGCGGGCCATAATGCCCGAATGTCATGGTGTTCAAGCAAGCCGTTCGGACAGCGGCCGGAGTTACTGCATGGAAAAACGCTTGGCGGGCTATGCCGCCATTTTGTGGGGCATGTCGCGATCTGCGTAGCGGGTTTTGCGCTTCGCCCGCCGATTTTCCCCGTCCCTCAGGATGGCGCCAATGCGATGGATGTTCCTGGCCACTACAGCGAGCGCCACGTAGCGTTTGAATCCGTAAATCCCATGATCCGGACAGTAATCAAGACCATGGACCTCCAGTGCGTTGATCGCCGACTCGACCGCCGAGTGCTGACGTCGCGCCTTGACGAAATCCTCCGCGCTTTCCGCAGCTTGTGCCTGTTGCGACAGTTTGCCCTTCCGCGGTAACACCACCAGTTTCAAATGCGCCTGTAGTTCCTGCTGGTTTGCCGGTGAGTGAAATCCTTTGTCAAAACTACAGGCCTCCAAGTTGGCAAAATGCTGCTTGGTCGCTTTGACCATGGCCACTGCGACCTGCTCGTCCGTCTGCCTTTCCATGACCTGATGATGCAGGATGAAGCGGTGCTGGTCTTCCATGACGCAGACCCGTAAACCCAGTTCGACCGGCACGCCGGCTTTGCCTTTGCTGATCCATTCCGTGTGTGTCTCGAATATCGAAAAGACCTTCTCGGCATGCGGAATGGTTTCTCCCAGAATGACGCGCCGCCGGGTCTGGTCAATCTGCCGTACGGCATGTGCGATGAACTGTTCGATCTCGAGTTTGGCTGCCAGATGCTCAACGCCGCCAGCACCGCTACACGCAGGGGTCTTGCTCAGCGTCTCCTGGGCCTTGTCCAAGTAGGCTTGGGCGACCCCCAAGTAGCTTTGGTAGGCCTCGATAAGGCGATGGTCATTGGCGTCTTTCTGCGCTTCGCTACGGGCCTTGCGATGCTTTGTGCTCTGCGCGCTGCGCAGGTGCCGCTTGAGGTGCTTGACGTTGTAGGCGTGCTGCCGCCAGTCGCTCATCCCTTGATCGGCGCTCAGGCGCGCAGTCAGTTCGATCACCTTGCGCGTGGCGTCAAAGAGCAGGTTGATATCGGTCGGATAATGGACATCCGTCTCAACCACGAAGGAGTCGCAACGCCCATGCAGGACTTCGCCTGCCGGTTTTTTTTTGACCAGTTCATGACCCGCATCGACGACGATTTGGTTGATCTTGTTCAGCAGTTCCGGCGTGAATAAGGTGACATTGTCTTTCAGTGTTTGGTAGTGGTACGACGTCGGGTCGAACAACCCATGCCCGAGCATTTGCCGAATGGTGTTGTGCTGATTGACCAACTCATGCAGACGGTCGTAGTCGATGTTCAGGTCAAGCCGGATCACTCCGCAGACGAAGATCGACCAGAGCGTCATCCCGGGACGCCCCGTCCGTTTGTCGACCTTCGGGGCCATGTCTGACTCAAGCAACTGGAAGAGCTTTGCCCGCTTGTCTGGATCTTGGTAGAGGTACTGCAAACCTCGCAGAATCTGCGGGATGTCGTCGCGCGACTTGGCGTCAAGAATAATATGGCAAACATCGACTTCGCCAATGTGCATCTGGGTATTCTCGACAACTCGCATCGCTTGTCTCCAAAAACTCGCCTGTTTGGCCTGTTTGTACTCTTCGGTAACCGCAATTATAATGCCTTTGGTCTACCCGTGACGGACCTTTGAAAAAAGAACGAAGATTATTTCCGCTGCCGGATTGATGACCCGTTCTGGCACGAAGATCTCTACCTATTTGTCCTCAGAAGCCCGAATTTCGATGTTTTCACCACAGATCATCCTGCGGCTATCAATTCTTCATCGCTCGGAAATCCGCCCAAGCCCTTGCTACTGTTCGGATGAAGGGGTTTTCGGTCAGGCACTATCTACCCGGCGGGCTTCCTTTCAGCCTGGTTTCGGGGCAGGCGCGGCTGAACGGCGAGCTGGCCTATGCCGAGCGGGCGCTCTCCGGCAGCTTTGAGGTGGCAGGAGAGAAGGTTTCCGGAATCATTTTTGACAAGCCCGTGCTCGGTAGCCTCGCAGTCGATCTGATGGTCAAAGAGGCTGATTTCGAAAACCGGCGCCTCGATCTTTCCGGCTCCCGTATTCGCATGCAGGCCTCCGAGCACAGGGCTGCTGGTGGGGCTGGCAAGGCCACTCTGCAGACCGAGCTCAAGCTGGTGCAGGTGCAGCTGGCAGCGGAGTTATCGCTGGCCGAACTCAGGGACTTTTCCGGGCCGCCGCCGCTCAGCGGCGAAGTCAAGCTGGAGGGAACGGTGGCCAACATTGATTTCCTCAACGCCTTCCTGGCCCCGCGTCACGCTATCGAGTTCGGTGGCGGCGGCCGCCTGCAGGCGGAACTGCGCCTGAATGACGGGCGCCTGGCTTCGCCCAGTCGCCTGAGGGTCGAATCGGAGCGGCTGCTCGGCCGCTTTTCCGGCTTTGAGCTAAGCGGTGCGGGCGGCGTCGCGGCCGAGATTCAAACGCTGGCAGGTGCGGAGACGATGCGCGTGCAGATGGGCTTGCGGGCCATGCAGCTACGCCAGCTGAAAGGGGGCGCCATTTTCCTGCGCGGAAAGGGAATACAGCTGACCGCGACCAGTCCGCTGCCCGATGCCGGCAAGATGCGCGTCGAGCCGACGGCCGTGCTGAGCTGGCAGGATGCGCTGATGCCTGACGTTGCACTGCTGAACAGCTACGTCCCAGGTAAGCCGCCATTCAGCCTGAACTCGGGCACCGCCCGTTCGAGTGGTCGTCTCAAATACGTCGGCCGGACATTGTCGGGCAGCATCCATCTGGCTGGCGAGAAGATTGCCGGCACGCTGTTCGAGGAGTCGCTTGTCGGACAGCTCGGTGTCGATCTGGTGATCAAAAAAGCCGATCCGGCGAGCGGGTTCCTGGACCTCTCGGGAAGCAGCGTGCAGATGCAGGCAGCGGCGGCAGTGGACGCGGCGGGCGAGGCGAGTGCCGGGGAGGCGCCGCTGCAGACCCGTATCAGCGTCACGGAAGCTCGCCTGAAATCACGTCCGCTAACGGCCAGGGCGGCTCGCTCGGGACAGTTGTCGCCGCTCAGCGGAGTAGTGAAGCTGGAGGGGTTGGTGGCGAATATCGCTTTCCTCAACCACTTCCTTCACGGTGACCAGGGGCTGGCATTTTCTGGTGATGCAGGTATGAGCGCCGATCTGCGGCTTGCCGAAGGGAAGGTCGCACCCGGCAGCAGTCTGACGGCCGAGTCGGAACATCTGGTCAGCCGCTTTCTCGATTTCGAGGCCAGCGGTAGCGGCGTATTGAAGGCCGCGATGCAGGGTGCTGCGGATGCGCCCGAGGGAAAGCTGGAGGTAGTTCTGAAAAGCTTCGGGCTGCGCCGGCTGGACGACAAGGCGGCCTATGTCAGCGGGCGCGACTTTCAGATCACGACCGTCGGCAAACGCTTCGATGCAAAAGAGGGGCTGCGTGAGCTGGAGACGGTGGTCACTCTGGGGGTTGCCGAAATACCCGACATTTCCATCTACAACGCTTACTTGCCCAAAGAGAGCGGGGTCTCGATCGGCTCCGGAAAAGCAAGTCTGGCGGCAGACTTCAGGCTGAGCGGCGTTACCGGCAGCGCCAAGCTGGAGATGCAGGCCCGCGGCGTCGCGGTCCACGTCAGGGAGCAGACCATCAAGGGCGACCTGCACATCAGTACGCGCCTTACTGCAGGGAACCTGGAGAAGATGAGCTTCGATGCGGCGGGCACACAGCTGCGCATCGCCAACGGCTCGCTGGAGAGCGAAGGCACTGCGCACGACAACTCGTGGTGGGGACAGATCGACATCGAGCGCGGACGCATGACCTGGAAACGGCCACTGAAACTGGACGCGGAGATCAGCCTGCGCCTGCGTGACAGCGGTCTGCTCGTGCATCTGTTCGTCAAGCAGACGAAAGAGAAGCCGTGGCTGAACGACTTGCTGACCATCAGAGACGTCAGCGGCCGCAGTGAAGTTCGTCTCAACGACCGTGCCATCGTGCTCAGCAATGCCCGGCTGAGCGGTGAAAAGCTGCTGGTGCTGGCCAATCTGCGGCTGAGTGACGAGAAAATGCGCGGTGGCCTCTATGCCAGCTACGGGATCCTGGGTGCGGGTATCGAACTCAAGGGCGACGAGCGCAGCTGGAAATTGTTCAATCCCCGGGCATGGTATGACGCTTATTCCGCAGCATTCTCGGCCAAGCAGCCTTGATGTAAAACCGGTAAAACCACAGATCAAGCACGGTTTTGGCCGCATGTGCCTCAAAAAAAATTGGCTCATTATGTGTTTCGGGTTGTTAGCTGAGGAGCAACCCCAAGAGGGATTCGAGAAGTCGCTTTCCGCGATTTTTGGCGTTGTGAACGAACTCGAAGAAGCCGAGGTAGAGAGGAAGACTTTCCTGGGAGATGCCGCGGTGAGGCCGCAGCCAGGAGCGCAGCAAGGACCAGAAGCCCTCGATGGTGTTGACGTGAACCTCATGGAAGCCGTCGCCGTCTTCATCGCGGGCGTACTCGCGGGCGCTGTGGCAGACGGTCTTGTGATTGTAGCCCCACTCAGGCAGACGGCCGTAGATGTCATACTCGTCGGTCAGCACTAGGGTGCCCGGCGCGATGGTGGCCTGGATCAGCGCTTGTATCATGACTTGGCGGACGTTTTCGAGCATGCGGATGACGACTTGACCGCCGCGCTGGATCATGCCGAAAACCGGAGGCTTCTCCTTGGCAAGCGTGCCGCGACCGCGAGCCCCCTTCAGGCGGTTTCTGCGGCCCTTACGGTGTTTTTTTTACTGCCAAAGGATGTCCCTTGTGCCCCGCCACCACATAGACCTCGTCACACTCAACGGTTCCCTGGAGCGCTGGGGCGGGCTTGCGACTGACTACCCCTTCTCGAAGTTGGGTCGCCATCTTCTGAACGTCGTCCTTGTTGAGGCCCAGTTCCTTGCCGATTTGCGTGTTCGACAGGTTCAACCCCATAAAATACAAACACAAGATCCAAGTGCGCAAGGGTAGGTGATGCCCTTCGAAGATCGTGTCGGTTAAGTCGTCAAAGTACCTTTCACAGGACTTACAGCGGTACCTCTGGCGATGTTCCTGGGTCTCATCGCGACCAAACTTGATAACGTGCTCGTCCGCACAATGCGGACAGCGAACACCCTCTGGCCAGCGCAGGTCCCGAACGACTTCGAAGCACTTGGCATCGTTGATAAGGTCCTGGATTTTAACCAGCCCAGTGCTGGCAGTGTGCGTCGTGTACATGCCCCTTTCTCCTAGGTGTTCCTTCCCAGGAGAGCATACGGAATTCCTTGGGCGTTGTCTAGTGCGCCTCTAGCCTCGCTTTCGTTGCGCACCAACCTGGAATCCATAATGAGCCAAAAAATTTTCAGAGACTGGGTTGGCGCGCTTGGCTTACGGCGTTAGGGACTGGCCATCGATCAACAGCGGCGGCCAACAAAAACCGACCCGCCAGGAGCGACTGCATTAGAATGCCCACGCCTCGGCTTTTTGGGAACTTGCTGTTAAATCCGCGTAGGCGACTCACGAAGCTCTCTTTTCCCCGTTGCATAAGCGCTGTAGGTGGAGGGCAGCGGTCATGACTTTCATGATCAGGGGCGCCGCGAATCGTCATCACCGTTTGGGTGACCCGTAGTGGGGGATTTGGCAATGAGCAACGGGGCCGAATGACAAATATTGGCCTGCGGTGGCCGTCAAAACCGGGGAAATGAGCAGCAGGGACGCCCGGCTGTTTTTCCAGCGGCAGAAAGGCCTTGTCGAGACGCGGCATGATGGCCATGGGTGGTGAGCTGCGATGCGTGAGTATGTAAGTGAAACAAATACTTGTACTGCTTGCCTTGGGCGGCTGCTGCTTCGTTGCGCGCTTTCTGCGTGTCTGTTCGGGTGGCTGGCCTGCGCACAGGCCGCATCCCCGTCGGTCGCGCTGCACTATGGTGCCGACGCGCCGCTGGAAGAACTCAAGGCCTTTGATATCGTCGTCGTCGAAGCGGATCACGGTTTTGACCCGAAGCGCTACAAGAAGCCCTATAGCGAACTGTATGCCTACATCGCCATTGGCGAAGTGCAGCCCTCGCGCGCCTATGCAGCGGCGATTCCGGCCGAACACTTGTTGACCACCAATACCGACTGGGGGTCGAAGGTCATTGACCTGAGCTGGCCGGAACTGCCGACTTTCGTCGCCGAGGCGATCGTCGGCCCGCTCTGGGAGAAAGGCTACCGCGGTTTTTTCCTCGACACGCTTGATTCCTACCGCCTGGCCAGCGGGATCGACGAAGCGGCGCAACAAAGAGGTCTGATTGCCGTCATCGAGACCCTGCACCAGCGCTTTCCGGGTATTCGCCTGATTCTCAACCGTGGTTTCGAGATCGTGCCGGCCGTCCGCGACAAGATCAGCATGGTCGCCGCCGAATCTCTCTTCCGGAGCTGGAACGCGGCTGAGCGCCGCTACGTGGAAGTGCCTGCCAGTGACCGCGAGTGGCTGCTTGGCCAGCTGCGTCGCGTGCGTGACGAGTTCGGCGTCCCGGTGCTGGCCATCGACTACCTGCCGCCCCAGGCACGGGGCCAGATGCGCGAAACGGCTGCGCGCATTCGTGCCCTCGGCATCGAGCCCTGGGTCACCGACGGGCAGGTCAGCACGCTCGGCATCGGGAGCCGGGAAATCATGCCACGACGCATCCTGATGCTCTACGACGGCAGCCCCGGAGCGCTGTTGATCAATCACCCAGCGCTGCGTTTTGGCGCCATGCCGATCCAGCACATGGGCTATGCGATCGACTTCCACGACTTGCGCAAGCCGCTGCCTGCCGGCCCGCTGGCCGCGCGTTATGCCGGCATCGTGAGCTGGGCCGAAGCGCCGCTGGCGCACGGCCGCCAGGTGGCCGACTGGCTGCAGCAACAGATCGAGCAGGGCCTGCGAGTGGCCATTTTCGGCAGCTTCCCCTTTGCTGCAGAAGGCCGGCTGGCGCAGCGCCTGGGCCTGAAATCCGTGGCGGTATCCGGAACTGCCGGCCGCCTGACGGTGCTCAGCCAGGACGCGATGATGGCTTTCGAGGCCGCCCCGCAAGCCGACCGTCGCAACCTGACTCCCTTGCAGTTGGCTGACAGCCAGGGCCGCTCCCTGCTGCAACTGGCCGACGCTCAGGGACAAACTTTCGATGCTGCCGCACTGACCCGCTGGGGAGGCTATGTCCTTTACCCCTTCGCTGCTATGGACTTGCCAAACACCGAGCAATCACGCTGGATCATCGACCCCTTTGCCTTCCTGCAGCAGGCGCTGGCCCTGCCCGCGCTGCCCCTGCCGGATACCACGACCGAGAACGGCCGTCGCCTGATGTTCATCCACATCGACGGCGACGGCTATCCTTCACGCGCCGAGTTGCCGGGCACACCACTGGCCGGCGAAGCACTGCTGACGCAAGTGCTGCAACGCTACCGGCTGCCGACGACGATGTCGGTGATCGAAGGCGAGGTCGCTCCGGGCGGACTCTACCCGGCCCTTTCTGCCGAGATGGAGGCGATCGCCCGACGCACTTTTGCGCTGCCCTACATCGAGATTGCCAGCCACAGCCTTTCGCATCCTTTTGACTGGGATCGCGCCGAGCAGGCGGCGCCGAAGAAAAAGGATGAGGAGAGCTACCATCTCGAGATTCCCGGCTACGAGATGAATCTGGAGAGGGAAATCGTTGGTTCGGTCGACTACATCCGCAAGCATCTTGCGCCGCCCGGGAAAGCAGTTGAAATCATGCTGTGGAGCGGTGATGCCGCGCCACAGGCGGAGGCTTTGCGCATTGCCGAAAACGCCGGCCTGCTGAACATGAACGGCGGCAATACCATCATCACCCGCTCTTTTCCGAGCCTGACCGCCGTCTCCCCGCTCGGCTATGCCATCGACGGCATTTTCCAGACTTTCGCCCCGGTGATGAACGAGAACGTCTACACCAATCTTTGGCACGGCCCCTTTTATGGCTTCGAGCGGGTCATCGAGACGTTCCAGATGACCGAATCGCCGCGACGACTGAAGCCGATCGATATCTACTATCACACCTTCTCGGCCAGCAAGCGGGCGTCGCTGAATGCGCTGTACAAGGTCTACGACTGGTCGCTGGCACAGTCGCCCAACCTGATCCACGCCTCCGACTTCATCCGCAAGGCCCTTGATTTCGAGACCATGGTCCTGGCCCGGGAAGAGGGCGGCTGGCGCATCCGCG
This sequence comes from Candidatus Accumulibacter meliphilus, assembly GCF_036625345.1. Classification (NCBI taxonomy): domain Bacteria; kingdom Pseudomonadati; phylum Pseudomonadota; class Betaproteobacteria; genus Candidatus Accumulibacter; species Candidatus Accumulibacter meliphilus. The sequence continues at coordinate 46,275 of NZ_JAZKTZ010000011.1, read as the reverse complement.
GCAACGGCGAGTTGCGCACGCTGCGCGCGCCGCTGACGATGGGTTATCCGGACCGCGCCGCTTCCGGCGGGGTTGCCGGCTATCGCGCCGGCAAGGAGGGCAACTACATTCACCTGGCCAGTGGCGACACCTGGCTGCGCTTTGCTGCCAGCCAGTCCAGTGCCGTTTATCTTGCCGATGCCAACGCCCGCCTGACTGACTGGCAGGTACAGAAAGCTGGCTTGCGTTTCTCGCTCAAGGGGCATCAGGCGATCGAGTTTTCGCTGGCCAACGCCAGCCACTGCAGCGTGCTCGCCAATGGGCGCCCACTGCGGCCGCGGAAGAGCTCCGGTGGCGTTCAATCCTTCCGTGTCGGCGATGCTGCTGCAACGATCGAAACTCGCTGCCGCGAGCGTTGAGCGCCCGCGCCTGGCGCCGCCGTGGTCGATCACGCTGCTTGGCGTGCTCGTGCTAGGCGTGCTGGTGGCCATCTATCCGCACAAGGCACTGGTCAATCGCATCATCGAAGCGCCGCCGAATGCCGTCACCGAAGCCTATCTGGTCAATCTGCTGCGCACCGATCCCGGCAATCCACAACTCGGCCTCATGCTCGCCCGCCACCGCCTGAGCAGCAGCCTCTATGAGCAGCTGGAGCAAACGCTGGCCAGGCTGCTCCAGTCACCCGACAAGGAAATTCGCCTGGAAGCCAGCTGGCTGAGATGGCGCGCAGCGGAGCAACGCTTTTCCCGCCTGCAGCCGGGGACAGCGCAATACACGGACAACAAGGCGCGACTGCGTGCCTGGCTGCACACTCTGGCGGTCCTCGACTGGCCCGAGCACATGACGATCGAGATTGCCCGGCGGGCTTTCCTGTTCGGTGATGCCGAGCTTGGCATCGAATTGTTTCAGCGCCTCTCGGGCAGCGCTGCGGGGCGTTCTGCCGACTGGTATGCAGAGGCCGCACAGGTAGCCCTGGCGGGGGGTGAATATTTTGCGGCGGGCAAGTTCTTCCTGATCGCGGCGCGGCGTAGCAGTGAGCCCGCCGAACAAAGCCGTTTGTTCATGGATGGCATGCTTGCGCTCCAGTCCGGCGGCCAGGTGCAGGAGGCGCTGGCCCTGCTTGAAGAAGAGCTGGCGCTAAGGCCGTCCCTGGGTGAAAGCAGGCAGGTGCTGGAACTGCTGGTGCACTTTGCCGGCGATTCCCGGCTGGGCATCGAGTTGCTGCAGCGCATCTCGGTAAGCGGGCAGGGACGTTCGACCGACTGGCACGCCGCCGCCGCAGCCGCAGCCCTGGCGGGCGGCGAATACCTCGCCGCCGGCAAGTTTTTCCTGAGCGCAGCGCGGCGCAGCAATGAGCCCGCCGAACAACGCCGTTTCTTCCTTGATGCCATGCTCGTGCTGCAATCCGGCGACCAGGTGAAGGAGGCGCTGGCGCTCGCTGAAGAGGCGCTGGTCGTGATGCCGCCGCTGGCTGAAAGCACTCGCGTTCTGGAGCTGCTGGTGCGCTTTGCGCGCTCGGTCAGGCGCCCGGATCTGGCCGACAAATATGCCCGCAAGCTCCTCCGCCTGTCACTGCTGCGACAGTTGAAACAGGAGGCGCTGGCGCGGGCCTACGCCATCCGCTGGCAAACCGTCGGTGAACAGAGCGGCCCGCAGCTGCCTTTCGACGACGGCATCTACACCCTCGGCTTCGAAGCTTTCCTCGACAACCGCAAGCTCGAGGATGCCTGGCAGGTGGCCGCTTCGGCGGTGCGCCAGGCGCCCGACAATCTGCTCTGGCGCGAGCGGCTGGCGCAAGTTTCCGAATGGACCGGGCGCCCGGCGATGGCGCTTACCCACTGGCTGTATCTGGCGCGCACCAAGTCCGGCGACGAAGCCTGGCAGGCCATCCTGCGGCTGGCACCCGGGCTGTTTGACGACCAGGCCTTGCTGCTCGCGCTCGAACATCAGCTGCGCCAGAAACCCGGCGATCGGGCGCTGATCGTGGAGCTGGTGGCGACCTTCGAACGTCTGGGCCAGCCCAGGGAAGCGATGCGCTTTCTCGAGCAGGAATACCGCCGGCACAAACAGCCGCAGCTGCTGCTGAGCATGGCCGAACTGGCCGAACGGATGGGGGAAGATGAAAAGGCGCTGGCGCTCTGGCAAGACTTCATGGCCACGAACGCTTTGAGTGCGGTGCAGGCGGTCCACGTCGCGACGCTTTACCTGCTACGCGGCGAGCAGGCCAGCGCACTGGCAATTCTTGAAAGCGTTGCCGCTGCCGACGCTGGCGACGCTGGCGGTGCTGCCGGTGCTGCCGGTGCTGGCTATTGGCGATTGCGCGCCAGCCTCGCCGCGCAGCTCGGTGACGACAAGAAGGCCGCCACCGCCTATCGCCACCTGCTGGCTGGCAAAGAAGCGCTGGCCGTCGATCACGAGAATCTGGCCCGACTGCTGCTTGACGAGTACGCGCTCGAAGCCGCGCGCGTCAGCAGTGACGGCTGGTTACGCTTCCGTGACTCGCAGCTGCTGCTGCAGGCGCTCGGCCTCTATGCGACGGCGGCGCGCTGGCCGGACATGGGCAGGCTGATCAGCAGCCTGTCGGCCGAAGAATCCGCCCAACTTCGCCAACAGGCCAGCTTCCTCCGTCTTTCCGCCCAGTACCTGATGGCGACCGGTCAACGCCGCCTCGCGCTGGCCGACCTGGATGCCGCTTTGGCGCTGGCAGCGGACGACGCGGACGTCCAGCAGGCATTGCTCTGGCTCCTCATCGAGAGCGGGGAAGGGAAGCGCCTGCGCAAGATCATGGCCGCCCACGAACGCCATTGGCAGCCTGATCCGGCGATGCACGAGGTGCTGGCTGCCGCCAATCTCGCACTGTCGCTGCCGGATGTTGCGCTGCGCCGCTACCTGACCCCCCGGCTCGCCGCCCACCGCGACGACTTCCTGTGGCTCATGAACTATGCCGATGCGCTTGAGCAGAATCAGGACGTCGATCGTGCCTGGCGCCTGCGCAAGCACTTGTTGCTCGATGACAGGATGCGCCAGCGGCAGCAGCTGGCTGGCGAACAGTTGCCGAGTGCGATGGCCGCGCTGCGCCAGGCGGCGCGCACAAGACTGCGGATGCTGGCCGAGCCCGGTGACCCGGCCTATGCCATGCTGCGCGAAATGCTCAGGCTTGATCGTTCTGCCGAGGGCGAGTTGTCGCCGTCCGCGCGCGATGTGGCTTTCGGCTGGCTGCTCGAAGCGGAGCAGTTCGACGCGGCGCGTGGCTGGCTCTGGCAACAGTATGCAAAAACGGCGGCACGGCCACTATGGGGGGAAATGCGCCTGGCCCTGGAGTCCGGCGACCGGGCGCTGGCCGGCGAGTTGCTGGATGAGTTTGCGCCGCTCATTCCACGCTACGACCGCATCGAGGCCGCAGGCCTGGCCGGCGACCTGCGGCTGGCGCAGAGCGAAGCTTTCGACGCGCAAACCGAGTTGCCGGCAGATGACCCCTTGCACCTGCAGCTGAGCGAGGCACTGCTGGCCCACTCGCATCAGCTGGGGGGCAAAGTCTGGCAGAACGATATCGGCACGGTTGATGAACGAAATACCGGTGTTCGCGCGCACATTGCCCTTTCGCCACGCCTGTCGATGGATTTCGCGATGGGGAAAATCGTGCGCCACAACCTGGATCCCGCAAGCATGGGGGAAACTCCGGATGAGAGCGACTTCAGCGCGCGCATGCTATGGCTGCAGAAGGAAGGCAAAACGACGTTCAGTGCTGCCGAGCGGGACAGCTTCGCGAAGTACCATCCCGTGCTCGTCGCGCACGAGCAGAATCTCGGTAATCGACTGACCAGCTCCTTGGCGCTCGGTCACGAACAGCCGGCCAACGAGTCGACCGCGCTGCGCGTCGGCGGCATGAGGGATTTGGCCTCGCTATTGCTGGCCTACCAACTGACCCGCTTCGACCGCTTCAGCGTCGAACGCAGCTACGATCGTTTCTATGCCCAGACCGGTGCCAAGGTGGGCAGCGGCAATGTCTGGCAATTCGAGTACGGCCATGCCTTGCGCAGCGAGCGACGCAGCCTGGAGGCCAGCGCCTTCTGGTCGCAGCACCGCTACAGCCAGAAATCCTACGTCAACGATCCGCAACTGGCGCCGCTCTTCCCGGCGGGGGAGTATAGCCCGTCGAGCGTTGGCGCCTTCTTCGTTCCGACCGGATTCGAGTTCAAGGGAATCCGCCTGTCGACGGACCGGAATTTCGAAGAAGACTACACCCGTGCCTGGCGCCCCTATGCCAGCGGTGCCCGCACCTGGCACAGTGACGAAGGGCCGGGCTACGACCTGGCCACCGGTATTGCGGGCAGCGTCTTCGGTGCCGATCACCTCCATTTCGGCTGGCGCCTGAGCCGCGGTGGCGCCAACACCGACGGACTGGTGCGAGAATTCGGCCTCAACTATCGCCTGCACTTCTAGAAAGAACGAATTGAACACATTGAACCGCTTGACCACAGGAGACGCCCCATGAAACGCATCGTCCAAGGCTTTGCCGCACTGGCAGCGATTCTGCTGCTCGTGGCTTGCAGCACGCTCGACAGCAGCGAGCCACCCGCCGTCAGCAGGCAGGCAGCGTGGGTGTTGCTGCCTTTCGCCAACCTCACCGAAACACCGCTGGCGGGCAGTCGGGCAGAGGCCGTGGCCGAGGGCGTGCTGCGCGCGCAGGGCATCGCCAGGCTGCGCCGCTACCCGGCGGCCTTGCAGCAGGAAGCGCTTTTTGAAGCGGGTGATCGCCGGCAGGCCGAGGCGGCGCTGGACTGGGCGCGGGCGGAAGGGGCGCGTTACGCGCTTTCCGGCAGCGTCGAAGAGTGGCGCTACAAAGTCGGTGTCGACGGCGAGCCGGCCGTGGGCATCGCGGTGGCGATCATCGACGTGGCGAGCGGGGAAACCCTGTGGAGCGGTGTCGGGGCCAAGGCCGGCTGGAGTCGGGATTCGCTGGCCGCCGTTGCCCAGCAGTTGCTGCGCAAGCTGATCGGCGATGGCCTTTCGGCGCGCAAGGACTGAGCGGAGGACGCACTTTGGCCGTCAAGGATAGCCTGCTCCGCCACCTCGGCCCTTTCGGCAAGCCCTGGGCGGTCGCCGGAGAAACCGCGATACTGCCCTTGCTGGCAGTCGCCATCGGTATCTGGGTCAATCCGCTCGATCCGCTGTGGATCAACGCCAGTTTTCCGTGGGTGTGGTTCGCTCCGGTCATTCTTGCCATGCGCTACGGTCCCTTTCCCGGCCTGGGAGGGGCGGCTGTGCTGCTGCTCGCCTGGCTGGCCTTCAACGCCTCCGGCTGGGTCGTCGGTGAGTTCCCGAAACTGAATTACCTCGGTGGCCTGATCCTGGTCATGCTTGCCGGCGAGTTTTCCAGCGTCTGGCTGGCACGTGCCCGGCGTGCCGAGGGCGTCCAGGCCTACCTCGACCAGAGGCTGGAATACCTGACCCACCAGTACTACCTGCTGCGCCTGTCGCACGACCGTCTTGAGCAGGATCTGATTGGCCGCCCGATGGCCATGCGTGATGCGCTGGCCAGCTTGCAGTCGCTGATTCGTGAGCAAGGCGCTGCCGCCGCCTCGCCCCTGCCCGGTGCGCAGGGCTTGTTGCGCCTGCTGGCACAATACTGCCAACTGGAAATCGCCACCATCCATGCGGCAAGCGACGGGGAAATCACGGCCGAGCCGGTGGCGACAATCGGCCAGGGTCAGAACAATGGCCAACTCGATGCCGACGATCCTCTGCTCCGCGAGGCCATCGAGGCAGGCACGCTGTCGCACCTGGCCGCCGCGCTGGCCGCCGGTCGCTCGCCCGGCAGCTATGCCATAGCCGTACCCATGATCACTTCTGATGAGCAACTGATCGGCGTGCTGGCCGTTGAGCGCGTCCCTTTCTTCGCGCTCAGCGAAGAAATGTTGCAGACCCTGAACCTGCTCGTCAGCTACTACGTCGATGGGCTCGACGAGCGCAAACTGGCGGCCGAGATCCAAAGCGAATTCCCGGCCTGCCCTGACGATTTTGCCGCCGAGCTGCAGCGCCTGTGGCGTGTCCGGCAGGGCTCGCTGAGCGGCAGCATCATCACCGTTCTCGAATTCCTGCCGCGCCCGGAGCTCGACTATCTGGCTCTGCAGATCGGCCGCCAGCGTCGTGCCCTGGACGTCAGCTGGCTTATCGACTCGCCGCAACGAAAAGTGCTGGTGACCCTGATGCCCCTGGCCGGTGCCGCGGCGGCAGAAGGTTATATCGCCCGCATCGAGGAGTGGGTTCGCCAAAAGAGCGGCTGCACGCTGAGCGAGGCCGGTGTTTTCCCGCACCTCCTGCCGATCGATGAAACAGCACCGCTGCCGCTGCTTGAGCAGCTGTTCGAAGTCTGCAATGTTCCAGCCGAAGCTCGCTCTCGCCGCGCTGACGCTTGAGGCGGCCGCCTGGGCCGCCTTGCTGCTGGGCAGCAGCAGCGATGCTGCGCTGCTCGCCTATCTTGGCGCGCATGCTGCCGCCAGCTTCCTGCTGGCCCGTGTGGCGATCGTCTTCCTGCCCGCCAGCGGCAAGCGAGTACCCGTCCTGCTGCTTCTTGCCGGGACCGGCTTCGCCGTCCCCATCCTCGGTTTTGTTGCCGTCATCCTCGGCGTTCTAATGCTTCATTCCCTGCCGCCAGCCAAAGCTGAAAGCCTTTTCGCGGCGCTGTCCCTGCCGGAACTGGACTCCCGCCAGCGCGCCGGCAAGGGTTTCCGTCAGGCCGGCATGCGCTCTTTCATCAGTAATGAACGCGCCCCCGTGGCGGCCCGCCAGCGCGCACTTGTCGCCCTCCAGGAAGTCCCCGGGCACATCGCCTCGCCGCTCTTGCGGGGCGTGCTCACGGATGCCTCCGAGGATATCCGCCTGCTCGCCTACGGCATGCTCGACAGCAAGGAGAAGGTGATCAACGACGACATCCACCGCGCCTCGCAAAGCTATCAGACGGCAGCTGCAGGTAGCGCTGCCCGCGGGGAGGCCGCCGCACGCCTCGCCGACCTCTATTGGGAGCTTGTCTATCAGGAACTGGCACAGGGGGATCTGCGCACACACGCCCTGCGGGAGTCGCTGCGCTTCACGCGCATGGCTCTCGCCGCAGCGGCCGAATCAGCAGATGACGCCGCCCTGCATCTGCGCCACGGCCGCCTCTTGCAGGCCCTGAGCCAGCCGGAGGAAGCCCGCCTGGCCTACGCCCGGGCGCTGGCGCTGGGTATGCCGAAAACCCGTATCGTGCCGTATCTGGCGGAAGTGGCTTTCGCCACCGGGGACTACGACGAGGTGCGCGCCCTGATGGGCGATCTCGACAACTGGCAGTCCCTGCCGCGCCTGCAGCCAGTGATCGCCTACTGGAGCCGGACATGACTTTCCCGCAGGCTCGCGAGGCCGACATCGCGCTGCTTCTCGAGGGAACCTTTCCCTATGTCAGCGGCGGGGTGTCGAGCTGGGTCGACCAGATCATCCGTGCCTTCCCGGAACTGCGCTTTGCCATCGTCTTCATCGGCAGCCGTCGGGAAGACTACGAAGACATGAAATACTCCCTGCCGGACAACGTCGTTCATCTCGAGGCCCACTACCTGTATGACTTCGTCGCCCATGCTGAAAAGCCGAAACCCCGTCGCGGCAGCGCAAATGCCTTCGCCCGTGCCGACCGGCTTCACGATGCATTCCTGCGCGACGACGCAGCGGCTGGCGCCTGCGCTGCATTCAGCGAACTCATTCGCGAGCTGATGCCCGGCGGCCGCCTGCCGGAAGCTGATTTTCTGCATGGCGAGGAGGCCTGGCGCATCATCAGCGACCGCTATCGCAAGAACTGCACCGATCCCTCTTTCGTCGATTACTTCTGGACCGTGCGCATGATGCATGCCCCGCTCTGGAAGCTCGCCCGTGTCGCCCATGAGCTGATCCCGGTGCAGGCTTTCCATGCCGTCTCCACGGGTTATGCCGGGCTGCTCGGCAGCATGCTTCGGCAGACGCGACAGCGGCCGCTGATCCTCTCCGAACATGGCATCTACACCAAGGAACGGAAGATCGACCTGTTCAAGAGCGAGTGGATTCGCGACAACCGGAACATCTTCCAGCGCGACCCGACCGAACTCTCCTACTTCCGCCAGATGTGGATCCGCTTTTTCGAGTGGCTGGGACGACTCTGCTACGACTCGGCCGATCCGATCATCGCGCTTTACGAAACCAACAGGTTGCGCCAGGTTGCCGACGGAGCGCTGGCTGAAAGGACCTGCAACGTCCCCAACGGTATCAGTCTGCAGCGTTTCGCACCGCTGCGCGCCCTACGGCCGGAAACGCCGCCGCCGGTACTGTGCCTGATCGGGCGCGTGGTGCCGATCAAGGACGTGAAGACGTTCATCCGCGCCATGCGCCGGGTGGCGAACCGGATGCCGGCCGCGGAAGGCTGGATCGCCGGGCCGCAGGACGAAGATCCCGCCTACGCCGAAGAGTGCCGCCATCTCGTTGCCAGTCTGGGCCTTGCCGACAAGGTGAAGTTCCTCGGTTTCCAGAAGGTCGAGGACCTCCTGCCGAAGATCGGCCTGACCATTCTCTCGTCGATCAGCGAAGCGCTGCCCCTGGTCATCCTTGAAGGCTACGCCGCCGGCGTTCCCACCGTCTCCACCGACGTCGGCTCATGCCGGCAACTGATCGAAGGGCTGGACGGCGACGACCGCGCGCTTGGCGTTTCAGGCGCTGTCGTCAATATCGCCGAGCCGCAGGCGCTGGCCGACGCCGCCCTCGAGTTGCTCGGCGACCCGGAGGCCTGGGCGGCCGCGAGCCGGGCAGGAATCGCCCGTGTCGAGCGCTATTACACCGACGATCTCATGTTCGGCGCCTATCGCCGCATCTATGAGCAGGCGCTGGCAGGTGCAGGGGCGGAGGACTGATGGCGGGCATCGGCTTCGAACTGCGCAAGCTGCTGAAGAAAGACACGCTGCTCGGCCTGCTGCAGGCCTACACTTTTGCCGGCATCATCGGCTCCGGCCCCTGGGTGCTGTCCATTCTCGGCATCCTGATCATCGGCCTGCTGAGCAGCACGGTGGTCGTGCCTTCGTTCCTGGTGACCCAGTTCCAGACCTCGGTGACTTACCTGATCGCCACCAGCCTGATCCTGACCGGTGGTTTGCAGCTGGGCTTCACGCGCTTCGTCTCCGATCGCCTGTTCGAAAACAGGGACGCCATCATCGCCCCGAACCTCAACGGGGTGCTGCTGCTGATCATCCTCGTCGCCTCGGCCGTCAGCATCATCGGCATGTTCGTACTGCTGCCCGGAACCGGGGTCATTTATCGCATCCTGATGCTCGCCGCTTTCGTCCTGATGTGCGCCATCTGGATCATGACCATTTTCCTGTCCGGCATGAAGCGCTACAAGGCCATCGTCGCGCTGTTCGCCATTGGCTATGCGATCACCGTCTCGCTGGCGCTGCTGTTGCGCTCTTTCGGGCTGGAAGGGCTGATGGCCGGATTCGTCATCGGTCACTGTGTTCTGCTCGCCGGCATGTGGGTTGTGACCATTGGCGAGTTTCGTCCGCGGGAGCTGGTTGCCTTCGATTTCGCCAAACGCGGGGCGATGTTTTCCAGCCTGCTCAGCATCGGTTTCCTCTACAACCTTGGCATCTGGGCCGACAAGTTCATGTTCTGGTTCTTCCCGGACACCTCGGAACCGATCATCGGCGCCCTGCGCGCTTCGCTGATCTACGACCTGCCGGTCTTTCTCGCCTACCTGTCGATCATACCCGGCATGGCGGTATTCATGTTGCGTATCGAGACCGATTTCGTCGAGTACTACGACAAGTTCTACGGTGCCGTACGCAGCGGCGGCTCGCTGGAATACATCGAGGACATGCGCGACGAAATGGTCTATTCGATCAAGCAGGGCCTGGCCGAAATCGGCAAGATCCAGACGCTCGCCGTGCTCGTCACTTTCGTCGTCGGGCCGCTCCTGCTGAAGTCTCTCGACATTTCCGAGCTTTACCTGCCGTTGCTCTACATTCAGGTCATCGGCGCCAGCCTGCAGGTGGTGCTGCTGTCGGTGCTCAACATCTTCTTCTATCTCGATCAGCGCCGCATCATTCTGCTGCTCTGTGCCGAATTCCTGCTGCTGAACATCCTGCTCACCGGGGTCTCGCTATGGTGGGGAGCGGCGCTCTACGGCTACGGCTTCGCCCTCTCCGTACTCGTCACCCTGGCCACAGCCCTGGCACTCCTCGACCGCCGCCTGAGCCGGCTGGAGTACGAAACTTTCATGCTGCAATGATTGGTCCCTGCGTGAGGGCATGCGAAATGGAAAAAGAGGAAAAAGGGGCCAGGCTCACATATCAAGTGACTTCTGGTCCTGTGGTCCTGTTTCTTCAAGCATTGCCTTCCGCGGCCGACCCCGCGGGCGAATTTCGCGCCGCTGTCCAGTGGCCCGTTCGATGCTGTCGATAAACCGAGCATCCCCGAGCGGCTGTCCCTGATCCAAGGCCATGCGGATGTCGCTGATTGCCTCGGTATCCAGTTCCGGGCGGAACAAGGACCGATAGTTCACCAGCCGGTCAGCCTCGTTTGCGCCCAGACTGGAATACACCGCATGCGGAGTCAGCAATGAGTCACTCTGCCCCAGTCCGTTCGTCCGATAACTACTCCAGCGATAGTGCGCCGGGTCATCGACCATCGCTGCGCGCACGGGGTTGAGTTCGATATAGCGCTGACAAAGGAGTAGATAGCAATCGGCCTGCACCAGAGAAGACTTGTAGCGGCTGTCCCACAAGGTGCCGGTGCGACGGTACGACTTGTTGATGTACTGCACGTAGCGCCGGCCCAGCGAAATCATCAGCCGGGGGACAGCCTCGGATTCCGGCGGAGACAGCAAGAGGTGCACGTGGTTGGTCATCTGGACGTAGGCGTGCAGCGCGCAACCGGTGGCTTGGCACGCCTCGCCCAGCCATTCGCGGTAGGCGAGGTAGTCTTCCTCCGCGAAGAAGCAGGCGTCGCGGTTATGTCCCCGCTGAACGACGTGCAGGGGAAAACCTGGGAGATGAATGCGGGGACGACGGGGCACGTCGTTGAGGATAGCAGGCTCTTCCAGTTAAATCGAGCCTGGCCCCTTTGCCCTTCTTCCTTTGCCCTTTTTTGCCCTTTGGCCCCTTTGCCCTCTTTGCCCTTGTTCTTTGCCCTTGTTTGCCGTTGCTTTGCCGTTGCTTTGCCGTTGTTGAACTCATCGATGCCAGCGATGAGGCTGAGGATTTCAGGAGTGATCTGGACGGTGCTGGAGCGGATCATGGTGTCCAATACGACATCCATTTACACCCGTTTCGATGGGCGGTGCGCGCGCACTCAACTGTGCTGTCAGCCATGATCTTTGCCTACCCCCGCTGCGATGGGTGACTCGCCAATGCTGATGTAGAATCACCCCTTTTGCCGTTGCGGCTAGAAGTCGCCAAACCGGTCCAGACGTCCTACACCGCCCGAAAGCTGCCGAGGAACAAATAGACTCTGATGGCCGAAGAAAGCAACGACGAACACTACCTCAAGGCGGCGACCGCGCTCGGCGACTCGCAAAAGGTGCTTGCCCACCAGGCGATCTATTCCAGCAACGGTATCAAGCTGGTCGAGCGTGGCCTGCGGGTCGACAGCGGGCTGTTTGAACGGCTGATCAATCACCGCTTGCAGGTGCCCATTGACGAGAGCCTCACCGCGGAGAAGGCGCTTACGCTGGAAGAGTTGCGCGATCAGGCTGAAGCTCTGATCGCGGAGCAGGCTTTCTATGGGCGGCTTGCAGCCGCGCTCAGCGATCGTGTCACCTTGCTCGGCGCCATTGGTAGCATTGCGCTGCCGAAGGCGATGGCCTTCAGGTTGACCGTCGCCCGTGATCGCGGCGGCGCCCTCTTCGAGCACAGCCTGCAGGTGGCGCTGATTGCACTATACCTTGGCATACGCCAGGAGCTTGAGGTGTCCGACCTGCGGGCCCTGGCGGCAGCCGCGCTGATGCACGACATAGGCATGCTGCATGTGGATCCGGAAATGTTGCAGGCCGACCACCGGCTCGATGCCGCCGAGCGGCGACAGCTGCACGCGCATCCGCTCACGGCGATGATGATCGTCAGGCAGCAACCCGAATACCCGCAGGCGGTCGCCAGAGCGATTCTCGAGCACCACGAACGACACGACGGTAGCGGTTATCCGCGCGGACTCAAGGGCGCCGAGATCAGCGTCATGGGACGCATCCTGCTGCTCGCTGAAGTGGTCGCTGCCGTTCTCGACAAGAAGATTCATGCCCCCGAGCAACGCTTGTCGCTGATCCTGCGTTTGAACCACAGCAAGTTCGATGCGCAGATGTCCAGCGTGATCTTGAAACTGTTGGCACAAGAGACCGTCGACGAGACGGATACCGAACAGGACAGCCGCAACGCGGCGCGGATCAAAAGCCTCGGCGACGACTTCGATGAATGGAGCAAGGCTCGTTCAGAGATGAGGCACTATGCTGCTGGCGCGCCGGTCGTCGGGGCTTTTCTGACGGATCGCGTGGCGACGCTGGAGCGTTCGCTGGCCGACGCCGGTCTGCACCCGGATCAGCTCAAATCGGTGTGCGCTGACATCCGTGACCAGCCAAGCGAGGTACGTGAACTGGCCATGCTGGCGCGTGAAGCGGGCTGGCAGTTGAAGGGGATCATCCAGGATGTTTTCTACCGTTTTCCCACTCTGGAGACAACGGAGGCGCCCGGCGAAGTGGCCATCCGGGACTGGCTTCTGCAGCTGAGTGGGCGCTTGCAGTAAGGCGGCGGCGATCCGTCAGTCGGCGCAGCTTTCTTTCAGCGGACCTTGCCAGTCAGGCCGGGCACGCTTTCTCGGACTTCTGCCCGGCGACCTGCTCGGTGGCCTGGCGAAATTCGCCGGCCACCGCTGCGTCAAGTTCGCCTGCAAGGGTGATCCATGTCTCGCGGCCCTTCATTTCTACACCGCTGTAGAAGGTCATGTTTACTGACGCCAAGGATTGGTCTGTGGGTCAGGCTTGCGGGCGCGGGCGCCCGACGAGGATCACCACCGCGCGTCCGCCAACCAGGAAGCTTCGCAGCTTCTCCTGCAGAGGTATTTCCTGGCCCGGTTCCTGAATGTCGTCAGGAGCCGGCAGGCTGGTGTTGGCGAACAGGTGCCAGTGATAGTCGGTGGGCAGTTCCGGCAATTCGAAGGGCAGGGCATCCCAGAAACTGTTGATCGCCATGTAGAGCACTGGCGTGGCATTTCCTCCTTGTCCGGCCTGCCGTTCCCGGAGCATGAAGGCCAGGGCGCGCGAGTCTGCCGACCAGTCCGCTTTCCATGCCTGTGTACCGTGCCAGATGATATCGGCCGGCGAGCGGCGGGTGCCAAAAAATTCGCCGGTGCGCAGCAGCGGGTGAGCCTTGCGCAAGGCGATCATCTTGCGGGTGAAGTCGAACAGATCGCTGTTGCGTTCGCGCAGCGTCCAGTCGAGCCAGTTCAACTCGTTGTCATGGCAGTAGGTGTTGTTGTTGCCGCGCTGCGTGCGGCCCAGTTCATCGCCCATCAGGATCATTGGTATGCCGTGGCTCATCAGCAGGATGGCCAGGGCATTCCTGATCATGCGCTGGCGCAGGGCATTGACCTGTACATCGTCGGTTTCGCCTTCAACGCCACAATTCCAGCTATGGTTGCTGTTACCCCCGTCGCGATTCCCTTCGCCGTTGGCTTCGTTGTGCTTGTCGTTGTAGGCGAACAGATCGTAGAGCGTGAACCCGTCGTGGCAGGTGATGAAGTTGATCGATGCCGTCGGCCCGCGTTCATTCCAGCCGTAGAGATCCGGTGAGCCCTGGATGCGCTCGGCCACAACTCGCACCATGCCGTCGTCCCCTTTCAGGAAGCGGCGAATGTCGTCGCGGTACTTGCCGTTCCACTCGGCCCAGCGTCCGTAGGCCGGGAAGGAGGCGACCTGATAGAGGCCGCCGGCGTTCCAGGCTTGAGCAATCAGCTTGCAGTTGGCGAGCACCGGGTCGAAGGCCAGGCTTTCGAGCAGTGGCGGGTTAGGCAGGGGTGCGCCGCTGGGGGCACGGCCGAGAATCGAGGCCAGATCGAAGCGGAAGCCGTCGATGTGGTATTCGGCCGCCCAGTAGCGCAGGCAGTCGAGAACCATGTTGCGCACCACCGGGCTGTTGCAATTGAGGGTATTGCCGCCGCCGCTGAAGTTGTAGTAGTAGCCTTCCGGCGTCAGCATGTAGAAGGTCTGGTTGTCGATGCCCCGGAAGGAGAGTGTCGGACCGTTCTCGTTACCTTCGGCGGTGTGGTTGACAACCACGTCGAGCATGACTTCGATGCCGTTGCGATGCAACTCCTTGACCAGGTTCTTGAACTCGTCCACCTCCATGCCGAAGGGGCCCGTGGCGGCGAAGCCAGCCTTGGGTGCGAAGAAGCCGATCGTGCTGTAGCCCCAGTAGTTGAACATCATTTCGCCGGTGAGCGGCTCGGTGCGGCTGTTCTCGAATTCGTCGAACTCGAAGATCGGCATCAGTTCGACGCAGCTCACCCCCAGTTCCTTCAGGTAGGGGATCTTCGCCGCGATGCCGGCATAGGTGCCGGGGTGCTTGACGCTGGCCGACGAGTGGGCGGTGAAACTGCGCGTATGCAGTTCGTAAATCACCAGATCGGCGAGTGGCGTTTCCAGAGGACGGTCGTCTTCCCAGTCGAAGTCCTCGAAGATCAGGCGCGCACGTTGCGGGTAGATGTTGTTCCAGTCGGGTGGCGTGCCCCAGACCGTCCGTCCGCCGATCGCCCTGGCGTAGGGATCGAGGAGTATTTTCGAACGGTCGAAGCGGTGTCCGGCTCCCGGATCCCAAGGGCCGTCCATGCGATAGCCGTACTCGATACGCTCGCAGTCGAGATCGAAGACGACCATGCACCAGACCTTGCCAATGCGAAAGGTGTCCGGGAAGGGGATTTCCACGCATGGCTCCGGCGCGCCTTTCTCGAAGAGCACCAGGGTGCACGCGGTGGCGTGGCCGGAGCTGATCGAAAAGTTGACGCCGCCAGGTACCAGGGTGCTGCCGAAGGGATAAGTGCGCCCGGGACGAAGTTTGTAAGCGCCGTGCTGGTGTGTCGGATGGAAGTCAATACGGGTATCCATGTCACCCTTTCAAAAAAAATCCGCAACGGTCATTATTGCGGCGCGGTCGGGTGTTTATTTTTGTCTTTCGGAGCGTAATCGTTCTGCTGGCGAAGGAATCTGGCTCATTATCCGCTGGTGTGCGAAGGCAGGGCGATGTGGCCGCGACGCAGGAGTGCTTCCATCTCGTCTGTCGGCAGCGGGTAACTGAACAGATAACCTTGCAGTTTCGGGCATTGCGCATGCTGCAGGAAGTCGAACTGTTCTATGGTTTCGACACCTTCGGCAATGACCTCCAGACCGAGGCTGCGGGCCATGGCGATTATCGCGGTGGTGATCCCTGCATCGTCGGCATCCTGCGGCAGGCCGCGGATGAAACTGTGATCGATCTTCAGCGTGCCGATCGGGAAGCGCTTGATGTACGACAGCGATGAGTAGCCGGTGCCGAAATCGTCGATCGAGAAGTGCACCCCCATGGCACGCAGGCGAAACAGCCCCTCGATTCGTTCGGCCTTCGGATCCATCAGAATGCTTTCCGTCAACTCCAGTTCGAGTCGGTCGGCAGGGATGCCCGTGGCGACGACGGCCGCCTCGACGCTGTCCAGGAAATCCGCTGCGCCAAGCTGGCGTGCCGAGACGTTTACCGCCACCCGCGGTACCGAAACGCCACGCTGCTGCCATTCCCGCACCTGGCCGCAAGCAGCATTGAGAACCCACTCGCCAAGCGGGATAATCAGGCCGCTTTCCTCGGCCACGGGGATGAACCGTGCCGGCGATACCAGGCCATGCTGCGGATGCTGCCAGCGCATCAGTGCTTCCATTCCGACGATCGCCCCATCGTCGGCGCGCACCTGCGGCTGGTAGAAGAGACGAAACTCTCCGCGTTCGAGGCCTTTGCGAATATCGCCTTCCAGAGCCAGGTGTGCAGTTGTTCGCGTCGTCAGGGTTCGCTCATACAACTGCCAGTTGTTTCGCCCTTGCTCCTTCGCGTAATACATCGCGGTATCCGCGTGCTTGAGCAGGGTCACGGCATCGAGGCCGTCGTCGGGGAAGAGGGCGATGCCGATGCTCGACGTGACCGCGACCTCCTGTTCGCCGATCAGGGCCGGCAGTGCCAGCAGCGTCTGTATTCGCCGGGCGACCACGCAGGCGGTTTCGGCGCTGTCGACATCGGGCAGAACGACGGTGAACTCGTCACCGCCGAGGCGTGCGAAGTGCAGGCTGGATTCGTCCAGCGCCGGCCGCGCAATGAAGGCCCCGGCGCGCAGCTTTTCCTGCAAGCGGTCGGCGATGGTCTGCAGCAGGCAGTCACCAGCGCTGTGGCCGAGGGTGTCATTGATGCGTTTGAAGCCGTCGAGATCGAGAAACAGCAGCGCCATCCGACGATTCGTGCGGCGTGCGCGCAGCAATTCGCGGTCAAGGCGTTCGAGAAAACTCTGACGGTTGGGTAGGCCAGTCAGCGTGTCGAAGTAGGCCAGGCGCCGGATTTTTTCCTCGTTGTGCCTCTGGAGGGTGATGTCGCGTACGACGATGACCACTTTGTTGGGTCCGTTTGGCGCGATACGCGCCTCGTAGTGGTGGATGTTTCCCTCTAGCGGCAACTCGAGGAACACCGATTGCAGATCGTCTCGTTGCAGTGCCTGTTCGACGCCCCGCTGGATGATGCTCGCCGTTTCGCTGGGCAGAACCGCGGCCACGTTGGCGCCGAGCAGTTCGCTCCCGGTGACGAAGAATCGCGTCGCGTAAGGTTGCTTGTAGTCGAGGCAGATTCCCTGGCGGTCGACGACCAGAATCAAATCCGGCGTCGCCCACATGATCGCCGCCTGTCGTTCCTCGAGTTCGTGCAGTTCGCGGTGCTCGTCGCGCAGCCGGATGATCAGTGCCGCGAGCCAGAAAGCGGCTTGAAACAGGCTGCCGATCGGAAACGCGAAGGCCGCCAGGCGGCTGACTTCGACGCCGCTACCGATGACCGAAAAAGCTTGCACCCCGCCCCCGAGCAGAGTCGCGCCGAGCCCCAGGGTGAACAGGCGGAGCGAGGCATCGCCCGTGAACACGCTCCTGACAAGCAGCACCATGGTGGCCACGGCAAGGACGAAGAGAACGGCAGCGCCGGCACGGTAACCGGCCGCGTGCCATGCCGAACCGAGGAAGAAGATGGCGCTGAGCAGGACGGAGCCGGCAACCGCGGCGCGTACCTTGCCGCGAAGCTGCAGGAATTCCAGTGCCGCGAAGCCAATTCCGAGGACCACGCCCGCCACCGAGATCGCCTGCAGGGTCGGGAAGTACTGCGGGCCAGGCCAGAACGGCACGAAAGCCGAGCCGATACCGAAGTTCTGCACTAGCCAGACCTCCAGCGCGATGCAGTAAGCGGCGTAGGCCAGTGCGACGCGGCTACCTGCGTAGGCGCCGAAGCCGACGGCGACGACAATCATCATCAGCAGGATGCCGCTGTAGGCCCCCAAGCCAACCCACAGCACGGTGTTGTCACGCACGAAGCTGCTCTCGTTGGCGAGCATGATCCAGGGACGAATGGCTTTGTAGTCCTGCACGATGGCCGTGATTACCGCGCCTTCCGGCAAGGCGGGAAGGCGCGCATAGGGGAATGGGCTGACGATGTCACGGTGGCCAAAAGGCAGGCCGCGACCGGAAATCGACAACCAGGGGCAAGCATTGACGTCGGTGGCGACGACGATGAAGAACTCGGCAATCGGTTCCTGCAGGTAGACGATCGGTGATCCGTTAGCCCACTGATGGCGCTCGATGGCTATCTGGAAAGCGCGCGCTGGCTTGGTAAGCGACAGGTCTGGCAAGGACAGTTTTTTACAACCCGCGCGCGGCCTCGTCACCGAATCGCGCAGCTGGGTCAGCCAACGGCGCGCATCGTCCGACTGCCCGGGACCTTTTGGGGCATCCCACAAGGGCGTCAGTCCGGTCGACACGGTAGCGGCTTTCGGCGCCGTCCACGGCAGCACGAAGGCTAGCAAGATCAAAAACATCAGGCATTTGCAGAGGCGCTTGGTCATCGCACGCGTTATCCTGTCGTCTCCTGGCATGCAGGCGTCCTGTCTTCGGAGAGGCCAGGAAGCTGCGCGTGTTCGAGCATTGCGATCGCATTATAGGGGGGAATCGTCGTCACTTCGATCCTGGTCGCGGCTCTGTTCTGCGGCAGCAGGCTGGCGGCATCGTCAATCAGTTCAGCGTGCAGTTCGCCATCGGGGTCGGTGACGCACAGCGGCTCGAAATGTCCGCGGTAAGCTTCGGGGATCCAGATCCGGGGACGGTAGAGCGACCCCAGCGGTTCGGAACTGGCAAGGTAGCTGCGGCAGCCTTCCCGGCCGGGCCGAATGCCGTCGCGACCATTGCTGCCGCAACGCGGGTAGCTCATGGCCCAGGCATTTCCCAGGCCGCTCAGCAGCCCCCATTTGGAGAGCGTCTTACGATAGCGGCGAAAGAACTGCCACGCGTGCGTCGCCAGCTTGCGTTTTGAAATCAGGCCCTTGTCCATGCGCGCGGCAAAAGCAACGGCTTTCTCGATGGCGTCCTCGGGGTGACAGACGAGCGATCGCCCATCCATGTCGCGCAGGCGGACGTTGGGTAGAAACTGGCCTTCCTGCAGGCGGCGGCTGAACAGCGGCGTGCCCAGCAGCGGGATGGCAAAACCGAGGAAGCTTGGCAGGGTGATGCGCGGGTTGGCGACGATGAAGTCGGTTTCCGCGAGCAGGTCGTCGATCCTTTGCTCCACCAGATCAAAGATCAGGCCGTAGTGGAAGACCAGACCGGCTTCCAGGCAGGAGCGGATGATTTCCTCCTGCGGCAGCACCAGATTCTGTTTTTTGTTGAAAGCGCTGATTTGCGCGCGGCTGAACGATTCGACGCCGCTAAAAAAACCGATGCAGCCCGCCGCGCGCGCCAGCGACAGGTTGTCGGTGTTGGTGAAGAAATCGGCAGTCACCAGCGCTGCCCAGCCGCCGAATTTCCTTTGCTCGTACAGCTCCTTGAGGAGTGCCATGCGCGCCTTGAAGTGGGCGCGCGGACCACCGAAGAAGTTCTGATCGAGGAACATGATGCACTGACGGTAGCCAAGCGCCTCGATCTGCCGGCGCACATTGTCCAGGTCGTAGCTCATGAATTCGCGGCCTTCCGCGGTCATGGAGCAAAAGTTGCAACGGAAGTTGCAGTTGCGCGAGGCCTCCGCGTAGCCGATGATGCGACTCCCGGGTAACAGATCGTGACGCGGGATGGGCCTCTCGGCCGCGTGCCCCGGGCCAAAGACCGCATCGACCACCGCGACCACCTGCTCGACATCGTCAGTGCATACGTAATCGAAATAGCGGCGGCCGAGCTTCGGCAGCATCCGCGCCAATGGACCGCCCATGGCGACGACAATGCCCGGATTGACCGTTCGGGCGTAGGCCGTGACCTGCTTCATGCGGTCGAAGGCCGGGTTGAGGCCGGTCAATACCAACAGCTCGGCCCATTGCAGGGCGCCAAGATCCTCGAAAGGACCGTTACGAAACTCGCAGGCGAGGCGAATATCGACGCGGGCGGGGTCCAGCATTCCGGCCAGCATCGCCGGCGCGATGGACTGCGGCATGATCCACGGGGTTCCGCGCGCGCTGCGATGGTTGTCGGAATAGCAGTTGAGAATCAGGATTCGTGGATTGGGCATATGCCGGGCTCGGTCCGCTGTTGTCAAGCCGACAGCGCGGCCCAGGCGGATTTGGCGTTGCTATACCAGCGATGGCCAATTTCACACAGGTGATCCGTATTCGGCAAAGGGGGCGAAGGCGAATCCGAAGACGGTGACGCCCAGATACCGCAACCCCGGATAGGTTGATTGTGCCATTCATCCCGCAACCATCCCTCGCCTAGCCGCTTGATCAAGTCGACGTCCTCTTGCCGGCGCGACGCGATATCCATTTCGGAGATGCGGCGAAACTCTTCGACCGTCCAGCCGGCGGGAACGCTCCACTGGCCCGTCGCTGGATCGATAACCGGCTGAATCACCGGATTCATGCGCACAATTGCGGTGTCGGTGTAGGGACAACAGGAGACGTCAGCCGGCAAGCCGCCGTCGAGCATGAGGTGGGCAATGAAAGTGTGCGCATCCGGAGGATCGGCGATGATCGTCTTGCCCACCTTGACCAACTCCGGCAGGAAGCCGGTGCTGGCGCGCGACCGACACAGGGCATCCGGGATCCCCTCGCTGCCGCATTCGGGGAGAAAAACCGTGCTCGTGCCCAGCGACAGGACGCCGATATCGCAGCGCGGCACACCCATGGCGATGGCTTCGACAACCCCTGCCAGCACCGGATTGTTGTAGCCGGTCATGGCCCCGTCCCAAAAGCGGCAACCATCGAATTCCGCGGGTTTGTCGAACCAGTTGATCGGTGCCGTACTCGAGGCATGCGCCGCTTCCGCCAGCGTCGCGCGCTGCTGCCGATGCGGGAAACTGGCCGCGGGGCTGCTGACATCGCTACGCATCATGCGCGCCCGGTCGCGGTCGAAGTCGTAAGTCACAAAAAGGAAGGACATGGATCTGCCCGGTTCGTCGCGCTGTTCCTGCAGGGACGCGATACTGTCATTGAGAATGCCGTGCAGGTTCTGCAGCGATGTGCGGCCCATCACGGGCAGGATGCGGTGCAGGAAGGCCAGCTTGCCGTCGGTAGAAAAGCGATGGCCCACCGGGCTCGAGGGTGAAAAAATGCCGGTCATCAACTGCAATAGACTCCGGTACCAGGGCAGGCGTCCAAAAAGTGCGTGGCGATTGACAGGGTTGTCGAACAACTCGAAGATTTCGCGCGGCGAGTAACCCTCGATCAATGCCGCAGCGACGATCGCCCCGCCCGAGCACGCCGACACCAGATCGAAATGGCTGAGCACCTGATGTCCATCCTCGCCCGGGAAAAGATCATCAAGCACCTTTGCCTGAATCAAGGCAAAGGTACCGCCACCATCGAGCGATAATATGCGGAAGGGCTTTTTGCCGGGCCTGGCTTCCATCGGCAAGGCGTCTGTCGGCGAGGCTTCCAAAGTGGTACCGAGCTTCCTTTTTCTTGTTTTGCGATTTCAAGCAAATGATATTATGCGGCAAACTGCCCCGGATGGGTTAGGTACGGGCTCGTTTTACGGGGTTCACGCTTGCCGGGTCGCGTTGAGACAGGGGGCGCGGAGGCCCCTGGCAGGATGTCCGGGGCCAGGCGCAGGCTGTGCGGCCAGGGGAACTCATGCCGCTGCGGCTGGCAGGCATCCCACAGCGGTCGTGGCCGTCAGGTCATCGGATCGTTTGCCGAAGGGCTGGCGCCGCTTGCGTTCGCCAGCTTGCTGACCAGCTTTTCGTAGCCGTTCACCCCGGCCCGACGGTAGATGTCCTTCACATAGTCGCGCACCGTGTGCGGCGAGAGCGCCAGGATTTCGGCAATTTGACGTGGCTCATAGCGTTTGAGCAGGAGGATCGCCACGCGCTTTTGCTGCGGCGAGAGATGCAGCCCGAAAACCTCGCCGCGCACCGCGTTGTTGACCTCGAGCTTCTCCAGGGTGACGGCGAACTCGCGGCGCTGTTCGTTTTCGGCAATCCGCAGCCGTTGCCCCAGACGTTCGAAAGCGGGCGTGGGTGGCACCCGACTGGCATGTTCCAGGCCGATGATGCTTGCCGGATCGACGCGCCGGGTGCTGACGACGTAGACCTCGCTGCCGCAACGCCAGATACGCGATGCATCGGTGCGTCCAGGCAGAATCTGCGCCTCGTTCTCGGGCAAGGCTTCGAGAATTCGTTGTGCTTCAACACTCAGCGCCTGAATCTTACCGTCACGGGTAAGCACCAGGACCGCCGCGGGCCGCTGTTGATCGCGTTGGCGCTGCAGCGACAGATAGTCGATAGCGGTCGCGGCATGGCCCACGAACCATTGAAACAGCAACATCTCGCGCTGGTCGAAATCGCGTTGGCGGCGTTGCCGATGCACCGAGAAAACGCCCAGTGGCACGCCGTTCAACTGCGGAATCACGGCCAGTGCGTGGAAGTAGGGAACGCGATTCATGAACTCGCCAAACTCGCCGCGGACGGTTCTGCCGATATCGGTAACGTCCGAAAGTCGCACCACGGTGTCCGGGTTCTGGAGTGCCGGTTGCCAGATAACGTAGGGGTCGAGTGTCTGGTAATGCGCCAGGTAGTCGCGCATCTCGTGCGGATCGCAATCATGCGTATAACCCTGGCACAAGGCGCCGCCTACCGGGTCAATAGGCATGAACACGGCTGACGAAAACGGCAGCAGTTGGCGCAACGCGT
The DNA here is from genome assembly GCF_036625345.1 of Candidatus Accumulibacter meliphilus. Taxonomy (NCBI): domain Bacteria; kingdom Pseudomonadati; phylum Pseudomonadota; class Betaproteobacteria; genus Candidatus Accumulibacter; species Candidatus Accumulibacter meliphilus. The sequence goes on along the minus strand of NZ_JAZKTZ010000011.1, from coordinate 23,899 downwards.
CAAACCACTGGGGCAGCAAGGTCAGTGGGTCACGAATCGGCTGATGCCGGCTGTAGATGGTGTCGACTAGCGCACGCAGACTGCTGTCGAGCCTGTCTGTCGTCATTTCCCCTCCACCGGCGATGCTATCACCCTGGCGGCCTTGCCGGATAGCCCCCCACAATTGGGGGGATTTACGCTGCTCGCGGAATCGGCTAGCGTCTGTGGGCAGCTGTTGGATTTATTGCGCTGTACTGTGCTCCCGGACCGGTACTGCGCAGAGGGTATGCTTCGGGCGCAATGACTGGCGGTCACGATCGGGATTTCTCGCACGGGAGCGTGCTGCGTCGAGGGTGGCAGTTTTTCGCGGGGGAGGAAGCGGTTATGAAGGGCGTACTTTCAGGTGGGTTGATGATCCGCTGCCTCGTTGTCGGTCTCCTTTGCTTTTCCGGAGCGGCTTCGGGCTATACGTTGAGTTTCTCGCCCGCCGCGCAGAGCATCGCGCTCGGTGGCTCCGCCACGGTGGAAGTTCGCATCGCGGGCATCCTGCCGGGCCCGCCGGGCAGCTATGACGGCCTCGGCGACTACGATTTCGAAGTCGTCTACGATCCGGCGATCATCGCCTACAACCACGCCAGCGATGCCTTTTCTCTCGGCTTCGCCATCGGCCTGGGGGTAGACAACTCGCAGGCAGGTCGGCTGAAAGTCAGCGACTTCTCGCTCGAATTTCCCGACGATCTCCTCGCGCTGCAGAGCGACGCCATGCTGCTGTTCAGCCTCGCCTTCGACAGCCTTGCTCCCGGTACCAGCGCACTACTATTCGAGAATATCACCCTCGGCGACGTCCTCGGCGGGCGCCGCACGGCAACTGCGACCGCTGGCAGTCTTACCGTCCTCGACGCGCCGATCCCCGAACCCGGCACGCTCGCGCTGCTCGTCGGCGTCGGCCTGATTGCCCTCGGTGGGTGTCGCCGCTCAGATTGCCAGCATTTCCTTGCGAAACGGTCGCCTCAGCAGGCGTGACATCCGCCGGAGTTCCAGGCACAACAGACAGCACAGACTGTCCCGCAATAAGCAGCAAGCCAGGTTAGGAACCTGGCCTTGAGTCGAGGCCGCTTTTTACCGCCTCAAACGCTCGCCAAGGGGAGAGGGATTGATGTTTCGACGCGCGAAACATTGGCTGTGGCTGATCCTGTGCTGGTTCATGCTCGCCGGTCACGTCTGGGCGATGCCCTGCGACGTCGACGACGACGGCGACATCGATCGCGACGACCTCAACCTCATCCAGCAAGCCATCCTCGCCCGGGCTCCGGTCAGCGGTCCGAACGACCCCCGCGACCCCGACAGCAACAGCCGCATCGACTCCATCGACGGCCGCCTCTGCGCCCTGCGCTGCACCCGCGCCAGGTGCGGCACCATCAACCAGCCACCATTCGCCAACGCCGGCCCCGACCAGAGCGTCAGGGTCGGCGGCCTCGTTGCGCTCAGCGGCGCAGCCTCGTCCGACCCCGACGGCGATCCGCTGCGTTACCTGTGGACGTTGAGCAACCGTCCCCTCGGCAGCCTCGCCAGCCTCATCGACGCCGCCACCGTCGCCCCGCACTTCATTGCCGACAAACCCGGGCAGTATCTGATCCAGCTCATCGTCAATGACGGCAAAGCCGACAGCGCTGCCGACACGGTTACCGTCAGCACCGAGAACAGCCGCCCGATCGCCAACGCCGGCCCCGACCAGAGCGTCCGCGTTGGCACTCTGGTCAGTCTCAACGGCGGCGGCTCGAGCGACGTCGATGGCGACCCCCTGCGCTATACATGGCAACTCGGCCGCGTACCGCCCGGCAGCGGCGCGACGCTGAGTAACCCCGACGGCGTCAGCCCGACGCTGCTGATCGACCGCCCCGGCAACTACCTGATCGCCCTCACCGTCAGCGACGCAACGCTCTCAAGTCTGCCCGACACGGTCGCGGTCAGCACCGAGAACTCGCCACCGGTCGCCAATGCGGGCGCCAACCAGGCGATTCCCCTTGGCGGAAGCATCGCCCTCGACGGCAGCCGCTCGTCCGACGTCGACGGCGATCCGCTGACCTTCCGCTGGTCGCTGCTCGCCCGCCCGGCCGGCAGCCAGGCCGTCCTCAGCGACGCCACTGCCGTCAGCCCCCGATTCATCGCCGATTATCCCGGCACCTACGTTGCCCAGTTGATCGTCAACGACGGCAGCGTGGACAGCGCCCCCGCCAGCGTTTCCCTGAGCACCGCCAACGCCGCACCGGTGGCCAACGCCGGCCCGGACCAGACCGTCCTGCTCGGCAGCCTGGTCAGCCTCGACGGCAGCGCGTCACACGACCCAGAAGGCGCCCTCGTCAGCTATAGCTGGTCGCTGACCGGCAAACCCGTCGGCAGCCATGCCACGCTCAACGACAGCAACAGCCTCAATCCCGGCTTCAGTGCCGACCTGCCGGGCGACTACATCGTCCAGTTGATCGTCAACGATGGCGCGCTGGCCAGCGCACCCGACACGGTCACCATTTCCACCGCCAACTCGCGGCCGGTCGCCGACGCCGGCCCGCCGCAGAACGTCGCCGCGGGCACCAGTGTGCGCCTCGACGGTCGTGCCTCGCACGACGTCGACGGTGACCTGCTGAGCTTTGCCTGGTCGCTGACAGCCGTGCCCGCGGGCAGCGGCGCAATGCTGTCGGCCGCCACGACGGCCAATCCGGGCTTCACGCCCGACATCGCCGGCACCTACGTCGCGCAGCTCATCGTCCGTGACGGCCGGCTCGACAGCCTGCCGGTCACCGTCGTCATCACCGTCAGCGCCGCCAATCGCAAACCGCTGGCGGTCGCCCAAGCCATTCCCACCTCCGCCCCGGTCGGCAGCACCGTCCTCCTCAAAGGCTCAGACTCGTCGGACCCCGACGGCGATCCGCTGACCTGGGCCTGGAGCATCGTCTTCCGTCCGGGCGGCAGCCTCGCCAGCATCGTCAGCCCGAGCGCTTCACAGACCTCGTTTGTTCCCGACGTCGTCGGCAGCTACACCATTCAACTGCTTGTGAACGACGGCAAGGTCGACAGCGCTCCGGCTCTGGTAGTGGTCGAGGCGCAGGTGGTAAATCAGGCACCAATCGCGCAAGATGACTCGTACCAAGTCGAGGTCGATCTGCTCACCGTACGGCCGACGGTGCTGTATGGGGTCAACTCGCAAACCACGCCGGATGTCCTGTATCGGTTTGACAAAACGACAGGTGTGGCGACGCCAGTCGGTCCAATTCGTTTGGCCTCAGGTGCGCACATCAATGTTGGTGGTGATGTCGGCCTCACCTACGACCCCTATTCTGATCGTTTGTACCTCGTCGACGGACATGTGATTCAGACACGCCTCATGATCGTCGACCCTGCCACTGGCATTACGGAATTCGTCGGCGCCGGCATTGGCGTAGACACTTTTGATCCGGGGCTTGCCTACGATCCGTACACCAAGCGCCTTTATATGGTGACGGAGCCCGGGGAACCGGCCGGCGGCACGTCACCCTCGCATATTCTCTTCGAGATCGATCTGACCACGGGAGCGGCGACCCGCATAGGAACCATGAACACCACTGCCGGTAACGTCGGCTTGGCGCTCAACTGGCGCAACAGGCAACTCTACGCCACGTTCGGCAAGGCCGCGACCACTGCTTTGTACCGTATCGACGTTAACTCGGGCGCGGCAACGCTGGTGGGGAGTTCTGGTGCCCGGCACTTGACGGGGCTTGCCTATGATCCGCAGAGCGACACGCTCTTCGCGTCCGACAGCGAGAGCGGGCGGCTCTATGGCCTCGATCCCACCACTGGTGCTGCAAGCCTCGTTGGCGCGTATGGTCTGAACAACGTCGAAGGGCTGGCTGTTCAGGCTGACCTCACCGGGAAACTGACGCAGCCTACGCCGGGAGTTCTCGGCAATGATAGTGACCCTGACGGCGATGCGCTCACCGCTATCCTTGTTTCTGGTCCGGCAAACGGGACGGTTGAACTAAGACCCGACGGTACGCTCAACTATGTCCCGAATTCCGGCTTTTTCGGTACCGATACCTTCAGCTATCGTGTAAGCGATGGTACTGCGGAATCGAATATTGCTTGGGCGTCTGTCACCGTACTTGCAGCGAACCACCCGCCCGCCATCTTGTCAGCCGGCATCGCGCCGAAGTGGACGCAGCTTGCGCCTACCGGCACGGCCCCCTCACTGCGATCACATGTTGGCAGCGCCTACGACGTTATCAATGATCGGTTGATTGTCTTTGGCGGCCAACAGGATGGCGGAGCCAAGCTCAACGATGTGTGGGTACTGGTGAACGCCACGGGCGCGGGGGGTACTCCGGCCTGGGCGCAGCTTAGCCCGGCCGGTGCTCCGCCGGCTCCGCGGCACGTGCACACCGCCGTCTATGATCCCACCGTCAATCGCCTCATCATTCACGGTGGCTGCCCGTCCAACTGCGGCACGGCTTTCGTTGATACCTGGGTGCTGACTCACGCCAATGGCCTGGGTGGAGCACCAGAGTGGATCCAGTTGCCCTCCGGCAGCAGCGACCTGACCGCCGGACACGCCTACGACCCGATCTCGAATCGCCTGATTCTCTTCGGTGGCTTAACTCCCGCAGCACCGTTCAACGACACGAGCGCGGTGCGGGTGCTTCTGGACGCCAACGGAATCGGTGAACCGCGATGGATCGATATCTCCCCGATTGGTACGCCACCACCACCACGCTCGGAGTTGTATGCCCTCGGCTACGACGGTGTGAACAACCGCCTGCTGGTGTTCGGCGGCTACCGCTGGCGCGACATCGACTACAACGACGTGTGGGTGCTGAAGAACGCCAATGGCCTGGGCGGAGCGCCCGAGTGGCAGCAACTCGCACCCGAGGGAACGCCACCCGACGGGCGCGCGAGCATGCCCTCGCACTATGACCCGAACAGCAACCGGCTGATCGTTTTCGGAGGGATGCGTCAGGGCGCAACGCCGGACACGGTTTTCGACGATACATGGGTGCTGTCCAGCGCCAACGGCTTGGACGGAACGCCGCAATGGACCCGGCTGGCTGCGTCCGGAATCGGTCCCGGGCCGCGCCGCAGCCATGCCACCGTCTACGACCCACGCAGCAATCGGCTGGTGGCAGGCCTGGGTTACAACGACCTGGACGGCGAAACGTTCAACGACGCCTGGGTCCTCTCCAACGCCTCCGGCCTGTGTACTGCGGGACAGCGGTGCACCTTCAAGGCCACTGCCAGCGACCCGGACGCGGGCGATACGCTTACCTTTTCGCTCGATGTCGCGCCGACGGGGATGGCGATCGACGCCGCAAGCGGAGCGATTGGCTGGACGCCATCGATCTCACAGAGCGGAGATCACGCAGTGACCGTACGGGCCACCGATCGCGACGGGCTTTTCGCGACGCAGACCTTCACCGCGACTGCCGCGCCGGTGTCGGTGCCGAATGTGGTCGGGCTGGCGCCCGAGTGGGCGGAGTCGTCCATCACCGCGGCGGATCTTACCGTTGGCATCAAGACCAGTCAGGGTGGGGCGGTGACGCTTAACTTCGACAGCTTGCCAAGTCGGCAGGGGTGGGGCTACGCCGCCGCCGGCACCGCTATTCCGGAGAGCGCGGTGTTCTCGGTGGGCGGCGGAACGCTGTCTCAGAACTCCATAGGCGCAGGCTTCCAGAGCGGCGTTGGCCATCGCCACGACATGCCCTCGGTGGCCGATGTTCGCCTCCCGTTTTCCATCACCGTGCGTGCCCGAGTTCTAGAGGAGGAGGGCGCAGTGGCGACGAACTCCTACGGATTCGGTTTCGGTGCGTATCTCGGCACACCCATTGGGACGGAGATCTTGCAGGTCGGACTTGGCGTCAGCCGAATAACCGATCGTTTTGATCAACCTCTTGCGACGGCTGTCGACAATACACAGTTCCACGACTACGTCTTTCAGGCAGTACCGGGCCGGGGCTCACAGCTCTTGCGTGACGGCACACTGCTGGGAATCAGCCGAACTCGTGTCGACGGTCCATCCAGCAATTTCATTTTCCTCGGAGACACGACTGCTGGCACGAATGCACGCGCCGAGACTACCGCCTATTCCTTCACCCAACCACGCGTCGTCGGCCAGAATCCGCCGGCGGGCACGCTGATGCCGAACAAAACTGCTGTTGATCTCACCATCGTCGACGGCCCGGCCACCGAGACCGTGCCCAACATCATCGGCATGTCGCAGCCGGCCGCCGAGGCCGCCATCCTCGCCGCCAACCTCAAGGTGGGCGGCATCACCAGTGCTCCGCATCCGACGATCCCGGCCGGGCAGGTCAGCGACCAGTCGCCGTTGCCGAATATCCACGTGCCGAAAGACACGCCAGTCGCGATCGTGATGTCGACCGGCCCGCCGGGCCCGGTCAATGTCGCACCGGTCATCACGTCGATGCCGGTGCTCGCCGCCACCGCCGGGCAGCCCTACGCCTATCAGGTGACGGCCACCGACGCCAACGTCGGCGACGTGCTCACGTTCTCCCTGCCCATTGCCCCGGTCGGCATGGCGATCAACCCGGCCACTGGCCTGATCGCCTGGACACCCACGCTCGCGCAAATCGGCAACAGCAACGTCACCGTCCGCGTTACCGACGCCGGCGGCCTCTTTGCGGAACAGGGCTTCATCCTCACCGTTGCCACGCCGCCACCGACCAACCAGGTGCCCTCAATCGCTTCGACGCCGCTCACCGCCACTGTCGCCCGCGCCTCCTACAGCTACGACGTCGATGCCACCGATCCCGACCCGGGCGACGCACTCGCCTTCGCCCTTCCGACCGCCCCTTCCGGCATGACGATCAACGCCACCACCGGCCTGATCGCCTGGACGCCCACACTCGCCCAGGTCGGCGACCATTCCGTCGTCGTCCGCGTGACCGACACCGGCGGCCTCTTCGCCGAGCAGAGCTTCACTATCACCGTCAGCACGCCGCCGCCGACCAACCAGCCCCCGTCGATCACCTCGACGCCGCTCACTGCTGCCACCGCCGACACCCTCTACACCTACGACGTCGACGCCAACGACCCCGACGTCGGTGACGTGCTCAGCTACTCGCTGACCACCGCACCTGCCGGCATGAGCATCGACCCCGCCGGTGGCCTCATCCAGTGGACGCCGAGCGCCGCCCAGACCGGCGATCACCCGGTCGAAGTCAAGGTCCAGGACGCCGGCGGCCTCGCCGCCACCCAGCCGTTCACCATCACTGTCGCCGCTGTCGCCGTCTGCGCGCCGCCGCCCGTCGGCTTGATCAGCTGGTGGCCCGGCGAGGACAACGCGCTCGACCGCGCCGCCGCCAACGACGGTAGCGCCGAGAGCGGCCCGAGCTTCGCGCCCGGCCTGGTCGGCCAGGCTTTCCAGTTCGACGGCCTTGACGATCTGATCCGCATCGCCAGCAGCCGCACGACGAGCTTCGGCGGTGCCTTCAGCGTCGAGTTCTGGTTCAACCCGGCGACGACGATCGACACAGGTACGCCGAACCAGGTGCTGCTGGCCAAGGGGCGGTATTCCGAGGGCGGAGTCAACGGAGTCAACGCACCGGTGGCGATCCAGGTGCTGGGCGGCGACGGCCGGCTGCTGGTGCGCATGCCGCCCGCCCCGGCGCTGGTCAGCACCACTACCACCTGGCCAGCCGGTACGTGGCAACACATCGCACTGAGTTGGGACGGTGCGCACTATCGCCTCTACGTCAACGGCATTGAGGAAGCCGGCCTCGACAACGCCTTCTCGATCATCGACAGCACCGACGAGATCACGCTCGGCAATGCCGATGGTTTTGCCGCCGCGGGCTTTGCCGGCCTGGTCGACGAAGCCGCACTCTACAACCGGGCCCTGAGCGCCGCCGAGGTCGCCGCGGTGCATGCCGCGCGTGGCCTGGGCAAGTGCACCGCCACCTACAGCCGCGCCGACGCGGGCCCCGACCAGGCGGTAGGAGTCGCCACCACCGTCACCCTCGACGGCAGCGTCTCGCGCGCCTTCGACGGCGCGCCGCTGAGCTACCAATGGACGCTGGCCACCCGTCCGGCCAGCAGCGCCGCGGTGCTCAGCGACGCCAGCGCAGTCAACCCGACCTTCGTCGCCGACCAGGCCGGCGTCTACACCCTCGAACTGGTCGTCAACAACGCCGGCCGCAGCAGCGCGCCGGACAGCGTCAGCATCACCGCCGCGCAGGTCAACCACGCGCCGACGATCAGCTCGACGCCGATCACCGCCGCCACCATCGACAGCGCCTACAGCTACCCGGTGATCGCCAGCGACCCCGACGTTGGCGACACGCTCAGCTACTCGCTGCCCATCGCTCCCGCCGGCATGAACATCGATGCCGCCAGCGGCCTGATCCAATGGACACCGGTCACCGGGCAGGTCGGCAGCCACAACGTCAGCGTCCGCGTGCAGGACGCCGGCGGGCTGTTCGCCCTGCAGCCCTTCGTCCTCGTCGCCGCGGCCGCGCCGGTCCCGGTCAGCGTGCCGAACGTCGTCGGCCAGGAGCAGGCGGCGGCGCAAAGCGTGCTCACCGCCGCTGCGCTCGGCGTCGGCACTGTTGCCACGGCCAGCAGCGAAAGCGTCGCCGTCGGCCACGTGATCAGCCAGGATCCCGCCGCCGGTACGCTGGTCAACAGCGGCAGCGCCGTGAACCTCGTCGTCTCCAGCGGCCCACCGGGTATGTCGGTAGCCTCGATCCGCGTCACGCCGATCGCCCCGCTGATTCTCACCGGCCAGACGCAGGCCTTCACCGCCACCGGCATCCTCTCCAACGGCTCCAGCCGGCCGTTGAGCAGCGGGCTCGTTTGGGCGAGCAGCAACCCGGCCGTCGCCAGCATCGACGCCGCAGGGGTCGCCACGGCGCTCAGTGAAGGCAGCACGACCATCAGCGTCAGCGAGGGTGGTGCCACCGGCAGTACTGTCTTCAGCGTGGCGCTGGCAACGGCTGGCGACAGCACGCTGCCGGTGGCGGCGATCACCTCGCCGGCCGATGGTGTCGGCGTCGTCGCTGCCGTGCCCATCGTTGGCACCGCCAGTGACGCCAATTTCCTCAAGTACGTCCTCGAAATCGCTCCGTTCGAGACCGGCACCTTCAGCACCCTCGCCGTCGGCACGACGCCGGTCACCGACGGCACGCTGGCCACGCTCGACCCGACGACGCTGGTCAACGACCTCTACGTGCTGCGACTCACGGTCATCGACCGCGCCGACAACCGCAGCCACACCGAAATCACCGTCCAGCTCAACCGTGACAAGAAGGTCGGCAACTTCACGCTCGCCTTCCAGGATCTCAATGTCCCGATGGCCGGCATTCCGATCAGCGTCGTGCGCAGCTACGACAGCCGCGACAAGAGCCTGGGCGATTTCGGCATTGGCTGGCGGCTCGACGTCCAGAGCCTGCGCCTGCGCGTCATCGGCGTCGGCGGGCAGGGCTGGGAACAGATTCGTTCAGGTGGCGTTCTCAGCCGCCGCTACACGATTTCGCCGACACGCCTGCACAAGGTCGCCATCACCTTGCCCGACGGCAAGGTCGAGGAGTTCGACCTGACCGTGTCGCCGAGCAGCCAGGGCTTCGTGCCGATCCTGGTCGTCGATGCCGTCTATTCACCACGCGCACTCACTCGCGGCAGCCTGCGCGCGCTCGGCGAAACGCGGCTGGTCACCTTCGGCGCCGTGGGCGCCATCGACCTGCTCACCGAATCGGGCCTGGAGGTCTTCAACCCGCAGGAGTTCGAATACACCACCGCCGAAGGCCAGGTCGTCCTGATCAGCCGTGTTGACGGCGTCAGGCAGATCCGCGACCGCAGCGGCAACACCGTCAGCTTCTCCGCGGCCGGCATCAGCCACTCGGCCGGCAAGAGCATCAGCTTCAGCCGCGACGCCCAGAACCGCATCACGAGTGTCACCGACCCGAACGGCCATGTGCAGAACTACAGCTACGACATCAACGGCGACCTCGCCAGCCATACCGACGCCGAAGGCCGCAGCACCGGTTTCCTCTACAACTACGACCACGGCCTGATAGAGATCCGCGACCCGCGCGGCGTGCGTCCGATTCGCAACGAATACGACGACGCTGGCCGACTGATCAAAACCATCGACGCCTACGGCAAGGAAATCAGCTACACGCACGACCTCGGCGCCAACCGCGAGGTGATCACCGACCGTCTCGGCAACGCCACGATCCACGTCTACGATGATCAGGGCAATGTCACGCAGACCGCCGACGCGCTTGGCGGCGTCACCAACCGCAGCTACGACGCGCGCGGCAATACGCTCAGCGAGCAGGATCCGCTTGGCCGCACCCGCAGCTACACCTACGACGGCCAGGACAACCGCCTGACCGAGATCGACCCGCTCGGCAAGACCACCACCTACCGCTACAACGGCAACCGCCAGGTGCTCAGCGTCATCGACGCACTCGGGCGCACGACGAGCAACACCTACGATGCCGCCGGCAACCTGACCAGCAGCACCGACCCGGCCGGCAACGTCACCAGCTACAGCTACGACAGCCGCGGCCTGCAACTCACCCGCACCGACTCGCTCGGCAAGCTGAGCAGCTACGCCTACGACGCCAGTGGCAACCTGACGACCGAGACCGACGCCCTTAACCGCGTCACCACCTACACTTACGACGCCAACGGCAACCGGCTGACGCAATCGACCACACGCAGCACAGCCGGCGGCAGCGAAACCCTGCTCACCAGCTTCGTCTACGACCGCGACAACCGCCTTACGCAGACCACGAATCCCGACGGTTCGGTGACCCGCATCGCCTACAACGCCATCGGCAAGCAGAGCCTCACCACTGACCAACTCGGCCGCGAAACGAAGTACGACTACGACGACATGGGTCGTCTGATCAAGACCACCTATCCCGACGGCCGCAGCGAAACCTCGGCCTACGACGCCGAAGGCCGGCGCATCAGCAGCACCGACAGGGCAGGGCGTACCTCCGCCTCGACCTACGACGCGCTCGGCCGGCTGACCGCCAGCACAGCGCCCGACGGCACCACCACCAGTACCGCCTACGATGCCGCCGGACAGGTCGTATCGAGCACAGACGCACGCGGCAACACCACCGCCTATAGCTATGATGCCGCCGGCCGCCGCACCCAGATCACCGACGCCGTGGGCAGCATCACGACCTTCAGCTACGACGACGCCGGCAACCAGACGCGGGTCACCGACGCCAACGGCAATGCCGTCGCCTTCACCTACGACGCCAACAACCGCCGCACGCGTACCACCTACGCCGATAGCACGTCCGACCAGGTGAGCTACGACGCCCTCGGCCGCCAGGTCACCAAGACCGACCAGGCCGGCAAGACCACCCAGTTCGCCTACGACGCCCTCGGCCGGCTGACCAGCGTCACCGACGCGCTTGGCCAGATCACCCGCTACACCTACGACGAACTCGGCAACCAGCTTACCCAGACCGACGCCGAAGGACGTACCACGAGCTTCGCCTACGACAAGATGGGCCGGCGTACCACTCGCACGCTGCCGCTCGGCCAGACCGAAAGCATGAGCTACGACGCTGCCGGCAACCTCAAGACCAAGACCGACTTCAACGGCAAGACCACCATCTACGCCTACGACACGCTCAACCGCCTGCTCAGCAAGACGCCCGACGCCAACCTCGGCCAGCCGCCGGTCGTATTCACCTACACCGCCTCCGGCCAGCGCGCCAGCATGCAGGATGCCAGCGGCAGCACCACCTACAGCTACGACAACCGTGACCGCCTGCTCAGCAAGGCCACCCCGCAGGGGACGCTCAACTACAGCTACGACGCCGCCGGCAACCTGACCAACATCCATTCGAACCACAGCGGCGGCGCGGCGATGGACTACGCCTACGACGCGCGCAACCGTCTGGCTAGCGTCACCGACGCCAACGGCAGCACTACCTACAGCTACGACGCCGTCGGCAACCTCGCCGGCTTCCTCTACCCGAACGGCGTGCAGACCAGCTACACCTACAACACCCTCAACCGCCTGACCAACGTCACCGGCGCCGAGTCAGGCACGCTGGCCAGCTACACCTACACCCTTGGCCCCACCGGGAACCGCACCGCGGTCACCGAAGCGAGTGGCCGCCAGGTCGACTACAGCTACGACGACCTCTATCGCCTGAAGAGCGAAACGATAAGCGCCGACCCGACCGGCCCGAATGGCGCCATCACCTACACCTACGACAAGGTCGGCAACCGCCTCACGCGCAGTTCGACGGTCGCCGTCATTCCCGACCAGAGCTTCGCCTACGACTTCAATGATCGCCTTGATGGCGAAGGCTACGACGACAACGGCAACACGCTGACCTCGGGTAGTCGCAGCTTTGGCTACGACTTCGAGAATCACCTGGTTACGGCTAATGGCGGCGTGAGCTTCGTCTATAACGGCGACGGGATCCGTGTGGCGAAAACGGCCGGCGGGGTAACGACCGGTTTCCTGGTCGATGACCGCAATCCGACGGGGTATGCGCAGGTACTTGAGGAGATCGTTGGCGGGTCAGTGGCGAAGAGTTACACGTATGGCTTGAAGCTGGTCAGTCAGAAGCAGGCGAGCGGGGTGAGTTTTTATGGGTTCGATGGGCATGGAAGTGTCAGGTATTTGACGGATGCGAGTGGGGGGGTGACGGATACGTATTTTTATGAGGGGTTTGGGAACATGGTGGGGCACACTGGAAGTGCAGCCAGTACCTATCTTTACGCAGGCGAAACCAGGGACGAAGGCGTTGCCCTTGATTACCTAAGAGCCAGGTATTACGACTTCGCTCGAGGTCGATTTCTGAGTCGCGATCAATACGAGGGCAAAGAAGTGCGCCCTCAGACATTCCACAAGTACATATACGGCCATGCCGATCCTGTGAACAATAAAGACCCTAGCGGCCTGAGTTCATTGTTTGAGATCAGCGTCAGCATCGCTATCAACCAGATCACAACGAAATCACTCTTGGCTGCATATTACAGTAGGCACTTCGCCTTCCTGAGAAAAGGCTCGGAGATTGTTCACTGCGAGCTTCAGCCTCAATACCATCGGAAGAATTTCGCCCTCGCTGCCATTTCGAATGGCTTCGTCGACCCAGCAGTAATAGACACGTATAACGATTCAAGTGAAAAGATCATCGCGGGCCTTAATCATCTGGCCAGGGCCGCAAGAGATGTGTACGCCCCGGACTTCTTCGATCTGCTAACGAGCCCATTGGAGCTGAGTCGGCTCTCTACAAACACAACGCACTATGATCGAATAGTTGATCATGGTACGGAATGGATGGGAAATATCGAGCTTCGTAAATATTGGGGATACGCAAAAATCCTAAGTACGCTCGGAAAAGCTACATTGCGGATGTACAGAGATATGCAGACGCTTGGATCGAATAGATTTGAAGGCTGTCGGCGAACTCGATATGCGAACTATGTTTATGATGTGTGGAGTGGGTTGTCTGATTTTATCAAGGAAAACGGTGACATCTCAGCAGATCCGGATTGGGTCGCGCAGTACACGTATTTTCAATTTAATCCTGGACCTTAGGGAATCGCGGATCAATTGACCACGAGCGGCGGGGTCAGAGAGGGCGGCGGGGTCAGGTCTTTCCTTTTGCCTCGGCTGAAAGGTGTTAATGGCTGTGCGACACTAAGACAACTCGATGTAGCACTTATTGGCGCGACGAAGCGGAAGATTAAATCGGATGAGAAAACCAACTGGCGTATTGCTGACAACAACGGGTGGCGGGGTCAGGTCTTGACTCTTGCCCGCTTAGATCTGCGAACAATAGGGTCTCGGCACGCAGCCGCCAAAGCGGGAAGGGAAACGCAATGAAAAAGCAGGTGGCCGCCTTTTTGGCAATGGCGCTTGGTGTCGTCGGATGCGCGAGCGAGATTACTCGTTACCCGGCAGAGCTATCTCGGGCGAGGCAGTCGCAGAACAAAATGTTTGTCGCGTCGCAAACGGTTTCGGTGCATCCCGATTCCGGCTATGAACGGAGCATAAAGCTCGGGACCGAGTTTGTGGACGCCGGGGGAATCGCGCAGGGCAGCATACTGAAGCCGACGAACGCCGTTTTCACCGTCGAACGGCGTCAGGTCTTGAGTTTTGCCTTGCCAAAGAACGGGGATGTAGCATTTGCCGTGAGTCGCTGCGTGCAGTAGTTCTGAATTCAGGGGCGTGTTGCTGTTGTTGAAGTCGTCTAATAATGTGAGGGGGTGGCGATATGAAAAACGTTTCTTCGAAGGTTTGCTCGTGTGCAATGTCATTTCTTGGGTTGGTTTTTAGCGCTCACGCTGTTGCCTCGGTTGTCGCTTACACAAATGAAAGAGACTTTCAGAACGCGCTGAGTCACGACTTTGTGCTCGTAAACCTGGACGCCTCGCCGCTGTCTGGCTTTGCAAGTGGCTATCATGTAGAGGATGCAGGCCCGGCGGCTGAATTTACATTGCTTGGTATTGATTTTCGCTATGTAAATGCGCAAGTGGTAGATGGACACGCTTATCAGATTCCAAAGCCAGGACGTGATCGCCTTATTTTGAACGGGAATGGATGGAACGGAAATATTGTGTTTGATTTTATCGCGCCAATTAGCGGTGTTGGGGCGTGGTCAAACTTTATTGATGGCGGTGTAATTCGTGCCTATGATAGTCCAGGTTTGATGGGTAATCTAATTGGCTTTGCGGATTTAAATGGAGGTTCCTTCGGAGGTTTAATCAGTAGTATTCCTGTGCTTTCCGTTGAAGTTACCTGTGATTTTAACTACGATCTCAAATGTGGTGTATTTGACATTCAGTTTGATAGGGCCGTGTCTTCCGTTCCAACTCCGCCCACTTTTTGGTTGTTTTTGACAGCGATTGCAGGATTGTTCGCGCGAGGCGGTGGGGTCAGAGGCGGTGGGGTCACCAACCGGCGGTAGGGTCAGGTCTTGACTTTTGCCTTGCCAAAGAGCAGGGATGTGGCATTTGCCGTGAGTCGCTGCGTGCATTAGTTCTGCATTCAGGGGCATGTTGATGGTGTTAGAGTCGTCTATCAATATGAGAAGGTGGCGATATAAAAGACGTTGCTTCGAAGGTCTGCTCGTTATCGAGTGTCAGTGCGATTGGCGTGCTATTCGCTCTAACTTCACTGCCGGCACAAGCAGTCTCGGTTAAGGTAAATATTACTGTCGATAACTCCTACGCACTCTTCTACGGCACGCAGACTGCTGCGACGAACTTCGTTGGCAGCGACTTCAGTTGGCCGACCACGGAGACTTACAGTTTCAATCTGCCGGCCGCAAACTTCCTCTATGTGGTGACCGCTTCGGATCTCTCGGTGGCTCAGGGTTTCCTGGGGCAGTTTGAGAACCTCGACGCCGGATACACGTTTTATAGCAGTGATGCGCAATGGCAAGTCATGGCCACCGGACTGGGCAGCGCTGCGCCGCATAGCGGAAGCGTTGCTGACCCATGAAATCCTGGACGCCAATGCTGGAGGCAACCCATCGAACGGGTGGACTGGCCTGACCGCCGGCCCTGCCAACGGAGCAGCGCCGTGGGGTAGCCGTCCCAGCATCGACGCGGCCGCCCGATGAACAAGAGTCGCGGGGTCAGGTCTTTCCTTTTGCCTCGGCTGAAAGATGTTAATGGCTCTGCGATATTAAGACAACTCGATGTAGCATTTCTTGGCGCGACGAAGCGGCGGATTGAATCGAATGAGAAAACCAACTGGCGTATTGCTGACAATGGTATTCGTGATCGGCGGATGCGCGAGCGAGATCAATCGTTACCCAGCACAACTGTCGAGGATGAACCCGCCTCAAGAGACGATTTATGTCGCGTCTCAAACGGTCTCGGTGCATCTGGATTCCGGCTACGAGCGGAGTATCAAGGCCGGGACCGAGTTTGTTGACCTCGGTGCAATCACTCAAGGGCGCGTACTGAAACCGACGAACGCGGTGTTCACCGTCGAGGGCGCGCATATGCATGAGGCGTATCCGGTTGTAAGCAGTGGCCGCCTCGTCGGCTTCTATCTTCCCGTGGAAAAATCGTTTTCACCACTGACTGAATCAATAAACCTGCCGCTCGAGGCAAAGGAGCTCCCGCAATGAAATTCAATCGTCTCTGTGCTGCAGTGTTAATCCCTCTGCTTCTCGCCGCTTGCGCTTCCGGACCAAAGCTAGCGGAAATGAAGTCGGCGATTCCGACCTTGAGCGCCGATCAGGGCCGCATCTATTTCTATCGCAGTGGCAGCATGGTGGGTGCAGCGGTTCAACCATCGATCATGCTGAATGGAACCGTGATTGGTGAATCGAAACCCGGGGGGTTCTTCTTCGTCGACCAGGCTCCCGGCAGCCAGGAGGTAAGTACCTCGACCGAAGTCGAGAAGAAGCTCACCTTCACCCTTGATGCCGGTCAGACGCGCTACGTTCGGACGGTCATTGGCATGGGCTTTTTTGTTGGGCGCGTGTACCCGGAACTGGTCGATGACGCGACCGGCCAGAAGGAACTCGAGGACGCAAGCTACATCGGCAGGCCGCTTGGCCAGGGGGCGAACAGCGGCGGCAAGGCGCAGTGACGTTGTGGTGGTGCACGTGAAGCCGAGCACCTCCCGGGAGTTCTCCCCGTCAAGGGAGCACGGCTATATCCCGGTGATCAGCAAGTCGAGTGCGGCGATGATCTCGTCTCGACGCTGCACGAGGTCTGCGATCTGGGTGCCAAGGTGCTTTTTCGGAATGCCCGCCAGTTGGGGAGTGAGCATGGCGTATTGCTTGCCCTCGACTTCGAATACGGGAGTGAGCGTGTCGAGCAGTTTGCCCTTCATTGCCGCGGCCGGGCAGAGAGGTACGACCACGCGCGTTCCGAGTTCCGCAATCAGGTCGCTCTGCACGTTCAGAGTAATCGTTCACTCCCCTATGCCAAGCTGAAGCGCCCTTTGCGAGCGGCGACGACAGGTCTCGATGACACTGGCCAGGAGAGCGAAGGCGCGCGATCCCTCTTCGGAACGTGTGCCGTGGCTGATGTAGCGCGCAATGACCCAGTGTCGCAGCGCCTGTTCGGCGGCGTTGTTGGAGAGCGGCAGCAGGGGCTCGGCGAGCGGGCGCAGGATGACTTTCCAGTCGTGGAGGAATTCGCGCACGACACTACGCAGAGCCGGATGCTGATCCGTCTGATGCACCTCGCACAGGTGCTGGAGCCGTTTGACCTCGGCGGCGTAGATCTCGGGTAGCGCCTGCGGCGGCGGATCGAGCCGCGCCGCATAGATACCCGCCATCAGCGCGGTCAGGATAGCTTCCATCTCTTGCCCAACCCGGGACACCCGGCCATCACTGGATTCGGCCAGCCCGCGCAGCTTGCGCATCAGGTGGGGCCAGCAGCGCAGGCGGTTTTCCCAGTTTCGGTAGACGACGTAACCGTCGCTGATGAGAATGCCGGTATAGCCGTCCTGCAGGGCGTTCTCGAGCATCTCGCGGGTACGTGGGCCGATGAGGTACAGCACCGTAGAGGTGCTGACCAGCGCCCACAACCACAGCAGCACGCCTGATTCCGACCACGACGTTTCATCGACGTGCAACTGCGCCGCCTGCACGATGTCGGCGACCAGGGCATCCTCCAGCGGGAAGCTGGCACGGCCGGCTTCCCGGATCGTCTCATCGATCACGCCGGTGCTCAGCGACAGGTCGAAGACTTCCCGCAGGAGCTCGCGAATGCTCGCTCGTGACAGGCGCATTCGCAGCGCAAGCAGAACGATGACGCCGGCCAGGCGAGGACCCACCAGGCGCCATTCGCCCAGCTCAACCTTTTCCCATTGCGCGTCGGGCGGCGCCCGCCAGGGCATGGCACGGCTGACGTGCCCGCAAGCGCAGCGCCCTTCAAGCAGCGTGTGGCGCGTGACGCTGAACATCAGCCCGATGCGGCCCTCGACTGGCGGCGCGATATCGACCTCGTCCCAGGCCGTGTAAGCCTGCGACTCGGCATCCTCCGCCAGGACTGCACCACAAGCCGCGCAGCTCTCGGGTCGGTGCGCACAACGGTCAGTAACGGCCAGTTTCTGCGTGCGACCATGGCCTTGACTGCCAAGTTGCTTGCCCGGCGGCTTTCCCGAACCCTTTCGGGGCGATGGGCGTTCGGTTACTGGTGGCGTGGTCTCTTGCGCTGGCGCCGAACCCTCTGCGGTTTCGGCAGCGGCTTCGCCAGCTCCGCTTTCGGTTGGTGCGCCGTTGCCCACGGCCGGGTCGGGCGCCTTCTCCCACGGTGCCTTTGTGCTCGGCGGCCGCGAGCTATTGCCCGGGTTTTGGTTCAGCCGATCCTGTAACTCCTTAACGTCGTGCAGCAGTCGCTTCGATACTTCCAGCAATAGCTCCGCCGGCAGCTTCTTCAGCCACTCGTCGTCCATCTGGAAAAGGTCATGCTTGCTTAAACGCATCTCGTCGTGGCCATCGTGTCGCCGTCATGGTCACGAATTATGCCGCAAAAGCATGGCGTTGGCGCCGTTTCTTAAGGGGGAGTGAACGGTTACCGTTCAGAAGCAGCGGGTAATCGGCGACGGTGTGCGGGTTCGGATTCCGGTAGGCACCGAACTGAGGCATCAGAACGTCCGCAGTCCATCGCTGAACGACCCATGCTCCTCGACGTGATCGTTGTACGCCGCAATCGCTGCCCGGTTCTCCGCCAGCCATTGTTCGCGCTGCCGTTGCTTGAGGGCTTCAAGTAACGCCTGCTCGAAGGTGGCGGAGAGGTTGATATCCATTTCCTTGGCCTTGCGCAGCAAGTCCGCGTTGACGCTGAGATTTGTCGCTTTCTTGGAGGCTTGCGTGATATAGGTGGCGCGCATGTCGGGCGTCCTGTTCGTGATCATGCGCATAGTCTATACGCATCACGGTACGCAGGGTAAGAAACGACAGCCTCTCAGTCGGCCGGCGGAAATCTGCTCGATCGACTCCGGGTGATCTGCGCACAGTACGGGACGCCGCCGTGCCCACTGTGAGTGCAGCACGTGCAGCGCCTGATCGCTGTCGGTGCGCGCTATCCTCCCTGCTTGTGGCGAGCCATATGCCGCAGGTAGGCGATCACCTCGTCGATTTCCTCGGCGGTCAACTCGGTTGGCGGCATTCTTGCGCGGGCCCGGAACTGGTTTGGATCGTGCAGCCACTGACGCAGAAAGCTGGTGCTACGGTATTCAGTGATGTTCTTCGGAATGTTCAACTCGGGGCCGATTTCGCCTCCCTGCAGGTTGACCGAGTGGCATTTCAGGCATTGCTCGCGAAAAATGGTGAAGCCCCTGGCGACTGCGCTGTTCGCGGATACTCCCGTGGGAAGGACCAGAGGGAACTTGCTGGCGAAGGAGACGGCTTCGATCCGGTTCATTTGAAATGGCCAGGAAAACACCTTCGAGTCCGAGGTGTTGGCGCTGACGACGATGAATGGCGCCGGATTGGTCATCGTCTTGCCGGTGGGGATGAGCGACCACTGGCCCGGGATGCCGTCTTCGCCGTAAGCGAGCCGGAGGTCGAGTTTCGCGACGTTGGCCACGGCGGTGCTGCTCTGGTAGCCGTCCAGGCAATGGAAAACCAGATCTTCGGCGTTGCTCGCACCCATCAGCTTGAGAACATCGGCGAGCGAAAACGTGAGGTAGTTAACCGGTCGGCCCAGATCCGGATTGACGACCTCAATCTCGCGTGTTTCCAGGAGGTCACGCAAATCGTCGAGGCTGAGGCTGCGACTGCCGCGCCCATTGTCGACGGTCAGCATGGGATTCGAGGATTGGGCGATGACCGATGCACTGATCACGAGGGTAGCGAGGGCCAAGATGGATCGAGCGACGAATGCGTTCAAGGAGTTTGCTATGTCGTTGCGTTTGGAAAGACCCAATGATACGGCAAGGTGTTTGTCTCTGCGGGTTGCAGATTGGCGTCCATTCTGGGCAGATAGGCAGAATCGGGGTTTGTGGCGTTTCGTGTGAAACCGCCTCCGCTGAGGCGGATGCCTCTGCCGGGCCCTTCGGGTGCCCCCAGCCACCCCTGACCCCGCGCCCGAGGGAGGTGAAGTCCTTTCTGCCGGACCGGCTTGGGTGCCGGCCAGTGGCCTGCTCCACAGGAAACGACATAGAGCCATCTATGTGCGAACGAATGGACTCATGAGCAACAGGGCGATGATTGTTATGCCCGTGATATTTAGGAAGGCGGATGCACGAAAGAGTCTTGCGGCGCGAGGGTCTCGCCGAGTCGATACCACGATGCCAAGGAGGCAAATACAGAAGAAGGCCGCCGCCGCGAAGAAAAACGAAATGACGGTATCCCGGCTCAGGATAATCGGCGAGACACCGTCGAAATAGAACTTGTACGCCTTAAAGAAAGCAGCTCCTGCCCGCTCAACAATTAGGGCGAGTTCAACTAATGCAAGTGCGAAGGCACAACATGCGAGTAGCCGCAGATATATAGCGGACGTTGCCATGATCTTTGCCCCTAATTTGAATTAATGACCACGATTTTCCCGTATCTAATTAATCGCTCCGTCGACGGTGCCCATGGACGCCGAGATTTGCTCTGTACGACGACGCTGTCCGCCAAGGTCTGACGAACCAAGTCTCGCACCTCGTTCCAGTTCTTGGCATCGTCGGCCGCAATGCATCCGATAGTTCGGCCTGGTCGGTGCAGGCGAAAGTAATCCCGGCCGCTTCGATCGTGGGTGTCGTCACCATATGAAGGATCAACAGGTTCCAAGCGGTAGAAGTCCGGGTCCGGATGCTGCAGAATGTCATAGATCCCGTTGGGAATCGGTTCTCCAAATGGATGGCCGCCAGAGACGAAGATTCCCGGTATTGATTGGCCGGTTTCCAAATCGCTGATGGTGAGTCGGCCAGTAGCGTTGTCGTACACGCCATAAACCCACAAACCCATGGGGTCGCCGTTACTCAAAGGATTCGCAGTGCCATAGGCGTAGGTATTTATGCCCCCCGCCAACCCAATCGGATCGCTCTGCAAATACCTCCCCGTCTCCGGATCATAATCCCTGAAGTAGTTGTAGCTTAGACTGCTCTCCCGATCCGCATACTGCCCCGGGAAGCGCAGGTTCAAGGTGAAGGCCTGTGCGTCACCATCCGGGTCCTCCTCGGGCGGAGTCATTCCGAAGGGCTCGGAGAGCGGCAGGTTGCGCCAGACAACCCGCTTGGCTTGGTCGGTGACCATCCGTGGGGTGTTCAGATGATCGTTGTGCAGATAGTAGACCTGTACGGCAGTATCGTTCGTTACCGTGATTGGCACCGCCGCCGACCAGTTCGTTGCGCCGCTGTCGTCGGTCGCGCGGGCCTTCAGCGCGTAGCGACCTGCTTGAACCGGGCCCCAAGTGATGCGATACGGCGCGCTGGATACCGTACCAATCGGCGTGCTTCCCTGATAGAAGGTCACGGCGGCAATCTGGCCATCGCCGTCGGTTGCGTCGGCGCTGACGATCATCGTTGCCGGGGCCGTGAAGCGCTGGTTGGCGAGTGGAGCGCTCAGGCTGACCGTCGGTGGCGTGTTGCTGGCGCTGGCGTTGATGTTGACCGTGTCCGGCGCACTGGCCACTTGCCCGTCATGGACGATCAACTGAACGACATAGTCACCGGCGAGGTCCGCCGTGAAAGTCGGCGAGGCGCTGCTGCTGCCTGCAATTAGTGCGGCGCTGCCCGGCGGTTTGCCGATCAGCGACCAGGCCAGACTGAGGTTCGCGCCCTCGGGGTCGCGCGAGGCGCTCCCGTCGAGAGTCACCAGGTTGCCGCGCGGCACGCTTTGGTCGGGGCCCGCGTTGGCCACCGGCGGGCTGTTGGTCGCGCTGCAGCGGGCGCGCGTGCAGCGCAGGGCGCACAAGCGCCCATCGAGGGAGTTGATGACCCCGTTGCCGTCGGCGTCGCGCGGATCGCCCGGCCCGGTTGCGGGGAGGCGGGCGAGGATGGCCTGCTGGATGAGAGCGAGGTCACCGCGATCGATGTCACCATCGCCGTCGATATCACAGCTCAGCGCGCCGGCCTGAGCACTGAAGACAAGAGCACCGAGTGCCAGCAGCAGTCGGTGCCACGGCGACCGAAGTGGCGATTGCGTCTGCGCCGAGTCGATCGTCTTCATTGCAGCACCGCCAGCGGCACGTCGTCGAGCCACAGATACTCGCGCGCGATGCGGCCATCCGGTGTGCTCTCCGCCAGCAGGTGACCCGCGGGGTCGTAGTGATAGACCACATCGGTCGAACCGGTCTTGCGAACGCGTTCGCCAAGGCCGTTGTACTGGTAGGCAGTCAGCCCGGCTGCGGTGCTGGCCTGGACCAGGCGGCCCTTGCCGTCATAGGCAAAGCTGTTCGTGCCCATCGCTGATGATGCTGCCGTTGGCGTCGTGGCTGTAGATCCGGGGCGGGACGCTGCCGACGCTCTGCAGATGGTTGTTGGCCGGATCAATGGTGTAGGCGCGGGTGCTGCTGCCGAGGGTGTGGCTGATGCGGTTGCCGCTGGCGTCCCAGGCGTAGCCGTAGCTGGTATTGGGCGGATTGGCGCTGGTCAGGCGGTCCTGCGCATCGTAGCCGTAGGTGATGCTCTGGGTGGCGTTGCCGACGTCGAACTGGGCAGTGATTCTTCCGGCGAGATCGTGGTTCAGCAACCAGGTCTGGCTGCCCGAGGGTGTAGCTTGCGATCCGGCCGTCCTGGTCGATGCTGCGGTAGTGCGACTGCCCGGCGCCGTCGACGTAAGCACTCACCCCGGCGAAGGGGTGGTAGCTGATGTTTCCCGCGATGACCCGGGTCTGGCCGCTGCCGCCGGGGGCGGTGTCGGTGAGGCGAACTTCGCTGATGCGGCCGGCGCCGTCGCGAGTGTAGCTGACCTGGCGACCGCTCGGGAGCGTGATGCCGGCGAGTCGACCGGCAGCCCAGACGTAGCTGACCGTGTGCGCGACGTTACCAACGCTGCGCGTCTGGCTGAGCAGGCGACCCTGCGGGTCGTAGCTGCTCTGCACGCTGCCGGTAAGCTGGTTGTTGCGGTAGTCCTCGATTCGCGTCAGGCGACCAAGGCCGTTGGCGCCCTGGTCCCAGAGGTAACGTGTCTCGCTGCCGTCATGGTAGGCGGCCTGGGTCCGGCGGTTGAGGGCATCGTAGGCATAGCTCGTGACCTGGCCTTTGGCGTCGGTACGGGTGACTGCGTTGCCGGCGGCGTCATGGGTGCTGGTCGTCTGGCCGGTGTCGGGGCTCTGTTGCTGCAGGCGGTTGCCGAGACCGTCTTCGGTGTAGATGGTGCGCAGGTGTCTTGGGTCGGTGACCTGGATCAGGCGGTTCTGGCCGTCGTACCGGTAGCGGGTCTGGCCGAGATCGGGATTGGTAAGCTGAATCAGTCGGTCGAGGCCGTCGTAAGCGAAGAGCGTGCGCTGGCTCAAGGGGTCGGTGAGCGTGCTGCGGTTGCCATTGGGGTCGTAGGTGTAGGTGGTGATCTGGTCGCGAGCGCCGATGTCCTGGACCAGACGGCCGAGCGCGTCGAAACTGCGGCGGCGGAACTGCACAAGCTGGCGGCCGGGTCGAGAGAGTCGTCGCGGATGCGGTTGCCCATGGCATCGAGCGTGTAGCGCGTCTGGTTACCCAGGGAATCGGCGATCGCGATGAGTCGATGTGCCTGATCGTGGCTGTAGTGCATGCTGCTGCCATCAGGCAGGGTGATGCGCGTGAGCTGCCCGACGCCGTCGTAGCTATAACTGGTGACTTCGCCGCCGACCGCGCGGCTGCTCAGCCGCTGACGCGCGTCGTAGGCGAGGGTGCTGGGGCGTGCCATTGGCGCCGATGACGGTGAGCGGGTTGCCATTGAGGTCGTAAGCGGTGACCTGGGTGACATGGCCGATGGCGTTGGTGACGGTGGCGAGCTGGCCGCGGAGGCTGGGGTCGGGGTCGTTGGCCGGGTAATAGGTGAAGGTGGTG